>JABDHL010000024.1 GCA_012972825.1 Chlorobiaceae bacterium
GCTGTAAAGCTATAATTTTGCTTTGTTGCCTTTCTTTTTTGTATTTCTGTCCTTGAAAGAGGTACCGTTTTTCGAATAGCTCAGTTTAGGTATTAATATTTATTTGAACTTATTGTAATATATTTAGTTAGTAGATATATTGATTGAGCCTTTTACTATTTTGGCGCGATAGTTGTAATTATACTGTTGTAACTTCTCACGCCAGTGAGATTGATCAGATGTAATGGGGGACATCTGATCATGAAAAAGCGGCTTTACAGCCGCTTTTTTCATGATAATTTTTCAGAGCTTATCCGAGTAACGTTGCAAGGCTTTTACAGTTTTCCTGAACGATGGCAGCAGATTGCTGCAGGGCCTCAAGTTCAGAAGGAGAAAGGTTGATTTCAAGAACCTGCTCAACGCCGCATTTGCCGAGTTTGACCGGGACACCACAAAAAACATTGTCGATTCCGTACTGACCTTCAAGAAGGGTTGTGCAGGGGATAATACGCTTGCGGTCTTTGACGATTGCTTCAATCATCTCTACGGCGGAAGCAGCCGGTGCATAGAATGCAGAGCCGGTTTTCAGATGGTTTACAATTTCAATACCTCCATTTCTTGTCCGTTCTACAAGTGCATCGATTTTATCCTGTGGTAACAGTTCAGTTAGCGGTATACCGGCGACATTGGTATACTTCACTACTGGTACCATTGAGTCACCGTGTCCCCCGAGTACCAATGCACTGATATCCTGCATGGAAACATCCAATGCCTCAGCAATAAAGCTTTTGAAGCGTGCAGTGTCAAGAACACCGGCCATACCGATAACCTGTTCTTTCGGTAGTCCGCTTGTTCTCTGGGCAACATAGGTCATCACATCAAGTGGGTTTGAAACCATCACGATAATCGGATTCCGTGAGTATTTCATGACTTGGATTGTGACTTCCTTGATAATTGAGGCATTTTTCATCAGGAGATCTTCTCTTGACATACCGGGTTTTCTTGCAAGTCCGGCAGTAATCAGGACAATATCAGAGTCAACGGAATCTTTGTAGTCATTTGAACCTGAAACATGTGTATCGAAAAGACCGACGGGTCCTGATTCATACATGTCAAGAGCCTTGCCTTGTGGAACTCCTTCGACGATGTCAATCAGAACAACTTCTTTTGCGAGCTGTTTTTCAGCAATGCGAAGAGCAGCAGTCGCTCCAACATTTCCTGCTCCGATAACGGTGATTTTCATAAGAGGTAAATTTATTTATAGTGTTCAGAAGTTCTTGTCATAGTAGACCATATAATGACCTTATAATAAAAAAAGCCGCCTGAAAAAAGGCAGCTTTTATTTCATACAGGCTTATTTCATTTGCGCTAATATTAGCAAGGGAGGATGTTGACCTGTTTCTTGTTATTGCGTCCGTTGCGGAAGGTAACGACACCATCAATAAGAGCAAATATTGTATGATCGCGTCCTAATCCGGCATTGTCGCCCGGCTTGATAACGGTACCTCTCTGACGAACAATGATTGTGCCTGCAGCTACAGTTGAGCCACCTGCAGCTTTAACTCCGAGATATTTCGGATTACTGTCGCGACCGTTTTTTGTCGACCCGCCACCCTTTTTATGAGCCATGAGAAAAAATTAACGTTAAAGAACCTGAATTTTGTTTAAAGCGAAATAATTTCGATCTGAGTCATCTGTTGACGGTGACCGTTTCTTGACTGGTAGCGTTTTCTGCGTTTTTTCTTGAAAACGATGACCTTGTCATCTTTGACATGACCCAGAACTTTTGCCTGAATGCTGCCGGCAGGGTTCAAAACAGTGTTGGCTCCGTCAATTGCAGCTATGGATGTGATGGCCACGGTATCGCCAATTGCAGCTGTTTGTTTAGGGACGAAAAGCCTATCCCCCTGTTTTACCAGAAATTGTTTATCGGAAATCTTGATCAGGGCCTGCATCGTGTACAAATATTTTAGTGATAAAGGTCTCAAATATAGTATTAATTACCTGAAAATCAAATTCCAAAGCGCATATAGTTCTGCTGGCTTCAAAGAAGAAAAAAGGTGACAATGAGCACCAGTGCAAACATGGTGAGAGAAATTCCAAAGAGACGGTACCAGCTTGCATACTCTGACTTCGAACATGGATAGGAGAGGATGCGGACAGAACGTATTATATAACCGATGGTCAGGGCAACCTGAAGAACGATAAGAAGTGATTTTACAAAAACCCAGATTGTCCATCCATGGTAAAAAACGGCAAGCATGATGCCGGAGAGGATTACTCCAATGACAGCAACGTCTGCAACCTTTGTTTCCAGTTTTATAAACCGCTTTAGAAGCGCAGCAAACTCTGTGTGGTTGCCGTTATTGCCTGTAAGTTTGCTTTCAACGGCTTTCAGGAAGAAGAGCGATGCCATGACAGTGCCAAACCAGGAAGCAAAACATACGATGTGCAGAAACCGCAGTATTGTATGAAAAAACATAGGTTCAAAATTCGAAGCATTACCCCGCAAACTTCTTCCTGAACATACTTTTTTCTATACCACATGTCAAGCGTAAGAGCGCAATTCCGGATATTGTTTATTAAGTTGAGCTGCAGCAGCTTCTTTTTCTTGAAGCTGGTGTTGTTGTTCAGGTTTAACGGGTTTAATAACTGATTATTACACAATGAGCAGAGAAGAGGGTATTGCGCAGAAAGAGCATTCTCCAATGATGCGCCAGTATCTGGAGGTAAAAGAACGCTACCCCGATTTTTTGCTGCTTTTCAGAGTCGGTGATTTTTATGAAACTTTTTTTGACGATGCTTGTCAGATATCAGCCGCATTGAATATTGTTTTGACAAAGCGTTCTGCTGAAATACCGATGGCCGGATTTCCTCATCATGCAAGTGAAGGGTACATTGCCAAACTTGTCAAAAAAGGATTCAAGGTTGCGATTTGCGACCAGGTTGAAGATCCCGCCTCGGCCAAGGGGATTGTCCGTCGTGAAATTACTGATATTGTTACCCCTGGCATTACCTACAGCGACAAGATTCTTGATGATCGCCACAACAACTATCTTTGTGCTGTTGCTTATCTCAAAGAGGGCAGGATGCTATTTGCCGGTGTTGCCTTTATTGACGTAACGACAGCAGAATTCAGAATTGCTTCGTTTCAGCCCGATGAGCTCCCTGATTTTATCCTTTCGCTTCACCCGTCGGAAGTCCTGGTTTCTGCTGCCGCGAGAGAACGGTCTGAACAGTTGAAACAAGTGCTCTCTCGTGAGACTCTTGTTTCTGAACTTGATGCATGGATGTTCACTGAAGATCAGACGCAGGAGGTTTTATTACGGCAGTTCAAGACGCACTCCCTCAAAGGGTTTGGCATAGAGGGGAACCGTGCAGGCAAAGTGGCCGCGGGTGTTATTCTTCAATATCTTGAGGAGACCCGGCAGAACAGCCTTGCTTATATTACCCGGATCGGTGAGTTGCACAGCAGTGAGTATATGACGCTCGATCTGCAGACCAAGAGGAATCTTGAAATTATCTCTTCAATGCAGGATGGCACACTGAATGGCAGTCTTCTCCAAGTGATGGACCGTACACGAAATCCTATGGGTGCGCGCCTTATCCGCCGATGGCTGCAGAGGCCGCTGAAGAGAGTTGAAGATATCCAGATGCGCCTTGATGCAGTTGAAGAACTTGCTGAGTTGAAGGTATTGCGGGATTGCCTCGCTGAACAGTTATCAGGAATCAATGATCTTGAGCGCTCGCTTTCTCGTATTGCAACTTTCCGCACTATTCCAAGGGAGGTCCGTCAGCTTGGTTTTTCACTTTCAGTCATTCCTCTCCTTAAGGAACTGCTTGACGATGCAGATTCGGCGAGGCTTCGTATGCTTGCAGCTTCGTTAAGTCCTCTCCAGGAACTTGCCGGGCGTATTGAGGAGGCTATTGATCCTGAGTCAGGTGCATCAATGCGTGACGGGGGTTATATCCGTATAGGCTATCATGCTGATCTTGATGAGCTTCGCTCTATTGCTTCCACGGCTAAGGACCGTCTTATGGAGATTCAGCAGCAGGAACGGGCAAGCACGTCGATTTCATCGCTTAAGGTCAGTTTCAATAAGGTTTTCGGATACTATATCGAAATAAGCCATGCGAATCGCGATAAGGTGCCTGCTTATTATGAAAAAAAGCAGACACTTGTCAATGCTGAACGTTATACTATTCCTGCGTTAAAAGAGTATGAGGCAAAAATTTTCAATTCCGAAGAAAAAAGCCTGATTCTTGAGGTTCAGCTTTTCCATGATCTTTGTGCAATGATAGCTGAGCACGCTTCTGACATACAGGAAAATGCTGTTATTATTGCCGAAATAGATTCGCTCTGCTCCTTTGCACTCTCTGCCGCCGAATACGGATATTGCAAACCCGAGATCAGGGGGCATGAAAAACTTGTTATCGTCAATGGTCGTCATCCGGTACTTGAAAGAATGATGAGTGCCGATGAGCAATATGTACCGAATGACTGTTTGATGGATGAAAAGCAGAAAATGCTGATCATAACCGGCCCGAATATGGCTGGAAAAAGTTCGTTTTTGCGCCAGACAGGCCTTATTGTGCTGCTTGCGCAGGCTGGAAGTTTTGTTCCGGCCGAGCGGGCTGAAATCGGGCTTGTGGACAGGATTTTTACACGGGTTGGCGCTTCGGACAACATAACCTCCGGTGAAAGCACCTTTCTTGTGGAAATGAATGAAGCGGCAAGTATTCTCAACAACGCTACGACCAGCAGCCTGCTGCTGCTTGATGAAATTGGAAGGGGAACCAGCACGTTTGATGGTATGTCGATAGCATGGTCAATGAGCGAATATATATCCCATTCCATTCAGGCCAGGACCTTGTTCGCAACGCATTACCATGAGCTTGCCGAACTCGAAACCCGTCTTCCAGGTGTTGTAAATTACAACGCCACTGTCGTCGAAACTGCCGACAGTGTTGTTTTTTTACGGAAGATTGTCAGGGGTTCCACTGACAACAGTTACGGTATCGAGGTGGCTAAAATGGCTGGAATGCCTGCTGAAGTCATCTCCCGTGCTAAAGAGATTCTTGCAGGGATGGAGAAGCGCGACATTGAAATACCCACGAACCGTCCACCAAAAATCAAAAGTCTGCAGATCAGCCTTTTTGAAGAGTCTGATGCTCTTCTCCGCAACGCTCTTGAGTCTATCGAACTTGATCGACTCACCCCGATTGAGGCACTGCTTGAGCTGAAAAAACTGCAGGAACTTGCACGTACAGGCAGAATTAACTGATGAAGGGCGATATGGAACATGACAGGCAGGTACTGCTCGTTTTTATTCAGGCTGACAGTGGTGTTGACGGAACGTCTCTTTTGGACAAAGCCTCTTCAGAACAAAGTTTTTTCAGTTCACTGAAGGACAGTGTTTTGAGTAATGTTATCCGGCGTGCGCAGTTTGCCATTCCCCCTCTTGCTTTGATGATTCTCAGTTCTCAAAGGGTGCCCGGCGTGAGTCAGACCATCTGTGATCTTCGTTTCGAAAAAATCCCCCTCGACTGTCCCTGGGATCTAGTCGGCATCAGCGTGCAGACCGGGGCGGTGAAGCCTGCATTTGAACTTGCCCGTGCGCTTCGTTCAAAAGGGATAAAAGTTGTGCTTGGCGGCCCTTATGTGACCATATTTCCTGAAAAGTGCCGCGATCATGCCGATGTACTGGTTATCGGGGAGGCTGACGATATCTGGACACACGTGCAGGAAGACCTTCTCAGTGATAGTTTGAAAGCTGAGTACAGTGTTGCATCGTTTCCTGATCTTTCAGTTGATCGTTTTGTTGACAAATATGCGCTTGATATCCAAAACTATTTTACCACCAATGTAGTGCAGACTACCCGTGGGTGCCCATACAGCTGCGATTTTTGCAATGTGCATGTCATGAACGGCCACAAGCTTCGGCACAGGAGCATTCCATCGGTTCTCAGGGAGGTTGAAGCATTTCTCAAACAGGATAAAAGAATATTTTTCTTTCTGGACGATACGATCAATGCCGACGATTCCTATGCGGAAAAACTGTTCACTGAACTTATACCCTTTGGAATCAACTGGGTAGGGCAGGCCACAACGGCACTGGGGGAAAAACCGAAATTGCTGGAAGCTTTTTCCCGTTCAGGGTGCGGTGCTCTTCTTGTTGGAATTGAAAGCCTCGACGATGGCAGTAACCATGCCCATCAGAAATTTCATAACCCTTCAAGCCGTCAGGTGGAGTGCATAAAAAATATACGTCAAGCAGGCATTTGCGTCTATGGCAGTTTTATTTATGGCCTTGATGAGGATACCCTTGACCTGCCCGGCAGGATTGAGGCGTTTATCGAGGAGACCGGCATTGATGTGCCTGGCATCAATCTGCTTCGCCCGATTCCCGGTACCGGAGTCTTTGATCGTCTTGCTCATGAAGGTCGTTTGCTTCACTCAAAGGATGATCATGATGCCTTCAGGTTTTCATGGGGTCAGGAGATGCTTTATAAACCCCAGCGCATCCCGCTCCAAGAGTTCATCCCAAGCTATACGACGCTGACCAGTAGGGTCTTCACGGTACAGAACGCCTTGAAACGGGCAATTCGCGCACCCCGGTTGCGCTCAGCCGTTCTCATGTTCAATCTGCTCTATGTTCATATGTACGCTCTTTCACGCAAAGACCTCCATCGTCAGTTGCGGGAGATTGTGTGACGAAAGACCTGTATTTTTTTTGTGGTTTGATTGGTCCGAAAAAAGAGATACGTCATATTACAAGTCAGTGTGGCAAATATTGAAGCGAGGGAAAATCAAATTGGTCGATCCAACTCAAATATCGAGCTGATAACGCAGTTATTCTCCCTTATTGAGCATGGAATCTTAGGTAAACGCCAAGCTTTAAACGATAACACAAAAAGAATGTCGAAAAAAATCATGCTGCTGGGCAGCGGGGAACTGGGAAAGGAATTTGTTATTGCTGTAAAACGTCTCGGGCACTATGTGATCGCTGTGGACAGCTACGATAATGCGCCGGCGCAGCAGGTGGCCGATGAGCGTGAAGTGATTGATATGCTTGATGGCACGGCTCTTGATACAATCGTTTCCCGGCATAAGCCTGATATCATTGTGCCTGAAATCGAAGCCATTCGTACTGAGAGATTTTACGATTATGAAAAGCAAGGGATACAGGTCGTCCCTTCGGCTCGTGCCGCCAACTTCACCATGAACCGGAAAGCCATTCGTGATCTGGCTTCAATCGAGCTTGGCCTTCGGACTGCCAGGTATCGTTACGCAGCTTCTCTTGAAGAGTTACAAACGGCAGTCAGGGAGGTTGGAATTCCCTGTGTTGTAAAACCGCTGATGAGCTCATCAGGCAAGGGTCAGTCAACAGTCAAATCCGAAGAGGATATCGAAAAAGCCTGGAACTATTCTCAAAGCGGCAGGCGGGGTGATATTGCTGAAGTGATTGTGGAATCCTTTTTGAAATTTCATACGGAAATCACGCTGCTTACCGTGACACAAAAAAACGGCACAACACTTTTCTGCCCGCCCATCGGCCATCGACAGGAGCGTGGTGATTATCAGGAGAGCTGGCAGCCCTGTTTTATCAGCGATTCGCATTTGAAAGAAGCTCAGGAGATTGCTGACAAGGTTACCCGTTCGCTGATAGGTTGTGGTATATGGGGTGTGGAGTTTTTTCTGGCTGATGATGGCCTTTATTTTTCAGAACTCTCACCTCGTCCGCACGATACCGGCATGGTCACACTGGCAGGCACGCAAAACCTTTCGGAGTTTGAGCTTCATGCGCGGGCAGTGTTAGGGTTGCCGATTCCGGAAATCACCATGCTGCAGGCAGGTGCCAGCGCGGTTGTTCTTGCTGGAAGTGCGGGGACGAAACCTCTGTACATCGGTGTGGAGGAGGCTCTTAGGGAACCTCGTACCGACATTCGAATTTTTGGAAAACCAACGACCCGTCCACACAGAAGAATGGCTGTGACGCTGGCTTACGATAAACTGGGCTGCGATCTACAGGCATTAAAAGAAAAGGCGATTGCCAATGCCGCTAAGGTGACGGTGGTCAGTGAGTGAATTATGGACAATCAAGGATGTTCAGGAAATAGAAAGAATTTCTTCTTCGAGAAGCTGCTGATTGTAGAGTTCTGCATAGATGTGTTGCTCTTGCAATAGCTCTTCGTGCGTGCCGCTTTCAGCAATGGTGCCATCCTTGAGCACAATGATGCGGTCGCAGTTTTTTACAGTTGAAATCCTGTGGCTTATCAGGATGATTGTTGTGTCAGGCAGCTTCTTTAAAAGGGCATCAAAGAGACGTGCTTCTGTGTCGGTATCAACTGCTGAAAGTGCGTCATCGAGCACCAGGAGTTGCGGTTTCCATGCAATTGCTCTTGCAATGCACGCCCTCTGTTTCTGTCCACCGGAAAGGTTGATACCTTTTTCTCCGAGTATGGTCTGAAATCCATCGGGAAAGTCTTGAACATCGTCATAGAGCATTGCAATTCTGCTTGCCTCAATGACCTGATCAGTGTCATTGTCCCTGCTGCCCCAGTTGATGTTGTTTTCAATGGTGTCGGAGAAAAGAAAGTTAACCTGGGGAACGAAGCCGATGAGTTCTCTCAGTGTTTTCAGTGAGAGGGTTGTAATGTCCCGGTTATCAAAAAGGACAGAGCCCTTCACTGGTTCGTAGAGTCGCGGAATCAGATTGACCAGGGTAGTTTTACCCGAACCAGTTGCTCCTACGATAGCTACTTTTGATCCTGCTGCAATGGTAAGGGTAATGTTTTTGAGTATCAGATTCTTTTCATGACCGGGGTAGTGAAAATGAACATTGCGGAAAGAGAGAGCTCCATGAAAGCTTTCAATATTGGTAATGCCTGTGTTTTCGATTGTACTATCGGGCTTGACATTAAAAATTTCATTCAGCCTGATCTGGGCGGAAGCGGCTCTCTGGATAATGCTGGTAACCCATCCTATAGATATAATCGGCCAGCTCAGCATTGAAACATAGACAATAAATTGAGCAATACCCCCTACAGTCATTTTTCCCTCAATGACGCCCAGTCCGCCGACCCATACCACAGGGAGCAGGGAGACTGCAGTGAGTGAGGTAAGAAATGCAAAAAAAAGTGCCTGAAGTTTTCCGAGCGAAAGGTTTTTACGGAAGTACTCTTTGTTGAGTGTTTCAAATCGTTTGATTTCAAATGATTCGCGGGTAAAGCTTTTTACCACTCTGATGCCGGAGAGGTTTTCCTGAACCAGATTGGTTATTGCGGCATAGCTTTCCTGAATGCTTTTGGATCGTTTTTGCATGGAGCTGCCTATTTTATACACAGAATAACTTAACAGCGGGGCCGGCAGGAGTGCAAAGAGGGTCAGTTTAGGGGAAAGAGCCAGCATCGCTATCAGTGCAAAAAAAAGCCTGAAGAATGTATTGAGTGAGTACATGATGCCGGGGCCGAGAAACTCTCGTATGGCATTAAGGTCATTGGTGCCTCTTGAAATGAGTTCACCGGTACTTGTGGTACTGTAAAATTTGCGGGGCAGTTTTTGAAGATGCTTGTAATAGTCGTTTTTAAGGTCGAATTCAATATGCCGGGAAGCGACAATAATATTCTGGCGTACAAGAAAGAGAAAAAACCCACTTAGCAGCGCATAAAGAAAATACAGACCGGCATCGACAAGAACATTCCTGAGTTCAAAATGTTTGTTCATGGTATCGATAGCACGCCCAATATATGTAGGACCGATTACGGCAAAAAGGTTTGTCAGAATAATGTAGACAAAGCCTGAGATTAGATTTTGTTTATACCTGAGCAGATAGGGTTTCAGGCTTAGTAAATTTTTCATCAGTCATATTTTTTTGAAGTGCCGCTATAATGTATAATAGAAATAGGGAAAACAAAATTTCACCCTTACCTCTTTTTTATGGCATTTGATTCAACCAAAAACTATTACTCGATAGGTGAGGTCAGTAAAATTGCCGGTATCCCTTCCTACCTGCTGCGGTACTGGGAAACTTTTTTTACTGAATTGGCTCCGGCCCGGGACACAAGAGGCAATAGAAGGTATACGAATCGTGATATTGCCATGGTGCTCAATATCAAGGAGCTGGTGCACGAAAAAGGCTACAAGCTTGGAAAGGCCAGTGAAATTGTTAAAGGAGTTTTGAAAGACACGGCAGGTGATCATAAAATCACGGAAATTTTAAAACTTCAGAAGCAGATCGGTCTTCAAAAGAACAGGCACAATGTGGTTGATGAACGGCGTCTGGTGCTTTTGCAGGAGATAAAAGAGGAGATTGAAGATATTCTTCATTTGTTGGGGTAGAACAGATAAACAGAAAAACCGGCTTTTCGCCGGTTTTTCTGTTTAAAAAGGAGAGAGTGCTTATTGGGCGTACAGTACTTCAAACTGTCCTGTACCACCTTTACATACATGCTCAACCCAACGGGCATAAGCTCCGCCGCTCCAGCGATATTCCTCAAGGTTCTGTGAACGGTACTGAGGTGCAGCATAACGGACTTTGTATCCTTTAGGAAGAACAATCTTGAGCTGGGTATCTACAGTAAAGTCGTTGAACTTTCCTACCATACCATGGTGTACCAGTGGAATAAGGGGATGGTTCAGGATTCTGCGCAGACCACCGCCGGCATCAACTGAAACGCCTGGGAAATCCCCGTCAACTTTAACTTCGATTCCTTGTGAGTCGGAACGGAAACCAGCTTCTACTGATGCTGGTCTGGTGAGTTTGTCTGCCGGGAAAAGTTCTGCCCAGCGTGCAATGGAGTCAACAATACCGGAACCACCATGGGAGAAACGCCATCTTGTAACACCAACAGGTCCTTTTTCGCCGCTCTGGGTGCCGATGCTGTTCACTTCAATTTTTGAAATTCTCTGGCCGCCTTCGTTCAGTGCGGTAAAGGCTGGTCCTATAAACCAGAATTCGCGAATCCAGTCGTTGAAGGTACCAGCTGTCTGGAGGGCCTTCAGTGTGCCTTCCCAAGTGTCGATAACATCAGGATTGTCAAGAGGCACTTTCATGATAATGTCATGGAATTGACGTCCCTGCATGTAGATAGGGTTCGGGACATTTCTGCGGACTGCGTCTGAGCGGTAGTAGAAGAGGTTGACAACGGAGCCTTCAAAAGAAAAACTGTGGGAGAAATCGCCTACGGTAACAGAACCTTCACCGACACAGATTCTTCTTTCTTTGGTTTCATTGGCAATGTCAGCCTCGACGACCAGCTTGTTTTTTGTGCTGTCAACAATTGACTCAATAACAGCTGAAAACCTTACGAAGCCTTTTGCCGGATCAAGAGGCTTCACATTGATTTTGATGTTACAGTCAGCTGGAAGCAAGGGTAGTGCCGGGGGCACATTAACCTTGGCCCGGCATTTTACTTTGCCCCATGAGCTGGAACCACCCTCGAGAATGATTTCATAATCCGAGTGTGCTGTGGTTGCGTCTTTAGTGCCGAAAAGAGCCATAATGAGTTCTCCTTTTTCTGATGGCGTTGAAATTGGAAATTTTCAGGAAAGTACTTGGAGATTATTCCTGTTAAATAACAGATTAGAATAAATTTAAAGAATAAAAATCAATAATTAAAGTAAAATATCTTTGAACAAGATTATCTCTTCCCATGAAATATCTTATACTTTCGGCAGTTTCCGGTTTTTGAGTGAATTTTTTATTTCTTTTTTTTCAAATGTTAACATTGTGATCGTTAGATGACCTCATTTTCCCGAATAATAAGTCAGCTTGGTCACTCCCGTTACTCGGCATCCGTTCTGAGTGGAGTTCTGCTTGGTGTGTCGTTTCCTTCCTATCCGTTTATCCGTCTTGAATTACTGGCATGGGTTGCTTTAGTACCGCTTCTTATTTCTCTTCGTACTGTAGAAAGATTGGGTGAGCTGTTTCGACGGCTCTATATGACAATGCTGCTCTTTTGTATGATCAGTCTCTGGTGGGTCACTCTTGCGACGTTCTCAGGTGGAGTTCTTACCATTGTAGCACAGGCTTTTTTTCTGACTGTGCCACTCTTTGTTTTTTATGTGATAAAAAGAATGGCGGGGTTTCATTTCGCGCTTTTTTCTTTGCCTTTTTTGTGGGTTGCCTGGGAATGGGCCTACATGCAGCAGGATCTTTCTCTCGGATGGCTTACTCTTGGAAATTCGCAGTCGAACCTGAATCTCATGATTCAGTATGCTGATCTTACCGGGGTCTGGGGTGTAAGTTTCTGGCTGGTGTGCTTTAACGTGCTGGTTGTGCTGGCTTTGATCGGCAGCCGCAAGGATGCTTTTCGTTTTGTCGCTATCATGGTGCTTATGATTCTTGTTCCATTGCTCTATGCTTCAGCGGTATTCCATCGGGAAATTCAGTTGGTCGGAGAGAAGACGCAGTTGCTTGTTACTCTTGTTCAGCCGAACATCGATCCTCATGAAAAATGGTTACGGAATAACAGTGCTGATATCATGGAACGGTATTACCGTATGACCAGCAAGGCAGTCCGTGAAAATCGGCCTGATCTGGTGATATGGCCTGAAACAGCTATTCCTTTTTATATTCTCGACAAAGCCTATGCCGATGATCTGCAATCACTTCGGTTATCGCTCCGAGGTTGGAATACAGCGCTGTTGACCGGTTTTTCAGATATCATCTATTATCCTGCTGGTGGTCAGCCGAATCCTGAACATTCCGGGAATATTGATCCGTTGATGCCTCGAATGTTTGAGACTTATAATGCCTCAATGTTGCTTGAACCCGGTTATAGCATCCCTCAGATCTATAGAAAAATGCGCCTTGTGCCATTTGCAGAGCGGGTACCCTATGTTGATTATTTACCTTGGCTTGGGCATTTAACGTTTTCCCTCGCAGGGATCAGCGGGTGGGGTAAAGGTCGTGATACTACGGTCATGCAGCTTCATTCTTCAAGGTATGGGAAAGTGAACATCGCCAATATTATCTGTTATGAATCAATTTTTCCGGATCTTGTTACTGAGTTTGTCCGTAAAGGAGCACAGGTTCTAACGCTTGTTACAAACGATGGCTGGTATGCAACCTCTTACGGACCTTACCAGCATCTCGCTATCGGCAGGATGCGATGTATTGAGAACCGCAGGGCGATGGCACGGTGTGCAAATACCGGACTTACGGTTATTATTAATAAATACGGCAGGATAATGGCTGAAATTCCTTGGTGGCAGGAGCAGATATTGACTGCTGAACTGCCGCTTGAAAGCAGCTTGACCTTTTATACCAGCAACCCCGATCTTATTCCAAAAGCTGCAATGGTTGTCTCTGTAGGGTTATTCCTTATTGCTTTTTTCAAAGTTCGTAAGCCTTGATTTTCCTGTAAAGAGTCCGTTCAGTAATACCAAGTGCCTTGGCAGTTTTCCTTTTGTTACCATGGCATTTTTCAAGTGCATCAGCAATGGACTTTTTTTCTATCTCATCAAGCGAGAGAAAAGCTTGGGTCTCGTTACTATCGTTGCTTTTTTCTAATGCTGTATTCAAGCTGGTGATGACCGGTGGATTAGTTATTGACCCATCGGGTAGAAGAAGGGGAATGTGAGGCCTTGTTTGGACGAGATGCTGCAGAAGCTGACGGATATCACTTATTTCCTGGCGAAGCTGGATTATACTGCTGTAGATGATCTGGAGTTCGTTTTTTTCTGATTTTGAAGGATCATGGACAAGGCTTTTGTAGCGGTTTCGCTGAACCAGATGTTTTTCAAGAATTTCCTGGGTGATGTATGTTCCTTTTTCCAGTACGAGTAGCGATTCAATAAGATTTCTGAGCTCTCTGACATTGCCTGGCCAGGGATATCGCATCAGCATCTCTGCTGCATCAGGGCTGAAGCCTTCAAAGACGATTTTATGTTTGCGTTCAAACTCATGTATAAAAGTTTCGGTGAGCAGGAGAATGTCTTTTCCTCTTTCCCTGAGAGGAGGGATTTGCAGTTCAACACTTCGAAGGCGGTAGAAGAGGTCTTCCCTGAAGTTTTTTTCGGCAACAGCCTGATACATATTTTTGTTCGTTGCAGCGATGATACGCGCATCGGAATATATTGATTCCGACGATCCTACCCTTTGGAACTCTCCTGTTTCAATAACCCTGAGAAATTTTACCTGGGTTTCAAGAGGCATTTCGCCGATTTCATCAAGAAAAATGGTACCCCGGTCAGCAGATTCAAAGTACCCTTTTCTACTTTGTACCGCTCCGGTAAAAGCTCCTTTTTCATGACCGAACAGTTCTGATTCCAGAATGCCGGCTGGAATGGCTCCACAATTAACAGGGATGAAACTTTTGTCTGCCCGCAGGCTGTTGGCATGGATGTAACGTGCCAGTACTTCCTTGCCGGAACCCGTTTCTCCAATGATCAGTACTGTAATATCTGTTTCTGCAACCTGGAGAGCCAGTTGCTTGAGCTGGGAGATCAGGACAGATTGTCCGATAATTTTAATATCTCTTTTCATCAGGTTTTTCTGCCTTGAATTCAACGTCTGCTGCACTTATATGGATGGAACTACAATTGACTTGACCGGCAGTTTTTTTGCTGCAGCTGCGGCTTCATTAGTTGAACCATAGTGAGTTTTCAGTTGAACTTTAAACATTTGCCCTTTTTGGACGATTTCTACAGGTGCATTTTGAGAAATTTCTTTAGCAAGAGTTTCTGCATTCTTTCGGTTTTCGAAACTACCAAACTGCAGAGTAGAAGTTGTTGGTCCGGCAACGATTTTCTCTTCTTTCGATACATCAGACGATAGTGCGATGTTCATACGCTGTTTGGAGGAATGCTTTGTGGTGTCCACCTTGATGACTGAAAGGTGCTCTGAATTTGAGCGGGTCTTGGCGGAATGTTTTATCGAGTCCGCTGTTACAATGGAATGATGCTGTTGAGCTGAAGGGAGAACAACATGCAATCGGTGCCTGGATGACTGTTGCGTTGTGTCTGTCTTGACAACTATGGGTTGTTGTTTTCTTGATGATGGCGAAATCGAACTCTTTGGTAATGATGTCGAACGATCCAATGCAAGGTTGTAGGCTGATATCCTTGACGTGCTGAGCTTATCGAGTGCCGGGTCAGAATATTCTCTTAATTGTTTTTGGAAGAGCATGACTGCCTGAGGAGCGTCTTCAGTGAGAAGTGCTTCCACAATTGTTTTTTCAGAAGGAATGGTGACTTTTTGCCTGATATTTTCTAACAAATAAACTTTATCTTCAGCGACATTCTGCTCTATCTCCTGAGCATAGGAATGTTCATCTGCAGCATTCAGAAGCGCTGGGCAGGAGAACGCGATAGAAAGCGCAATGCTTAGAGGTAGAGCTTTTATGTGAATAAAGTCGATCGCCTTGTCAGAAAACATTGGACTGCGGTTTATTTTGATTTTCAGTGTTTCCGTGATTTTCCATCTGTGAATATGCCAAATATTTCTCTATAAAATCAATTACATTCTATGCTTCCTCTGTCAGTTAAATCCTTTGCAAAGATCAATCTCGGCCTGCTTATCACCGGTAAAAGGGATGACGGGTACCATACACTCGAGACTATTTTTGCCCCGATCAACTGGTATGATGTTATCGAATTTTCCGATTCCCGGGATATTTCAATGAGCTGTTCCAATGAAACCCTTCCCGTGGATGACAACAATCTTTGCGTCAGGGCGGCTAAAGCTCTGCAGCAGTTTGCAGGGATCAAGAGAGGGGTGACTATGAAGCTGCATAAACAGGTGCCTTTCGGCGCAGGGCTTGGAGGTGGAAGCAGTGATGCTGCAACGGTTCTCAGGGTTCTCAATGATCTCTGGCAGCTCAATGTCTCTTTAACCGATCTGCATCTCCTTGCTGTCGCTCTTGGTGCAGACGTGCCATATTTTCTTGAAATCAAAGGGCTTGCCTATGCCAGAGGCATTGGCGACGATCTGGATGATCTTGGTTTTACTCTTCCTTATTATATAGTGACGGTTTTTCCTGAAGAGCACATTTCAACGGTATGGGCTTATAAAAATTTTTATCGGCGTTTTGATCGTGAACTTCCTGACTTGAAAACATGTGTGACTGAGTTATGTCTTTCCGGAAAACAAGAGGTTTTGCCTGTTTTTGAAAATGACTTTGAGCCTGCTGTTTTTGATCACTTTCCAGCAGTGCGGCTTGTAAAATCTAACCTTCTTAAAGCGGGGTCTATTTTTGCCTCTCTTTCCGGCAGCGGTTCAGCAGTGTTCGGATTATTTGAGAGTGAGAGTGAGGCTGT
>JABDHL010000025.1 GCA_012972825.1 Chlorobiaceae bacterium
GCATATCAAATAACCCTGAAAGGAGAATCTATGAGGAAATTGATGGCAAATATAAGCTAACTTCGAACACTTTTGTACATTACTTCTTGCAGACTAAATGGTGGATGTTCAGTGTTCGAAGTTGACCGGAAAAGGTGTTCGATATTGCCGGAATAAGCACTTGAGCGCATGAACATCAAGCTGCACAACGTCATCAGCTCACTGATGGGAGTCAGCGGCCTTGCCATAGTGCATGCCATTCTGAACGGAGAGCGTGATCCGGCAAAACTGCTGGAGTTGTGCCACTCGACGATTCAGCACAAAAAGGCGAAAGATGTCATTGAAGCACTTCGCGGTAGCTGGGAGCCGGAGCACCTGTTTGCGCTCAGGCAAGCCCTGCAGAGCTGGGAACACTATCATCGCCAGATCGCCGAATGTGACCAGCAAATACAGTTGCTCCTGCAAGAGATCACGTTTAATGACACGCAGGGTGGCGGCATTGGCGAAAAACCCAAAGCAACGGCAGGCAAGCACCCCAGCGCCAATGCGCCTCAAATCTCCGGCCTTCACCGTATGCTCATTGATCTGTGTCAGGGCAAGGATCTGTCGATACTGCCCGCACACACCGACTACAGCGTCCTGCAGATCATCAGTGAGGTGGGAACTGACCTGAGCAAATGGTCAACAGAAAAGCATTTCACGGCTTGGTTAGGGCTGGCTCCTGGAACAAGCCAAAGCGGAAAGCGCAAGAGCAACGTCAAGCACAGTCGCAGCAAGGTAGGAAGGTATTTTTGCATCATGGCCCGATCACTGGCTCGCAGCAAAGATATGGCGTTGGGCGGCTTTTACCGTCGTCTGGCGGCACGACGTGGGGGGTTGATTGCCAATATTGCCCTGGCTCGCAAGCTTGCGGCATTGTTTTGGCGAGTTATGGTCAAAGGGACGGAGTTTGTCGAGGAAGGACTGGCCGCTTATGAAGCAAAGTTCCTCGAAGGCAAGAAAAGAAGCCTTCGTAGGTTAGCCAGAGAGCTTGGTCAAACCGTTTCGCCTATACCTGTAACAGTATAAAATAAAGGAAATTACTATACTTGTTCATGGAAAGAAGAAGGTAAAGCGCGAAAAGATTGTCATGGCCTCCTTGCCGGAGCTTTCACTGCAGATCGTCGAGTTTGCCCGTGAACATGGGCGCACCACGATTGGTACTGCTATAAAGTTGACTCGCGCCAGCCGCAACACCTTGAAGGTGCACTTCAGGAACTTGGTTGAATGCGGGCATCTGATCCAGCACGACAGTGGATGTGGTGTCTGGTACGGCACCATAGCGGGTCATTTTTCTGGTGATCTTTTCGGGTAGCTCTGGTAACGGAATTTGAGCGGCTGAAAGTGTGTAGTAGCCAGCGATTTTTTGATCGGCATTATCGATTGCAACAAAGCATTTGGTGATATTTCTCTTGATATCCTGACCGACCTGTGCTGAAAAATAGTGATCCAGAGCTTCAGATCCACAGCAGAATCCCTCTCGTACATGGCTTTTGCTCAGTGGCACAACTGAAAATAGGGGCTGCTTCATAACACAAGTGTTATTGACCCTGCCCAAACAATTTGGCGTGACTTTCGAATGCCCGTCGCAAAGCGGCATTTGGCTCTGGCGGATTCAGTAATGCTTCGGCAAAAGCATGCTGGCCTTCGATCGACAACTGAATAACGGAATTTCCCTCAATTGCTTTCGTTGCAGCCTCAAGAGCCGCATAGACAACAAAATCAGTCACCGTTCGGCCTTGAATTTCAGCGGCTCGTTTGATTTGTGCATGAACATTCCGGGTTATTCTTGCCTCCAGGCGTGTCTTTTCCTCAATCAATTGTTTCGAAGAGATTCTTGTCGCAGGATTGACTTTGTGGCGTGTCCCTGCTGGCTCTTTTACACCTTTTTGCTTCAGATTTGTGCTCATGAGTAGCTTGTTAATGTTGTACGGCTTATTCCCGAAATGTACCGATATAGCTGATTGGTGCAATGGGAAAAAAATTTGCAGGGAAAATTGTGGAAGATGTACGGCAAGCGAACCGCGCGTGGAAATCGCTTCAAGCAGAACGGAACCTTCAAGGTGGTAACAGTCCGTGTCTGTTGAATCTCCTGTAGTCCAATATGGTTGATTAGATTCTTGCCGTAGGGTTCCGCTCGTTCGGCGCCGCCCTGCTCAAACTCCACAATGTACCACCCGAAAAGCCAGTTCCGGATTACAAGGGAGGTATCGACCGACCTGGCTGCTCTCTGCTGCAACTCACGGTGAGTCTTTTTAAAGAGATCAAGTAACTGTTGATAGTTCATACGGTTTCCATTTACCACTCTGCGTTCAAATACTTTTTGAGCTGTCCTGGATTCAGGACTTTATTGTTTTATAGTCAAGGGAAAACGTATATTTCAAACATTCGATAGGCAGAAACAAGGTGATGTTATGCACCAGGCGTCAGGCCAGAATAAAGTTAGTTTATTAATCTGATAAAAAGCAAGACTATGGGACAGGAAGCAATCAAACTGGAATTAATTCAATGGTTGGCTAATCTTGAAGATGATGAAACCATTCATTATCTCAAGGTGGTAAAAGATTCAAATGAAACACAAAAAGATTGGTGGCATAATTTGACAGATGAACAAAAATCCGGAATAGCTCGTGGCCTTAAAGATGTTGATGAAGGAAGAGTTCATACACATAATGACACAATAATTAAGTATGGACTCTGATTTTAAGGTTTATTGGACAGATGAAGCAATTAATAATCTTGAATCTATTTTGCATTATCTTGGATATAAATAGACAGAACGCGAGATAGAAAATTTCAAAAGAAAGTTAGTTAAGCAAATTGAATTAATAAGGAATAATCCGCAGATATTTCCAGTATCAAAATATAATCCAAGATTACGAAAAGCTGTATTGAGCAAGCAAACTAACATTTTTTATGAGATAGCAGATCATTTGATTTATTTAGTTTATCTCTTTAATAGCAGGCAAGATATTGAAAAAATAGTATAGTACTATGACAATGAATAAGATAGGTTATTGAAAAAAATCACATCGTAATATAATCCAAGATTATCGAATTTGTGTATAAACAACAGCGCCTGTCGAGGTTATCAATCATCAAAAACTGTGAACAAGGGAGGCTTCTTGATGTGTCCATTTTTTTGTTGCAAGTTCAAAGAAGATGTCATCAAAATACTGGACGGTTTCGGGGTGGATTACGTAATGAGTTCCTATTAAGCGCTTATTACAGGAACGAAGAGACAGGTTTAATAGTTCCAAAATAACAATTGTAAACACGGGCTAAATTTTTATATATCAGCCCATTCTTGATTGATAACCCTTTGTATAGTTGGAATTATAGTAATTATCAATTCGCTCATCTTATCCATATTATTCCTTGTGTTATCACATTTTTCAATATCATTGTCTAAGAAAGTAACTATTTTTTCTATTTTTTCTTGGAGTTGAAGGTGAATATTATTTTTATCAGGATTAAGCATCATTTTAATTTTTGCTCTAAGCCTGGTTATTGAGACGTACAACTCCTGAAATTTCTCGTTCTCTTCTCTATGTGGGTTAGGTGATGTTGCGGCTAACTCCGCAGTTGAAAATAATTCAGAAAGAAGCTGTCGTAATTCCTGAATCCAATTATGGCGCATAGTTGCAACGGATTGTCGGTGCTGAATTTTAGCATTAATAATTGGTCCAACAAAAACAGCAACTAATGCTGTCGTCGCAGATATGAGTCCAGTTATAGAACTAGTAAGCTCTTTGTCAATCATATAATCATATTTAATATGTTATCAATTTTATTTGAACGCTTAGAATGAATTTCTTTTATGGTATCCAATTGAGGTAATATAGTACTTAAACTTCCTGCATTAGCATCAGTTATTACATTCTTAACAGCAGACACTAAGTTAGTGTGCCAGTATTTATCCGTATTTTTTACTATTTTGGCAACTTCTCCATTAACATTATCTATATAACCATTAAGGTATTCTAATTTATCATTTGGCATATTTTGTATATTTAATACATTTTCTAAGGCATAAATAAAGCAAGAATAAATAGCATTGAGTCGCCATAAATACAGACGAAGATATCGAGCATGTTCATTATTAACGCCAGCTAATCTTTTTATGATATAAAAAATGTATGAAGGTCCTTTTTGCGGGTAACAATATCTATAATAAGATAACTGAATATTTAATCTATTTAAAATCTCAACTCTATGTGCAGGGAAAGGCACGTCAATATTTTCATTAGCTTCAATTTCTAAAATAATAATTGGATCACCATATTTGATGCATCTTAATAGCGTTTGTGTATTTTCTTGGCTTGTTCCTTTTTTAATTGTTGCATAATTATATAGACAGGATAGAGGATATCCCATTTCAAGGATTGGGTGTTCTTTTAAAGGGTAGGTGCCTAATGCTTTATTATATACATTTGGTATAAATAAATGTAAAGATAAAAAATGTTTAATTAGTTTTGTTGTTTTATCTTCATCGAGTTGAAGTGGCGGAAAGAAAGTGGGTTTACGTTTATCTAGAACATTGCATAATAATAATTCAAATTTGGCCAACAATTTATTATCATAAAAAAAACGACGAAATGATTTTAAATTGATTGATAACCCAGATGGTTTGTCTTGAAATAAAGGACTTTTAGTGAAGCGGATTGCGCGCCTTGCCTCACATATCTTATCTTCACCTCCCCCAAGAAGAAGAAGTCCGCCATTATTTCTTCTCTTTATAGTTCCAAATTTATGAACAAAATGTCTGTTCTTCCTCATTGCTGAAGACCAACTTGGTTTTCTTAAAAGAAAACTCTGCAAATCGGAAATTGGACGTAAATCAGCTAAAGGATATTGAATAGAAAAGTTCATAGTAGTATTTTTAAAATGCTACGGAACTAAAGAAGAAAAATACAGGTCCCCGACCGATGAAAGACAAAGTCAGGGACCGTTCGGGCGCACTAGCACCCAAATCCTAAGCCCCACCGGTATGATAACTGGAAAGTTAAAGCTCGTCAGCTTCAACATGGGTATCTTAGTTATAGCGCTATGCTTTTTATAGCTACTTAATATTACAAAAAAAATAATAATATTTAAATATTATTCATTCATATAGTTGTTTTTGTTCTGTCAAAACCTTACTCACAAAATAGAATAAATGGGGTTTGTGTCGTTATGACAATAAAAAAAGCAACATTAACCATATTGTTCTTATCCTATAGCAACTTCTTAAAGGAACTTCAACTCCGGCAACGCCTCAACAATCCCCACAGTCTTCACACTCACATTAATCACACTCAGAAGCAGATCAAGAATATAACGAGGATTACCAACCTCTTTGGCCCAGTCGTTCGGGTCATTGGTTATCCCGCTCTCTTTATGGGTCGTGATCTGATAGCGCTCCATGATCCATTCTATAGCGCTTTTGCCGTTCACAACGTAGTCATAGGCCTTGTCAGGAATGTTCGATATGGTGATGTAGCCGTTGTAAAGAATAGTATCCTTCTGGCCTTTCTTCGGAAAGCGCATTTTATCGACATTGAACAGCCCTTTTTCGGTACCTATGACGGTTACACCATCATAAGGTGGAACTGTTTCATAGTTGATGTGCAGTTCTGCCAGCTCTCGGCCAGCTTTGCTGAATAACCAGAATTCCCGTAATTCATCGACAAGCGGGATGCGTGGGAGCATCTTTTTCAGGTCGTTGGCAAAACGGGTGCGGTATTCAGGGCTGTGGAGTATGCCGTAGACGTAGTAGAAGATATCTTCCTTTGTGACGCGATTGCCGTACATCTTCTGTGCTCTTTCGAGTATGAAGTCTGAAACACCATCTCTGCGGATAAACTCATTCTCACTACCTGCATCAAAGAGTGTCGGACTTGATTTCTGGCTCTCTTCGTAGTAGTAGAGGGGAAAGCATTGACCATTAAATTGAAGCTGTATATCTGGAATGCAATCAGTAATAAGGATTGAAAAGTTTTTACTTGCGCCTATCCCAGAAATACAAATGATTAAATTCTTAATTGCCGGAGTGGGGAAAAATTCCTGCATCTGCCCTCGTCTGTGAATCATTTTATCGCCGAAGTACAGATATTGCTTGAAAAATGGCCGGTAGGTGCTCAAAAGTATTTTTTCAGGCTGGAAATCGGCGAC
>JABDHL010000026.1 GCA_012972825.1 Chlorobiaceae bacterium
GGGTTTGCAAGAATAACTCTGGTTATTGCAAGCAACTGACGCTGCCCCTGGCTGAGATTGCCTGCGCGTTCTGACAGGATGGTAGTATACCCCTCGGGAAGCTGGCGGATAAACTCATCTGCTTCAGCAAGTTTTGCTGCTTGATGACACTCACTATCAGTCGCATCGAGTCGACCAAAACGGATATTTTCAAGCACTGTTCCGGAAAATAAAAATGTATCCTGCAATACCAGTCCAATCTTCCGACGCAAGTCAGCTTTGCTGTAATCACGGATATCCTTTCCGGCTATAGTGATAACGCCACTGCTTACCTCATAAAAACGGGTCAGAAGATTGATGATGGTGGTTTTTCCGGCACCTGTCGGGCCAACCAAAGCAATGGTTTTGCCAGGTGCAGCATCGAATGTCATATCTTTCACTACAGAAACACCTTTCTGATAGCCAAACCTTACATGATCGAAACGAATGGCCCCAGCGATAGTTATTGGCCCATTTATACCTGTTATGTCAACTTCTGATGGAATATCAAGAATTTCAAATATTCTTTCCGATCCAGCCAAGGCGGACTGGATGGTGTTATACATGGTGGCCAGCTGGCGAAGCGGCTGGATAAAATTCTGTCCGTAGATGATAAAACTGGCAATCACACCGACAGTGACAAGTCCTTTCAAGGCAAGCCATCCGCCAAAAGCCGCTATCACAATAATGAAAAGGTTGCCAAGAACGTTGGTCAGCGGCATGAGCAGCATTGAGTAGCTGTTCGCATAGACTGATGCTTTGAAAACCTTGTTGTTCTCGACCCGAAAGGTATCGATCACTTCATCATTCCTACGGAATGCCTTAATGACTTTCAATCCACTGATAGACTCTTCCATAACGCTGTTCATTTCTCCCAGCTGTTTCTGCAGTTCCCTGAACCCCTTTCGGGTATATCGGGCAACAAACTGAGTGAACCAGAACAGGAGCGGAATGACGAACAAAGAGGTGATGGCCAGCCATGCATCAAGCATAAACATGGCGATAATAATACCGACCAGAGAAATAATACTGGCAAGCATTGTTGTGACGTTTTGAGAGACCGCCTGATTAATAGCATCAACATCGATGGTAAGCCTGCTCATCAGGCCGCCAGCCGGATTACGGTCAAAATAGCTGACAGGAAGGGTTTGGATATGACCGAAAAGATCTCCACTCAATTGTTTCAGGGCTGTTTGCGATACCCTGGCTATAATCCAACCCGACATCAGTTGAAACAAGTTATAGAACACATAAACCAGGAACAGAGAGAGTGAAATTATTTCAAGTCCGATAACATTTTTTTTCACCATGTAACGATCTATGGCGACACCCATAAGGTAGGGCCCGGCAAGTCCAAGCAATGAATAGATCACTACGAGGAGAAACACAATCCATAGCCTAAGGCGGAAGGGTGAGAGGTATGCAAGCAATCGATTGACTGCCAATGCTGAGTTCTGCGGTTTTTCGATTTTGCCTGGTTGAGAGGGGTTTTGATGCAGACGGTTCATTGTCCCTCCCCTGCTGCCTGGAGTATACCGTTAACTCGTTGACGGGAAGGTTCAGCGCCAAGCTGAGAAGCATATATTTCCTGATAGACAGTGCATGTTTGTATAAGTGAAGAGTGATTGCCTTGCCCTGCGATGCGCCCTTTTTCAAGGACAATGATGTTATCGGCTTTCAGTACAGAGCTGACCCGCTGAGCAACGACGAAAAGCGTGCTTTTTTTACTGCTGTTATGCAGAGCTTCCTGAATTCTTGTTTCCGTATCGATATCAACAGCACTGGTGCTATCATCAAGAATTATCATTTCCGGAGCTGCAAGCAGGGCTCTTGCAATAGCAATACGCTGTTTCTGGCCTCCGGAAAGGTTGACACCGCGTTCTTCAACCCGAGTATCATATCCGAGAGGAAGATTGAGAATAAAATCGTGAGCCTGAGCTGCTTTTGCCGCCTGGATTACTTTTTCGTCAGCAGCACTTGGGAGACCGTATCGAATGTTATCACAAATGGTGCCTGTGAACAAAATGGTTTCCTGAGGTACTATGGAAATTTTCTGAAGAAGGGAGTCCTGGGTTACCTCCCTGATATCAATGCCATCAATCAGGATTCTACCTGATGAAACATCATAAAACCTTGGAATAAGGTTCACGAGTGTCGATTTACCCGCGCCAGTGGAGCCGAGAACAGCAAAGATTTTACCCGGCTCAGCGGTAAAACTTATATTTTCAAGAACATGAGTATCGCTCAGGTTTTTGTACCTAAAGGTGACATTTTCAAATACAATCTTTCCCTTAATATTTTCAGATATCCCCTTTGAGCCAACTTGATCATGAATGTCAGGAATAACGTCGAGCACTTCGACAACACGCTTCGATGATGCGATTCCTCCAGCCAGAATATTCGCAAAATTGGCCATAAAGATCAACGGAGCCATGGTTGTGAGCAGGTAATTTGTGAATGCCACGACTTGACCGGTCGTCATGTTACCATGAATAACATCAAGCCCCCCTACCCAGATAACCAAAACCATCCCTGCATTGATACATAGTGTCAGAACCGGCGGAATACTCGCCATAAACTTCATGACTCTGATAGAATCGCTCGTAAAATCCTGATTCGCACTGTTAAAACGATTGAATTCAAAATTGGCTCTCACAAATACCTTTATCAAGCGTATACCTGCAATATTTTCCTGAAGAACAGTATTAAGCCGGTCGAGCTGCTGCTGCACTGAACTCCACAGAGGCTCCATTTTTACAACAAAAAATGCAATCAGTACAGAGGTGAGAAGAAGCAGGGGAAGAATAGTCAATGCCAGCGAGCTACTGGTTTTGAACATCAGGATAAAACTGCCGGCCATCAAAATAAAGGATCGTGAACCTATTCGTAATGAAACCAATACGACACGCTGAACAGCTGCAGTATCGCTTGAAAGGCGTACCATAAGCTGCCCTGTTTTAAGGCGGTCTATGTTGCCGAAAGAAAACGACTGGATTTTCAAAAAAAGCGCTTCACGAAGATCACGAGCAATACTCTCGCAGACATTGACAGACAAAAGATGTGCCCATACTGCAAAAAGAACACTCACCACCGTAATGCCAAACATAAGCAAGCCAGTATGAATAACCACCTGCTGGTTATGCTGATGAATGCCCTGGTCAATGATCTGTTGGATCAACCGTGGAATACTCAGATCCATTATTACAACAGCTGTCTGCAAAAAAAGCGAACCAACCCCTTTTACCCGATAAGGTTTAAAAAAAGAACTGAGCCGGTAGAGGTTATGCATATCGGAGAGTCTCTTTGAAGAATGTATTGAGCTGAATCAACGGATTTTCGCCAATCATGCTTTGCAGGGCCTTCCGTTTAATAAAAACTAAACCGACATTAGAAAAGGTTTCCCTCGTCCAAAAGCACGGCTTGCTCTCTTGAATTCTTCACTTTTTCTTGTAAAGAGGGTTGAATTCATTTGTATAAATATCATAAGGCTTGAGCTGACCTGGCTTCAGCAACCCGTCCTCAATAAATCGATCTAACCACCACTGGACATCCTTGTCAGCAATAAAAGGATAATCAGGAGTCCAAAGGGTAGCTCGGAAATACTTTGCCAGTAGAGGATTGCTGCCTTTTTTGAGACTGATGTCGGCAAAAGCTTTTCTTACCCGTTCGGGATCTTTCTGAAACTCATTGTAAATTATGCGGCGGGATGTATCATAAGCTTTAAGGTACTTTCTTACTGCATCAGGATGTTTCTCGATGAAGTCAGTTCTGAAACCGAGAGCACTCATTACTGATTCTCCCTTTGTCTCAAAGTTTGTCGTTCCCGGGATTTGACGGACGCCACCGTTTGCCACTGTCAGATCATAATATACTCTGAGAATATACGCTGCATCAACCTGCCTGCTTCGGAGCAACTGCTCATGTTTTTCGGTTGGTGCTGCAACTAACTCGACCTGAGAAATTGACAACCCGTTCTTTTTAAGAAAAAGGCGTATAACGTAATCCGCTTCAGCGCCGAGTACATTAACCGCTATCCTTTTACCGACAAGATCCTTTATCGTATGAATACTGCTGTCATCAAGAACCAACACTCCCTGGGTACCGCCTTCATTGTCTTTTGTTGATACGGCAATACCAAGAAGTGCCTTGATCTTACCTCCACGTGCTATAATATTGATATATGGAGGCCAGGCAGATTCAGTGCAAACATCAATATTATCAGCCAACAACGCCTGAAGCGTTGTGGTACCACCGCTGCTCTGGATACTGTTAACTGTTTCCAGTTTCACACCCTCTTCAACGAGAACATCCCTGCCTGTCAGTTTATTTGCAAGCTCCCACTGCGTCGGGGTGGTAGACTGAAGCTCACGGATAACGACGTTTTCACTCTTTGATGAGAACTTGCCAAAGGTCAACCATCCAGCTCCTGCAATCACCAAACCAATGACTACAACGAGGAGTATTTTTATTTTATTATTCATTTATTTCTTAAACACCGGGTAGAATTCATTTGAGTAAATATCCGATGGTTTTATCTGACCAGGTTTCAACAAGCCGTCCTCAATAAATCGATCTAACCACCACTGGATATCTTTATCGGCGATCAGCTGATGTTCAGGCGTCCACAGAGTGGTCCGGAAAAACTTTGCCAGACGAGGATTGCTGCCTTTTTTTACGCAAATCTCTGCAAAAGCCTTTCTCACCCGCTCGGGATCTTTCTGAAATGCATCCCAAATAATACGCCGGGACGATACATAAGCATGAACGAATCTTCTGACAGTATCCGGATGTTTTTCGATAAAATCACTCCTGAAACCGATTCCAGACAACATTGTTTCTCCCTTGGTCTCAAAATTTGATGTCCCTGGTATTTTACGGACACCACCATTGGCCGCAGTGAGGTCGAAGAAAATCCCTCCTGTTGTTGAAAATGCTATGGCATCCACCTGCCGAGTGCGCAGCATCTGTTCTTCTTTTTCTTCCGGCACAACTACCAGCTCGACCTGTGAAATTGAGAGTCCGTTCTTTTTGAGATATAACCTTATAACATAATCAGCTTCGGCACCGAGAACATTAACGGCTATTCTTTTACCGACAAGATCTTTTATCGTATGTACACTGCTATCTTCAAGAACGAGCAAGGGGCTCTGACCACACTCATTGTCCTGTCTGGAGACAGCAGTACCAATCAATGCCTTGATTTTGCCTCCACGAGCAACAATGTTTAGGAATGGAGGCCAGGCTGAACTTGAGCTTACATCAATATTATTGGCCAAAAGTGCTTGTAGGGCTGTGGTTCCTCCTGTACTCTGAATAGTTGTGACCGGTTCACGTTTTACACCCTCTTCAGCGAGAATGTCCCTGCCAGTCAGTTTTTCTGCAAGCTCCCACTGAGTCGGTATAGTGGTTTCAAGCTCTCGTACGGCCACGTTTTCAGTTTTTGGTGCAGCGGGCTTAAGAGCAAACCACCCGCCCACGGCAATAACGATGGCTATGAAACCTATTGAGAGTACCTTTACCTTGTTATTCATTTTTTTCTGTTAAAATGAGCGTTATCACTTAATGGCACTGCTAACATCGCGCTTCCAGGAGGTCATTTTCTTTTCGGCCCATACCAACAGATAATTAACTGTCAGACCAACAATAGCCAGCGTCAAAACTCCAGCATACATTTCAGGCACTAAAAAATTGAACTCAGCATTCTGGATAAAAAATCCAAGTCCGGATTTTGCCCCTATCATCTCTGCAGCTATAACAACCATCAGTGAAACATTCGCCCCCAACCTGGCACCGATAACTATTGAAGGAATACTTGCAGGAAGAATAACTTTTGTAAACAGTTCAAAATCCGAAACTCCCATCGACCTTGCAGCCTTTATATAAATGGGATCAACACTCTTAACTCCATTTATAGTGTTCATAAGAATCTGCCAGCTGGCAGCATAGAATATGATTGCTATCTTCGACGACTCACCAAGACCCAATAACAGGAGAAAGATCGGCAGGAGAGCAAAGAGAGAAACGTTCCTTAAACTCTGTACCAACAGATCGGTATATTTTTCAAACTGGACGAAATGACCCATTAAAAAACCAAAAGGCACAGCGATCAAAAGAGCCAGAGAAAATCCTGCCGCTGATCGTTGCAGACTGACCAAGGAGTGCGACAATAATTCCCCTGACAGGGTCAAGTCAATCAACGTTTTGAGAGTTGTTGAAAAGGGTGGCAGAAACAGTGGATTGATAATTCCCAGACGAGGAAGAGCCTCCCATACTGCAAAAAAAACAAGAACCAATGGAATACCGAACGACCAATGGTACAGCACTGCAAACAAAGGTTTTAACTGTTTTGTATACGAACTGATATCAATCGATCGGGATTTTAATCCGACCTCTGAAGGGACAAATAGTTCTTCGGACATAAGAATTCTCCTCTATTATTTGAATTTTGTGAACCCAGTTATTTTGAATTTACTGGCGCGTGCTTCCAGTCCTGTTGAGCTTTGTTGACTTCAGCCTTGAGTGCACCCCACACCTTATGCCGGTTAGCTGCAAATGCACTGCATGATCTTATATCTCCATGTCTTGGTCTTGGAAGATCAATCTCAATTATTTCTTTGATCTTGCCTGGACGGGCTGTAACCACAGCAACCCTGTCTGCAAGAAATACCGCCTCATCAATACTATGGGTGACAAAAATCACTGTGGTATCCGTACCCTCCCATATCCTGATCAGTTCGTTCTGAAGAATTTCTCGGGTCTGTGCATCAAGAGCAGCAAAGGGCTCATCCATCAGCAATACTTCCGGTTTAGTAGCAAGCGCACGCGCTATAGCGACCCGTTGCTGCATTCCGCCGGAAAGCTGGTAAGGGTAGCGGTCTTCAAAATCAGAGAGTCCAAAAAGGGATAACAGCTCACGGGCAATTTTAACCCGCTCTTCTTTGACCACCCCTCGCGACTCAAGACCAAATTCAATATTCGACAGAGCAGTTCTCCAAGGGAACAATGCATATTGCTGAAAGACGTAGCCTGTCTTTTCACTTGGGGCATCTACCGGTTTATCGTCGAGATAGACAACCCCGCTCGTTGGAGTACTTAATCCGCCAACAATATCAAGAAATACAGATTTTCCACTGCCACTTGGACCTACCAATACCAGAAACTCACCTTTCTTTATATTCAGATCAAAACCTCCCAGGGCGTCAATCTCATTGGAGACGATTCCATTGTTCTTCACCTGCTGACCATGCTTGAGTTTGAATTTTTTTCGCACGTCTTTTGCAACTATTATGTCCATAACCTTACTTTTTCAATATTGATATATTCAAGACTCTCATCAGGTATTGGCATCAACCTGGACGTAAACCAACAGATTGTTTACTTTTTCTTATACAATGGATTGAACTCATTCGTATAAATATCAGAAGGCTTGATCTGGCCTGGTTTCAGCAATCCATCTTCAATAAATCGATCTATCCACCACTGAAGATCCTTATCTGTGATAAAGGGATGTTCAGGAGTCCAAATGTTTACCCGGAAATATTTAGACAAACGAGGGTTTCCGCCTTTTTGGATGCTGATGTCGGCATAAGCCTTTTTGACCCGTTCAGGATCTTGCTGGAACGCATCATAAATTATGCGACGTGAAACATCATAGGCGCGAATATACCTTCTGACTGCTTCAGGGTGCTGCTCGATGAAATCACTCCTGAAACCTATAGCAGCGGCTACGGCTTCGCCCTTCGTATCGAAATTTGTCGTGCCAGGTATTTGACGCACCCCGCCATTTTCAACTGCCATGTCAAAATATATCCCGCCACCTGTTGCAAATGCTATTGCATCTACCTGATGGCTGCGCAGCATCTGTTCCTGTTTTTCCATTGGCACGACTACCAACTCTACCTGCGAAATTGAAAGTCCATTCTTTTTCAAGTAGAGCCGAGTAACATAATCGGCTTCTGCGCCCAGTACATTAACAGCAATTCTTTTTCCTGGAAGATCCTTGATTGAATGAATAGTGCTTTCATTAAGAACCAACAGACCCCCACCATTGGTCTGGTTCTCTCTGGTAGATACAGCAGTACCAAGCAGTGCCTTGATTTTGCCGCCACGGGCAATGATGTTTATAAAAGGAGGCCATGCTGAAGAGCTGCTAACATCGATGTTACCGGCAAGAAGTGCCTGAAGCACAACAGTACCGCCACTACTCGGAATACTATGAACAGGTTCGAGTTTTACACCCTCTTCTGCAAGAATATCCCTTCCTGTTAATTTTTTAGCGAGTTCCCACTGTGATGGAGCAGTTGTATCTATCTCCCGAATAACAACACTCTCACTCTTTGAGATACTCTTTCTAAAAGAATACACTCCAGTTACAGCAATAGCTATAGCGATGAGAACAATAGAGAGTACCTTTGCCTTGTTATTCATTTTATTTTGAATCTTTTACGAGGTTGTTTATCAGTGAATTATATAATGCACTGCTCTTAATGAACAGGCAGCCGAATTACAACAAAATCAGATGGCGTAGGCAAATGGATATTCTGAGCCAAGATGGAACTCATTCAAGATCTCTGCCTTTATCTGCATAAATTCAGAACTTGCCCGATCGCGAGGTCTTGAAGAGGGTATGTTGATTATTTTATTGATAATACCTGGACGAGAGGACATGATGATGATTTTATCACTCAGATATATGGCTTCATCAACATCATGAGTAACCATGATCATGGTAATTTTTTCAAACTCCCATAATCTCTCAAGTTCTTTTTGCATATACATTCTGGTGAGAGCATCCAAAGCTCCAAGAGGTTCATCCAGAAGAAGGATTTCAGGCTTATTGGCCAATGCTCTTGCAATAGCAACCCGCTGAGCCATTCCTCCTGAAAGCTGAGCAGGGTAAGCGCCCTCAAATCCGCTCAGACCAACCAGCTTCAAATGTTCGTCAACAAGAAGTTTCTTTGTCTTCCGGTTGAGCTTGTCGAGACCGAAAGCAACATTCTCCCCAACCGTAAGCCATGGAAGAAGACGGTGATCCTGAAAAACTATTCCTCTGTTCGATCCCGGGCCTTCTATCTTCTCCCCATCAATCAATGCATCACCCTCATAACTGGTCTCAAGACCGAGCATAATCCGCAACAGTGTTGTTTTACCGCAACCACTGGAACCGAGAATTGATACAAAGGCCCCTGCAGGGAAGGTTATATTAATATTTTTCAGGATCTGCAATGGATTGTTGTCGACTACATAACTTTTGCTGAGATTCCTGATTTCAAGAGTACCTTTTGCGACTGACATGTTCTTATCCTTGAATTTTAAGTTTCTTTACGAATGATTTTTCCTCGATCGAGAGCTTTTGCTAATTGCTCAACTATCGTCGTCATAAAAAATCCAAGCGCCCCAACTGTTATTATCCCAACGATAACCAAGGCCATATTAAATTTATCGCGGCCCAACTGAATCCGGGTACCGATACCAAAATATGTCTGTATGAAAAGTTCTGCGGCCATTAACATAGCCCACGACATTCCAAGGGCGAGGGTAATCCCTGTTGTAATTGAAGGCAATGCTGCGGGTATGACAATTCGTCTAATAAGCTTTAATCCTTTATATCCATAGACTGAAGAGAGCTCAAAGTACTCTTTAGGCACATTTCGTATTCCGGCAAACGTATTCAGCGTGACCGGATAAAAGGCTGCCACAGTAATAATAATGATGCGAGGCAGCTCTGTAACTCCGAACCACATAATAATCAGAGGGATAAATCCTATGATGGGCACTTGCCGAATGACATTAAAAAATGGACCGAAAATTTTTTCCGCCGTTCTCGACAATCCCATGAGTAACCCAAACGAAAATCCACTCACTGTACCAATAAGAAATCCAATCAATACCCGTTTTAAACTTGCAGCTATATGGAGGGCATACTCTTTTTCTACAAAATTGGTCACAAATGTTTTAATAATCTGGTTGGGAGAGGGAAGAATAAATGACGCTACATAACCAGATGAGGCTACATATTGCCATACAATGACCAGAAGAAGGGGAACAATACTACTCCCAAGAAATGCTTTTGTTTTGTTGCTGATAGTCATCAGGCTGCTCCTCCATCAAAAGAGACTCGGCCTCGCAATACAAACTGTTCGAATTTTTTCAGAAGAGTATTTATTATTAACCCCAACGTTCCAATGACTACCAGTCCAGCCATGACAACATCGATCTGAAACATCTGACGACCCATAATCATCAAGAAACCTACACCTGATTCTGTTCCAAAAAGCTCGGCTCCGACCAAAAACATCCAGGACAACCCTATACTGAGACGAATGCCGGTAATGATCGAAGGTAAAGCGCTGGGTATAATAACTTTTGACAGGTAACGAAAACTTTTGTAATCAAAAACCCGGGCAAGCTCATGATATTTTTCCGGAACACCGCTCACCCCTTGATAGGTATTAAAAATCATGGGGTAAAATGCTCCTATGGCAATGAAAAATATTCTCGCAAACTCATCTATACCAAAGAGCAGTATTATCATAGGCATCCATGCTAATTCAGGCACCTGCTGGAGTACCTTTACCAATGGACCTAACGCTCTGTTTATAACTGGTGACAGCCCCATACCAACTCCAAGAATAAATCCGGCTGATCCACCAAGAAGAAATCCTAAAAAAACCCGATTCAGACTTACCTGAATATTAGAAATGAGATCGCCGGATCGGAAAAGTTCTATTATGGTATTCCACAAAGTTAATGGCGGCACTAAAAGAAGTTCTGAAAACAGGTGCTGCGATACAGCTCCCTGCCATAATGCAAGAACAAAAAGAGGCACTATCAATCCAAGAAGTCTATCTTTAACGTTGAATCGTTGTAAAAATTTTAAGCTCATAACTTTATACCTTGAAATAACGCGATTTCCAGTTCCAGATTATGGTTGCTATCGCGAATATAGAAAGAGAATTATGCTGATTTGTCCGGTAACTACTACCGCTGAAAAGAGGCTTATATCAAAAAGATATTAACCTCTCTTTCAGCGCCGATAGTCTAATACCTGGATTACATTTTATTTGGCCCAATAATTTTCAAGACCAAGTTCTTTCAAAGCTGCCTGTTCGTAACTTTTGTCAATCCATTGATCAACATCAAATTTTTTTCTGATCAATTTATTGTGTTCAGAAAAATCAACTAAATCCTTGTAATGAACAGTATTGCCTTGAGTTAGCAGTGGATTGTGCCTAACTTTCAAGGGAAGCAATGCGTATTCAGATTTCAGATATTTGTATTTAGCACCGGTGTTTACAAGTATCTTGAGCAACACTTCTCTATTCTTTTCATCAGAAGCGAAGCGGTTAGCCTGGAGATAGACCTTTACAACCCTCTTTACGATATCTGGATACTTCTTTGCAAAGTCCTCCTGAACCACAAGACCGGTAGTTGCACGAGTTGATAGCGGCAGTTGGTTTGTATCGCCAATTACTTCTCCAACACCGAGATCAACAACGGGCCTATCAGCACCAATTCCTATTGCATCAATACTCTTTGCAATAAGGGCCGCCTGGGCATCTGTAGTATTCAGATTTACAGTTCTAACATCTTTTTCCGTCAAACCATTAGCCAGAAGCAATTTAATAAAGGGCGGCTGAAGATTGGTTCCTTTAAAAATTCCAAACGATCTTCCTTTAAGATCTTTTACACCCTTGATATGCAAATCCGTACGACCAATGATATATGTATTTGCCCCTACATCGGTAGCTAGTATAAATTTTGTTTTCAATCCACCAGCTTTTCCTGTTACTATTGGAAAATCACCATAATTAGCAAAGTCGGCTAGTCCAGCAGCTAAAGCTTCATTTACTCCAGGTCCTGCTGTTACAAAATTGCTTACTTCTATCTTTATACCATCTTTTGCAAACTCTTTTTCCAATAACTGCTGATCGACAATTATGTTATTAACTAATGCAGATGGTTTACCCAATACAATAGTGCTGCCTGGAAAGGCAAACCTGATCACTTTTGGCTTTTCCGCCGCCTGCGCAGTGAACCCCATAAAAAGCACTGCAACAAGTGGTAAAGCTTTTATCCAATTTTTCATGTTATTATCTCCTTTCAATTATTAATTTCTATTAAAATCCAAACTGGAACTGCGCAATAAACTGACTCTGTTTTACATTTGTGTTTTTTAAATTACTCACATTATAATTCAGCTGAAGTTTAGTTGTTTGCGCAAAGAAAAAGTTAAATCCATAGGTCAATACACTGGATTCATTGTTTGCGACTGAGGTGTCAGGATCGAAGTAGTCATAGCGAATAAAGGGCTGATAGGTCTTAGGCCACCAATCATCAAGACGGGACTGGTTACGCACCTGGTTCAGAAACTGCTCACCCCACTCATAAAAAAGAGTTGCCGTATATGCCTTACTCTTAATTGTAGACTTCACTGCATTGGCAATCGTTGTTCCGGAGATAACACGATCATCATCACCTACGGCATATTCAGCTGTAAACCCAAATGGAGATGCTACATAGGCAATATCTGCGCCATAGCGATTTCTTGTTCCCTTGCCACTTCCTCCCGTAATGAGAGTACCGTTGCTCTGAGCAAGATCTTTTTCACCACTGTAAAATGAACTACCAATAGACAATCCTCTAAAATCCGAGTTATAGTCTACGGGTGCATTCAGAACAATCCTGCCTACAACATCCTTTGATTTATTGGTTTCAGCCGTATTCCAGTTTGAGCCGTTAAAAATCCCGAGTTGATATTGAATCAGTGGAACGCGATAGGTGTAAGCGAGATCTACAAAAGGAAAGAGATCCCCTTTCAACTGCACTCCCAAATCCCTTTGCGCCAGATTCCAACCATTAGCACCGGCAAATATGGCATAGACTGCAGCCGGCTTTTTATCTTCACCTACCTGAGGTTCAAGGCCAAATGGTATAGCTTGTTGACCAAATGTTATGTTGAAGTTCGGTTTTTCTATATCAAGGGACGGAAAAATAGCGTACTGCAAATAGGCATCATAGGGCTGAAAGGTATTAGTCGCCGCAGTACTTATAAGCGAGAGAGCATAGGTTAAATTTCGACCCTCTTCATAATCTTTCTTGAGGGCTCCGCTGAAAGAAAGAATTGCTGCATTTACCGTAAAACCATTTGGAGATGTCGGTTGGTTCGTTGACGTCACAGCAGTATAACGATTCTGCAGGGTACCACCGATCGTGAGTGATCGTGCTGTATTTGCAATATTACTGTCAAGCTGACGGGTCAACTGGTCCCGGAGAACTGCCACATCAGAAGTAAGCCCCTGAAGGTCTCTTTTTGTTGCAGCCTGGCTATCTTCATCGACTTCGGCTGTGCCTGCATTTTCCTGTACGACACTTTCAGTTTTTTCTGGCTTTACCGAGGGCTCAGGAATTTGCTTCCTGGCAGCCTGAAGATCGGCATTACTTATCAAAAGGCCTCCAAGAAGAAGCAGCGTCAACTTTGCTTTACTTATTCTATTTGTCATTAGATCTTTTTTTATTGTGAATTTGATTTCGGTATTCTTATACAAGAGTTCCGTATTTAACAAATACTATTTTATAGCTATATTTTCTTTTGTAATTCCAAGCAGGGCTACATCGAACAATATGATGTGATTTTACAAGCATACTTATATTTTTTTAGTGATATGATTTAAATATTCAGTAAAAAGAAAAAGCCAATTCTCTACGTGCAAGAATCGGCTTCCCTATCAACTTGAATAATACATCAAGCTCTATATCGGGATAAAACCTTTCTTATCGTAATATTCCAAACAACAACAACAAAAGATCTTTGACATAGCTCTTTTTTTATAATTTTATATTGAATTACTTAAACGTGATTAACTCAATATTCTTTAAAATCATTACCCAGCCCAAGAAGAGATTTACTCTGTTTTATATCTTTTAAGATGAGCAATCAGGAGTGATTTTGAAATCCCGTTTAAACGGCATATTGCATACCATAAATGAGTTATTACTAAATAAAATTTACTTGTCGACATTATTCAGGCTCGCACCTATTAATAAAGCTTTTCCAAGAAGCGCACCCACGCTATGGTAGCCCTTTTGAGATGTATCATAAACAAGTGGCTTGATTTTCATAATATCGAGGTGCCCATCTTTTGTAAAAAAGATGGGCATCGGCCTTAACATCAATAATTTCACCAATAAACTGAGTATGCACCCCAATCTCATGAATCTGAAACAGACGGCACTCGAGTACAACTGGAAACTCAGCAGCATAAGGAGCATCGACCAGTTCACTTTTGACATGAGTCAGTCCGCTATCAGAAAACTTATCCACATCACGACCCGAGACAATCCCAACATAATCTGCTGTTTCAATGATCTTTTCACTGGCTATTCCTACCGTACAACCCTGGCGTGCAATGATTCTGGCATAGGAGTACCTGGACTTCCGCAGTGATATTGTAACACATGGAGGTTGTGAAGAGCAGATGCCTCCCAAGGCAGCATTCATCACATTAGGCTTGCCAAAGGAGTCGTAGGAGCCAACCATCAGAACCGGTGCCGGAAAGAGAATCATCTGAAATCAACTGCCCATCCGTTATGAAAGCATTTCAACGAACGCTCGAACTCTGGTCAGCAACTGTCCTGACGGCGGCCCAACCTGAAAACTACCTTCCAGACTGATTGAAGGTATCCCCAGTTTGTGGAAATGATCCCGCTGGATTTCCTGATGAACTCCGGCAAAGGAGCAGCCGACATAGGAGTAAAAGAGGATTCCCTTTGCACCATATTCTTCAATCAGCTCCTCAATGGGTTTGAGACGGTGAACCGGCGAGCCTCCATACCCTTCCGGTCCGCCAAGCATGTTCAAAGCAATTGATTCCAGGGGGGTTCGGGCATTGACCCAGTCATGCCGCCATACGTTAGGAGTGCTCCAGGCAAGGATGGCACCACCGCAGTCATCTACGGTCTTGTATACGCCAAATTCCTGACCGCGCCCTCCAACCCAGGCAAGGGGAATAACCTTTCCACGCGCTGCCTGGATATAGTCTGCCACCCTTAGTTCGCTTAGCAGCAGATCGACGACTGCCTCATATTCCTCCGGCTTTCCGAAATAGTGGCCACTGCCCATCAGCAGGAACATAGTGGCTAAGCTCCTGATATAAAGGGGGTTATTCTTTCGCAGATCGAGGATTTTCCGTACCTTTCCAAGAATTCGGTTTATGCGCTCGATCTCGTAAGCTACGCGTGCCTGATCTACCGGTTTGCCGGTAAGCCGGATTGCAAGATCTTCAAACTCCTCGGCCAAAAAACGAACATGCTCAGCAAGTCGTTCAGGATCGTTGTTGCGAGGTCGATTGACAGTTTCAATGCGATGTACCGTAAAGCCTTCGTCAGCAATCAGCTCCCAACCAAGATTAAGTGGTTCGCAAGACCTGTTGAACACTATAATCTCTTTTACAGGGTGATTACGACGCAGATACCATTCACCCAGCACCGATGCAACCATTGAGCAGGTTTCTTTGGGCAGTTGAAAATAGTCCTCGGCTATCATCATAGCATCGTTTGAACCAAGCCGACCGAGCTCTGTCAAAGAGATCGGCACAATATCCAGCGCATACATCAGCGGCGAATCCCATATTCCCATTACCCATGCCGAACGTCCACCATTTATTGCATGCTTTTCGGCATCCTCGACATAGCTCAGTGCCAAATCATAGAGTTTGCCAACAGCTGGTGAGTAACTGTGCTCCTGTTTGCTTGCATTGATATACTCAAGCTGGTTCTGAAGCTCCTGTCGAGTCGCAATTTTCGGTGCAGAGAAGATGGATTGACCTAACGCAATGGGCTTAATTTCTGTAGTCAGCAACATTTAAAATCTCCTTTTTTTCGTTCAAAACTTCTATAAACGCTTCAAGTCGGGTTGTGATCTGGCCTATATCGCCCTGGGAATAATCTGTAGCCAACTCCAGCACCGGAATATCCAAATCCTGAAAGCGTCGGATAAATCTGTTTTTGGTCATGCCAAAGCATGGGCAAAACTTTAGATAGGTGTAGATCACCCCATGAACGCGATATTCAGTGGCCAGCTCAACTGAGAAATCGAGCAGTTTGTCCAGTGGTGTCTGTCGAGCGCAAGGAGCCTGGTCGAGATAGGCATTTGCAAGTGCCTGCCATGGATCAATTTTTTCATCAGTGTCGTGGTAGAAGGGGCGGAGTCCGGAGCAGTGATCTTCAACAACAATTCGCGCACCGATTTTGTCTTCAATCAGATCCAGAATACGCCTGTCGCCCTCAGCCACAATGCCACCTGACATCATGAGACGCAATGGCGCCGATCCTGTTTTCGGTGTACTCGCAAGCCTCAGGTAGACATCTTCAAGCAATATCAGCTGTTCTTCCGGCTGCAGATAGTAAAAGGCTTTGGTGATTTCGAGAAAATCGCGTCCAGTCAGCGGCGGATTGTCGCGCTTTCGGAGTGCAGAGATTTCACGGATCAGACTGCGGATCCGGTTGAAGAGCTGAATCTGCTCGGATAACTCGTCGTCTCCTACCAGTTTGCCGGTGAGCTTTGCAAGATCCTTACGGAAATTGAGGATTTCCTGACGGAAGAATTTACGGCCCGCTTCACGGCCGCCATCACGCGGAACAACATAGCCTATTGAAGGTTGAAAAAAGTTATCGATAGCCTCTGCTGTTGCTTTCATCGAGTCACAGGTATAGAAGGTCACGACCTGGTCGAGGCCTGTATAGAGAGGGTCCTTTTCGGCAAAGTGACCCAATAGACTTTTTGTAAAATCGCAGAAGACGCTTTTGGTAATCAGTTCACCTCGGGATACGACTTCCGGTTCTCCGCATTTCAAGAGGCGTGTATGCGCAGCTCCTGAAGCTGCAATCAGTTCAATAGGCGTGTATGTACAGAGATATCCGACTTTCTTAACATCTGAGCGTTCTATGAATGCGTTTTCGGCTTCTTTGGTGCGCTCGATAATGTCGTGTATGTCTGCTTTGAGAGTAGCGACATTTTCATCGGAAACAGTGCGCTGTTCGGCATAGAAACGCTGGGCATAGACAGCAGCACCAAGCGCGCCAGCATAGACAGGATCAAGCTTGAAGGCTTTGATAGGCAGACCTATCAGGTCTTCAAGAGCTTTTTTCATGCCGATGTTATTCGAGACACCACCGGTAAAAACAAGATCGCCTTCAAGGGGAATCTTGCTGACAAGATTTTTGACCCGCCTCGCCGAGGCATAGTGCAGGCCTGCTGCAATCGCTTCACGGGTTTCACCGCGTGCACGATGAGAGATGATTTCGGATTCGGCAAACACCACACACTGGCTGCTGATCTGAGGTTGTGACTCGGCACGTAGTGACGCTGGACCAAGTTCAGCAATCGTGTATTCGAGCAGGCTTGCAGCTTTTTCAAGAAAGCGTCCGGTACCCGCAGCGCACTTGTCGTTCATGATGAACTTGGTAACCTTGCCGGTTTTGGGATCAACCTGGATCGCTTTCGAATCCTGCCCGCCGATATCGATGATTGTTCGGGTGTCTTTATTCAGGTAATGCGCACCCATGGCATGGCAGGAAATTTCGGTAACAATTTCTCGTGGAATCTGCACAAACTCCAGCGCAATCCGCCCATAACCTGTACCAACGATAAAACGAATTTGTTCACGGGTGATACCGGCGACCTCAACGAGTTCGTCGAGCAATTCATCAGCAGTTACCTGCATGTTGACACCGGTCGGCACCTGCGCAACAAAAAGTTCGTCTCCATGCAACAGCACAGCCTTGGCTCCGCGTGAGCCGATGTCTACACCAAGCACGCTGTTTTTACTTATTTTACTGACCAGTCGTGAATCAATGACTTCGGAGAGTTTCATGCAACCTCCCTTTCGGTTGAGGCTCGCACACCTTCGTAATAACGCTGGGCAAACACTGCCGCACCCAGGGCACCAGCGTAAACCATATCAAGTTTGGTCGTCTTGAAAGGATGGCCGATCAATTCTTCCAGGGCACGCTTCATCCCCTGATTGTTGGAAACTCCGCCGGAGAAGACAAGCTCGGGTTCCAGTCCCAGACGGTTGACAAGATTTCGTACTCGACGGGCGGAAGCAAAATGAATGGCAGCTGCGATATCTTCGCGTCGTTCACCCTTCACTTTGAGCGAAATTATTTCGGACTCAGCAAATACAACACACTGACTGCTGACTTCGAGAGTTTTCTCTGCGAGCAATGCTTTTTCGCCAAGTTCTTCGAGCTTGTAATCCAGTAACTCTGCAACCTTTTCAAGGAAGCGCCCTGTACCGGCGGCACATTTGTCGTTCATTACAAATTCAACGACCCGACCGTTGTCCGGATCAACTTTGATGGCCTTTGAATCCTGCCCACCTATATCAATAATAGTTCTGGTACCTGCATTAAGAAAATGGGCGCCCATCGCATGGCAGGAGATTTCTGTAACCACGTCTGAAGGAAAAGCCTCAAAATCAAGAGCAATCCGACCATACCCTGTGCCCACGACATAGGCAATATCCTTGTGCAGGATTCCGGTTTGCCTGCCAATTTTTTTGATCAGTCGCTCGGCGGTTTCCTGAGAATCGACTCCGCTTGCTGTAATTGTTGTATGTATTTCATCGCCATGAACCAATACCGCCTTCGCTTGACGTGAGCCTATATCGATACCGATTACCGTCGTTGGCCGTAAATCGGAAACCTTTTCATCGGCCAGGATTGCATTTATTTTCATATATCTCTTCCATTTGATTTTTTTTGGAATTCGCATTACTACTCAAACCCATCGATTTTCTTTTATTTTATCGTACTGTAGATTTTCCGCCGATACTGTCGGTTTAATCTCATCCGGGTAACCAATAGCAAGTATTGATGAGACCTTAATATGTTCAGGAAGCCCAAGCAGCTCCTGGACGTAGGCTTCCGCTGTTGTATTGTCATTATGCTGACGATTTCGAATTTGAATCCAGCAACTGCCGAGACCCAATGAGGCCGCTGTAAGCTGAATGATGGTGGCTGTGATAGAACAGTCTTCTATCCAAAAATCTGCTTTGCTGCTATCGCCACAAACAACAATTGCAAAAGGAGCGTTTATCAGAAATGCTGAACCAAACTGTTTCGCCTGTGAAAGCTGTATGATCAGTTCCTCATCATCAACAAGAATAAATTCCCAGGGATTTATACCGCGAGCTGATGGGGCTCTAAGTGCTGCCTCGATGAGTATTTTCCGGGATTCAACATCTATTTTTTCGTTGGTAAATTTGCGTATGCTTCGACGTTTTCGTAATAATTCGATCATGGGATAACTCTGATTAATGTTCGGGGTTTCAACCCTTTGCGTTTACTTATGAGGGGTTTTCGCCAAGCGGTCAAGATGACGAAAGTATGGCCGGTTAACGTCTTCTTCTTTCCTCCGAAAACTTATATTTTCATCAATCACTTCAAGCGGCTCTATAACCCAGACGCCGGAAAGTTCGACATCACCAAGGGATTGGCGAACCTCAACATAGTGCTTCTCGAACAGCGGGCCGGTAATGTGTACTTCCACAGGACGACCTTTGATTTGAAAACGCTGCTTATCGGGTCCGGTAACAGCTATTGATACTGTGCCATCAAACCAGATTGCCCTGACAAGATTATGATTGGTTCTTGATGATTCGAGAAGTTCCAGATAATGAATATTACCGTCTTCGGCTGTAAAAATACTGTGTTTCAAAACCACATCAGGAATACCGGCTTCATCTACAGTCGCTAATGCTTTATATACTTTTCTGTCATTAAGAAGCACCTGCAGCTCTGATGACAATTGGATCGCCATTGTTGATCTCCTTGATTATATTATTCTTAAGTAGTTCTATTTATTGGAATAAGATCGCTGTAAGACGATCATATAAGTCTTGCTAAATCAGAATCAGGATGATTGCCGCAGCGTCTATAGTCATCAAAATCAACAGTCAATCCATACTTGACCCTTAATTGGTGAAGTCCACTGGCCAACCTCACGTAATAATCAAGCGAAGCATTTTGCTGCTCATGAAAATCAGAACCTGGACGTGGCGACCAAACAACAAAAATGGTTGTCACACCATTTTCAGCCAGAGACTCAGCTTCATCAAGCGTTGAGCGAAGTGCTTCATCTTCAGATATAAATCCATACGGTTTTGCGAGTTCAACACCTCCGACAATGCCAGTTGCAACATGCCCTTTGCCAAAAATATCAACCGATCGAATCAACCGTTGTTTCCACTCCTGGTAGCCAACATTATCTGCCTTTCCCGGGCAAATCCAGTTGAATTTGTCTTCATTAAGCACCTCAAGGTCACTGGTATAACTCATAAGACCAGTCTCATCATAAAGGCGCTTTAACTGCTTTTCATTAAAAGCTGAGGAAATAAGCTGACTGGGAAATTTTTTCGTTGCGAAGTTCTCACCAATCGCCTGAAGTGTTTCTATATATAAATCAACCTCTTTATCGAAAAGTCCATTACCAGCAAGCACAGAACCGCCGGTGAGGCATATACCGGTAAAGCGACCTGGTTCTTTTAATGCCTCCCGAATTGTTTCAGATATGTCTTGTGGCTTAATGCGAGGGCGAGCCTTTGCATCTTCATTGCGTTTTTTGTTGTTGTTATTTATATCGCAGAACCGGCAGCCTTTGTGATCAGTCCAAAAATGGCAATAACTCGACTGGACGATACTTAGACGCTGTGGCCGGGCACTGAAAATCTGCCTCATAGGAACACCGGAGGAGGTTTTGAGGTCGTAGAACCTCGGTTTTCGCCAGAATTCCACATGCTCGATAAATTCACCATTGTCGACAAGAGCCAAACGACCATCCACAAGATCAACCAGGTAGGGGTTCTCCTCCAGAGGGGTTGAACTGACGAGAATTGAGGTGCCATCTCTCAACAGAAGCGATGCCGGAAGAGGCTTTTCAACTCCATCGCGAGAACCGAAGAGTTCGCTGATAGCAGGATCATTTACAAGGTGAATTTCGGGATCAACAACACTTAAGGCTCTTTCGGTATAGTGAATCCCACGACGTTGAACATCGGTCTTGATGATAACCAAGCGAGGAATATCAGGATATTGAGTAACAACTTCGTTGAGGGTCAACTCATTCTGAAAAGTCCTTTTTAATGCTACTGACATATTCGGTTCTCCTGTAATCTGTTTAATTGGATTCTTTTCAAATAGAAAAGCAAAAAGCCGACCTTATAACAGTAAGAATCGGCTCTTGTGTGACATGTATTGCGTGAAATGATTATGTCAATAAGCCGATAAGTCCGCTACATGAAAGCACATGACGATGACAACAACAGTTGACCGCGCTCAATAGAAGAGGTTTCGTCGCGACAGAACAGACTCCAAGTACTCTTTTCATAATCGTGTGTTCATGTTATTGAGGCTGACCAATCGGTCGGATAAGGATTTCGTTGACATCAACATGCTGAGGCTGCCTCACTGCATAGATTACAGCCCTGGCAACATCGTCCGACTCCAAGGCTTTTGGAAGCACCGGTTTCTGCAGATTGTCCCAAAAGGGTGTATCAACAATACCCGGATGCCAATTCCGGTTGATGCTCCGGTAATAAGAAATACCTTGCTGCTCATGCTACCTGCCCCTTGAAAACCGGCAGCGTTTGATCCTCTATTCTGTAAATATCATGGATCACGGTTATTGGCGCTGCATTACAGTCGTAGAGTTCCTCATAGGTAAAACCGTACTTTCTATGTATGGCAGCTATTTTCTTGTAGAGATCAAAATGCCAGGCTGGTTCCGGTGTACGATGGCCTTCCAAAGCAGAGCCAGGGTTAGGATTCCAGCTTGTCGCAAAACAGATGACACCTTTTGATGCGAGATATTCAATTCCCTCAAGTGTTGAATCTTTCGGTTCAATACCTGCGACAATGTTTGAGCGCACCTTTCCTTTGCCAAACACCTCGACTTCGTACTCCAATGCTTTCACCCAATGCTCCCAACCACCGCACTGCAACTCTTTACCAGGGCAAATTGCCTTGAATATATTTCTATCCCAGATTTCAATATTGCTTGCAATGGTTCGATAACCAGCCTCTTTATACTTATCGATAATATTGAGATCGTGAGGAGCACCAATAACAGCGGTACCATTAAAATCGTCAAGACCGGTATGTTCTTTTATTGAATCGGCAACATCCAGATAATATTCCACTTCACGCCTTTCAGCCACAAATCCGCCTGTTATGGTAACGTGACGTGCTCCATTCCGGTATGCTGCGGCAACTGTTTCGCCAATTTGATTGGGGTACTTCCACCCTATACCTTCAATTTCTCCATAGGTATCTTTGGTTGCATTGATATTGCAGAATTTACAGTCGTGATCCTGGTCTTTAAGCGCGCACTCATTACTATATGCTACCAGCAGTGCTCCATCCTGAGTATAGAGCGCAAGATTGGACATGCTTGTACCATCAGAAGTTTTTTGTCCGTAATAAGCAGGGCGTTCAATGAATTCAATGGGGAATATTACTTTTCCCTGATGAGCAAGATAGTATGTGCCACTTTCATAGATGAACGAATAGGGAGACCTGCGATCCCACTTAAGGACATAGGTTAATCCATGGGGAGAATAAAAACCGGCGGGAAACTGGATTCCTACATGAGTTTCATGGTCACCCTCAAACAGACAGTGAACTTCTTCCTGAAATCGTCCACCAAGATCGAGATGTTTGAAAATATGGGGGTCAAAGCTGATACCATCAACACCTGTTATAATTTTCAGCTCCAGCTCTTTGTACAATGTTTCTTTAAGATTGCTCATGTTTATCTCCTCCCGGAATTAGAAATTATTGAGTATGAAATAATGCCCTGTTGTTTCACTTCTATTATGTTTTACACGTTATCATGAGCCATATAATGCCGATTCAGAAGCTGTATGAACTTGAGATTCCTGAGAAATATGACTGTTATAGCCTTTTGACAGGATCGCACTGCCGAAATCTTCCAGCAGTGTTGCTGCGCCTCTATAACCCGCATAGCCACGGCTCAAGACTACCTGCTTAGATAACGGAAATGAAAGCTGTAAAAACGGGACTCCCAACTCAACTGCTACAGGTTCTTCAAGAGCACTTCCTAATACGAGCTCAACAGCTGCGGAACGAACTATATCAGTGATTTCAGCAAGATCTTCGCTGAAAAAGACTTCTGTACCGCTGTTTTCCACCAAACCGGTAAGTGTGGTTAATAAAGCTTCTCTGACATTCTCAGGTGGATTATCGGTTATGATCAACGTCCGTGGAATCAATCCAAGGGTTCCAGCCAGAAACTCACTTATCCCGACAACCTGAGCACTCTCGCCAATGAGAGCAAATTCACGCTGAAAACCTGCCCGGTAATAGGTGTCGGCTATAGAGGCCAGATAGGTGCTCAAACGCTTTTCTTCGCTTTTTATAAAGTTTTCTGTACGCGTAACATCAAGGTTGAGACGGTCACCGACCGTTTGCAGGAAACGTCCTGCCGCACTTCCTACCGGCAGGCCTTCAAGCCTAAGCACCTGTGCTCCATAGCGTTCCTCAAGCAGCAAGGCAGGAGCATCACCCCAGACAGAAACAACAACATTAAGAGCAGCTTTTGGAACCCGATTCCAGGCAGTAAGACCCTGACCATACCCGAAAAGCAGATTAGGTTTCAGACCGATTCCCTCCAGCAAGCGTCCAATCTCTTCAAGATTTCCTGCCCAGAATGGGTCTTGATGCGGAACAATTCCCCATATATTGACCAGTCCTTCGATCGGGGATTGTTCGCCCTTACCTAAGGAGGGCAATTGTTCGATCAGAGCTTTGACAGCCAACTGATATCCTAGATGAACATCGCCGCGAAAACCCGGAGTATTTGCGTAGATAACCTGAAAATCCTGGTCGCGCCCTTCTTTTGTCATTGCAGGGATATCATCGCCAACCATTTCGGTGGAGCAACCGGTGACAATGACATAGAGATCACCCTCGACAATTTTAACCGTGTTTTTAAGCTGTTCCCGTAAACGGGAGCTGCCACCGAAAACAACATGCTTTTCGCTGATATTGCTGTTTGAAACCGGCGGACCTCCGAATCTGTCAGCACCTGCATTGAGACGATTAACTCCCAGAAAATGCTGTACCCCGCAACCTGCTGTACTGTGAATAACTGGAACAACCCCTTCGATAGCTTCAATGACCTGAAGAGCTCCATGCAATGCGCAGGAGTTGCGCGATCCTTCTATATGATGAGCCATATTATTTAACTTCCTTTTTGATATGCCAGTTGGGACTACGCCGAAACCATGATTCCTTATATGGAAGCGGTGTTCGGGCAAGTGCTGCACCAAATGTGCGATTAAGCAGTGCAGCTGAAAAACGTCGAGCAAGAGCGATCACTCCGTTGTAGCCAAGAACAGGAGTCTCCTCCAGGGAGACTACCGGTATGCCAAGCCTTCCGATTTGTCCGAGATGTGCAGAATCGCCAAGATAGAGATCAGGGCTCAGTCGTTTGATAATATTAGCCTCTTCAAATGGTTGGCCATCAGCAACATGAATCTGCAGTACTGGATACCGCGAGGAGAGTTCTTCCAAACGCTCCTTGTGCAGTTGGTCGAGGCGACTCACGGTTATTCCAACAACCTCACCTCCCAGTTCTTCTATAAGACTCAATACACTGAATGAGGTGGCAGAGGCAAGTCCGAGATAAACCCGAACTCCATTAAGATTAAAATCTCCAAGGGCTTTTTGCACCCGTTCAGATTCCTGTTCATGGAAAAGCTTAACTGCTGCCTCATCAAGTCCCAATGCCTTTCCTGCAACAGACAGCCAGCGTCCTGTAGCACCGATACCTATCGGGCGTGATGCCTCAGCATAAGGGACTCCATACTCATCACGAAGAGTGATCCCCAGATAATTCCCTGTGTCCTGATCAAGAGAGATGGAATACCTTGCCGCTGCGGCATGCCTAAATGTGCCATGCGACGCTTCATCGGGAAGAATATTAAGTTCAAGGCCAAGCGATGTCAGTATCCTTTCGGCCTCACGACGATCATCAGGATGCTCGGCGACTGAGAGAAGATTAACGCTGTTGTTCTTATTATGCTCCCCGCGTTTTCCCGCCAGGTATTTCAGCAGAGCATGCAACGTTGTATCATAACCTGTCACGGCATGATGCGACGCAAAACCAGTCACATAGATCGGAACAATGTCCAACTCCAACTCTTCGTGCAGTTCCTCTACTACCGACTGGATGTCATCGTTATTGATGGCAACGATAGGACTCGATACAATAAATATCACTTCAGGTTTATAACGATGATAAACTTCCTTAATGGCTTTGCGAAGTTTCAGGTCAGCTCCCATAATGGTATCCCTGTCATCCAGATTGGTTACAATCCAACGACCGTTTCCTTTTGTTACCTGATGGAAAAGGCCGGCAGCCACGCATCCTCGTCCAGCATGAATAACTGAAACGCTGTTACGTATAGCAGCCAGAAGACGCAATGCATAGAGAAGATCGTCCTGCGTGCTCTGTGAAAAGGTGCGAATCCGTTTAACAGGTTCCCCATCAGAAAACTCTGTCACCGCTGCGGATACATTTCCCTGCCAGGCGTTCAACGTATCAAGTCGCTTCTCTCTTGTTCGAGAGGATTTAGCTTTCAAAAGACTCATTAGTGCGGTCGTTTTACTGATTACTGTTTTAAATTGATTCCATTTTCTGAACCACCCCAGTCTCAACTTCAAAAATCCTGTCTCCCCATGTTCTGGCCCATTTCTTCAGTTCGGGACCATTGAGCGGATGTGGAATAACTGAATCCTGGTTTTCGTCGATAAATCTGGCAAGATTTCGGTAGACATCGGCTTGCTCGGATTTTGGTGCAGCCTCGATTACAGTCTGTCCGAACAGTTCACTTTGAGCGACAGTAAAGGAACGGGGTACATAACCAATAACTGAGGTCCCTGTTTGTTCAGCAAAATCATCGATCAGCGACTTGGCATAAGGAGCCTGAATACTGTTGGCGATTACACCGCCAAGACGAGCACCGCCGGATGGAGCGTATTTATTGATTGCCTTGAAAAGATTGTTTGCAGCAAAAATTGCCATAAAGTCTGAAGATGTAACTACAAAAGCCCTGTCGGCAATACCATCGCGGATTGGAACGGCAAAGCCTCCGCATACTACATCGCCTAAAACATCATAGAGCACAAAATCGGGCTTGTACTCTTCAAAAAGATTCAACTCCTGCAGCAGTTCCACTGCAGCATTGATTCCCCTGCCGGCGCAACCAACTCCCGGAACCGGCCCACCAGCCTCGATGCAAAGCACACCACCAAACCCTACCGCAGAGACGTCTTCAATTTTTACCTTGCTCTGCTCACGAAGAGTGTCAAGGACTGTTGGCAAATCGTTGCCGCCTCGAAGAATGGTCGTTGAATCACTTTTGGGGTCGCATCCGATCTGAATCACTTTATACCCTGCTTCAGCCAGTGCTGCACTGATATTTGAAGTGGTGGTTGACTTCCCTATTCCCCCTTTACCATAGATTGCTATATGCTTGCCATGCTTTTCACTCATCGGAATTCTCCTTATTCTTGATTCTTGTTGTAATCCCCTAACGCTGCTGTTTTTGTAGAGCTCTTCATCACACTCTGTACCCAAATACTATCCTCGGAAAATCTCTACACGCAGAGATAGTCATTGAAATGATTGTCGGCAGATTCTAAGCATGCAGGCGGCTTTCGAATCGATCCAATCCAACTTCAGTTGCGAGATAACTCCTTTTGCAGTGGTGGCAGGCCAAACCCGCCGAGAGTAAAACCTCCTCCTGAAATATCAAGCCGAGCGCCTGAAATAAAGGAGGCCTCTTCGGATAGCAACCATATAATTGGTTTGGCCACCTCATCAACAAGGGCAGGACGACCTATTGCGATAGTTGAAGAAAGTTGTGCAAGAATTTCGGGATTTTGAACATAACCAGAGGTCATCTCTGTAATCGTAAATCCAGGACGCACTGCAACAGCCCGAATTCCCTGGGGTGCAACTTCTTTTGCAAGTCCAACTGTAAATGCATCTACAGCACCTTTAGTTGACGCATAAAGACTTGCACCTGGACGCCCCCCTATTGTTGCAGCCATAGAGGAGATATTGATAATAACTCCTCCCTTTCCTCCATGAAGAGTTGACATACGACGAACTGCTTCACGAGTTGAGAGAATCAATCCCACAACATTTGTTTGGAACAAATTATGCACAAGGGATGCATCTGCCTCATCAATACGGGTTCGGAGACTGCCAATCCCTGCACTGTTTACGAGCGCAGTAAGAGTACCAAGTTTTTCATCAACCTCCCTGTACAACCGCTCGATATCCTCAGGACGGGAAATATCCGCCTGTACTGCAATAGCACGAGCACCTGAGCTTTTCAATTCATCAACCAAACGTGCTGCCTCAAGCTCTTTCGTGCGATAGTTAATGGCTATCGAGTATCCTTTTTCGACTGCAAGTCTTGCGGTAGCAGCACCAATCCCGCTTGCGCCTCCTGTAATGACTAATACTTTTGACATTCACCTATCCTTGATTAATGAGATTATATTTTTTTCAGTTGATCTACCTGGTAATTCAGGGAAATATTCTTAATAAGAAAAAAGCCAACTCTTTGACAGTAAGAATCGGCTTCGCTATAAACTTGTTTACTTAATTCAAGACTACATCGAGACTAATACCTTTACATCCAGATATCCACGTAGACAACAAGAACAAGAAATATTTGAGCTAATGATCAAGTTCATATGATTAACATTAAAGATCCAACTTAAAACAATATCGTCAATAAACAAGGATTTCGAAATCCCCTTTACAGGGGATTTTATATACCATAATAGGGTTACTAAATGAACTCATTTTATGAATATGAGAATAGATAAAGTCAATTATCATTTAATTCAATACGCACCATTCTTTCTTAGAAGAGAATAAATACTGATGTTTCTTATGCAACTTTAGCGTTGAAGACCGGCAACCTTTCATCTTCAATCCGATAAATATCCTGGTATATACTTGTTGGATTAGCAGTGCAGTCATAGATCTGCTCATAGGTAAACCCGTACTTTCTATAGATTGCTGCAATTTTCTTGAATAAATCATAATGCCAGGCGGGTTCCGGTGAACGATGTCCCTGCAATGCTGATCCGGGATTTGGATTCCAGCTTGTAGCTGTAGCAATAACTCCCTTTGATGCGAGGTATTCTACCCCCTCCAGCGTTGAGTCCTTTGGCTCAAGACCAGCTACAATGTTTGACCGTACCCGCCCTTTACCAAAAACCTCAACTTCATACTCCAACGCCTTCACCCAATGTTCCCAACCGCCGCATTGCAGCTCCTTTCCCGGGCATAGTGCCTTGAATATATTTTTGTCCCAGATTTCAATGTTGGTAGCTATGGTACGATAGCCCGCCTCTTTGTATTTATCAATAATACTAAGATCGTGAGGAGCTCCTACACATGCCGTACCGTTGAAATCGTCAAGCCCTGTGTGCTCTTTGATTGCATCAGCTACATCAAGGTAATACTCAACTTCACGACGCTCTGCGACAAAGCCTCCTGTTATAGTAAGATGCCGCGCTCCGTTCTTGTATGCTGCAGCAACTGTTTCTCCAACCTGCTTCGGATATTTCCAGCCGATACCTTCAACATCGCCATAGGTATCTTTTGTTGCATTGATGTTGCAGAACTTACAATCATGATCTTTTTCTTTAAGCGCACACTCATTACTGTAGGCTACCGCCAGAGCTCCTTCCCGAGCATAGACAGCAATATTAGCCATATTTGTCCCATCAGATGTTTTCTCGGCATAGTATGCAGGGCGATCAAGAAATTCAACTGGAAATACAGGCTCTCCATGATGGGCAAGATAGTACGTACCTTTTTTATGAATTAAAGCGTATGATGACCTGCGATCCCACCTGAGGTTAAATTTCAAACCATGCGGAGAAAGAAAACCGACAGGGAATTTGATTCCGGCATGGGTTTCGTAGGCGTGCTCAAAACAGATATGAATGTCTTCCTGATAACGCATGCCAAGATCAAGATATTTGAAAATCAGAGGATCAAAGCTGATACCCTCAACCTGCGTTGAAATTTTCAATTCCAGTTCTTTGTACAATGTTGCCTTAAGATTACTCATAAAATAATAATTCCAGAAGTTGAATGAATTAAGCCTATTTGATGAATCAAGAACTTTAGAAGAAAGAACAGACATGCCCTTGATGTTCTTTCTTTTTGGGGGATAAATAAAAAAGATGTTCTATGAATATTAATTTCATAGAAGAATGAATAACACTTTTACGTGTTATGAATGGTAGGCAATATACAGGGGTTTACAAATCCCGTTTAGATGGGATTTTATATACCGTAAATGAGTTACCACACAAAATCATCTACGGCATATGAATAATTTGACTGTAAATAACAAATGAAATATGGGCTCTCTGTATTTTTTTGGTTATCAAATACAAAGAGCAGCTTATACCCGAAAAAAAAGATCAAGTGTAATCCGGTAACTGTAAATATTTTCTGTTTTATGCGACTTGTGCACTGCGAACAGGAAATATTTCATCCTCAATTCTATAAATATCACTTATGATGCCTGTGGCGCCTGAACAATCGTAGATATCATCGTAGGTAAAGCCGTTCTTTCTATGGATTGCTGCTATTTTCCTGAACAGATCAACATACCATGCCGTTTCAGGTGAGCGATGTCCTTCAAGAGCCGATCCGGGGTTTGGATTCCAAACTGTAGCCAGACCAATAACTCCTTTCGACGCCAGATATTCGATACCCTCAAGAGTGGAGTCTTTCGGCTCAATACCTGCCACAATATTTGAGCGCACTTTTCCTTTACCAAAAACATCTACTTCATACTCCAATGCTTTCACCCAATTTTCCCATCCACCGCATTGTGCTTCTTTGCCGGGGCAAATTGCCTTGAATATATTTTTATCCCAAACCTCAATATTTGATGCAATGGTTCGAAAACCGGCCTCTTTATACTTTTCAATCACACTCAGGTCGAGAGGTGCTCCTATAACTGCTGTTCCATTAAAATCGTCCAGCCCTGTGTGTGCTTTAATTTCATCGGCCACATCAAGGTAATACTCCACTTCTCGTCGCTCTGCAACAAAACCACCTGTCAAATTTACACGACGACGTTCTTCACCCTGATACTCATTGTATGCGGCAGCAACACTTTCACCGACCTGCCGGGGAGTTTTCCATCCAATACCTTCGGCCTCCCCATAAGAGTCCTTGGTGGCATTAATGTTGCAAAACCTGCAGTCCTGACCTCTATCTTTAAGTGAGCACTCATTACTGTATGAAATGATAATTGACCCTTCCTGAATATATTGAGCTATTGTGGACATGCTCGTTCCATCGGAAGTTTTCAGTCCGTAGTAGTCAGGGCGTTCAAGAAATTCAACCGGAAATAAGATTTCACCATGATGAGCAAGGTAATAAATTCCATCTTCGTAGATAAATGAATATGTTGACCGACGATCCCATCGAAGGTTAAAGATCAAGCCATGCGGGGAACGAAACCCGGCAGGAAACTTTATTCCGACATGAGTTTCATAAGCCATCTCAAACAGACAGATAACCTCCTCCTGATGTCGGTTACCTGAATCTAAATGTCTGAAAATATGAGGATCAAAACTGATACCTTCAACATTGGTTGCTATTTTCAATTCCAACTCTCTGTACAACGTCTCCTTTAGATAGCTCATCTCAATTTCCTGACACTATAAGATTTATAAAGATTGTTTGGAGGCCGACTCATCCGATAAATGAATAGAATAGAATTACCATCCGCAGTCACATCATTTATGGACAATACTTAATTTCAGCAATAAGCATGGATTTGTAAATCCCGTTTAAGCGGTATATCCAATACCATAAAGGAGTTGCTCTTGTAAAGCAGGTTACAGGAAAGGAGGGATTATCAGTGAAGTATATCAACCAAAAAGTCTTTGATACGCTCCGGCATCAAAAACTTTTTGGTGTTTAAAGAATTTTGAGGAAATATTGGTTTTTATCAGGCAACCTGACTCTCTATAACCTGCAATATCCGATCCTCAATACGGTAAATATCGTGAACAATACTTATTGGTGCGGCGTAACAATCATAGAGCTCCTCATAAGTAAAGCCGTACTTTCTATAAATTGCAGCTATTTTTTTATAGAGGTCATAATGCCAGGCTGGTTCCGGTGAACGATGCCCCTCCAATGCTGATCCGGGGTTTGGGCACCAGCTTGAGGCAAAGCAGATAACACCCTTTGAGGCAAGGTATTCAATACCCTCAAGCGTTGAATCTTTTGGTTCAATACCAGCAACGATGTTTGAGCGCACCTTACCTCTGCCGAAAACCTCCACTTCATATTCCAATGCATTGACCCAATGCTCCCAACCACCACATTGGAGCTCCTTTCCCGGGCAGATTGCCTTGAATATATTTCTATCCCAGATCTCTATGTTTGTGGCAATGGTGCGATAGCCTGCCTCTTTGTATTTGTCGATTATGGTAAGATCGTGAGGTGCACCAACACAGGCGGTGCCATTGAAATCATCAAGCCCGGTATTTTCCCTGATAGAATCTGCTACATCAAGGTAATACTCAACTTCACGGCGTTCGGCAACAAATCCTCCTGTTATTGTAAGGTGACGAGCCCCTTCGCGGTATGCTTCAGCAACTGTCTCTCCTACCTGTCTCGGATTCTTCCATCCTAAACCTTCCGCCTCAGCATACGTATCCTTCGTGGCATTGATGTTGCAGAATTTACAGTCATGATCTTTTTCTTTTAGTGCACACTCATTACTGTAACAAACGGTCAACGCTCCATACTGACCATAGCGTACGATATCGGACATGCGCGTCCCGTCAGAGGTTTTCCTGCTGTAATAGTCAGGCCGCTGAAGAAATTCAACAGGAAAAATCACTTTTCCATGATGAGTGAGGTAGTAAATCCCTTTATCATAAATCAAAGAATATGACGACCGGCGATCCCATCTGAGGACAAATACCAAGCCATGAGGAGATCGAAAACCGGTGGGAAATTTTATCCCTACATGAGTTTCGTAGGCCATCTCGAAACCGGAGTGAATTTCCTCCTGATATTGACCTGCTACATCCAGATGTCTGAAAATATGAGGATCAAAGCTGATGCCATCAACACCTGTTGCGATTTTCAGTTCCAGTTCACTGTACAACTTTTCTTTAAGTCCATTCATGTTGTCCACTCCCTGATTTTGAATTCATTGAAACTACCTGTATTCTTCATGCAACCTGGGCATCAAATATCGGTAAGGCTTTATCCTCAATCCTATATATATCCAGAGCTATTCCTGTTGGCGCTGAGCAGTCATAGATCTGATTAAAAGTAAAGCCATACTTTCTGTAAATTGCAGCAGTTTTCTTATGAAGATCAAAATGCCAGGCGGGTTCTGGTGAACGATGTCCCTCCAATGCTGATCCTGGATTTGGATTCCAGCTTGATGCAATAGCAATGACTCCTTTTGATGCGAGGTATTCGATTCCTTCAAGCGTTGATTCTTTTGGTTCAATACCTGCCACTATGATTGATCTCACCCGCCCTTTTCCGAACACATCAACCTCATGCTCCAGCGCTTTCACCCAGTGATCCCAACCACCACACTGCAACTCTTTTCCGGGGCATATTGCCTTGAAAATATTTCTGTCCCAGACTTCGATATTGGTTGCAATTGTACGATATCCAGCCTCTTTGTATTTTTCAATGATACTGAGGTCGTGAGGAGCTCCAACAGTTGCCGTGCCATTGAAATCGTCAAGCCCAGTATGTTCCTTGATTGCATCAGCAACATCCAGGTAGTACTCAACTTCTCGACGCTCAGCAACAAACCCACCGGTTATTGTAACATGACGTCCTCCATCCCGGTATGCTGCCGCTACTGTTTCACCTATCTGTTTTGGATATTTCCAACCAATTCCTTCTGCTTCTGCGTAGGTGTCTTTCGTGGCATTGATGTTGCAAAATTTACAGTCCTGATCTTTTTCTTTAAGTGCACATTCGTTACTGTATATTACCGCCAATGATCCATACTGACCATAGGCAGCTACATTGTACATATCTGTGCCGTCTGAAGTTTTCTCTCCATAATAATGAGGACGTTCAAGGAACTCGACGGGGAACAATACCTCTCCGTGATGGGCGAGATAATAGGTTCCTTTTTCATAGATGAGAGAATACGAAGAACGGCGATCCCATCGAAGGTTAAAGATGAAACCATGCGGAGAGTTAAAGCCGGGTGGAAACTTTGTTCCTGCATGCGTTTCATAGGCATGCTCAAACAGACAATGCACTTCCTCCTGATAACGACCGCCAAGATCGAGATGGCGGAAAATCTGAGGATCAAAGCTGATACCTTCAACACTTGTAGAAATTTTCAGTTCCAGTTCCCTGTACAATATTTCATTAAGATCGTTCATGACTTTACTCCCCTGGTTAAATTATTATGCGACGTTAGCTTTGAAAATCGGCAGCGTTTCTTCCTCAATCTGATTGAAATACTGGTATACACTTGTGGGACCTGCAGTGCAATCATAGATCTGCTCATCGGTAAAACCATATTTTCTATGGATTGCTGCAATTTTCTTATACAGGTCAAAATGCCAGGCTGGCTCAGGTGACCGATGTCCTTCTAAAGCTGATCCAGGGTTTGGATTCCAACTTGTTGCCACTGCGACCACTCCTTTAGAGGCAAGGTATTCGATACCTTCAAGCGTTGAATCCTTGGGTTCAAGGCCAGCAACTATATTGGATCTTACCCGTCCTTTCCCAAAAACTTCGACTTCATACTCCAACGCTTTCACCCAGTGATCCCACCCGCCACACTGCAACTCTTTTCCGGGGCAGATTGCCTTGAATATATTTCTGTCCCAGACCTCGATATTGGTAGCAACGGTACGGTACCCTGCTTCTTTGTATTTTTCAATGATACTGAGGTCATGAGGAGCGCCAATTGTTGCCGTACCATTGAAATCGTCAAGTCCTGTCTGCTCCTTGATTGCGTCGGCCACATCAAGGTAATACTCCACTTCACGACGTTCAGCAACAAACCCGCCCGTTATAGTAACTTTACGAGCGCCCTCCCTGTATGCTGCAGCAATGCTTTCACCAACCTGCTTCGGATATTTCCATCCAAGACCTTCTGCCTCACCATACGTGTCTTTTGTTGCATTGATATTGCAGAATTTACAGTCCTGATCTTTGTCTTTAAGTGCACACTCATTACTGTATGCTACAAGAACTTTGCCTTCCTGAACATAGTTCGCAATACCGGACATGCTGGTACCGTCGGATGTTTTTAAACCATAATATTTCGGACGTTCATGAAATTCAACGGGAAACAATACTTCTTTATAATGGGCAAGATAATAGGTGCCTTTATCGTAAATAAAGGAATATGGCGACCTGCGATCCCACCTGACATTAAATATTAAACCATGAGGGGAATTAAAGCCAGTGGGAAATTTAATACCAACATGTGTCTCATAAGCACCTTCAAAGAGACAGTGAATTTGCTCCTGATATCGGCCACCAAGATCTATATGCTTAAAAATATGAGGATCAAAACTTATCCCCTCAACACTGGTTGCAATTTTCAATTTCAGCTCTTTGTACAATGTTTCTTTAAGAGTGCTCATGTTTATATCCTTCCTGACTTTGATTGAATTGAGAGTATTTTTTAATATTTATTGTACCAATAATGCTTATAACCACAATACGTGGCTTAATATCTATCAACACAACTTATGCATTTTCATGTTGTGTAGACAGATAATTCAACTACGCAAAATTCTCAAGGGGTTGATCGAAGATTTCTACTGCTTCCGGAGTTTTCTTACCAAAGTGAATCTTTATTGCGAAAGCTAAATACAGTGGAATAAAAACCAGAAATACAGACCAAGTTCCCAATAGTTCTCCTGCTATTCCACCTATTACTGGACCAATAATTGCGCCTGACATGGTGAACATTGAAAAAACTGCGGCTGTCTTCCCTTTTTCAGCATTTGCATTGGCAATACGGGTTACATTAACAAGATTTAACATACCCAACCCTATTCCAATGAGAAGTGTCCCGGCGACAAGGAGTGCCGGATGCGAAAAGCAGGAAAGAAGAGAGAGTCCTGAAACAACAACAGCAAAACTTGTGAGATAGAAATAACGCCGTCCGATTTTCTCCAAAATTCTGCCAAACGTAAAAAGAGCTGCTATAAACATTATGCCTTCGAATGAAACAAAGAGTGATGCGGCTTGAGGTGTAAAATGAAACACCCGGATGGCAATAACTACAATGAATGCATTGAAACAGGAAAACGTAGCCAATGCCAATGCTTCAGCAACGGAGGCTTCTAAAATGTTCTGGTTCCTGAAGAACTCTTTCATATTTAAAAAGCTCTGAGCAGGTGTAATGGCTCCTGAGCTTTTACTGTTTTGGAAAATCGCAGAAGCACCAAAAATCAGGAGAAAAACCAATGCGCTTACCACATAAAAGGTAGTAGTGAACCCCCAGTATTTACTAATGGATGCACCACACAATGGACCGAGAAAAACCAGTCCAAATGACAGTGATCCTCTTTGCCACCCTGCTTTTTGACTGCCAACCTTCCTCACAAATTCGAGAAAAGCACTGGTCATGGGAATAAATCTGAACGAAGAAAAAAAGCCGATAAGGGCAGCAAAACATAAGAGAGAATTAGCCGAATGTGCGAAGGGAAACAGAAGAAAGATCATAGAGCTTGCCAGTACGCCGAAAATAAATACTTTCCGCGGTCCGACATAATCAACCAGAAAACCGATTGGTAAAACAGTTAACAGCAACCCAATACCCTGCACTCCTCCGATCAAACCAATTTGAGAAGCGGTTGCACCAAGCGCAACCGCATACAGTGTGATAGCAATCTGTGCGACACCCATTCCCATTCCCCCAAGGAGGGAGAAAAACATGAACTGCAAAAGAAGCTTATTTTCGTAGTTCACCTTATTCATGCTTCCTGCCCAACAGAAGTCTCCTTTGCCAATGCACTTCGATAAGCCGGGGATTCATTGCGAACTTCTTCAGGAGTTACACCCCATACTCCAGCTATAACAGCATCGGCACCTCTTCTCTCACGAACCAGGTTTAACAATTGTTTAAAAACAGAATCTGTATTGAGATATTTATGAGGGAAACCCTTTATCTGGTAACTTATCAAGCCTTTTGTAACGTTAATTGCAACCTTTTTATTAAGCCTGATGCTTCTGATCAGGTTTTCATTAGTAAGGCTACCCTCAAACCCTTCGACAAAAACAATAGTTTCATTATCAAGGGTTGTCAATGACCCCTTGACAACAAGGTGTGGAATACCATTGTCATCGATTGTACCAACAACTTTTGTAGTCTCAGTATCTTTCAAAAGACCAAGCAGTTCGTCCGGAATTTTACTCATTGATATTCCTTTTATTTTAAGTTTAAGCAGCAAAAATCACAAAGGCCATAATTACGCCAAATGGTACATCAGCAACTTCCGAATCGTAACCTGATTATTATTTTGAAAATTAAGGGATTTGTTCTATTAAGGTCAACAATAAAAACGAGTTATAACATCCCGTTTAAGCGGGATATTATATACCGTGAATAGGCTAACTTGTCAGGCAGGGCTTTCAATTCTCTGTGTTGTCAATTTTGTAAAGACGCTTTATTTATTCGCTTGTAAATCCTCTTACTCTAAACGACACCCCAAGCGATTCCGCCAGTAACCTGCATTTATCCATATCGACTCCAGGAACATTCACTGCAGTTGCTATCACGTATGGTATCTCTTGTTTTGCTGCACGGATAAAATCGCATACACCTGTGAATCCATCAGCTCCGAAAGGGGTATTGCATAAGCGAGTATAAGTAGCGGCATCAGGAGCATTCAGACTTACGGAAATACAATCTACCAGGCCTACAAGATCAGGAATGATGTTACGACCATATACAAGATTAGCCTGTCCATCGGTATTGATGCGAATACGATAATTGTATCGACGTTTGAGCTCTTTTGCTATGTGCACCAGAAGGTCAAGTCTGAGCAGGGATTCGCCAAACCCGCAGAATACTATTTCATCAATTCCAACCGGTTCACCAATGGCAGACATAACTTCTTCGAAGGAGGGCTCACTCTTCAAAAGTAAATCGTTGCCATACAGATTATACTCTTTAAACTTAGGACAGAATATGCAGATATTGGAACATCGGTTTGTGATATTCAGATAAAGAGAGTTCCGGATTTTATAGGCAAGAGTTGCTGCTTGCAGGGGAAGAATTGTCATTTTTATTGTTTATGCATAGTGTATTTTGAATTCACAGCCAAGGAAGATCAGGCCGCCTCTTCCAGCAACATCCCTGACTCATGCAGTCGCCAGTAGTAACCACGCTGCCTGAGCAATTCGCTATGAGTCCCTCTCTCCACGATCATTCCCAGTTCCAGTACACAAATGGTATCCATCTGCTGCACCGTGGACAATCGATGGGCAATCACCAGGAGAGTTCGGCCAGCCGATACCCTGTGAATTGCTTTCTGAAGGACTTCTTCAGTTCTGGAATCAAGGCAGGCTGTCGCCTCATCAAGAATAAGAATTCTGGGATCAAATATCAGGACACGGGCAAAGGAGAGAAGCTGTCGCTCGCCTGCAGACAGGGTGCTGCCTCGCTCCGATAAAATGGTATTGTAACCTTGAGGCTGGCGAAGGATAAAAGGCTCTGCTCCGACAAGCTGACAGGCCTCCCTGACACGTTCATCAGAAATATCTTCTTGAAAAAATCGCAGATTATCAATAATAGTGCCGGAAAAAAGTGTCACATCCTGCTGAACTATTCCGACGGTACGCCGTAACGCATCTAATGGCCATTCACGAATATCCTTTCCATCGATGATCACCGCCCCGGCTGAGACATCGTAAAACCTTGTAATCAGATTCATAATTGAGGTTTTGCCTGCACCGGTTGCTCCGACAAACCCTACTCGTTCACCCGGACGGATAGTCAAGCTGATATCGTGCAGCACCGTATGTCCGGAGCGATAAGCCAATGAAGCGCCAGCCAATGTGATCACTCCTGACACCTCAGGCGCTTCAGCACCAACCACCTCTTTAATGTCCGGCAATTCCTGGAGGGTTCTGCTGATACGGTCCGAAGCTACGATTGAAGACTGTAGAGGATTCATCTGCTGTGATATGGTATTAATCGGTTGGAAAAAGCGCCTTATATACCCTACAAAAGCATACAATACGCCAAACGAGATCGTTCCCTCAATCACGCCTTTTCCACCGAACCAGATAAGGGCTGCGATTGCAAGATCTCCCAATAGTTCAGTAATATTAAAAAAGAGGAGAAACCACCGATTTTCCAGAATGGTCGATTCCAGCAAAGCCTTGTTTCGTTCGTCAAGACGTTTCTGCTGCTTTACCTCCTGGTTGAAAATCTGTACAATGGCCATTCCGCTCAGGTTCTCGGCGAGAAAACCTATGACCACACCCAGGCGATGACGGACCTCTGCATTAACCGCTCGGATCTGCTTCTGAAAATAGATGGCTAACAGTACGACCGGTGGAAGAAGCAGAAAGCAGTAGAGCGCTATTATGACGTCCAACCGCAGCATAAAAAACATGATCAGCACAAGTGAGAATATACCCCTGAGCGTATTCGAAAGAAACTGGGTAAAAAAATTATTGAGCGCTTCGGTATCGCTGACCACATTAGTGATGATGCGACCGGCACTGTTCTGATCGAAATAGCGCAGGGAAAGACGCTGAATGTGTGTAAACAGATCGATTCGAATAGAGCGCACGATTGACAGCCCTATCCGCTGCAGCACAATATCCTGATAATAGGTGAGGCCAAAGGCAAGCAATACAAGCCCGAGATAGGCCGCTGCCATTCGCATGATTGCTCCGGAATCCGGGCGGGTGACTGTAACATAGCGGTCGATGACCTCCTTGACCAGCCATGGCTGAATCAGATCAATGACCACAACTGCCACAACCAGTATACACACCAGAATCAGCCTTAACCGATGAGACTTCATATAGGGGATCAACGTCGCAAGAGAACCGCGTACTGGAGATTTTTCGTTCATGACGCCTCCTCTAAACGACCTGCTTCAAGGGCTTCCATTTCAACATCGAGATCAAGCGGGGATATATCTCTTTGTTCATCCGCATCAGATTTATCTGACTCACCTTCCTCAAACTGACCAGCCTGCATGAACCACTGTTCAGCATATATCCCATCCTGAGAAATCAGCAGTGCATGGTTACCTCGTTCAATGATGCTTCCCTCATCAAGCACAAGGATTTCGTCGGCATGCTGGACAGCACTCAAACGGTGAGATATAATTATGGTAGCTTTGTCGTGTCCCTCTTCAGAACCGGAACAGGATTTTGACAATTCCCGGAGATTGTCCAGAATACGACGTTCAGTGGCGGTATCGACCGCACTCAATGAGTCATCCATAATCTGAAAAGGTGCATCTTTGTAAATCATACGGGCAATTGCTATACGCTGTTTCTGACCTCCTGAGAGACGGACTCCCCGTTCACCTACCTCTGTATCGTACTGCTCGGGAAAAGTGAGAATATTTTCATGAACTGCAGTAACCCCGGCACAACGCTCGACTTTCCGCCGATCAGGATATTCGCCTGAGAGAGCAATATTTTCCAACACAGTACTGGAAAACAGAAAGCCATCCTGAGGGACATAGGCTATACCGTCCCTGAGACGCGCAAGCGGATAGTGCAGGATATCCCTGTCGTCAATAAAAACGGTACCTTCCGGAGGATCAGACAAACGCAGCAGCAGATTGGCCAACGTCGACTTGCCACTTCCCATAGCACCTATTATACCAAGTGTCTGGCCCGGCTTGACACAGAAGGATATGTTGTGCAAGACATCCCTGTCACTGCCCGGATAACTGAACGAGAGTCCTTTGACAGTGATGGAACCTTGAAGTGGAATGTCGAGGAGCGGCCCCTTCCTGTCAATGACGTCAGGCACTACATGAAGGAGTTCATCAATTCTGTTCAACGATGCAATCGACCGTTGCACAATATTGATAACGTTGCCTAATTGCTCAAGAGGCATTCGCAACATAGCCACATAAAGAGTGAAGGCCACAAAATCGCCCAGAGAAATGGTCTTCACCGTCACCAAAAAGCCACCGTATCCCAATACAAAAATAAAGCCGAGATTAACCAGTAATGGCAATAACGCACCAAACAAAGCAGAGAGATGGACAAAGCGCATCTTTTCTTCAACAATTGCATCTACTCTACTCTCAAAACGACTGATAACTACATGTTCTGTGCCAAAAGCCTTGACTGTTCGAATGCCACCGATAACCTCTTCCGTCGTTTGTGCCATAGCTCCAAGAGCTTCCTGGGAGCGCTGGGATTGGAGCCTTATTTGAGGACCAAGCCACTTGACAAGGAGGGGAATAAACAAAAGAGGACCAAGTCCGGCTAACGTCAATCGCCAGTCCACATGAACAGCCATCAGATAAGAGGCGCCAAGCAACATAGCCATCCCGCTTGTACCCTGATTAAGACCTTGAGAAACAAGTTCACGCACTACTTCGACATCACTTAAAGCATGCGAGATCATATCGCCCACACTGTGACGATGATAGTATGAGGGTGAAAGTGTACCCCATTTTGCAAACAACTCTTTACGCAGGCGATAGGTCAGCTCCCGCCCCTTGTGGTGTACAAGAACACGCCCCCCCCAACCTGTTGCCACCCGAACCACTCCAATAATGACAATCAGCCAAACATATCCAGCCATCTCCGACATACCCAGCTTACCTTCCCGCAAGCAGTCAGTCACACGACCCAACACACTTGGAATCTGCGCAGCGAGCAGGCTGCCGAAAGCCACCATACCGATGCCAAATACATAGATCACCCAGTTTGTTCTGAAATAAGAGCCGACAATCCGTAATCCGGACATAATATTCAATCTATCCTATATGCTTATTAACGGAGATCTTCAGAGGCGGGCCATATCCTTTACTGCGATCAAGATATTCAAGTTCACGTGTGTTAATTCTGTAGATGACCGCACTGTCCAGATCACCTTTTGCAACACGTTCCCTGAAACGGGGACTCTTGGCACCAAGACGTTCAATTGCCTTATCATAATCTGCTGAACCGGCACTGACCGGCTCAGCATCACCGATCAAAAGAACACTTTTCCAGCTTTCAAGTACCTGATTGTCATGCTCAAAGTAAAACGATACACGCTTGTTATACTTTATCTCCTGCACTTTTGAGCTCTCTTCACCCGTTGAAAAATAGAGATCATCTCCATCAGGCGCGAAACTGCCAATAGCCCGAGAAACGGGGGTCAGATCGCGACGGACATAGGTGAGCAGTGCATATCTGGAATCCAGAATATATGTCCTAATTTCGGGCAGGTTCTCTGTTTGGCTCATGTTGAGTCTCCTTGTCTTTAAACGTTGATGTGAATATTCCGAGAACGAATAAAGCCGATCCCTTGACAGCTTGAATCGGCTTCCTGTGATCATTCACAAGCGGATCATTCTTCTGTGTATTACTGTGCTTAAAATCAGCAATTAACAGAACTCAGCAAATCCCGTTTTAACGGCATATTGCATACCATAAATTAGTTATCAGCCACACTATTTGACCTCGATCAACAAAAATGGTCAAGTTTTCAGACAATCAAGCTATCTCCATTTTTCTGAGAGGACTCTTTTCAGCTGATTATGTATATTGATGCTACTTATTTTAATGACTTTTAACTGTCTGAAACCATGGTAGCCAGAATTCAGAATCTTTACCTGTTTCTTGCAGGATTGCTTGCTGCAGGAAGTATGTTTTTCCCTTTCTGGAGCTTCAGCGCCGGAAAGATTTATTTCATTACTGATTTTGCTTCCTTCAGCACACCCGGCATCCTGTATGTCACGGAAAGCTGCTATGCTGCAGGAATATTTTCGCCTTTGACCGCCATACTCTCGCTTGCTTCGATTTTTCTCTTTAAAAACCGTGTTCTGCAAAGCAAGCTCATCCTACTGGGAATTCTTCTTTTTCTCGGTGACCTTTTTTCCGGGCTTACGGCGGCGCATTTTCTGAACCAGTATTTTCAGAGCATCGGAACTGCAGTAACGCACAAGCCTGAAGCAGGGTTTTTTATGCTTCTGCCTGAACCCGTACTCTTTATGATGGCGCTGAAAGGGGTTAAAAAGGATGAGAAGATTGTCAATGCATACAAAAGACTGTAACCATGCGCATTGTCTGGTCTGCCGGTGATCCTCACGGCATCGGGCCGGAAATAATTCTGAAAACTTTTCTGAAACTTAAGCAATCCGGTCACTCATTTCTTGTTGCCGGATCATATTCCGTAATGGAGTATTACAGAAAAGCACTTGATCTGCCGGTCACACTTGAAATGGTTGACAATGCTTTGGCACTTGAGAAGAGAGATAGTGCAGGTTATGGAGTTCTGCCGGTGTTGAGTGTTGCTGAACCTGAAAGCATTGTACCCGGTACGATATCTGCTGAAGCCGGACGGGTTGCCATGGAGTCCATTCATGCTGCCGCTGAACTCTGCAGAGATGGTCTGAGCGATGCACTGGTTACAGCACCAATCAACAAGGAAGCCGTTGCATTGGCTGGCTATACGGAAACAGGCCATACGGGGTTCCTCGGCAGCATGTTCGGGATACCTTCGCCGACCATGATGTTTGTTGATCCTGTTCTGAACCTCATGGTTGCCCTTGCCACTATTCATGAACCACTTGAAAAGATTCCCGGACTGATCCGGAAGATGGATCTTGACGCTTTTCTTTCTGCCCTTGCTGCATCACTGAAAAGTGATTTCGGAATTGCTCAGCCCCGCATCGCGGTGCTCGGCCTTAATCCGCATGCTTCTGACGGTGGGGTGATGGGTTGTGAAGAACAGGAGATTATACGTCCCTGTATCGAAAGGCTTTCATCCCGATTCCATGTTGACGGACCTTTTCCAGCAGATGGATTTTTTGGTGCTGGAAGCTATAAAAACTATGATATTGTTGTAGCGATGTATCACGATCAGGGTCTCCTGCCGTTCAAGGTTCTCGCTTTCGATACAGGGGTAAACGTTACGCTTGGACTGCCGATTGTACGGACATCGCCCGATCACGGGACAGGCTTTGATATTTCCGGTAAAGGAGTTGCATCTGAAAGGAGTTGTTATGAAGCTACGCTGCTTGCCATCACGATCGCCAGAAACAGAAATAAAACTGTACAACAATTATGATATCTTTAATTAACGTTGACATAGAGCTTAATAAAAAACCGGTCTTCCAAAATCTCAACCTTGTTATACAGCAGGGGGAGCTGGTCTATATTGTCGGTAAGAGCGGCAGTGGAAAGACAACGCTGCTTAAATCGCTCTATATGGATATACGTCCGAAAAGAGGTGAAATACGGATTGCCGGGTACAGTTCGCGCACCATTAAAAAGCGGCAGATTCCGCATCTTCGCAGAAAACTGGGGATTGTTTTTCAGGACTTCCGTTTGCTGGAAGACCGTAATGTGTATGATAATTTGGCTTTTGTGCTGCAGGTGACCGGTACGAAGGAGCAGCTCATCAAGGAAAAGGTTATGCATGCGCTTGAGAGTGTCGGCCTTGAACATTCGGCAAAGGTTATGCCCCTGAGTTTGTCGGGTGGAGAGCAGCAGAGAATTTCAATAGCAAGGGCACTGGTCCGTGAACCACTGGTTATTCTTGCTGATGAACCGACTGGCAATCTCGACCCCGATACCTCTCTGGAGATCCTTGAATATCTGAAAAGAATTAACCAGAAGGGAATCATCGTTCTTATCGGCACTCATGATTATGAACTGGTTCGACACTCCCCTTTCAGAACGTTGCAGATCAGCGGACTGAACATGGTTGAGACCACCATGGAACCTTCTGCCACCGGATTCAGACCAGCAGCAACAGCACAGGCCTGACACCTGAGGCACTTGAGCTGCTTATAGTGGTAAGAAATTGCGCATCGGCCATTGTCCAGTGGTGTGGGGTGATTGAGAGATTTGTTTATGTGTTACTTTTCGCTACGTTTGTAGCAAAGTTATTCATGGAGAAAAATTATGGGAATGCCAGTACGAATAGATGATATCTTATATGGACAAGCAAGAGCTCAGGCTAAGGCCGAGCATCGTACCATTGCTGGACAAATTGAGTTTTGGGCGAAGATAGGACGGGCAGCTCTGGACAATCCAGATTTGCCAATTGATTTTGTTCGGGATCTTCTGGTTGCCAGGGCAGAGGGAAAGTCGCACTCAACACCATTTGTACCAGAAGGGCATCTCGAAAGTTATACCGAATTGTTTGACCTTTCTTTTCAGGAAAAAGAAGAAATCTGATATTCTTTCTTCCTGGCGAAGAAAAAAACCTTCATAAAAGCGCGACCATCAGCGATTCAAAAACCCGACACCGGGAGCTCCGTGCTCTGACGGATTGCTGCAACGAGTTCGGTTTGCGCCGTGGTCTCATTAACATCACGCTCAACGCAGCGGAAAAGTTGGAGCACCATGGAATTGAGAACGGAAAAAAAGCAATCGAAAAAAACGGAGAAAAAGCTTTAAGTTCAGCCTAAAATCCAGCCCGCTTCCGGCGGCACTTTTTCCACCAGAAATCAATAGTGCACTTTTGGCCCTCGACTACACGACACTGAACCTGCTCCGTCAGAACCACCCTGCCTGGCGATTGTTGTGCGCTCAGCATGCGCCGTTGGTGGCTGGTTTTCTGCATCGGGTCTTTATTGTACCCAATGTGCGGATCCTCTCGCAGGCTGATCTTGTTGAGGCGCTGGAAGATGAACTGTTTGCCTTGCGGCAGCAACAGGGAGCCGACCAGTTTCCCGGTACAGCGCAAAACTATCTGAATGACTGGGCTGATAACGAGAAGGGATGGCTGCGCAAATTCTATCCCGACGGTACGGATGAGCCTCACTTTGATCTGACAGCTGCAACTGAAAAGGCGCTGGCCTGGCTGGAAAGCCTGACTGAACGTGCTTTTGTGGGAACAGAGTCGCGACTTCTGACCCTGTTTGAATTGTTGCGTCAGATGAGCATGGGTAGCCAGGCTGATCCTGAAGTGCGGATTGCGGAGCTGCAAAAGCGCCGTGACGACATTAATGCAGAAATTGCCCGCATCCTTGCCGGTGAGATATCGCTGCTCGATGATACAGCCCTGAAGGATCGGTTTCAGCAGTTTCTGCAACTGGCTCGTGAATTGTTAACTGATTTTCGCGAGGTGGAGCATAACTTTCGCACACTTGATCGCCGCGTGCGTGAGCGCATTGCCCTCTGGGAGGGAGCCAAGGGAGCGCTGCTTGAAGAGATCATGGGCGAACGTGATGCCATTGCCGATTCGGATCAGGGGAAAAGTTTCCGGGCATTCTGGGATTTTCTCATGTCGCAGTCACGCCAGGAGGAGTTGAGCCTGCTCCTTGAAGAGGTGCTGGCTTTGCCGCCGATTGTCTCGATGCGTCCCGATACCCGTCTGCGACGTGTTCACTACGACTGGCTTGAGGCGGGGGAACACACCCAGCGCACGGTAGCCCGACTTTCAGAACAGTTGCGCAGGTTTCTGGATGACAAGGCGTGGCTTGAAAATCGGCGCATCATGGATATTCTGCACGAGGTTGAAACTCATGCCCTTGATTTGCGCAACGATTTCCCTACAGGCGGCTTCATGCCTCTCGACAGCTCCACAGCGGTCATTGAGCTGCCTCTTGAAAGAGCGCTCTATCGCCCCCCATTCAAGCCATTGATTTCCGGCATTGCCCTGGATGAGGGTGATGCGGAGATCGATACCACAGTGCTTTATGCCCAGGTGGTGGTTGACCGGGCCGAACTGTTGCGCAATATCCGCCAGGAACTGCAGATGCGCAGCCAGATCACCATCGGGGAGGTTATTGTGCTTCATCCCCTGCGTAACGGCCTTGCCGAACTGGTTGCTTATCTGCAGCTTGCCGGGGATTGGCCCAAAACGGCGGTGGACGAAGGAGTGCAGGAAGAGGTAAGGTGGGAAAGCGCAACGGGTATATCCCGGCTGGCAACCTTGCCGCGTATTATTTTATTAAGAAACAGATGATGAACCATACAGAGATAGAAACTTCCCGTCCGATGTATCCGATACAGGAGCTCTCTTCCGTTGTGATTCCCCTTTTGAAAGGGGTGATCTACCAGGAGGAGAACCCGGCGTTATGGACCGCTTTGCTCAACCTGCTGGCAAGCGTTCGGGATTACGTTGCGGTGCTTGGCCTGGAATTGATTATTGATGAGGCAGAAGGGTACGCTTTTTTGCGATCTCACTCTGAAATCGGCGCAGAGGGCACGAACACTACTCCCCGACTGATAGCAAGAAGGCAACTCAGTTACCCGGTCAGCCTGCTGCTGGCACTGCTGCGCAAAAAACTTGCCGAATTTGATGCCGGTGCAGGTGACACACGCCTGATTCTTTCGCGGGATGAGGTGGTCGAACTGATCCGGATTTTTCTCCCCGCAGCCAGCAATGAGGTCAAGTTGATCGACCAGGTCGATGCCACATTGAATAAAATCGCTGATCTTGGCTTTATCCGCCGTTTGCGGGGAGAACGGCAGATGATTGAGGTGCGCCGGATTATCAAGGCCTTTATCGACGCCCAGTGGCTGGCCGATTTTGATCAACGCCTCAACGAATACCTGCAGCGACCTGCACAACCGATGGAGGGGAATGATGAGTGAGGCACTTGAACTTGGATTTATTGGTGATGACAGCCTGGCTGGCTTTCGACTGCAGCGTCTTGAGGTGTTCAACTGGGGCACCTTTGATGGACGAGTCTGGACGTTACGACTGGGCGGAAAAAATGGACTCCTCACGGGGGATATCGGTTCCGGAAAATCAACGCTGGTCGATGCCGTAACTACCTTGCTGGTGCCAAGCCAGCGCATTGCCTACAACAAGGCGGCTGGAGCAGATAACCGTGAACGCACCCTGCGCTCTTACGTGCTCGGTTATTTCAAGTCGGAACGCCAGGAAACTCTTGGAGGTGGAGCCAAACCAGTCGCCCTGCGTGAACCCAACAGTTATTCAGTCATTCTCGGTGTCTTTCATAACGAAGGATACGACAAGACCGTAACCCTGGCACAAATTTTCTGGATGAAGGATGCCACACAGCCAGCCCGTCTTTATGCCGTCTGTGAGCGCGACCTCTCCATCGCCACCGATTTTTCAGCATTTGGTACCGAAATAGCGACACTGCGCCGGCGTCTGCGCGGGTCTGGAATCGACCTGTTTGAAAGCTTTCCACCTTACGGCGCCTGGTTCCGTCGGCGCTTCGGCATTGACAATGAGCAGGCACTTGATCTCTTCCATCAAACTGTATCGCTCAAGTCAGTGGGAAACCTGACTGATTTCGTACGCAGCCACATGCTCGAACCGTTCAATGTTGAGCCGCGCATTGACGCCCTTATCCAGCATTTCGAGGATCTCAACCGCGCGCACGAAGCTGTCCTCAAAGCGAAGCGACAAATAGAGATGCTGGGGCCTCTGGTGGCTGATTGCGACAATCACCAAACCCTGGCGCGAACAGCGGAAGCATTGCGGGCTTCGCGCGATACCCTGCGCCCCTGGTTTGCCTCCCTCAAGCTTGCATTGCTGGAAAAACGCCAAACCTCGCTTGATGAAGAGTTGAGCCGTCACCATATCGCCATCGAACAACTTGAAGGTGACCGCCGCACCCAGCAAGGGCGTGATCGTGAGCTGCGCCGAACCATCGCCGAAAACGGCGGTGACCGGATTGAGAGTATCGCCGCTGAGATTCGACAGAAACAGGACGATCTTAAACGGCGCAATCAGAAAGCAACCCGATATGGAGAACTTGCACGCCAGCTTGGGGAGCTTCCTGCAACGAATGCTGAGGAGTTTCATCTTCAACGTACCGGGCATTCAGCCATACATGAGGCAACGGCTGAAACTGAAGCCCGTGTTCAAAACGATCTCAATGAGACGGGTGTACTCTTTGCCCAGGGGCGTCATGAGCATGAGCAACTGACCACGGAGATCAAGGGGTTGAAAGCCCGCATGAGCAATATCGACGAAAAACAGGTTGCCATGCGGCGCTCGCTCTGTAAGGCGCTGAATATTGCTGAAGATGAGATGCCGTTTGCAGGCGAGTTGCTCCAGGTTCGTGAGGAGGATGCGGTATGGGAAGGCGCCATTGAACGAGTGCTCCGCAACTTCGGCCTCTCGCTGCTGGTACCGGACAATCACTATCAGAAGGTGGCGGAATGGGTGGAGCGAACCAATTTGAAAGGTCGTCTGGTCTATTTTCGGGTACGCCAGCACTCTCGCAGCGAACAGTTGCCGGAGCAACCGGCTTCGCTGGCCCGCAAGCTCGCCATTAAAGCCGATTCCCCTTATTTCGAGTGGATGGAACGGGAAATCGCCTGGCGTTTCGATCTTGTTTGCTGCATGAACCAGGAGGAGTTCCGGAGGGAGAAAAAAGCCATAACCCTGGGCGGGCAAATCAAGTCACCGGGTGAACGCCACGAAAAGGATGACCGCCACCGGCTTGACGACCGCAGCCGCTACGTACTCGGATGGAGCAATGCTGCCAAAATCGCAGCGCTTGAAGTGAATGCCCAGCGACAGAAACAAGAGCTTGCCGAACTCGCAGGTCGTATCAGTACGTTGCAGCAAGAGCAGACAACGCTCAAGGAGCGCCTGACAATCCTCTCCAAACTTGATGAGTATCCGGATTTCCGCGATCTCGACTGGCAGCCGGTAGCATTTGCGATCGCCAGGCTGGAAACAGAAAAGCGTGACCTTGAGGCGACCTCGAATATTCTGCAAACCCTCGTAGCACAGCTTGCCGCATTGGAAAAGGAACTGCAGGAAACGGAGCGGCAACTTGACGATCGGAAGGATAAACGATCGAAAATCGAGCAGAAAATCAGCCTCATCAGGGAGTTGCAGCAACAGACACGTACACTGCTGGATGAAGCAGGGCCAGAAGCGGCCGGGCGTTTTGCCATGCTTGAAGCCATGCGCACTCAGGCTCTCGGCGATCAGACGCTGACGGTTGAGTCCTGTGACAATAACGAGCGGAAGATGCGTGACTGGCTGCAGACAAAGATCGACGTCGAGGACAGGAAGCTCTCCCGACTGAGTGAAAAGATTATCAGGGCAATGACCGAATACAAGGAGGAGTGGAAACTTGAAACTCGTGAGGTGGATGTCAACATTGCCGCAGGATTTGAATATCGTTCGATGTTTGAACAACTCCGTGCCGATGATCTGCCACGCTTTGAGGGACGGTTCAAGGATCTCCTCAACGAAAATACCATCCGTGAGGTTGCCAATTTTCAGTCACAACTGGCCCGCGAGCGCGAGACGATAAAGGAGCGCATTACCCGACTCAATGAATCACTCATTCAAATAGACTTCAATCCCGGTCGATACATCACCCTCGAAGCCCAAATGAACCTCGATGCCGACATCCGTGAATTTCAGGCGGAGCTTCGCGCCTGCACCGAAGGGAGTCTGACCGGCTCGGATGACGCGCAATATTCCGAAGCAAAATTTCTGCAGGTACGACGGATCATCGATCGATTCCGTGGCCGTGATGAGCACGCTGACCTCGATCGGCGTTGGAGTGCCAAAGTCACCGATGTGCGCAACTGGTTCGTGTTTGCTGCAAGTGAAAGGTGGCGCGAAGACGACACCGAACATGAACATTACGCCGATTCGGGGGGCAAATCGGGAGGGCAGAAGGAGAAGCTTGCCTATACCGTGCTTGCCGCCAGCCTTGCCTATCAATTCGGTCTGGAATGGGGCGCGGTTCGATCGCGCTCCTTCCGCTTCGTTGTCATCGACGAGGCCTTTGGTCGCGGTTCCGATGAGTCGGCCCAGTACGGCCTGCAACTCTTCGCCCAGCTCAACCTGCAACTGCTGATTGTTACGCCGTTACAGAAAATCCACATCATCGAGCCGTTTGTTTCCAGTGTCGGTTTTGTGCACAATCAGGAGGGCCGCTGCTCGGTGTTGCGCAACCTCACCATCGAAGAGTATTACGCTGAAAAAGAGAAGGCACTCGTATGAGCTGGACAACTCCTGCCGATCTCAAGGCACAGTTACAGAAACTCTGGGATCGTGGCATCCTGCTTTCATCTTTGATTAGCGGTGAAGAGATTTTTCCCAGACGTTTGACGCTGAAAGGGCCTGACTCAAGGGAATTGAGCGACTCTTTTACCGATGTCCGTGACTGGATTGCCCGACTGTCAGGCGTCGCAAAACAGTACCGGATTGTATGGCGCAGCATCAATCATCGCATTCTGGGAAACAATGACTTTCCGGCGGATATCTGGATCGATTCACTCGATGATGCTCTCGGGTTGATTGGCAAGCGGCGGGGAGCCGAACAGTTTGCATCAATGGTTGCACTCACCCGCGACCACCAACCCGAACTGCTCTCATGGCTGGCAAAACGACCCCTGCGCGCACTCGAACTGGCCGAAGAGTGGCCACGCCTGCTGGAAATCGTCTACTGGCTGCGGATGCATCCCCGACCAGGCATCTATCTGCGACAGATTGACTTGCCCGGAGTACACAGCAAGTTTATCGAAGGTCAACGAGGTGTGCTGGGTGAGCTGTTCGATCTCGTCCTTCCATCGGAGGAGATCGATGTAACTGCCTCAGGAGCCGGAGGATTCTGCCGTCGTTACGGCTTTCGGGACAAACCCCTGCGGGTGCGCTTCCGAATCCTTGACCCGAAACTGGCGCTACTGCAGACAGAGACTGACCAGGATATCACGGTTTCACAGGCAACCTTTGCCCGACTGGAGATTCCAGTTGACAAGGTGTTTATCACCGAGAATGAAATCAACTTTCTGGCTTTCCCCCAGGTTCCTCAGGGAATTGTGATTTTCGGGGCTGGCTATGGTTTTGAGAACTTCGGGGCAGTAGAGTGGCTGCGTGACCGGAAGATCCATTACTGGGGAGACATCGACACCCATGGTTTCGCTATCCTGAACCAGTTGCGGGGATTCTTTCCCCATACTGCTTCCCTTCTGATGGACCGTCCTACGCTAATGGAGCATCGAACGCTTTGGGGCTTTGAACCATCTCCCGAAACCGGCATCCTCACGCGTTTGACCGATGAGGAGAGTGCGCTCTACGATCAGCTGCGCAGCAATGAGCTGGGTGGTCAAATCCGGCTGGAGCAGGAGAAGATTGGGTTTGAGTGGCTGGTTGAGGCTTTGGGAAAGGTTTGAGCGGAGTGGTACTGTTTCCTCGGAATACTCAAAAAAACTACTCTTCAAAGTATAACAAACAATTTAGGGCCATCAAAACAGATCATCTCAAAACAAACGACAACGACATCACTCCCGAACCTGCACCGTCATCTTATCCTTCAGCTCATTGACAGAGTGCAGCACAACCCGCTGGACTTGCCAAATTTTATCATTTTGTTTAAACTTGTCCATGATTAATATTTCATGGTTTTCGGATACGAGGCCACCTGTAATTGCGCTTTAATGAATATTAAATGGGAAACACTCTCATGAATAGGCCAGTAAACATTCTTGCGATTGTCGGCAGCTACCGAAAAGGAGGGATGATCGAAAGGGCTGTCGATGAGATCCTTGCTGCCGCAAGAAAAGAGGGTGCTGTAACCCGGAAAATCTCTCTGCTGGATAAACATCTTGAATTCTGCACCAACTGCCGCAGCTGCACCCAGGTTGCTGGGAAGAACTATGGGGTATGTATCCTTGATGATGATATGGCGGGTCTCCTGCAAGAGATTGAACGGGCTGATGCTCTTGTTCTCGCCTCGCCGATGAATGCCGGAACAGTCACGGCAATAATGAAGAGATTTATTGAACGTCTTGTCTGCACTGCCTACTGGCCTTGGGGTGCTCCTGCGCCAAAAGCCCGTCGCCCCGGAAAATCAAAACGAGCACTTCTCGTGGCCTCTTCCGCTGCACCGGGCTTTCTTGCAAGATTAACGGGAGATGTGACAAAGCGACTTAAATCTGCTGCAACGATGCTTGGTGCTGAAACGGTCGGGACGCTCTTTATCGGGCTTGCTGCACAACAAAAGCATCAGGAGCTGAGCAAAAGAACAATCCATAAGGCGCATAAACTTGGTCACAAACTTGCTGCCGGCAGATCAGCGAAGGCAACCTGATGTTTGTTTTTCTTCTATATTATCACCATGTTGGCCAAGTGCATCAATGATGCCTGTTGTTTTTCTTCCATTACTCATGAATAATGCCCACTATTGCATACAGTATCGGAAACTCGCTCTACCTGAATATTACCAACCGATGTTCAAACAGCTGCTCGTTCTGCATTAAAATCAACAGCAGAACATTTCATGACAACGACCTGTTTCTCAGCACAGAACCATCGTTCGATGAGATCATGGGTGCCATTGATGCATTCAGGGATTTCGAAGAGGTTGTTTTCTGCGGTTATGGTGAATCGTTGATACGGCTTGAAATTGTCAAGCAGGTGGCAGCAGCGGTCAAGCGGAATTATTTCACTCGCGTGCGTATCAATACCGACGGACAGGCGAATCTGGTGCATGGCCGGAACATCATACCTGAGTTGGCAGGAATTGTTGATTGCCTTTCCGTCAGCCTGAATGCAGCTGATGCAGAAACATACATGCGCTTATGTCATAGCCCTTTCGGGGAGGCCGGCTTTACTGCTGTCTGCGACTTCATCCGTCTGGCAGCAGCAGAAATACCGGAAGTCATTGCAAGTGTGGTTCGTGTCCCCTCTCTTGATGTGGATGCATGTAAAGCTTTGGCTCTTTCACTGGGTGCATCGTTCCGGGTACGATCGTATTACCAGGGGTAAGCGGTGTTGACATATTTTCATGGGTAGAATAAGCTTCACGGAATCGGGAGAAGATGAACACTATTCACACTCTTCCTGTTCTTCCATTATGAACAATTCCCCCTAGAATAGTGCACTTGTTCATGGATTGAACTACACCTCACCCTGTCACTGCAAAACCTCCCCTTTTTCTTACAACCCGCCAGCAACTCTTTATGAGCAGCCAGTTGTCATGCCGCAATCTTCGCAGACTTTGCAGGTTCCATTCTGTTTGACTCGCATGGAACCGCAGTTTTCACACTGTTCACCAGTATACCCCTGAACTTTAGCCTGATAGGCCTGGCTTTGGCGGGCTGATGTGTGCGTGGATTGGGCGTGAACGGCCAGTGAGGGCTCTACAACCCTGGTATGATCTGCTGCGCCATTGCTTTTCTGCTTTCCTTCAACATCTCCATCAAGCAGCTCGTCAACCGCTTTGACATGCACAAAATCCTTGCGACCAAGGTAGTCGTATCCGATTGAACGAAAGACATAATCAAGGATGGATGTGGAGTTTTTTATGGCGTTGTGCCCCTGCACCGTTCCAGCAGGTTCAAATCGGGTAAAGGTAAAGCTGTCGACAAGTTCCTCAAGCGGCATACCGTATTGCAGAGCCTTGGAGGCAAGCACGGCAAAGCAGTTCAAAAGGCCTTTGAATGAAGCTCCCTCTTTGTACATATCGATAAAAATCTCACCGAGAGCACCATCTTCATATTCCCCTGTTCTGAGAAAAACCTTGTGGCCGCCTACATAGGCTTCACGGATATAGCCTTTCCTCCGTTTCGGCAGGTATCGGCGTTCTGAACGGTGATAAACCCGCTCGACAATCCTTTCCTGTACCTCTTTAGGGCCCTTGGTTTCGTCAAGGCTCTCTTCCGTTCCAAGCATGATAACTTCGTCGAGATCCTGAAAGCTCGATATATTGAGCGGCTGGGAAAGTTTCGAGCCATCGCGATAGACTGTTACAGCCTTGACCATATGCTGCCAGGCTGAGAGATAGACTTCACCGATTTCAGCGGTCGTAGCGGTTCCTGGCATATTGACTGTTTTGGAAATCGCACCTGAAATAAACGGCTGTACTGCTGACATCATGCGGATGTGTGCCATGTACTTGATATAGCGAACGCCGTTTTTACCGCACTTGCTGGCACAATCGAAGACCGGCAGATGTTCCAGCTTCAGATGAGGCGCCCCCTCGATGGTCATGGTGCCGCAGATATAGTCATTTGCGACTTCAGTATCCTCAAACGTCGCACCAAGGGCCTGAAGCATGTCAAAATCGGGATCGTTAAGCTGCTCGTCTGTAAATCCAAGTGCTGCACAGAAATCATCGCCGAGAATCCATTTGTTGAAAGCAAAGCGAATATCAAATACAGTTTCAAGCTGAGACTCCACCATTTCAATCTTGTCGTCAGTAAAACCCCGGCTTTTCAGCCATTGGCGATTGATGGAGGGTGATCCGGCAAGTGTTCCATGACCCTTGCAGTAGTGTTCGATATCGTCAATCTGTGCATCGGTGTAGCCGAGCCGTTCCAGGGCTTTATGCACCGACTGGTTGACAATTTTGAAATAACCTCCGCCTGCAAGTTTTTTGAATTTAACAATGGCAAACTCAGGCTCAATGCCGGTTGTATCGCAATCCATAACCAGGCCGATCGTGCCGGTAGGCGCTATCACACTGACCTGTGCATTACGGTATCCGTATTTTTTCCCTTTTTGAAGCGCTTCATCCCAGACCTTTCCTGCCGTTTCAAATAGCTCCTTGGGACAATACTCTGAATCAATGCCACGAGGCTTTACCGAAAGTCCTTCGTACTCCTCTTCAGACATGTTCCGGGCAGCCCTGCGATGGTTGCGGATAACGCGCAGCATATCACTGGAATTTGCACTGTAACCGGCAAATGTGCCGAGATCATGAGCCATCTCCGCCGAAGTCACATAGGCCTGACCGGTCATAACCGCTGATATGGCACCGGCAATTGCAAGCGCCCTGGGTGAATCGTATGGAATACCAAGCACCATCAGAACTGTACCAAGATTTGCAAATCCGAGACCAAGCGTTCTGAACTCATAGCTCAGACGGGCGATATCCTTTGAAGGGAAATGCGCCATAAGCACTGAAATTTCAAGCACAATTGTCCATAGATGGGATGCATGCTGCAGTTCCCTGACTTTTATTCTGCCGGAAGCCTCGTCGATAAAATGCATCAGGTTCAGGCTGGCCAGATTGCATGCCGTATCGTCAAGAAACATGTATTCCGAACAGGGATTGCTTGCATTGATGCGTCCGCTCCTGGCGCAGGTATGCCATTCGTTGATGGTGGTATCGAACTGCAGACCAGGATCTGCGCATTTCCAGGCACTGAGCAGGATTTTTTCCCACAGGTCGCGCGCTTTGACACTTCGGACATTCTTGCCGGTTGTGCGTTCATGGAACGACCAGAGGTCGTCATTTTCAACAGCCTTCATGAACTCGTTGGTCACCCTGACAGTATTATTGGAGTTCTGACCTCCAACGGTGTGATAGGCTTCCGACTCGTAATTAGAGGTATACTCTTCAAAATCAAGTGAAGTGTATCCCTGTTCGACCAAAGCAAGAACACGAATGATATAACTCATCGGCACTGCCCTGCTGAGCGCATTCTGTATCAGGCGATTAAGCCGGGGGTTTGCCTTGCGGTCAACACCATTGGCAAGAGCCTCTTCAACAATCGCCTGGAGAAAACTGGAACAGATTCTCGAACCGGCAACCAGCGAAGCCACCTTATCCTCTTCCTTCGCTTTCCATTCGATAAATTTCTCCACATCCGGGTGGTCGATATCGACGATCACCATTTTTGCAGCCCGACGTGTTGTGCCGCCGGATTTTATAGCCCCCGCCGCTGAATCGAAAATCTTCAGAAAACTCATCAGACCTGAAGAACTGCCTCCGCCACTCAACTTTTCCCCACCCGCACGAAGGTTCGAGTAGTTCGTGCCCGAACCGCTGCCGAACTTAAATACCCTGGCCTCGCGGATTGCCAGATCAAAAATACCGCCTTCGTTGACAAGGTCGTCACTGACAGACTGGATAAAACAGGCGTGGGCCTGAGGCCGGCCATAAGCATCTTCCGACTCTTTTACCTCCCCGCTTTTCGGATCAACATAAAAATGCCCCTGGGCAGGCCCGGTAGTACCATAGGCAAAATTCAGCCCTGTATTAAACCATTGCGGAGAGTTGGGAGCACCCATCTGCTTGAGAATCATGAACGCCACCTCGTCGTAAAATGCCTCGGCATCATCCGGAGTATCGAAATATTTGTTTTTTTCGCCCCAATCTTTCCAGCAGCCAGCCATACGATGGACAACCTCTTTAATTGAGTGTTCGCTGCCGGTCACCGGATTGCCCTCGCTATCGGTAACAACATTGCCGTTTTCGTCGCGCTGTGGAATCCCTGTTTTCCGGAAATACTTCTGGGCAAGAATATCGGCAGCAACCTGCGACCACTGTTTCGGCACTTCGATATCGGTCATTTCAAAGACCTTCGAGCCGTCAGGATTGCGCAATACTGAAGTGCGGGTTGTGTATTCGAAACGATCGTAGACATTTTCACCGGCACTGGTGAACAGACGGGAAATTTTCATTGAAGCTCTCCGGAGTCAAATATGGAAAAGAAAGGGCAACCCTTTTTTTATTATAGAGTTACCCTTTCAAAAAACCTTAAGATTTATTATTGGTTATCCGTTGATATATGCAACAATATAACCTCATGAGGATATCCAGCAATGAAGAAAAAAGAATTTTTTTGCTCCAAAATGAGCATGTTTATTGTTCGACATCATGAAGGAAATTGTAAGTCCATACCTTTTTCGTCACCAGCGGCAAAAGGTGCCGCATCTGTAAAAATCAGCTGGCTCGAAATCATGGGCTGCGGCATGGTAAAACCCCAACGTCATGCGCAACTACGGCATAGCCCCCGAAGAGTGCTTTACTGCGTAAAGAAATTGACACTCTCCACTGACAAGCATATCAACCTTTCTTCAGCTCCTTGATCACATCATCGAGGGGTACAGATGGTTGACCCTGCCCTTCCGCTTTTGCTTCGCGTAGATCAATCAGATCCATATAATCTTCCATCAGCTCTTCTATTGCCTGATATTCTTCATAGGACAAAACTACAAACTCTTTTTTCCCCCCTTTTTTTATATAATCTGAGGATTAAGTCGCATGGCTTTTTTAGTGGTAATCATCGGTACGCCTCTTTTCTATGTTTTATTCGATAAACGATCACTTTTTGACCTTCAACTCCAAACAACACTCGATAGTCTCCTACTCTTAATGAGTTTCTGTTTGGCAATCTCGATAAACTCCGGATTAGTTTCGTCCAAGATTCTTTGCCGCAAGTGAGGTTGTCCCACTTCCCATCAAGGGATCGAGCACAGTGTGATGAGTCTTCAATTTCAGGCTGAGTATCTGTTCATGTTCCTGTAACAAAATATTACGACGTTTGCATGAGTATAGAAAATTTCCGTTGATTTGCACTTATACCTGTTGATCAAACCTTACGGGCAAATCTCTTTGTTTACTTGGCCGGTATCTGCCTGAGTGTTTCGAGAAGAAAATCCCAGAATTTCTGGACAGATGGAATGCTGACCTTTTCATCGGGAGAGTGAGGGAAGCAATTGGTCGGACCGAAAGAGATCATCTTAAAATCAGGATAGGTGCTCCCTAAAATCCCGCATTCGAGGCCGGCATGAACAGCGCTGACTTTTGGAATTTGCCCGAATTTCTTTTGATAGATCTCCTGCATGATTTTCAGGATCGGGGATATGTGATCGGGCTTCCAGCCGGGATAGCGGCCATCAAAAACCGCGTTGGCTCCAGCAAGATCAAAAAGACTTTTAATCATGATCTCCAGATCGACTTTCGCAGAATCAACCGAACTCCTGAGCAACATCTCAATAGAAATAGTGCCTTTTCCGGATGTTACAATGGCAAGATTATTTGACGTTTCAACCAGTCCTGCCATGTCGTTGCTCATGCGCAACACGTCATTCGGACAGGCATAGAGAGCGTTCAGAAATTGAACAAAAATACTCTCCTCAATAACCGACTCGGGCACACCTGCAGGAACTGCCTCGATTTTCAGGGTTGGTTCAACGGCCGACAGCTCATCTTTTATGGTGCCAGTGATGATGGTGAAGCTGTCAAGTAACTCCAGCGCTTTATCGTCTGGAAAAGCCACATGAGCAACCGATTCACGCGGGATGGCTTTGTAAAATAACCCCTTTACGATGTTCCATGCCCGGTGTAGCAGGTTTACAAATGATGACATTGCCAACCTCGTCAACAATGCTCTCCAATCCAAGGTTCTTGCCAAAATCAGAAATAAACTCCCTTATTTTTTCCTCATTCCCGGACACACGGGGGATTTGAGTCAGGAGATGAAAATTGTGCCATACCTCACGGGGGCAGATGTGTAAAATGCTGTTGTTCATTACACACCTTATGTATAAAGGCTTTCAAGCCTTTATATTACAAATACAAGAAAATTGGCTTAAATCAAGAGTAAAAAGCGACCTGATAATTACATCACTTATCGACCGGCTTTGAACTCTACAAACACCATTGGGTAACATACAATAGCTGATGGAATAATTGGAGCCGTCGGACCATCGGTATCCAACCAAGATCATCAGCCATTGGACACTCAAATTCGTTCAGAACTATGCCAACACAATTCATCGACACCCCCTGCGCAGTGATAAATGGCATAGAGATGGTGCTCACTATCAAGGCTCAACACCACTATCTCTGGTGGGCATTGGAACAGGATTGGACTATACGCTTGATATCATGATGCAATCCAATGCTTTTTTCCCCAGCTGAAGAGTGCAATCCAAGACAGCCGTGTATAATGTTGCAGGTATGGAGGCTGCCTAACAGTTGCCAGACCATTCGAGGGTGTGAATGATATTTGCCTCCTCTGATAGCATCAGCCACGGCCGAGAATTTTGAGGGGGAAGTTGACTTCCTCATGTTGTTATCCTTCCCTGTTACGCATGAGTTCTACAAGCTCTGCCGTTCGTGAAGCTTGTTTTTCGACGGCTTCGGCAAGTCGTTCCATGTCACTATGACGACCACGTTCAGTTTCCGTATCAAAGAGTATCGGTTTCTGGAAACCTTCGGAGAGCTTGAAAATATGAATACAGAGCCTGATCAGGATAACATAAAGAACTGGTAGCAGATACTCTCCGAAGATGACAGGCATCTCCTGATAATGCTGCATCAGGCCTTGCCAGTCACCGCTGAAAAGCACATCCCATTTCAAAAAAAAATAGATGTAGACGACCGGATGAAAAACAAGAAAGAAACGCATGACTTTCGATTGCCGCCGGTTTGCGGGTTCGCTTTCATATTTGGAGAGCAGCCAGGGAAAATGGCCTACAAGCATGGCCGCCCTGCGATCATTGAGATAATGTGCCCCCTGAAGTGCTGAATCAATAAAGGAGGAGACCTGGCTTAAAAGCACGGTGGAGAGAATAGTGGCAAGAAAAGAATAACTGAGATCGTCGAACTTGAACGATCCGGCAAGGTACGGGAGCGTAATGGTTTTCGGTTTAATGACAATAAAAAGCATGGCAATCCCTGCGAGCAGAAGAGAAAAGGTGTGGAGTTTGCGCGCATGACGAAGACTTTCGATAACGGCATCAGCGTTCGCTCCCTGCATCGAATTCCCCGGAGGATCTATCCTCAGGAGAGCTGCAGAATCGGTGAGAGGCGAGTAGAGGCCATTGACGCCGATATCGCAGCCTTGAACGTCACGATAAATTGTAAAAATATCTATAGTGCTTTTACTGAAATTAACACCACTGAGATTTGATCTGCTGAGGTCTGCTCCGCGCAGATCTGCTCCCCGTAAATCCGCTTCAGCGAAATTTGCCTCAACGAGGTTAGCTTTTGAAAGGTTCGCGCCACTGAGATTGGCTCCGGAAAGGTTTACTCCCCGCAGATCGAGAGCTGCAAGGGAGAGGTCGTGCAGATCAGGAAGGATATCCGCATGCTCCGTGCGCCATTGGTTCCATAGAATAACCCCCTGTTTAAGAAGCTTCAGGTGTTCAGAATCAGTCATGATCAGGATTTTTTTCGAACATAGTTCAGCACGGCCTTAAGCAGTGAGGAACTCTGGATGACCTGAATATAGGCCTCTTCCTGGGTCATATTCCTGTTTTCTTTCCTCATTTTTATCCCAAGTCTGCGGGCAGTGTTGGCAACTTTTGCAATTTCACGGGCAAGATCGGATTCGTTCTCAATGGTGATTTCACTCATGTTCCGCTGAATATAACCAATGCTGTTTCTGACACTGCCTTCAATTATACCGTCATTGACAGCGTGACGTTTTTTGTTGAAATCGTCATACTCTGTGTTATGCAGAGGCATCGACAGATCACCGATGTAATGCGCACAGAAAACCAGTGGATATTCAGCATATTTGCCGGAAGCACTCTCTTCTTTATACGCTCTCACCGCACCAATAATGGCTCCGTAGAGATGCCCCTCTGCATCGCCGGTTTTATTGTACCGGGCTGCCTGTTCAAGAACCATAGCTTCATCAACTTCTTTCTGCGCATTGTTGTTATAGTAGTGGTTCTTTTCTTCTGCAGGCCTGAATTCACTTTTCGACTTGGCGACATCAGGGGCCGCAGCACTGTACCAAAGCTCAAAACCAGCTGCCTCGGCAATAGACAAATGGGTCTTGTCGTGCCAGGCGTAGGCCTGTACTGACGACAGCATCAAGGAAAACATCATGGAGAGAAAAGCAACTCCCCTGGATAGGGTGTACATGAATGCCTCTTACGTTTTAGCGATTTGGTTAGACGCCCGATGGCGCTGGTGTCATTTCAAGCATTTTTCTGATGGAGCCCAGGGATGCAAGACGAAGAGTTTCGTCGATGACAATCTCGGGCTTGCGGTTCAGCATGCACTGATAGAGCTTTTCAAGGGTATTCTGCTTCATCTGCGTGCAGACACTGAATGGATTGTCAGGATCCTTGGGTGCAGGGATGAAAGTTTTTTGCGGAGAACGCTTCTGCATTTCATATAGAATACCGGGCTCTGTGGCCACAATAAACTGTTCTGCAGAACTTGAAACGGTATAGTCCAGAAGGGCCTTCGTTGAACCTGTAAAAGCAGCATGACGAAGAACCTCCTCCCGGCATTCGGGATGGGCTATTAGTTCAGCATCCGGGTGCTCATGACATGCCTTAAGAATATAATTTTCGGAAAACGCATCATGAACATAGCAATACCCCTGCCAGAGAATCATCTCCCTCTGGAGTTTCCTTGAAATATAGCCGCCAAGGTTTCTGTCGGGACCAAAAATAATCTGCTTTTCTGCGGGAATCTGACGGATGATCTGTTCGGCATTGGACGATGTGCAGGTTATATCGGAAAGTGCTTTGATATCGGCCGTAGAGTTGATATAGGTAATGACAATGGCTTCCGGATAGTGCTCTTTGAATTTTTTGAACTCTTCAGCCGGGCAACTGTCGGCAAGAGGACACCCTGCATAGGCATCAGGCATCAGAACAAGCTTTCCGGGATTAAGGATTTTCGCGGTTTCAGCCATAAAATAGACCCCGGCAAAAACAATCACATCAGCATCATTTTTTTCAGCCGCTCTTGCAAGGGCCAGACTATCGCCGACAATATCAGCGATTTGCTGTATTTCAGGAACCGTATAGTAGTGAGCAAGAATAAGGGCATTCATCTTTGTTTTAAGGACTCTTATTCGCCCAAAAAGCTCCTCATGAGCAATATTTCCGGTCATAATCTGATTAACATTCGGTTGCAAACAAAGGAGTGCGGGATTGCGGAAATCATTGACCTGGATTACTTCAAATAGTAGTCGAGATCGTCATCTTCCCTGATCAAAAGCAGTATAGCTGAATTCGGGACAATGATATATCTCTCCCCTTCATACTCAATCTCATAGGAACTGTTCTGGATAAAAATAGCCATATCACCGACTTGCGCCTGCAATGGGATATACTGAGCGGTGGTAACGCGTTCTTTCCAGGGTTCGTCCGACTCAGGGGGTGGACCAATAGGGTAGCCCGGCCCGGTTTTTATAACATAACCACTCTGGATTTTCTCTTTTTCCTGAACACCTGGAGGGAGGTAAATTCCGGATTTTGTTCTTTCGTCAAGAGATTTTGGTTTGATTAATACTCTATCACCGACAACAACAAATTTATCTGTTATATTTATATTATGAGTCATGTATTTTCTCTTGACCTGTTGACCATACGTAACTTGCATTTTATGAAGAAAAGGTAACAAAAATTATGTATCGGGCAAATCCGGAGAGCTGAGACATGCAATAACAACAGGGGCAACTCCAGCAGGAACACCAAAATAACTGAAAGAACATTCACAACGTGATACAGTATACCTATCCGGTTTCATGAGCAAGCACTCATGGCTGGAAACGGCTGGTCACTTCTTAAAAATCGGAACCTGAAACGTGCAGAAGTTTTTCACTCTTTTTGTCAGGTATAACAATTATCTGCTTTTTGTTGTTTACTGCGGTATTTCATTTCTTTTTATAAAGTTTCAGGATAAGGACCTGCTCACCAGACTGCGTACTAACGGAATTGAGTTCAGCGCCTTCATTACCGACAAAATGATGAGCTATAGTTATGTGCTTCATCTGAGAGAAGAAAATGATCGGCTGATGCGCATCAACACTAATCTTCTTTCAAGGGTGCTGAACATTGAAACTGCAGCTTTGGATAACCGAAACCGCAAGAAAATTCTTGCCGATACCACATTAAACGCTTCAAAGTTTATTATGGCAAGGGTGGTGAACCGTAAATTCAGTGATCGGGAGAACATGCTGCTTATCAATGCGGGAAGAATGAATGGAATTAAAAAAGACATGACCGTTTTGACACCAGAGGGACTTGTTGGAAGAGTAACAACTGTTTCCGAGCATTTTGCAAAGGTGATGCCGGTCATCAACACAGACTTCAAGGTCAGCGTGGTGTCTGACAAAAGCAACAGCATGGGTCTTCTCAGCTGGAACGGCGGCAGGGAGTTCATCGCCCAAATTGAAAACATCCCCATAAGCAGCAGTCTCAAGATACATGAACAGTTCCTCACTTCAGACTTCAGTACATTTTCGATCCGCGGCATTCCTGTGGGTAAAGTGGTAAGCATAAAACCCGATAAACTTTTTTTGACAGTGGAAATAAGGCTTGCCGTTGATTTTTCGTCATTGACCTATGTACTGATTGCGCCACTGAAAAGTCAACCCGAAAAAACAGAGATGATCGGAGAGAATGCCTCAGGTGAAACATTTCCTTAATTTCAGACATTGAGTTGTGACCAAAAAATATCCTCTTTATATCGGCATCCTTGTTATTGTCGCACTGGTGCAGGAACTCGGGTTATCCCACCTTACCCTTTATAACGTATCCCCCGATATTGTCACCATTTTTCTTGCTTTCATTTCAATAACCATTGGCCAAAAAGCCGGCACGAGTTTCGGGTTCGCTGCCGGTTTGCTTACTGGCATTCTTTCGGGAAACATGGGTCTGAATATGCTTGCAAGAACAATTGAAGGTTTTATTGCAGGTTTTTTCAATATCCCGGAAGACAGCCATGCGACCGCTAAACAAATAACAAAACGCATCTATGGAGCCATCGTGACGGCTGGTTTTTGTGCCAATGCAGTCATGGTCGCAGGATACAACCCTCTCGCACTTTCTCCAGCTTACCGAATATTTGTTCTTGGATTCCTTGAATCTTTATTCACCCTCATCCTTGCCGTTATCTTAAACCGGTTATTTTTGAGAAAATCATTTGCAGGCTGAACAATGGATCAACTTCAGCGAAGCATCGGGGTCGTATCGCTTTTTGTAATAATTGTTTTTTCCGTTCTGTTCGGTCGGCTTTTTTATCTTCAGGTCCTTAATTTTCAGGAGCTCGGATCGATTTCAACCTCTAACAGCATTCGCCGAATCCGTACTCAGCCACCAAGGGGGCGGATGATTGACAAAAACGGGCTTATCGTGGTCGACAATCAGGCGCTCTATACAGTCAAGGTCATTCCTTCTGAATTCGGAAAAGCCAAAACAAATTTACTCGCATGGCTTTTGGAAATAGACAAAAGCGAACTGACCGAAAAAATCAATAAAGCTTCTGAACTTAACCGATTTTCTGCAATAACCGTCAGCCGCAATCTGAACGCTATACGGATAGCTCGGCTGAGCGAAAATCTCTGGCAGCTTCCCGGCGTAATTATTGATACTGACAACAAGCGAAAGTATCCTGATTCCTTTCACGGAGCCCATATTTTCGGTTATACACGTCCCATATCAAAAGAACAGATTGAGGAACTGGACGATGAAAGTTATGCGCCGGATGACAAGATCGGATTCAGCGGACTCGAAAAGTATTATGAAGAGTGGCTGAGAGGTGAAAAAGGAGCTCGTTTTGAAATGATTACTCCTTTGGGAAAATCTGCAGGAAAATACAATAACGGAAAAAATGATATTCCATCCGTAATGGGCGATGATCTTTACCTCGCTCTTGACGGAGGCCTCCAGGAGCTTGCCGAACAACTCCTGACAAAAACCGGAAAATCGGGTGCTGTTGTAGCGATGGACCCCTCTACCGGTGGAATCCTTGCCCTTGCCAGTGCTCCTGACTACGATCTTGATACGTTCAACGGCTCTACCGACCGTAAAGGATGGAACGATATTATTACCTCTCCTCAGAAGCCGCTGTTTAACCGAACAATTCAGGCAGTCTATCCTCCAGGATCCGTCTATAAGATGATTCTTGCCATGGCTGCGCTTGAAGAAAAAAAAATCGATCCTCAAAAGAAAATACTTGACACAGGGGTCTTCAGGTTTGGCAATAGACGATTTCTCAGTAATGAAGGCAAAGGGCACGGATGGGTCGATATGAGAAATGCCATTACCGTTTCATCGAATGTTTATTTTTATAATCTGATTTTTAATGTCGGATTTGAAAATTGGACAAAATATGGGAGCATGTTCGGTTTCGGAGAAAAATCCGGCATTGACCTCCCCGGAGAGAGGTCAGGCCTTCTGCCATCTGCAACATATTACGATAAACGGTACGGGAAAAACAAGTGGACAAAAGGATATATGGTCAGCCTAGCCATTGGCCAGGGGGAACTTGGTACGACACCGGTGCAGCTTGCCGCCTACGCTGCAGCTATCGCAAACAACGGAACACTCTATCAGCCTCATATCCTCAAGGGATATCGGGATTCAGAAACCGGTCAATATTTTCCCTTTCCCTTTGCAAAAAAACAGCTGCCAATTTCAGCGTCAACCTTCAGTCTGATTAAGGACGGCATGACTGGTGTTGTGCAGCGGGGTACAGGAACGCTGGCGAAAGTCCCCGGTATCACCATTGCAGGGAAAACCGGAACTGCACAAAATCCCCATGGCAAGGATCATGCATGGTTTATCGCTTTTGCCCCTGTTGAAAATCCGAAAATCGCTTTGGCGGTACTTGTCGAAAATGCCGGTTTCGGCGGTTCCATTTCTGCCCCGATTGCCCGTGAGCTGATAAAGTATTATTTACAGGGAAGGGTAATGCCCGGTGCATCTCCTCAAAAAGGGATTAAAGCCTCCAATACGCCATTACCGACACCCGAGAGTACGGATAACGATCTGCCGGTGATTGAGCCTGAACAACCGCTGAATACCACAGTACCTGCATCAGGGGCAACTCTTGAGAATAAAAGCGGAAAGCAGCAGAACAATGATTTATAAGCATGACCCAGCATCCATCCTGGGATTCCTTGAGGATACAAGTAATCTAAAAACGGGGCATACTCCGGGAGTGTTTTTTCCGGAAACAATCGATGAACTTTCCGATCTGCTTAAAAGCGCGCCGAAAGAACACCGCCGTTTCACCATTGCCGGAAACGGAACAGGGACAACCGGCGGCAGAATCCCTCTGGGTGACTATGTCATTTCCATGCAGAAGCTCGACAGGATCGGAGAGCTGGTTGAACTCTCCTCTGACAAGGCCTTTATTACCGTTCAGGGCGGTGCGCTCCTTGATGATATCCAGAAAAAAGTCGAACAGAACGGCTGGTTGTATCCGCCGGATCCAACTGAAAAGCTCTGTTTCATCGGCAGCACCATCGCGAACAACTCTTCAGGAGCACGATCCTTCAAATACGGATCAACAAGAAAACATATTGCAAGAATTCTTCTTGTCCTCCCCCAGGGCGATCGGCTTGACCTTACACGCGGGGCATGTCTGGCGGATGAACACGGAATGTTTCACCTAAGCCTGCCTCTAGCAGGTTCTCTTGCATTCCAGAGGCCGCAATACCGAATGCCTGATACATCGAAGCATAATGCAGGGTTCTTTTCAGAGGAGAGCATGGATCTCATCGACCTCTTTATCGGCTCTGAAGGCACACTCGGTATTATTGTTGAGGCTGACCTCATGCTTATTCCCCTGCCGGCGGCAGTCATCTCCTGCGTTGTCTACTTCAGAAACTTCGATGATCTCTTCAAATTTGTCAGCCTGCTGAAAAATCCCCAAAACCATGTCATGCCAAGGGCAATAGAGTTTTTTGATCAACATTCACTCGGGTTTTTAGCTACAAAATATTCTGAAGTGCCTTCCGACAGCTGCGGAGCGGTTTTATTAGAGCAGGAAACTACACCTGCAACAGAAGAAAACGACCTTGACGCCCTATTTGAACGAATGGAGTCCTGCAACGCCATGACCGACGAATCATGGATAGCACTTGACCGTGATGAACAGGCACGATTACGTGAGTTCCGCCATGCATTACCTCTCATTGTCAACGACTGGCTCAGCAGGCAACAAGAGAGTAAAATCAGCACTGACATGGCTGTACCGGATGGAGCGTTCCGTGAGCTTTTCGATTTCTATCGCAATTCCTGCGAAGAACACGGATTTGTCTATATTATTTTTGGCCATATCGGCAATGCCCACGTACACCTGAACATCCTCCCCCGCACCAGAGAAGAGTTTTTAAAAGGCAAATCCCTCTACAGGGAATTTATCGCTAAAGCTCTTTCACTTGGCGGAACACTCTCCGCCGAACACGGCATAGGAAAGCTTAAGTCGGAATACCTTGTCGAAATGTACCATGAACACGGCATACAGGAAATGGTACGGATAAAAAAATGCCTGGATCCATTTCTGATCCTCAACATAGGAAATCTTATTCCTGTTGAATATCTGGAAACGGAATAAGAAATTATCCCCTTTCACAGAAGTATTGTTGATACGATAATTGAAAAGGAAATCTTCAGGAACCTTCGACAAGGCGAGCCACATCATGGCCGCATGTTGCGCACTTTCCTTTCAAGAGCAGGTCACCCTTAATAATTGCATCGGAATAATCAACAATCTCAACTGCTTCTCGACAGCGCGAACAGAAAACATTGGAAAGTATCTGCTCTCTGTATTGCATAGGGATCGCTGCCCAAAATTCATCAGAATCTCGCGTGAATTCAGGGAAATTTAATATGGCCATCGTGAGTGTTTTTTTAAAAGATCAGCAACCTATCAGCCAAAAACAAAAATAGAACAGAATCCACCAAACACTGCGTCACAATCTTATTTATTTCAGTCGAGAGTTGTCCACTAACGCTATTCAACCACCTCCCATAATCCAACCAGACAGGAAAATTGCGTGTACCATTTTTGTATGGCCGCTGATGCGCTAAAGCCCTGCTGACTGCTTCAGGTTCATGGGCAATGACGGTTAAAAGAATCCGTGCTGCCCTATCAGGTTGACGGCGTTTTTGTTCCCAATCTTGTACCGCCCGAACATCAAAGCCAAACCGCGAAGAAAATTCAGGTTGCGTCAACCCCAAACTTTTGCGGATAGACTTAACGTCAATTTCCTCTGGAACATGAACAGTAAAGCCGTCACTCGATTCGCCACGTGCATAGGCCAGCGCCTGGTTTGCGGACTTGATAAGTTTACTTCCTGCTTTGGACATAGTTTTTAACTATTCACGAGATAATCCGGCGTTTCTATAACAATACGCTCAGAGCCTGCAGGGCAGTACCAAGTTGTCAGTGCAAAGGGAGTTTGAGTTGGGGGGAGAAGTTGTTGGAGAAGTGTACGTTATGAATAACGTCACCACCCCATAACCCGTATAAGTGATTGAACTTCAGAAGATTAACCAGATTATAAATGGTTTGAATTTTACGTATTATATGGGTTACAAATCAGAAATCTGCTGTTTTGGCGGAATAGTTTCATGATTATTGTATGGACGTTGGTGGCGGGCTTAAGAACATATCACATCTATGTAGAGAAATACATGGCTCATAAACTTTCGTTGTCGTGGTTAGAAAACTTCCTTGAAGAAGCCTGCGAATCGCTTCGCGGGAACATGGATGCTTCCGAGTATAAAGAGTATGTCATTGCCATGCTCTTTTTGAAAAGAGTCAATGACCAGTTTGATATTGAACGCCTGTTAAGGAAAGGGCAGCTTGAAAAACGCGGTGTGCAAGGCAAAGAGCTCGAAGCTGGCCTGGAGCGTGAAGACGCTTACAAGTTCTTTGTTCCTCAGCGTGCCCGATGGGAAATAATCAAGCACCAGAAGCAGGAAGTAGGCTCTGAGCTGATGAAAGCATTTGCCGAACTGGAAGAGAAGAATCTCGGCAGCCTTGAAGGTGTTCTTAAGCCGATCGATTTCAATAAAACCTTTGGCAAAAACAACAAGCGGATTACTGATTCAGACATGGTTGAACTCATCGGCCATTTCGATAAGGTGGTTCTTACTGATGACAATCTTGAATTTCCCGATCTGCTTGGTTCAGCGTATGAATACCTGATCAAATATTTTGCCGATAGTGCAGGAAAAAAAGGCGGCGAATTCTATACGCCTCGTACCGTTGTAACGCTGCTGGTAAACATTCTCGACCCGGCGCAGGATGCCGAAATCTGCGACCCTACTGTCGGTTCGGGCGGTTTGCTGATTGAATCGTTCAACCATGTCGAAAGCAAATATGGCAGTGCCAGAAAACTGACGCTGTACGGTCAGGAAAAGAACGGAACCACCTGGAGCTTGTGCAAGCTTAACATGCTCTTTCATGACATTCTGGATGCACAGATTGAAAACGGCGATACGCTGAATGACCCAAAGCATATCGAAGGTGCTGAACTGAAGCGGTTCGACATTGTTATTGCCAATCCGCCCTTTTCGCAGAACTATTCCACCGACAGCATGAAGTTCAAAGATCGCTATCAATTCTGGATGCCCACCAAGGGGAAAGCGGATTTCATGTTTGTTCAGCACATGATCAGTACACTCAAATCAACCGGGCGCATGGCTGTAATTATGCCTCACGGGGTTCTTTTCCGTGGCGGTGAAGAACGCAAAATGCGAGAGTGGATGATAACGCGTGGCTATCTTGAGGCGGTTATCGGTCTGCCTCCTGCACTATTTTACGGTACCGGCATTCCTGCTTCCATTCTGATTATCAATCGTGCCGGTGCAGCTACCCGGAAGGAGGTGCTCTTTATCAATGCCGACCACGAGTACAAAGAGGGAAAGGTTCAGAACACCCTGCGCTCCGAAGATATTGAAAAAATAGCTTATGTATACCGGAACAAACGGGCACTGGACAAATACAGTAATGTGGTCACTGTTGCAGAACTGGAAAAAGAGGAGTTCAACTGCAATATCCGACGCTATGTCGATAACAGCCCGCCTGCCGAACCCCACGATGTTCATGCGCACCTCAATGGGGGTATTCCGGGTACGGAAGTTGAAAACCTTGCCGATTACTGGAAAAACTATATCGGTATTCGCGAAAAACTGTTTGTGCCGGTCAAGAATACCTATTCGCAATTCGTGCCGGCTATTGAAAGCAAGGAGAGTTTAAAAGCATTTCTTGATGCAAGCACCGAACTGAAAAGCAAGCATCAGGAATTTGCGAAAAGCCTTACTGCCTGGTGGAATGAAAACCTGCCGGCCCTGGAAGATTTGCCCAGAAAGAAGAACGTCTATGACCTCTACCATGCTTTTTCTGCGACCATAACCGAGCGCATCAGCAAGCTTGGTATTCTTGATGAATTTAAGAGTCGTGGTGCCTTTGCCAGTTACTGGAATGCTCTTTTTACCGACCTTCGCAGTGTATCGGCCAGCGGATGGAATGCTGACCTTATTCCTGATGAGGAAATTCTGCAAAGCCAGTTTCCCGAAGTGCTCAAGGAGATGCAGGACAATGAGGCCCGGCGTGATGAGCTGGATGCCTTGTTCAAAGAGGTGAATGAACTGGAAGAGGGTATATGGAGTGAAGATGATTACGAAGTTTTCCCAAAAGATGAACTTGCTGAAGTTAAGTCACAAATCAAGGTATTTGGTGGAGAACTCAAAGAGATTACCCGTGATATAAAAAACAAAGGGAAGCAGGTTAAAGCACTGAAAAAAGCTGGTGAATCTTTTATCCCGATTGAACACGTGATTGCCGAGATGGGAAACCTGGCAGAAGAATTAGCCAAACATATTGCCGAACAGGAAACGCGTATTGCCCGTCATACGGAACTGGAGGCTGAGCTTAAGGCCTGCAAGAAGATCATCAAAGAGATTAAAGAGCGCAAAGATAAGCTGGTCGAAGAGGCCCGCAATAAAATTGACAGTGCTGAAGCCAGGCAGCTCATTCTGGCGCGGTGGGAACGAACGCTTTACGCGACAGTAGAAGAGTACCTTGCGCAGTACAGCCGTACGCTCCGCACAAGCCTCGAAAACCTATGGGAAAAATACCATCAGCCATTGCACAGTATTCTGAAAGAACGCGATGCTGCGAGTGTTGAGCTTGCAGGGTATTTGAAGGAGTTAGGGTATGAGTGAGGAACAGTCTAAATCCTTTGAAGTCATTCGAATACTGATTCTCTTGTTTTGATTCAGCGTGTTCTTTGCGCACTGCTGGAGCTTGTTATTTTCTTTTTTTGAATCCTTGACCGATACCCATTCACCATCTTCATAGGATTCAAGGATATCCTTTTCTTCGTCATATTGAACGCTCTTTTTCATCTTTCTTCACTCACGTATTTGTTGGTAGCTTTTCTTCTGGGAATAATTGTCTTGAGAAATATCTCCTCATTACTCTCAACATGAACAATGCATTGTGGCTGGCGACTTATAATAAAAAACCCCGGGATCGTCACCGACTCAAGGTCGGGAGAGGATTTCTCCGAGGACTTCACAAAAAGTATAGCGTTTAAGGATGGCACATGCAAGGAAATTTTTCAGATTAGCTTCGTCACGCAATCATCGTTCTCAAAGAACAGGATGCCGCGAGTGTTGAACTGGCAGAGCATTTGAAAGAGTGGGGGTATGAGTGAACAATTTTCATCGTGGACGAATTTCCGGCAATAAAGGGGGGATGGAAGTGCAGGTTCGGAAGTGACGTCTTTTTAGGGTCGGTGTGTTTTGATGGGCAAAACTTGTTTGTTATACTGCAAAAGAAGGTTTTTGGGAAGTTATGAAAGATACGAAGGGAATCTTGTATCTCTTTTTTTAATACGGTATTGATTGGATTATTCTGAATACATTGAAGGCATGTTATCCAGAAAGAATTTTCTGTTTTATCAAGATTATATATATCAGTCTAAACAATGTTGTGTAGACGCCTTCGGCGCAAAAAAAGAGATGATTAAATGAACAATTCACCTACAACTGTTGAAATTGCATATTGGATTGTATCAATTATTGCAATAATTATTGGACCAATAGTTGCTGTCCAAGTACAAAAATTCCTTGAACGTAATAGATCTGCATTTAATCACAAAGAAGAAGTATTTAAAATATTAATGGCAACACGTGGGAATCCTTTGTCAAAAGAGCATGTTGAAGCTCTCAACCGAATAGAAATAGAGTTTGGTAATCAAAAAAGGTTTGTAAAAGTAATAGATTCATGGAAAACATATTTTGATCATTTGTGTATATCAGCAACAGGTGAATCAGCACAAACACAATGGAATATCAACAAAGTTGAATTACATACAGATTTGCTTTATCAAATGAGTCTTTCACTTCGTTACAATTTTGATAAAATAGCTATTAAACGAAATGTATATCAGCCTGTTCTTTTTGAGAAGCTACAAGAAGAACAACAGGAGATTAAGGATTTGGTTAAAAATGTTTTAAATGGCAACCAAGGAATTACGGTAACTATTAAAGAATAATAAAGATACCCAACAACTGCTTCAACTTAATTCAGCGCATTCGCGCTTCACAAGCTAAAAAACTGTGCAACCTATTTCACTTGACAAGCTCCAATGCTATTGTGGAATTGTCAATAATACACATATAGGAGCTAATGATGGACATTGTCATTGATACTTCGGCAATAATCGCGGTCATTATAGATGAGCCTGAACGAAAAAGAATTATTGAATTAACAAGAGGAAATACACTGATCGGCCCTGGTTCTATTCCTTGGGAAATAGGTAATGCATTTTCGGCAATGTTTAAGAGAAACCGGCTGAGTCTTGAAGAAGCCAAAAAAGGCATTGAAATCTTCAATAGTATACCAATTCGGTATATTGAGCCTGATTTTGCAAATGCTATATCAATATCTCAACAAAACAATATGTACGCTTATGATGCCTATTTTCTGGATTGTGCTTTAAGGCAGGGAGCACCGTTACTGACAATGGATTCAAAGTTACATGCAGTGGCCAAGGATCTTGAAATATCAACTCTGGAGTTATAAAATGCAAACCTACACAGATGCAGAGGCCAGGCAAAAACTTGCTATTGTTCTCGATCAGGCAGAAAATTCAGGTAAAGTTCTGATAAGGAGACAAGATGGGCGCATATTTGCCTTGATTCCTGAAAATATTGCGGTTTCTCCATTAGATGTCCCAACCATTAAAGCTCACATTTCTACAAAAGAGATCGTAGATTGTATCCGTGAAGGAAGGGAACGGTAGAACAATCCGCTCAAGCCGACTCGAGTAGTTTTGTTTTGTCTCCGGTCAGCACAACCGTGCATAATGGGAAAAATATCATCAGCCATTGCACAGACGGATTAATCTCATTATAAACATTGATTTAAGGAGCTTACATGCCTATTGTTAAAGTTGTGACGAAAGCGGAGGCAAGCAAGACCGGTAAATCGCTTGACACGCCATCAAGTGCTCATGCAAATTCCACTACCGCAAAAACAATCGCCGAACAGTCAGTTACAAAACGAAAAGTCCATGAAGCGCCCAAGACAGGTTCAGTTTCTCGTGCAACCGCAAAAAGGGCGGTGAAAAAAGCTATTCTAAACCGCAGCCAGAACAGTAGCAAGAAGTGAAATGGTAACGTCACCGTACAACCCTTCCGGATTTATAAACTGTGAACTGACTTTTTACAATACGCTGCTGATCGACATTAAGCAGCGTATACGGCAAGCGCAAACAAAAGCATTCATGACTGCCAATGCGGAAATGATTTCCATGTATTGGGATATCGGGTATATGATTCGTTATGCCAAAGAATACGGGACCTCAATTTTGCAACAGGCTATGGCAAAATTACCCGAGCAGGCCTTGCTTGCAGGTATTCTCTTGGGTCATCTCCGCTTATTTATTGAAAAAATTAGGGATTTACCCGTCCGATTCAGGGTGATGAGTTGGAATCAGGGGGGTGAGAGATGAGTGAGTCTTTAAAAGACCTCTCAACGATTGAATACGGCGCAAGTCCTAAAGAAATTCGATCGAATGATTATACACCTATTGGTATTTATGGTACTGGTGGATTAGTCGGTTCGGCAACAAAGCCGTTATTTCATGGCCCGTTGGTGGTGGTTGCAAGAAAAGGAACTTTAGATAAACCGCTTTATATAAATGGTGACTGTTGGGTTATTGATACAGCCTATGCAGTTTTACCAAATGCAAACGTTGATGCGAAATGGCTCTATTATAATTTACTGAAATTTGATCTTAAAAAGCTTAATGAGTCAACAGGCGTCCCAAGTATTAGCCGTGATTATTTATACCGGGTAACCTTTGAAACATTTGCACTCTCCGAACAACGCAAAATAGCCCGTATTCTCTCCACCGTTGATGCGGTGATCGAAAAGACCGAGGCGGTCATTGCCAAGTACAAGGCGATCAAGTCCGGCATGCTGCGCGACCTATTTACCCGCGGCATTGACCTGAAAACAGGAAAACTTAGACCGAGCTATGAGGATGCGCCCGAGTTGTATAAGCAGAGTGAGTTGGGGTGGGTTCCGAAGGAGTGGGAAGTTGTGAGGATTGATGAATTAGCATCGATGAAAAGTGGTGAAGGAATTACCTCAAAGTCAATCTTCGACTTTGCCCAATACCCTGTATATGGAGGAAATGGTCTCAGAGGTTTCACAACAATGTATACGCATGATGGTAACTATATTTTAATTGGACGACAAGGTGCCTTATGTGGAAATGTTAATCGAGTGAGGGGTAAGTTTTATGCCTCTGAACATGCTGTGGTTGTCTCAGTTTTTAATCAAATTTCACTTGGCTGGCTATCACAATTGCTTGATGAGATGAATATGAACCAATATTCAGAAGCTTCAGCTCAACCAGGTTTAGCTGTCTCAAAAATTCTGAGACTTATGGTGAAGAAACCACAGTTTGACGAACAAAATGAAATTTCGAAACATCTATTAAGCATAGATTCAAAAGCACAGATAGAAAACAAAATCTTATACAAATACCAACAACTTAAATTTGCACTAATGTCCGACCTGCTCAATGGCAAAGTCCGGGTGAAATACAATGAACATATAAAACTGGAGGCGATATAATGAAAGTATTTGAACAAGAGATAAATATTGAGCGCTTGATAGAATATGCTGAAACGGAAAAGCTTTGGATTCCGGAATTTCAGCGCCCCTTTGTCTGGGATAAAAATCAAATCCGTTTATTGATTGATAGTCTTTTTCACAACTATACAATTAGTAGCATTCTTCTTTGGGAAGGTGTAGCAGATCTTGCACGTCGACGAGTCGGAGGCAGCATTAAGGAGATTAAAATTCCAGAAGATAACACTGCAGAAACTGCCATTTATTTACTTGATGGACAGCAGAGGACTACTGCACTACTGCTTTCTTTTACGGATAAGCCTGTTTATCAAGGGAGCAATATCAAAAAGCAAACAAAGATCGATATTTACTGGGATACAGATTATACTGGTGAAGATTCCGAACTGCGTTGGGTGCTGGGTGATGAAACAGTTCTCGATTCAGAAAACGGAGACACCCCTCTACTACTTGGTAAGTTAACGCAAGAAGAAATATTCCTCAAATACAAAGCCCGTTTTGTAAAAATAAAACACGTATACAATTGGTCTAAAGTATCCGCATCAATGCTTCCTATTATGGGCTATGATGCAAATCTTTTCGTTGCTTACAATAACAAAGTTCAAGAAATTCAGAAGAACATACTATATCGTCGTGTCTTTGATATTGAGCAAAAGGGCAAACTCGAGCAAGTACTCGAAGTATTTGAACGGATCAATACCATGAATACGCGATTAAGCATATTTGATATTATGGTGGCAAAGACTTACAGGAAAATTGGAGATAATTTCTTTGATCTGCGAACATATCTTTCAGTATTAAATTATGAAGGAAATGTAAATAAAGATTATTTCTCTAATCTTAGCGATAATGGCTTGACGCTTGATGGCATCAAAGCGAAGCTTGAAGATGGCGATATGCTCGCGATTATCACTATTCTGCTGAAAAAAGAATATTTGCAAACTGCCATACTTAAATTGAGGACAGATGAACTGATAGACAAGGTAAAGTATGTGCATGACCTTTTTCATCAGATACTATCAATGATGAAACAGCAATTATTTATTGAAGAGACAGAGCTTTTTAAGTATCAGCCAATGCTAAAATTTCTTGCTGGTTTTTACGGGTATTTCGCCAATATTGACCTTGAAAAACAAATTTTCTTAAGCAGATGGTTTTGGAATACATTGCTTAAAAACCGTTATCCTGGTGCCCAGAATCAGCGAATTGCCAGAGATTTGAAATATGCTACAGAAAATACTCTCGCTACAGCTCTGGAAAAGATGATGCCCGATAATACCCGTACTTTCGGAAGTATACAAGCGGCAAAACCAGAAACTCCTGAATATTTTGAAGCTTATAAATCGGCAAGTTCACAGCAAATTTATCGAGCAATGCTGCTCTTGCTGAAAAGTAAAAATGCTAGGGACTTTTATAATGGGCTTGTACCTGCAAAAAATGCAACCATCCAATATACTTTGGAAGAGCACCACATATTTCCTGACAATTCAGTTATCGGAAAGCAGATAAAACAACAATATTCCAACCATCTATACAACGACATCATAAATAATATCGCAAATATTGCATTGCTGACAAAAGAGACAAATAATAACAGAATCAAAGCAAAAAACCCAAGCGAATACATCGAAGCATTTGAGACTGAATATACACGGCAGGGAAAGCTTGAAGAGTTTTATTTAATACTTGAGTCACAATTTATTACCAAGGATATGGTCGATAAACTTAAGGTCGATGATTTTGAAGGGTTTATTCACTTAAGAACTCAAGAATTACTAAGCCAGATAAATTTATTGTGTGATCTAAAGGTGGCACAATAATGTCCGAATACACCAATGTCGAACGCCCATTTCTTGATAAACTCAGTGAGTTGGGCTGGGAAGTGATAAACCATAATGAGCAATCACATTATGGCTTTAAACTTTACGGTCAAGAATATCCCATCGCCGCCGAGGAAAAAGGTGTCTATGGAAAGAACATCGCATCGTTACATGGTATCCCCCAAGACCCGGCAATAAGCAAACGCGAGCATTTCAAGGAGACCATTCTCACCAATGAGTTCCGCGACTCTCTCAAGCGCATCAACCTTACCGATGACGGACGATCCTGGCTTACTGAAAAACAGATTGACGATGTAGTGCGGGAGGTTATAACCCAGCCTGGTGTCGGGCTTCTCCAAGCCAACAAAACCATACACGAGCTTCTTACAAAAAACACCACAACGAACTTCAATGAACTGACCGGTGAACAGAGCCCTTTGGTGCGCTTGATAGATTTTCGCAATCCTGAGCGAAACAGCTTTATCGCAATTAATCAGTTCCGCATCGATACCCCCGGTGCGAGCCGCAACTCCATCATTCCCGATATAGTGCTTTTAGTTAATGGCCTCCCTTTTGTGGTCATCGAGTGCAAGGACAAGGATGTGGCAGAACCCTTGAGCGAGGCGTTTATTCAGATCAGCCGCTACGCCAACACCCGTGATGATGATTATGGCGTTAAAGAGGGTGAAGAGAAGCTTTTTCATGCGAACCTCTTCAGCATTATCACTCATGGCACTGAGGCGCGATTCGGTACCGTTACCGGCGAATTTGACCATTATCTGAACTGGAAAGACATTTTCCCGGAAGTTTATCGGACGATTCAAGTAAAACCCAATGAAGAGCGGCAGGAAGTCCTGATTCTCGGGATGCTCAACAAATCAATTCTGCTCGATATTCTCAAGAACTTTACCGTGTTCATGGAAATCAAAAAGGGTGAACTGGTAAAAATCGTCAGTCGCTACCCTCAGTACCGTGCAGTGGGAAAAATTGTTGATCGCCTCCGAACCGGCAAAACCCCTTTTGAAAAAAGCGGTGTTGTATGGCATACCCAAGGGTCAGGGAAATCACTTACCATGGTTTTTCTGGTTAAAAAGCTCCGAGATTGCGATGACCTTAAAGATTACAAGATCATTATGGTCAATGACCGGAACGATCTGGAAGACCAGCTCTCCGAAACCGCAGGCAATACCGGAGAAAGCGTTACCATAATCGAGCATCGCAGTGACCTTGACAAGCTGAAAACAACGACGTCGAACCTGAACATGGTCATGCTGCATAAATTTCTCGCCCAGAATGGCGTTTCAGCTCAGTCGCTTATTGCCAGCGGCGTTGTGCCCAGGTTTGAAGAATTCAAGACGATCAATGCCAGCGAACGCATACTCTTGTTGATAGACGAAGCGCATCGCACACAAGGCGGCGATATGGGCGACAACCTCTTTAACGGCTTTCCCAATGCCGTTAAAATTGCCTTTACCGGTACGCCACTTATGACCGAACGGCATAAGCAAACGACCTATGAACGTTTTGGTACGCCAATTGACACCTATAAGATGAATGAATCGGTAGCAGACCGGGCTACCGTTGATATCCTCTATATTGGTCGTACCAGTAAAGACCAGATTCTCAACAAAGAGCTGTTCAAACAGGAGTTTGAGGATATGTTCCGCGACCGTTCAGAAGAAGAGCGGCAGGAGATTCAAAAACGCTATGGCACCATGACGGCGTACCTTGAATCAAAAGACCGCATCAAGAAAATTGCCGAAGATATTATTGAGCACTACACTCAGGAGGTCTTGCCTAACGGGTTAAAAGCACAGGTTGTGGCTACTTCGATTGTGGCGGCATGTCGCTATAAATATGAACTTGATGAGGCAATCAAGGGAAGAATTGAAAATGAATTGTTAAAGCCTGCGACCGAGCGCGACGAAGAGCTGCTCAAACAAATGCAGTTCCTCAAAGTATGTGCTGTAGTAACCATGTCAGATAACAATGAACTTGGTTACATAACCCAGGCGCGGAGACATGCCTCTGAAATGGATGCGATAGATAGTTTCAAAAAAGACTTTAACTTCGAAAAGCCTGAATCCGGCGTTGCGATACTCTGTGTCTGCGACCGCTTGTTGACCGGCTTTGATGCTCCGGTTGAGCAGGTCATGTATCTTGATAAAAACCTGCGCGAACATGATCTGATGCAGGCGATTGCGCGTGTCAATCGCACCAAGGTCATGAAAAGCGGCTATGTAAAGGAGCATGGCATTGTTGTTGATTATTTCGGTGTTGCGTCTCATTTGAAAACCGCACTCGCTATCTACACAACAACTGACGAAAAGGAATTTGCTGATTTAAGTGTCTATTTCAGGGGTCTGGATAAGGAGATACCGATTCTTGAATCGCGATTCAATCGCTTGCTTCAGTTATTTCAGGACTATGGCGTAAAGCAGATTGGACAATATGTAAACCAGAAAATGGTTGATGAACAAGAGGAGTGGGAGCTTGTTGAGAACTGCGTGGCACTTGGTGCCGATGTAAAGTTTCGGGCGCAGTTTGACACCTATATCAAAGCTTTTTTTGATAGCCTTGACCTGCTCTTCAATGCTTCAATGGCAAAAGATTACTATGTGCCCGCCAAACGTTTGGGATACCTTTTGATGCGAATGCGCGACCGGTACAAAGATGAAACCCTTGATTTGAAATGGGCAGGGGCAAAGGTAAGGAAACTGATTGACAAATATCTGGAATCACAAGGGATAAACCCGAAGATTCCGCCGGTAATGCTCTTGTCTGACGATTTCCCGAAAGCGCTTGATACACACAACAAATCAGGTAAAGCCAAGGCATCAGAGATGGAACATGCGATCCGCTGGCATATAAAAGTCAACATGGACAAAGACCCTGCGCTCTATACCAAGTTCAATGAACGGCTGCAGCGAATACTTGATGCTCATAAAGAGCATTGGGATATTATTGTATCAGAGCTTACCAATTTACGCGATGATATCGGCAAAGGCCGAAAAGATGAAGCCAGTATAGTTGAAGTGCAAGTTGTTCCATTTTTTGATTTGATTGTCCTGGAGGCCGGTATCGACAAAACAGATGTCGATACCATGGGCAACACCGGTAGAATCGCAGGACTGATCTATGCACGTATCAAAGAGTTTATCCTGATTCCAAATTGCTGGCAAAAGCATAATGAGGAACGGCAACTGGAGAGTGCGATAAGAGACGAGCTTGACTATTGCGGGATTGATTCAATAAAAACGAAAGCCGCAAAACTTACAGCAGAATTAATCAGCCTTGCCGAAAAAAGACAATCAGAGATTCGCAACTCATGATTGAGGACTATACGATAGCGGTCAAACGCAGCAGGAGGAAGACCACCAGCATCTACATAGAGCGCGACGGCTCACTCTCTGTTCTTGTGCCTGAAAACACTCCTGATCAGGAGGTCGATGCTATCCTGAAAGCGAATGAGTATAAAATCCATAAATACCAGGCAAAACGGGAACTGCTGAACGAAAATGCAACAAAACGTGAGCCGGTAAACGGACAATCGTTTCTCTATCTGGGCAGGAATTATTACCTGCAATACAATGGCGAGGCAAAAGAGATTGAATTCAAAGGGCGTTATTTTTATGCACCAGAAGGATCACGTGAAACGCTGAATGGCTTGTTCAAAGAGTTTTATCGGAAACGTGGCCACAAATTTATCCGCCCTCGGGTTCAGAAGCGCGCTGAACAGATGGGATTGAACATTGATGAGATTTCGATTCTGGATTTAAAGACCAGATGGGCTTCCTGCTCCGATAAAAAACGGAAAGTCAATTTTCACTGGAAAGTCATGATGGCTCCTGCAAGCGTCATTAATTACCTGATCGTTCATGAATTGTGTCACTTTAAACACAAAAGGCATAACGCAGAATTCTGGAATGAGGTTGATAAATACTATCCCGATTATCAAAAACAGGTGGCCTGGTTGAAGGTATATGGGGCAACACTTGAGATATAGTGGGATAGTGTTATGGGACAGATGAGACTGATGGGGCTGATGAGACCTATAGGACTTATATAAGACGGGGCTTGGGGGGGAAAGAGAAAATAGATCCCTCACTGCGTGTCGGGATGACAAGGTTTGAAATTTTTGATGAGAAGAGGAGGCTGCCACATCAGGGTTGCGTTTTGGTCATGTCCTTGTAAAACTCATGATAAAGACTGATCTTCACTGTACAGGTCGACTTCCGCAGTCTCAGGCGGGCTGAGAATAACTGAAAACAAGCACAGTTACTCTATTGCTAACTTCCAATAAAAGAAGATATTATGTAATAACAAGCAACACTGTTCGGATTGGAAACGGAAAATCATTGAAGGTCAAGGTGGCGAAAAAACAACATGTTCAGCAATACGTACAGGCCATTCAGAACAGAAAGGCCCGTTTTGAATTTGAGATTCTCGATACCATTGTTGCCGGCATCCAGCTTTTCGGCAGCGAGGTGAAATCAGTGCGCCTTGGAAAGGCCAGCCTCAGCGACAGCTTTGCCATTATCCATCATAACGAGGTGTGGCTTGAAAACATGCAGATCACTCCCTACGAGCATAACCATATTGAAATGCTTGAACCGAAACGGAGCCGGAAACTGCTGCTGCACAAAGATGAAATCCGGAAAATTCTTACAAAGATCAATGAAAAGGGATTGACACTGGTGCCTTTGAAAGCTTTTTTCAATTCGAAAGGGCTGCTCAAGATTGACCTTGCCATAGCCAAAGGCAAAAAGCTCTACGACAAGCGGGAAACAATTAAAAATAGGGAAAACCAGCGGCAGATGGAGCAGATCAAAAAACAATACTAAACCAAAAACCTGGAATCCATGCGTTTTCCGACTGTACAGGAACAGCTTGATATTATTGTCGGCAATGTGGTTGAAATTATCAGCGTCGATGAACTTGAACAAAAACTTCTCCAGAGCCTGAAAACCTGCAAACCGCTTAAGATTAAACTCGGTGCAGATCCTTCGCGACCTGATTTGCATCTGGGGCACTCGGTTGTTCTGAGGAAACTCAGGGAGTTTCAGGATCTTGGGCATGAAGCCATTCTGATTATAGGCGACTTTACCGCCATGATCGGCGACCCCTCGGGAAAAAGCAAAACAAGACCGCAGCTCTCAGCTGAAGAGGCGAGGGAAAACGGTTTAAGCTACTTCGACCAGGCCTCGAAAATTCTTGACCCAGAAAAAACAACCATCTGCTATAATGCCGACTGGCTCGGGAAAATGAGTTTTGCCGATGTCATAAAACTTTCAAGCCACTACACTGTTGCTCGGATGCTTGAGCGTGATGACTTCGAAAAGCGGTATCGTGCCCAGGAACCTATTTCTATTCACGAGTTTCTCTATCCCCTTGCCCAGGGCATGGATTCAGTACACCTGAAAAACGATGTTGAACTCGGCGGAACCGATCAGAAATTCAACCTCCTTGTCGGCAGAGATCTCCAGAGGGAGTATGGAATAGCTCCTCAGGTATGCATTACCATGCCGCTGCTTGTCGGCACTGACGGTAAGGAGAAGATGTCAAAATCGCTCGGCAATGCCATCTGTTTCAATGACTCACCTGCCGATATGTATGGCAAATCGCTTTCAATTCCTGATACGCTCATTGAGACCTACTGCAAACTTCTGATACCACGGAACGAGGCAGGTGCAGCTGAAATCCTTGAACAGATGGAAGCAGAACCGAGAGCTGCCAAACGGGCTCTGGCAAAAAAAATTGCAGCGCTTTACTATTCAGAAGAGGATGCAGAAGGGGCTGAAACCCACTTCGATCAGGTTTTTATTCACAAGAAAGCTCCGGATACGCTTGAACTTCTTGAATTTGACGAACCATCAATGCCGATCATCAACCTTCTGATCACCCTTGGAGCTGCAGTCTCAAAAAGTGAGGCACGAAGAATGATTGATCAGAAATCGGTGCTTGTGGGCGATAGAAAAGTTGAAGAGATCAATGAGGCAATTGATCTTGAAATTGAACCAAAAATCATCAGAGTCGGAAAAAGAAAATTTTTTAAAGTGGCTATAAGAAAAACATTTTGAATACCACCTCTTTTTCCTATAATTCGTCAATTTCGAACCTGTAAACGATTTGAGCAACACCTAAATCCGGAGGCACTGCATTGTCATTTGTCCCATCAAAAGTTTTTTTCACCAAAGGTGTGGGAAGGCACAAAGAATATCTCTCATCATTTGAGCTTGCCCTGAGAGAGGCCAAAATTGAAAAATGCAATCTGGTTACAGTATCAAGTATTTACCCTCCTCACTGTGAACGCATCACGGTCGAAGAAGGCCTGAAACATCTCGCTCCAGGTCAGATCACCTTTGCGGTCATGGCTCGTAATTCAACCAATGAATACAATCGGCTTATTGCGGCTTCAGTCGGCGTTGCCATTCCCGCTGATGAAACGCAGTATGGCTATCTGTCGGAACACCATCCGTTCGGGGAATCTGCAGAGCATTCCGGAGAGTATGCAGAAGATCTGGCAGCAACAATGCTGGCCACTACCCTTGGAATAGAGTTTGATCCAAACAAGGACTGGGATGAGCGTGAGGGTATTTATAAAATGAGCGGCAAAATTATTAACTCCTACAACATCACCCAGACTGCCGAAGGTGAAAACGGCCTTTGGACAACGGTCATTTCGTGCGCCGTTCTCCTGCCGTGATGAGGTTACACAATCGCATTCCGCATAAGAAAGCTTGCTAAACGGGGAAGAGGCAGACTATTGCCCTATTCCCCGTTTGCAGTTAAAGAGGTTCAAGATACCACAGAATAACCTTTAATAAACGATGCACCACGGTTATGACTGAATCAATAAAAACAGATGTTCTGGTCATCGGCAGCGGTATTGGCGGACTTTATTTCGCTATTCACATGGCCGACCACGCCAAAGTCACAATCATCACTAAAAAGGAAAGTTCCACATCCAATACCAACTGGGCCCAGGGAGGTATCGCTGCTACCATTGATGACAACGACAGCGCCGAACTTCATATTGCTGATACCCTCGAAGCCGGTGCCGGGCTATGCAATGAGGAAATGGTCTCGCTTATGGTCAGGGAAGGCCCTCAGCACATAAAGCGACTTACAGAACTGGGTGTCAACTTTACAACCTCAGACCACAACAATCTGCACCTCGGCAAAGAGGGCGGCCACTCCAGGAGCAGAATTGTCCACGCACATGACTTGACCGGAAAAGAGGTTGAATCTGCACTGCTCAATCGTATCAACAACCATCCCAATATCACCCTGCTTGAGCACCATTTTGCTATTGAGCTGCTTACAGAGCATCACCTGGGAATCAAAACAAACGATATCAGCTGTTACGGGGCCTACGTTCTTGACTCAATGCAGCGCCGTCCGAAAAAAATTCTCGCAAAAATCACCATGCTGGCATCCGGCGGCCTGGGACATGTCTATCCTTACACAACCAACCCTGAAATTGCGACCGGAGATGGTGTGGCTATGGGGTATCGGGCCGGAGCTGAGATTGCCAATATGGAGTTTATCCAGTTTCATCCAACCTCCCTCTACCATCCGAAAGCCAAATCATTTCTGATTTCCGAGGCTGTCAGGGGATTCGGAGGAGTATTGAAACTGAAAAACGGTCAGGAATTCATGCACAAATATGACAAACGTCAGAATCTTGCACCTAGGGATATTGTCGCCCGTGCCATTGACTCGGAAATCAAAAAAAGCGGTGAGGATTGTGTTTTCCTTGATGTAACGCTTATCGATCCGGAAAAAACAAAGGAACATTTTCCCAATATCTACGAGACCTGTCTCAGCTTCGGCATTGATATGACCAGAGAGATGATCCCCGTTGTCCCTGCCGCACATTATTCCTGCGGAGGCTTACGTACAGACGATATGGGACGAACCACCATCAACCGTCTCTATGCCTGCGGAGAGACCAGTTGTACCGGGGTTCACGGGGCAAACCGTCTTGCAAGTAACTCTCTGCTTGAAGCTCTTGTTTTTGCCTGGAGAGCATGCGGCGATATCCGCGAACAACTTTACAAATTAAACAATACCGTCGATTTTCCTGATTGGGACGATACAGGAACGGTCAATCCCGAGGAGTGGATTCTTGTCTCACACAACAAGCGGGAAGCACAGCAGGTCATGAACGATTATGTCGGTATAGTGCGAAGCGACCTCAGACTCCAGCGGGCGAAAAGAAGAATTGACTTCCTTAAAGAGGAAACTGAGTCCTACTTTAAAAAGACTAAAATCACGACACAGATCCTCGAACTGAGAAACATTATCAAGGTGGCAAACCTTATCATCGAGAGCGCCATAAAACGCCGCGAATCAAGAGGATTGCACTTCACAACCGATTATCCGGTGAAAGATGACAAACATTTTTTGATTGACACGGTTTTGAGGTCGTTTTGAAAAAAGAGAAGCATAGGTCTTATAGGGCCTATGGTACCTATAGGACTCATATTTTGGGCTACTTAACCTCCTGCCAGTCTCTGGCGTAGCGGAAATCTATACCTGGGGTTCGGCCTGAAATTTTGGCAATGACCGGCATCATTCTTTTGTACTGGTTTCGGACAACCAACTTCCTGACTCTGTCATAGAAGGATTCAGGAACACCTTTATTGAGCACAGTCTGTTTATCCATTCTCTTTTCGAGCATCATATAGAGCAGCAGATCAACGGCTTCATAGCTGAAACCGAGGTCATCCTCATCACTCTGTCCTTCCCAGAGATCAGCTGAAGGAGCTTTGACAATCAGTTCTTCAGGTATGCCAAGATGACGAGCAAGACCCCTTATCTGGGTTTTATAGAGATCGCCTATTGGATTGACTGCAGAGGCCATATCACCGAACATGGTACCATAACCGAGGAGTAACTCTGTTTTATTGCTTGTTCCGGCAACAAGCCGGCCGTCTCTTGCTGAAACATCATAGAGAAAAACCATTCTTGTACGGGCCATGATGTTCCCCCTTCTCAGCAGCTGATCAGACGGTATTGTCGAGAAAAAAGCGTCCACCACCGGAGTTATGGAAATCTCTTCAGCCCGTATGCCATGCTTCCGTATCATCAGATCAGCATGCTCGATGCTTTCAGGACTGCTGGTTGCATAGGGCATCATGAGAGCGAGGACATTGCCTGCACCAAGCGCACGAACGGAAAGTTCACACACCACCGCTGAATCTATTCCACCTGAAAGGCCAAGCACAATCGAGTTGAACCCGAACTTACGTATCTCATTGACAAGAAAGGCCTTGAGAATATCTTCAACAATACCGTAATCGAGATGGAGATCCTGAACCTTCATAATGTGAGGCCATCTAAAAGTTGAACAACCGCATGACAGCCCTGATCAGCAGAAAAACCGAAGTATTGACCGTCACTACAAAAAACGCTGTATTTCGCAATGCGTTGTCGGTAACGCCGGAAGCGAAATCAAGCATAACCGCCAAACCGGTTTTACCGATCACAAGAGCATAGACAAGAGCAAAAAAGGCAAAAAGCCAGCTCCAGCTGCCGGTAAAGTAGAGAAGCTCGAAGAGCCATACAGGAGTCATAGAATAACAGAAAACCGTTAATATTCCGTCTTTTATATGCTCAGAACGTTCCCGCGCGAGTAAATAAGCCGACCCTCCCATCATAAGATAGAGCGCGGCAATATCGATCAAAAAGTTCGCTATGGCAAAAATCATAGCCTGACGGGGCAGACCTATCAAAGGAAACTTTGCGAGCTGCACGAGAGCAATAACGGGAACGGCATAATCCCTGAGCACATTAAACTCATCGCCTGCTGCTCCTTCTTTAAGATCTTTCCAAAATTTCGGATATTGAAACAACAGCGAAAAAATCGCTGAAAAAAGTTCTTTCACTCCCATAATAATTATTGCCTAAGCCATTTTTCAGGATTCAGCTTGACACGGCCTTTCCATATCTCAAAATGAACAACTGAGCCTTCCGCCAATTTTCCAGAAAGTCCTACAAGCTGCTGAGATTTAATAAGATCGTCCTTGACCACATATAATTGGCCCAGATTAGCGTAAACGGTAAGGTATGATTTAGGATGCCGTATAATCACAACATTGCCGAAGGTCGGAAGAAATGCAATCTGAACGACTCTACCCCCAGAAACAGCTCTGACCTGAGTATTGGCAGGAACGGTTATATCAATACCGTTATTGTTTGTAACAATTTTCAGATCCTTATCCTCTACAGATCCAAATTTGCGTGCGACAATACCGTTCCGTACAGGCCAGGGAAGCGAACCAAGAGCATTGTCAAAATCCGCAGAAACCTTTTCCAGCTCACTTAACCCCTCTTCCTGCACAGTGGCAACACTCTCTTTTTCAGATATTCTGGTCTCAGTTGTTACCGGCTGTTTCGTTTCTTTTTTAGCTGTTACGGGTTCCTGGAAGCCAGGTTTTTCGTATTGTGTTTTACTGCGTCTCGCTTCACGCTGCTTTTCTTCCTGCCGCTGCGCCTCTCGTTGCCTTGCTTCAGCTCTCTGTGCTTCACGGCGCTTTGCCTCAACTTTTTTCTGCTGCCGAATCTTTTCAACTTCCACTGCCCGCTGTTCAGCAAGAATAAGAGACTCTATCCGTGATTGCAGTTGTACACGTTTTTTCTGGACGCCAGCAAGTTGTGCAGCGTATTCCTGTTTGTTTTTCTTCAGGCGATCAAGCACCACTTCTTTTTCTTTTTTACTGGTCGACCAGCTTTTCAACTGCTGTTCCTGCTCCTTGACCATTTCAGCTTTTTGCTGATAGGTTTGCTCTAGTGCAAGACGGTTGTTTTCGAGCTTCCGGGCCGCCTTCTGCAATTCATCAACATTGTGACGCACAGCCCTGGTAAAAAAACCCATATATTGTATACGCATAATGGCTTTATTTACAGAACCGGATGCAAAAACATGCTCAATATCTCGAGTTCCTCCATATTTATAGACTGAAACAGCCGTTCTCCGGAAGTCTTCGGAAACCCTGCCGTAAATCTGGCGATTACCCTCAAGTTCATGCTGCTGCCGATCGATATCCCTGTCAAGTTTTTCGAGATAGTGCTGATTTTCGCTGATAATTTTTTCAAGCATGAGAATCTGTGTACGAATATTCTCAAGTGCCTTAAAAGACTGCGATTCTTTACGCGTTGTCAAGTTCAGTTTTGACTGGTACTCATTAAGCTGTTGTTTGAGTACAGCGAGATTCTGCTCTATCGCTGTCCGCTCTTTCTTGATTCTTGATATCTCACTGTTTATCCGGGGAGCAGCAATGACGATGAAATGATTACATAACAGAAACGGCAGCAACAGAAAGAGTAACACCAATAACGACCTCCGAAAGAAAAGATGGAACCGGCCGGGTGAAACGATAACAATCATTGAAAATCCTCGATCTTATATTCAGCCGCTTTGCCAGAAAGCGGCGCCGCATAAAACATAGACAAACGTTATAATAACTTCAGTTCAAGGTAAAGGATAAAAACCTTTTCTTCGCAAACGGTTCGAAAAAAAATAATTTGTTTTTCATGACCCGAAATAATTGTAAATATCGGTTTTTTCATAAGAGCACCATTTCATGGACAAACTTGTCATAAGAGGCGGACGCCGGATCTCCGGCTGCATAACTGCCTCAGGTTCTAAAAACACTTCCTTACCAATTATTGCTGCTACACTTCTAACCGGAAACGGTACCTTTTCTCTACATAATATCCCGGATCTGAAGGATATTCTGACCTTTACCCAACTGCTTCATCATCTTGGAGCTGAAACTTCCTTTTCCGGGAACACCTTGACGGTTTCGTCCCGAAATGTGAAAAGTCTTCAGGCTCCCTATGAACTGGTTAAAAAAATGAGAGCCTCAATCTATGTGCTCGGACCGTTGCTTGCAAGGTTCGGCCACGCAAGGGTGTCTCTTCCCGGGGGATGTGCATTCGGTCCACGTCCGATAGACCTTCATTTAATGGCTATGGAAAAGCTTGGAGCCACCATCACGATTGAAACAGGGTTTATCGATGCAACGGTCAAGGGAGGCAAGCTGCAGGGAGCCCATATTGATTTCCCCATCTCTTCTGTCGGGGCAACAGGAAACGCCTTAATGGCAGCTGTGCTTGCTGAGGGCACAACTACCATCAGCAATGCCGCAATGGAACCGGAAATTGAGACCCTTTGCAAATTTCTCACAGCCATGGGTGCAACAATCAGGGGTACAGGAAGCACTGAGCTTCAAATAGAAGGCACCGATTCGCTCAATGCAATTGAATTTCATAACGTTTTTGACCGTATCGAAACAGGAACACTGCTTGCAGCAGCAGCCATAACCGGTGGCGACATTACGGTAAACGGTGTTGATCCCGAACAATTGAAAGCTGTTCTTAAAAAATTTATCCATGCAGGCTGCAGTGTTGAAACAACCGTCAGCAGCGTTACCCTGAAAAGCCCTGAAAAGCTTTTATCGACTGATGTCACCGCAAAACCCTATCCTGCCTTTCCGACCGACATGCAGGCTCAATGGATAGCGCTGATGACCCAGGCAGAGGGAATAAGCCATATTATTGACAAAGTCTATCATGAAAGATTCAATCATATACCTGAACTGAACAGACTGGGGGCTCATATTGACATCCGCAAAAACCAGGCAGTTGTTCACGGGCCTCAAAAACTTTCCGGTACTACAGTCATGTCGACCGATCTGAGAGCATCTGCCAGCCTTGTGCTTGCAGGGCTTGTTGCTGAAGGCACTTCAGAGGTATTGAGAGTCTATCACCTTGACAGAGGGTATGAGAAGATTGAAACGAAACTGAACAGCCTGGGCGCTGACATCACCCGTGAAAAATATATCGAATTTTAACAACCACCGAAAAAAGATTATTGTTTTGCATATTATCAACGAAACGTTATATTATCTGCCTCTAAAGCCAAGCATTGAGGGCCCTTAGCTCAGTTGGTCAGAGCAAGCGACTCATAATCGCTGGGTCGTAGGTTCAAGTCCTACAGGGCCCACAGGTAGTGAAAATAATAAGTACCTGGCGTGTTCGTCTAGTGGCCCAGGACATCGCCCTCTCAAGGCGAAGATCACGGGTTCGAATCCCGTACACGCTACATAGAAGCACCCGTAGCTCAACTGGATAGAGTATCTGACTACGAATCAGACGGTTAGAGGTTCGACTCCTCTCGGGTGCACAACTTGTTGAAGTGATATTGAGGAGTGGCCAAATTGGTAAGGCACCTGATTCTGGATCAGACAATTGCAGGTTCGAGTCCTGCCTCCTCAGCAAAAAAAAAAGGCACAGTCCAACAAACTGTGTCTTTTTTTTTACTTACTTAAAAATTCGAGCAAAAAAAAGAGACAGAACTTTCGCTCTGTCTCTTTAGCATAAGAACCTGAATAAACGGAAACTTATTTTGCTGGTGCTGCAGGTGCGGCAGGTGCTTCTGCTGCAGGTGCGGCTGGTGCTGCAGGTGCGGCGGCTGGTGCTTCTGCTGCTGGTGCTGCAGGTGCGGCTGGTGCTGCAGGTGCGGCGGCTGGTGCTTCTGCTGCTGGTGCGGCTGCAGGAGCTTCTGCAGGAGCTTCAGTTTTTTTTGCACAGCCCACGAAAGAAACTGAGCTTAATAAAAAGAGGAATACGAAAAATTTTTTCATTGCTGGATATTTTTTGTTGTTTGATAATTGACAGCTTCTTCAGCTTCTGAATATTAAAAAAAAACAGCGACTTTTCAAAAGACTACTGTATGGCGGAATATGCAAAATATTTCGATATCCCGCCACAATAAATGTTATTTTCACTCTACAAGCATCTCTAATTCCGCTTTTTCAAGCTCATCAAAGTTCAGATAGCGATAGATGTTTTCTTCCTTCTCACCGGAGAGATGTCTGGAAAAAACCTCCATATATTCATCCTTGTCCGGCAGATGTCCGAGAAGTGCACTTAATGCGGCAAGCTCTGCCGAACCAAGATAGACCTGTGCACCAGTGCCCATACGGTTATCAAAATTTCTGGTACTGGTTGAAAATACTACAGCATTATCAGCAACTCTTGCCTGGTTGCCCATGCAGAGCGAACAGCCTGGAGGCTCAATACGGGCTCCTGATGCACCGAATACTGAATAATAGCCTTCCTCGATAAGTTTTTTCATATCCATCTTTGTAGGAGGCACAATCCAGAGCTTCACAGGCACCGCTCCCTTATCTCTTAAAACCTCCCCGAGAGCCCTGAAATGTCCGATATTGGTCATACAGCTTCCAACAAAGACCTCATCTATCACTTTGGGCCTCTTTTCATCACGAAGAACCTCAGTAAGCGTCATGACATCGTCAGGATCGTTAGGGCAGGCAAGAATCGGTTCAGTGATTTTACTCATATCAATTTCGATAACTTCAGCATACTCTGCATCAGCATCAGGCTCAAGAAGAGATGGCTCTTTCAGCCATGCCTGCATCTTGCCGATACGACGTTTCAGGGTATCAGCGTCGCCGTATCCCTCTTCAATCATCTGCTGAAGCAAGGTGATGTTCGAACTGAGATATTCAATAACGGGCTCTTTATCGAGGCGTACAGTACATGCTGCGGCACTGCGTTCAGCAGAGGCATCACTGAGCTCAAATGCCTGTTCAACCTTGAGCTGCGGCAATCCCTCAATCTCCAGAATGCGTCCTGCAAATACATTCTTCTTTCCTTTCTTTTCAACCGTCAACATGCCACGTTTGATCGCCTCATAAGGAATGGCATTGACCAGATCACGTAACGTAATTCCTGGTTGAAGCTTCCCTGAAAAACGCACAAGCACCGATTCCGGAACATTGAGAGGCATAGTGCCTGTTACACCGGCAAATGCTACAAGTCCGGAACCGGCAGGAAATGATATGCCAATAGGAAATCTGGTATGGGAATCTGCGCCGGTTCCAAGGGTATCGGGCAATACCATACGGTTCAGCCATGTATGAATAACCCCGTCACCCGGTTTAAGCGAAACACCTCCCCTGCTCTGGATAAAGTAGGGCAGGCTGCGGTGCATCTTTATATCGGAAGGTTTCGGATAGGCTGAGGTATGACAAAAACTCTGCATCAGCAGATCTGCACTGAAACTCAACGCGGCAAACTCTTTCACTTCGTCGCGGGTCATAGCCCCTGTGGTATCCTGCGAGCCAACCGTCAAGGTTTCAGGTTCGACATACATGCCTGGACGTACACCTGGTAAACCGCATGCCCTGCCGATCATTTTTTGAGCAAGGGTGTAGCCCTTACCGCTATCAACAGGCTGTTCCGGTCGAATAAACAAGGTGTCTTCACCCAACCCAAGAGCTTTTCTTGCTTTTCTTGTCAGGGTTCTGCCTATAATCAGTGGAATGCGTCCTCCTGCGCGCACCTCGTCGGAGAGTGTGTTCGGCGAGAGTTCGAAACGTGCTATGACCTCACCGTTTTTCTCTACCCTTCCCTCAAAAAGGTAAAGATCAATGACATCTCCTGTCTCCATTGCCGTAACATCAGCCTGGATAGGCAACGCTCCGGAATCCTCTGCGGTATTGAAAAATATTGGTGCTATAATGCCTCCAATGACAACACCACCGGTTCGTTTATTTGGTACTGCAGGAATATTATTGCCCATATGCCACTGCACCGAGTTAATACCGGACTTGCGGCTTGACCCGGTACCAACAACGTCACCGACATAGGCAAGCGGATGACCTTTTGCTTTCAGTGTTGCAATGGTTCCGATCGGATCAGTCATTTTTGTGCCAAGCATACAGAGAGCATGCAGGGGAATATCACTGCGGGTAAAAGCCTCGCTGGCGGGAGAAAGATCGTCGGTATTGGTTTCACCCGGGACCTTGAAAACCGTAAGCGTCATTTTTTCAGGCAGGAGAGGCTTTGTGGTAAACCATTCGGCTTCTGCCCAGGATGTAAGCACCTCCTCTGCATAGCGATTGGTTTTTGCAAGGCTTACGACCACATCAAACATGTCATAGACCAGCAGTGTCTTTTTTAATACAACAGCAGCTTCACTACAGATAGCAGGGTCTTTATGGCTTAAGGCGTCAACAAGAGGCTTGACATTATAACCGCCAAGCATTGTTCCTAAAATCCTGACTGCTTCAATTGTATTGATCACACTGCAGGAAATATCCCCTTTGAGAATACCGTCAAGAAAGGCCGCTTTTTCAAAGGCGGCATCGTCAACACCAGGGCTGATATGCTCACGAAACAACTCAAGCAGGTACTCCTTTTCCTGAACGACATCCTGCCTCAGCAGCTCAACAAGAGCGCGTGCCTGCTCGGCAGTTAACGGTAAAGGGGGAATACAAAGCTTTGCTCGCTCTTCGGTATGCGCACGATATTGTTGTACAAGACTCATAAGGTCAATCTCCGGTGTTATGGATGTTTGAAACGAATGTTCGGTAAAAAATAAATGGCAGGGAAAACCTGCGGGCAAACGCTGCGATAATAAAAAATAAAAATACCATCCCGTACTTTTAAAACCAAAACAACCAAACGTCCTCTTCCTTCGGATACCGAAGTTCTTTAGGCAGAAAACCTTGTTATGCTTGTTTCTTTATGTGGAAAAGAAAAACGGGAGGAAACCGGTGAAAAAATAACTATACAATCAGCATGCTGTCACCATAACTGAGAAAGTTATACCCCGCTTTAAGGGCTTCATGGTAAACTTTCTGCAGATGCTCCTGACCTGCCAATGCAGCTGTGAGCATAAGAACTGTTGAACGGGGGGCATGAAAATTGGTAAGCAAAAAATCGATAACACGAAATCGATACCCTGGATAAATAAAAATATCAGCCTCACCGGTAAGCGGTTCGTCACCAGAATAAGTCGTCATGCTCTCAGCGGCATGTTCAAGTGCCCTGGCAACGGTAGTTCCTACAGCAACAACTCTGCCTCCCGAAGTTTTTGTACGGCGTATTTTATCAACTGTACGGGGCGGAATAGAGAAAAACTCACGATGCATGACATGCTCTTCAAACGAATCGACCCTGATGGGAAGAAAAGTGCCAAGACCGACATGGAGAGCAAGGGTGACAACCTCCACACCTTTGCAGTTAAGCTTATCAAACAGCTCTTGCGTCATATTCAATGAGGCTGTAGGGGCAGCAACAGAACCAGGGAGTTCAGCAAACACCGTCTGATAGCGCTCTTTATCCACCTCCTCGGCATCCCGTTTGAGATATGGAGGAATGGGCACTGCTCCGAAATGATCGAATAGATCGCTTAACGATCCCTCACCGGAAACAGAAATACGGGCTATCCCCTGATCAACAATTTCAGCAACAAGCAGTTCACGATCGTGCGCGATAAGCGTATCACCTTTTTTCAGCTTCCCACGGTAAAGAACCAGAGTCTGCTCATCCTGATGTTTTTCAAGAAGCATCAGTTCTATCCTTCCTCCTGATGGTTTGCAGGCAAATAACCTTGCCCTTACTACCCGGGTGTTATTAAGCACAAGCAGATCGCCTGCCTTCAAAAAAGCATCCATACCGGCATATCTGGCATGCTCTATCGCACCTGAGTGACGATCGAGCACCAAAAGACGGGTCGAGCCTCGTTCCGCAGGAGGGTATCTGGCAATCATTTCTTCAGGCAGTTCGTAATCAAAGTCGCTGACTCTCATAGCACTTTCAATCTTGCCCGAACAGCTTCGGCATGGGCCTGAAGCCCTTCATAATCTGCAAAAGCTGCGATTTTTTCTCCACTCGATTGCAATTGCTGCTTCGAATAGGAAATAATCGATGTATGCTTGACAAAGTCACGAACTGAAAGAGGTGAAAAAAACCTTGCCGTGCCGCTGGTCGGTAAGGTGTGATTTGGTCCTGCAAAGTAATCCCCTACCGTTTCGCAGGAATAACTCCCCATGAAAATGGCACCTGCATGGTGTATTCCAGGAAGAATATCCCATGGATGTTCAACATGCAGTTCCAGATGTTCAGGGGCTATCATGTCCGATACCTCACAAGCCTCTTCAAACGATCCTACAAGAATAATGGCACCATTTTGCTGCAGAGAAGAAGCAATAATCTCTCTGCGAAGCATTGTCGGAAGGCGCGTTTCGGCGCACTCTCTTACTGATGCAGCCAATTTTTCAGAAGTAGTGATCAGTACCGCAGATGCATCCGGATCGTGCTCTGCCTGGGCAAACATATCAAGCACGATAAATTCAGGATTGGCCGTTTCATCAGCAATGATAACGACCTCAGATGGCCCGGCTATACTGTCGATAGAGACATGGCCGAACACCTGTTTTTTTGCCAGTGCCACGTATTTGTTACCCGGGCCGGTAATAATATCGACCTTGGGAATAGTTTCAGTCCCATAGGCAAAAGCGCCTATTGCCTGTGCGCCTCCGATTTTGTAGACAGAACCAATGCCGGCAACCGTTGCCGCAGTAAGAATATCTGGATTGATCTCACCAGCGACATCACATGGAGTGGTGATGAAAATATCCTTTACACCGGCAACTTTGGCAGGCGCCGCATTCATGAGAAGTGAAGAAGGATAGGATGCCTTTCCGCCCGGGACATAAAGCATAGCTTTTTCCATGGGTGTTACCCGCTGACCGAGAATCACGCCTCCATCAGTTTCATAAAAAAAACTTTTCTCGACTTCGTGCTGATGAAAACGGATAATATTGCGGTACGCTTCTTCAAGTATCTCAAGAAATCCATGATCTGCATGTTTATACGCATGCTGTATTTCATCAGGGGAAACCATCATCGTCTTCAATCGTACACCCTGGAACCTCTCCGTGTAGTTCAGAACAGCACTGTCACCTTTCTGCCGTACATCTTTCAGAATCTCATCAACGGCAGACTGAACCGAAATGTCGTAAGTAACACTTCGACTCAGTTGTTCTTTCAAGGCTGAACGTTTTTCAGCAAAACGATAGAGAGGCAGCACGTCTAACGGATGTTTTGGTTATCTGAATTCAATGATTCGATTGCAATAATGTACTCATTAGCTCTATTAATCGGAACACCGGCCTTTGTACAGAGTACAGGGGAAAAAAATCTAAAAAAAGAACCATCAAAACACTCTTTTCATTTGAAAAAAAAAATCCATTAACTACCTTAGGGGTTCAGTTCAAACCTTGGAATATAGCCTGAATAAGCTTCTTTCCAAGCCACTATGAGTTACACATCGAACCATGCTAAGATGAGCTTTTTCAGTAAACTGTTCAGAGATATCGCCATAGATCTTGGAACAGCAAATACATTGATTTTTATACGGGGCCAGGGAGTTGTTTTAAATGAACCCTCGATTGTCGCCCGCGAACGCAATACAGGAAAAATTGTTGCGATCGGCCATGAAGCACTTCTCATGCATGAAAAAACCCATCCTGGCATTATTACAATCCGTCCTCTCGCAAGTGGAGTTATTGCTGACTATGAAGCAACGGAAGAGCTGATCAGAGGATTGATCAATAAAACAAAAACTCAATTTTCATTCGGTATCCGTCGTATGGTTATCGGTATCCCTTCGGGCATCACCGAGGTAGAAAAACGCGCTGTACGCGACTCTGCAGAACATGTGGGTGCCAGAGAGGTTTATCTGGTTACTGAGCCAATGGCTGCGGCAATCGGTATAGGACTGGACGTTAAGGAACCGATGGGCAATATGATTGTCGATATCGGTGGCGGCACTACAGAAATTGCCGTTATTTCACTCGGCGGCATAGCGTCCGGCGAATCCCTGAGGGTTGCGGGAACTGATATCACCAATGCCATTATGCGTCACTTCCGCAAGGCATACAGTCTGGCCATCGGTGAACGCACAGCAGAAGATGTCAAAATAAAAATTGCATCGGCCTACAAGCTTGAAAAGGAAATGACCATGATGGTCAGGGGCAGAAACCTTGTGACCGCACTTCCCGAAGAGCGGGAAGTCAACTCAGCCACCATCAGGGAAGCTATTGCCACCCCGATCAGCCAGATCATCACATCGATTAAAAAAAGTCTTGAGGTGACCAAACCGGAATTATCAGCCGATATTCTCGACCGCGGTCTTTTCCTTGCCGGAGGCGGAGCACTGATCAAAGGACTTGACAAAAAAATCAATGAGGAGACCAGACTTGCTGTACACATCAGCGAAGATCCACTGACTGCGGTTGCAAGAGGAACAGGAGAGGTTCTCGAAAACCTTGAAAAATACCGCAGCGTACTCCTTGCGACCAAACGCTACTGAAAAGAGTACGGCACCTTATTCCTCTTCGATAAGCCTTGTATAATACTCTTCATACTGTTCAACAAGCGAAGCTGTCTCGAACTGCTTCGCTTGCAGGATACAGGCTTCGGAGCACTCAAGCCAGTGAGTGTGATCTGTAAGCAGAAGAAGGGCTTTCTCTGTCATGCCAGCAATGTCTCCAGGAGCAAGAAGATAACCATGAACACCGGGAACAATAAATTCGGGAAACCCGCCAGCCAAGGTGGCCACAACCGGCACCCCACAGGCCATAGCCTCAAGAGCTGCAAGTCCGAATGACTCCATATTGCTCGGCATGAGCATAAGATCGGCAATAGAAAGCAGCGGGACAATAACCTCAAGTTTGCCGAGAAACCTTACCCGATCGGCAATCCCCAACTCCCGCACCAGAATCTCTGCTTCACTGCGTTCGGGACCGTCACCGACAAGAAGCAGTGTGGCATTAATATGCTGGTCTAAAGCATGAAAAATCCGGATAATATCACCAATGCATTTCACCGGCCTGAAATTGGAGATATGAATAACTATTTTTTCATCCCCAATACCAAGCTGTTCGCGGATCTCCTGTTTTGGAGAGCGAAAAAAAAACGAGGTATCGACAAAATTGGAAATCACCGTGATCTCTTTTTTCGGACTGAACATCCTGACGGTTTCATCCTTCAGGTACTCAGAGACAGATGTCACCCCATCAGACTTGTTGATAGCAAGACGGACAACATCCTGCATACCCCGGTCGGCACCAACAACTGTGATATCAGTGCCATGCAATGTCGTTGCAATCTTGAAACACTTCGCATGTGAACACTTGTCATCGAGCATCTGTCGGGCAAGCATAGCACTGAGAGCATGTGGAATAGCATAATGTGCATGCACGACATCGAGCTTTTCATAATAAGCGACCTCAGCTATTTTAGAAGCAAGAGCAAGGGAATAAAATGAACACTCAAAAAGAGGGTAATGTTTGAGTTCGACCTCATGGTAGAAAATATTTTTTGAAAAAGTACCAAGCCGGAAAGGTACCGACTGGCTGAAAAAATGAACCGTATGTCCTTTGGCGGCAAGCGCCTTGCCAAGCTCAGTGGCAACGGCCCCGCTTCCGCCATAAGTGGGATGACAGATTATACCTATCTTCATAGAGCGTGGTTGTTTTTTTTCGTTTAATATAACAATATAAGCAGGCAATAGTTGCCTTTACACTGCTCGGAATTTGCAGGTCAACATGCAGGTCGGTACATTCAACATCAAGACGATGTAACGAAAGAAACATTATGGACGCATAACGAGAGGGATGGAAAACAGTCTGAAAAAACAAAAGGTTGCTCTAAGCTCGGTAGCAGCAAGCCTCCTGCTTACCACCATGAAACTTGTGGTCGGCATTATAACAGGCAGCATCGGCATTATTTCTGAGGCTGCGCATTCAGCCCTTGATTTCGGTGCTGCAGGTCTTACCCTGTTTGCCGTCAGAATGAGCGACAAACCTGCCGACAGTAAACATCACTATGGGCATGCCAAAGTGGAAAGTGTCTCGGCACTTATCGAAACCGGACTGCTTATTGTAACAAGCGCTTGGATCATCTATGCCGCAATCGACCGCCTGAAAGGAGGAACCGTCGAATTAGAGGTCACATGGTACGCGTTTGCTATTATGATCATTTCCATCATTGTTGATTTTTCGCGATCGAGAGCGCTGAAAAAAGTTGCAAAAGAGACCAACAGCCAGGCACTTGAAGCTGATGCCCTCCACTTCAGTTCAGATATTCTCAGCTCGGCTGTCGTCCTTGCCGGCCTTATTTTTGTTCGAATGGGTTTTGCCTGGGCGGATGCTGCAGCGGGTATTGCTGTCGCCCTTTTAGTAGGATGGGCCGCTTTCAAGCTCGGAAAAAAAACAATCGATATCTTGATCGATGCGGCGCCGGAAGGTCTTTCTGAGCGGATTGAAGAGATAGCAATGACCATCGACGGAGTTATTGCTATTGATAAACTCAGGGTAAAACCAACCGGCCCGCAAGTATTTGTTGAAATGGTCATCTGTGTCAACAGGACCTTGTCGGTTGAAAAAGTTCAGCAAATCTGCAGGAATATTGAGAAAAAAGTTCGCGAAGATTTTCCCGTAGCCGATTTTACCATCAATACCAAACCTATTGCACTCAACAACGAAACAATAGCCGAAAGGGTGCACGTGATTGGCTTGAATCACAACCTTCACGCCCATAACATTTCGACAAACCTGACCGATAAAAACAAGCACATTACTTTCGATGTTGAAATTGACCAGCATCTTACCATCAAGCAGGCTCACGATACCGTGACCGCTCTTGAAGAGGAGCTGCACAGGGAGTTCGATGGAGACCTTGATATCTGTATCCATATTGATCCACTCCGCAATGATGGGCATAATACCAGTTCCCTCTCCTCTGAAGAAGAAAAGCTTGTGCGCAATATCATTGTCAGTGTCGCACGACATATCGAGAATGTTCAGGACGTCCACGACATCCAGATCAGGAAAAATGATAAGCAGAAACTCTTCATTACCCTGCACTGCTCATTTAACGATGAAGTGCTTCTGGAGGAGGTTCATTCACTCACAAGCCGCCTTGAAGGAGCAATTTACCAGTCGCTGCCTGACGCTTACCGCGTCATCATCCACGCAGAACCGCTGTTTGCATAACCATCGGAGGCAAGGAATGCAGCATTGATGCCGGAAACTATCAAACCTGCAATGAGAACATACCCTGAACTCTCCAAACGTAAAGCGTTGAAATTAAAGGGATCGATTGAGAAAATTAATCAATGGGTTCACTGATTTGAAAGTCCTGGAAAGCGATGCAATAAATGCGGGATCGGTTACTTCTTCATCGCTGAGAAAACGTTGGGTATAGTAGTCTTTGCATTTGAGATAGTCTATTGCCGGGTTTGTGCTGTCATAACCTTTTGGGGGCCTGACCAATTTGCCTGAAGCTTTGACGCTTTCAGGGAAACAGCGTAGAAGATCATTGTCGCGAACAATCGATTCCCACTCTTTGAAAGAGGCATCAATTTCGCGCCTTATCTGATCAAGAATGGCGGTTTCGGGCATATAGATACCGCCGCCGATAAATGATGCTCCGGGTTCAACATGGAGATAATATCCGGCATAGGGACTTTTCCTGCCTCCCTTGCTGATAAATGCAAAGAAGTTTGTTTTATAGGGTGTTTTATCTTTTGAAAAGCGTATGTCGCGGTTGATGCGCATGATACATGCTTTCGGATCAAGATGTGAGGTTGCAATATCCACATCAAATCCTGCTATTTCAACAAGCAGTTTTACAACGGTATCCAACACATCACCCTGCGCCTTCTGATACTCTTTTTTGTGCTCATCGAACCACGCCTTGGTATTATTGGCTTTCAGGTCTGTGAGAAATTCGAGTGTCGTGGCGGTAATCATAAGTTGAAGAGTTAGGATGATAGGTCATATAGGACGAATACGACTTATAACATTTTTTTATGATCAGACAGATTGGAACTGGATGTTGAGGATTCATGATCCGAACCTTTTTTTTCTGAACTGGTCACCAGTTTGTGCAGAATGCCTATAACGAGAAGGGATGCAAGCAACAGACCATAATGCCATGTATTGGTAGCCTGTTCCAAAGTCTGACCGGCAGTGACGGTACGGACAGGTTCAACGATCAGCTGCCGAAGAAGAGTTATCATGGCTACTTCAATGAACACGACAACATGAAACACCCCGGTCTGGACATAATTGATTTCTGCAGAAATCAGGCTTGACAGTGTCCACACAATAAAGAGAGTTCCCAATGCCTGCAAAAAACCATGAGCAAGATTATTTATTTCAAATGAATGAACAACAGCCATGATAAACTCCCACAACACCATGATGCTTGCCAAAACGAGCGCTATGGCAAGAAAAGCATGCAGGATATGATTAAACGCACGTAGCGTACTTAACAGGCGATCTTCGAAGGATGCTATCATCGACTGACAGGTTAATGATTACCCTTGAGCTGAAAAACAGTTACCGATATCAATGCTTTTTACAAGCTTATTTCCTTTATTGTAACAATTAACCTCTGTGTTTGCAAAAAAAGGAAGTTCATAAATAAAAAATCCGGATACTCTCTTTTTTATCTCTTTATCATCACTCCCTTGAAATTATTGGAGAGTCTTCCTGCCAAATGTACATTATTGCTACCGATTCAGAGATATTTCACTATTGACGTCCATACTGTTCCACTGTACCTGCATGAATGAAAAAGAATTAAAAGAGCTGCAAAAGGGTGATATTCTTATCTGCCTTGCATATTTGCCCGATGACGTGGTCAGTGTCAACAGCAAAATACATATTGACGCCCCGCCAGCACAAGTATGGAAGACACTTACCGATTACGATAACCTGAGCAGTTATCTGCCGAAAGTCTTGTCGAGCAAGGTAGTTGAACGTCATGGAAATGAGATCATTCTTGACCAGATCGGAAAAACCGGTATTTTTATCTTCGAGAAAATTGTTCATTTTCGTTTAAAAATCACGGAAGAGTACCCAAGCAAAATCAGCTTCGGGCAGATAGAAGGAGATTTTGCAGTTTACCTGGGAGAATGGGTACTCGATTCCAGTCAGACAATAGAAGGCACCATACTCTCTTATAATGCAGAAATGAAACCGCTTTTTTTTGCACCGCCAATCCTGGTCAGTTTTGTTCAGCGACAGGATTTGCCGGGAATACTCAAGGCACACAAACAAAGAGCTGAAACGCTTTAGACTGAAAGGGCAACAGCTTATTACAACATAATGAAGCGGTTAAAATCGCATCAACCGGACGTTTTTACCTGCAACCATTTATTATCGAAACACTATGATTACTGATAAACCTGTGTGCGTCACCGGAGCTTCGGGGTTTATTGCCGCACACATCGTCCGACAACTCCTTGAACAAGGATATAGCGTCAGAGGTACAGTACGTAAAAGCCCGAAGAACTATCCCTTTCTTCTTGGACTTCCTGGTGCTTCCGAACGTTTAGAACTTGTTGAGGCCGATCTCCTGAGTAATGGCGCCTACGACAGGGCCGTTGATGGGTGTGAGTATGTCATGCATACTGCAAGCCCTTATCAGATAAACGTTAAAAACCCGCAAACTGATCTTGTTGATCCGGCAGTTAACGGAACAGAAACTGTATTGGAAAGCTGCCTGAAATCGCACAGTATTAAAAGGGTGATTTTTACCTCTTCGATTGCAGCCATTACCGATGAACCGGATAGTACAAAAGTATTCAATGAAAAAGACTGGAATACCATGTCCTCCCTTGAGCGTAACCCATACCATTACTCTAAAACACTTGCTGAACGCGATGCATGGGATTTCATCATGCGAAAACGCCCAACGTTTGATCTGGTTGCAATCAATCCCTTTATGGTTGTCGGCCCTTCGCTCGGTCCGTCGCTCAATACAAGCAACCAGATTCTCCGCGACATTCTGATCGGGGTCTACCCTTGCATCATGGATATCAACTGGGGTTTTGTTGCTGTACAGGATGCAGCACAATCGCATATTCTTGCCATGGAAACCGAGACGGCAAGCGGGCGTTACCTTTGCTCGGGAGAGGCAATGGACATGAAAACACTGGTCGCACTTCTTTCATCATCAGGTTTTGATGCATACTCATTACCAAAGCTTGATCTCTCTGGAAAGATTGGCTCGCTGCTGATGAAAGTACTCTCTTTCACACAACCGAGAAATACCGGCGTCTATATCCGTACAAACATTGGCCGGACAATGCGCTATGACAATGCAAAAATCAAGCGGGAATTAGGTATATCTTTTAAACCGGTCAAGGAGAGCATTATTGACGCCGTCAAGGATATGGTACAGTGGGGTCATCTACCACCGCAAAAAAATAACAAATAATCAACTTTCAGATTTCTCTATGCATTGCTCCATTCGAAGGATCTTCCACTCAATGCTTCCTATCATAGTCGTACTGATCTCATTTGTATCTTATCCCTCATTGGCACAGCCGACTGAATCCACCACTTCTGACTCCTTATCGTCGGAGAGGGTGAAGCTGTTGAACGGAGAGGTGCTTGTTGTCCTTTCGGATCTTCCGGATGGAGTTACAGGAGTTGAGGGACATATCTATATTGCCGCACCTCCGAAAAAAGTATGGGAGGTTGTCACTGATTATGACAATCACAAGAAATTTGTCCCGAATGTTATGGATAGCGGCACTATTTCGGATAATGGAATCGAAAAAGTGATATTCGAGAAAGGGAAATCGGGAATGCTCTTTTTTAAAAAGACGGTCAATATCAAAATGAAAGTATGGGGAGAGGTACCGAGGCATCTTTTTTTTGAGCAAATCACCGGCGAATTCAAAGTCTATCATGGGGAGTGGATCCTTGTAGAAAACCAGCAAGGAGCAGGAACATTTTTAACCTATAAAGCAGATGTAAAACCTGATTTTTTTGCACCACGATTTGCGGTAAAAAATGTCCAGAAACGCGATTGCCCATTAATGATGTCTGCAATGAAAAAACAAGCGGAGTCATTGTTATCGTTACAACTCAAGAAAGAGTGAGCTATCGGCGGGAAAGTTGAGATATCGGAAAGCGATGAAAGATGGTTCGATCGTCAACTACCCTTGATGCCTGGATCGAATCGCGCTTTTTGAGTGTAGCTGAAATCTGCTGAACATTATACATAATCGCACGGAAAACCGCTGCAGATTTTTTTATGCTGCCTGTACCCTGGAAAAGGTAAGATATGGCCGCCGCTCCGTCAAGCAGAAGCCGTAATGGAGCCAACCACAGCAGGGTTGAGATGTCAAGGTTCTTCAGCAGCATGATAATATTATTGCGGTGATTGAAATAAATTTTTTCTGCTGAGCCAACCGGCAGAGATGCTCCTCCCTCATGCAGAATGACGGACGCTGGAACTGAACGCACATCGTAGCCTGAAAGCTTCATACGCCAGGAGAGATCAATCTCTTCCATCTGCATAAAAAAATCTTCGTCAAACCCGCCGAGTTCTTCGACTACTGCTCTTTTTACAAACATGGCGACACCCGATGCCCAGAAAATATCCTGCCCGGTATTATATTGCCCCCTGTCACTTTCAAGCGTGGAAAACGTTCGGCCAAGACACCAGGGATAACCAAGCCGGTCAATCATGCCACCAGCAGCACCAGCATAATCAAAAACCTTTTTGCCTCTGCCATTGGCCTTAAGCGAAAGAATTTTCGGCTGCAGGGCACCAATGCGTTCATCATCAAGCGCAGCCAGGACAAGCTGTTCAAGCCACAGTGGATCATGAACAGTATCGTCATTCATAAATACAACATAATCAGCTGAAGAGTTTTTGAGCCCTGCATTGCACCCTCCGGCATAGCCCCTGTTTTCCGGCAGCCTGACCAGTCGCGCATTTCTGTAGCGTTTGACAAGAAAAACCAGTCCAGCCTCTTTGCCGCCGTTATCAACCACGACAATGCCCATGGACGGGTAGAGGGTGTTTTCAAGCGAATCAAGACAGCGCTCAAGCATGTCGCGCCGCTTGTAATAAGGAATAATGATATCGACGGCAGGATAGTTCTGTTCTGCGACACTCATTATTCAATTCTCATGATGATGGATGTTGTGTCATTTCGTATCACGAGGAACTCGGGTGAGAAATCTCTCCAGTCCGGGAGGTGAGGTCATGAGTCTATATATTGGCATTAGATCCCTCTCTAACGTTCGGAATGACAGTTGAAAATTCATAATTGCCTTGTATGGTCTTACTTCAGTGTTTTCCAGAACTCTCCGGCAAGTCGGGCACTTTCTTCAGGCGTTGCAGAACCGGCAATATGCTGAAGCAGTGCCGTACCCACAACTGCTCCATCGGCAAGACTCCACATATAGTTCACCCGATCCCTGTCCTTTATCCCAAACCCGACAACAAATTTTTTCCTGGTGTGCCTGCGTACCCTTTTCAGGTAGTCATCGACTGATGTGTCGTTTGATGCATCGGAAAGTTTGGCTGTGCCGGTTGTAGCATTGACTGCAAGACAGTAGGAAAAATCAGTCGAAAGAGAGTCAATGAGCTCTATCCTTTCAGGCGGAGTTGCCGGTGAGACAAGAAACACAACCGTAAGACCCAATCCTTTGGCCCGTTCAAGAAAATCAGCTGCCTCCTCGGGCGGAAGGTCAGGAATAAGCAGACCGTCAACACCCGCTTCAACAGCTTCATGCAGAAAACAGTCAACGCCATAGGCAATCATCGGGTTGCAGTAGCCCATGAGTATTATGGGAGCTGTAATTTGTCTGCACCCTATGCCCCGGCGCGCCTTCCGCACCAGCCCAAAGAGATAGCGTATGGTTACCCCATTGCGGATTGCGGTATGAGCTGCCTCCTGAATCACCGGACCATCGCCAATCGGATCGGAATAAGGCATACCGAGTTCGATGATATCGGCACCGCTCTCCTCAAGCGCCTCAAGCACTGGCAGCGTTGCACCAGCAACAGGGAACTCCGGCATGTAATAGGCTATCAGCAGTTTTTTATCCTGCTGCAAAAGGCTGGTAATTCTATTTTTGGTCATACGACACTTTGATATTTGTCAGCACATACAATTTCTAGAAAATAATCTGAATGGCAGCTATCATGGAAGTCATGACAATCATGTGCACGAGAACACTCCCCCAGACACTCCTGGTATTAGCAACAATGTAACCGCCAATTATACCTAATGGAAATGCCATCATTGCCATCAACGCCCGCTCCATCATATTGACAGGAGCAACTGCAAAATGGTTGAGAAGAAATAACAGGGTCGTCAACAATACAGTCAGATGTTTATTGAACCCCTTTTCAATCATGGCGGAAAACATGATTCCTCTCCAGAGAAACTCTTCGGCAATAACAAGGATCGGATAAAGATAAAGGAGCGAACGATTCACAAGGAGATACTGCATCCCGGACATCATTGCAGCACCGTTTTGATTCTTCATCATGTTCACCGTATTTATCATAGCCATAAGCAACAGAAGCGTACCGCCAATGAGGCCCCACAGAAGGGATTTACGGAGATTTCCACCAGCAAGGTACATTTCCTGCCATTCGCCATTGTTTTTCCCCCGGTAAAGCACAAGAGCAATAGAACCGAGAACATAAAGAGCGAGGGCCGGCCATTCCTGCAGGACTGTGAAATGACCAGCAAGACCAAGCAACCAGATGGCTGCCATCAGACCAAACGAAAGGTTGAATCTTGCTGTAGAGGAATCGTGTTCAAAAGAGTGTGCTTTGACAGATTTCATGACTGAACTTATTTATGGATGATGACAAAGAGATCTTTCACTAACGTTCGAGATGACATTATCGAACACGCATCACAGCGACTATCATAAGGAATTTCAGTCACTATAAATTTTGGCACTATACATTAATACATTGCCTAAATATAGTGAGGACGCTCTTCATATTCAATCGGATCGCGCAGGCCAGCAAGCTCAAACGCTCTGAGTCTGCGGGCACAGCTGTCGCATACACCGCAGGCCTTCCCCTCACTTTTATAGCATGACCAGCTCAAGCTGAAAGGGACTTCAAGCTCCATACCTTTACGGACAATATCTGATTTCTGCATCTCAATAAGAGGGGTAAGAATCTCAATCTTTGTCTCAGGTTTTGTACCGAGCGCGATAACGGTATTGAAGGCATCATAAAAAACCTTGCGGCAGTCGGGATAGCCGGAAGAGTCCTCTTCGACCGCCCCTATAAAGATCCTGCCGGCTCCAATCACTTCTGACCAGCTTACCGCCATAGAGAGAAAACCGGCATTTCGGAACGGTACATAACTGGTTGGAATCGATGAATCCTGAAAGTCTGCCCCACTCACCGGCATTGAATAGTCAGTCAGCGAAGAACCGCCAATCTGACCGAGAAAATCCGCATTGACCTCAAGACGCTGCTCAATATTGTAAAATTTGCAGATAGCTCGAAAGGAGTCCAGCTCCTTCAGCCAAGTGCGCTGTCCATAATTGACATGCATAGCCGCCAAAGCAAAGCCCTCATCATGAGCGATTGCTGTAGTAACAAGGCTGTCCATACCGCCGCTGAGAAGAACGACGGCTTTACCCTTTTCTTTTACCATAAAAATCTATTTTGTCAGGGTCAATCTGTATATCATCTGAACTACGCATGGCAAAGTACGCAACGCTGTCGACTATCTGAAATGTTGATGACCTCTTCATTAATCACCCTACGCAGAATCTGCTCGACATACCAACCTTTATCCTCGTAGCAATCGCTCAAGAAGAAGCTCCTGGAGATTTCTTCTGCCATCCAGAATACAGTGAATAAAAACCCTGCAATCAAGAATCCGGTAAATGATCCGATATGGCTTATAATGGAGTTCACGATACTCCAGAACATGTACTCTCTGAAGTTCGGGAGGGTAATGCCCCCGATCAGAAAAACTATCAAGAGTCAGACAAGCTTCCTGCAGCGCATCGATAAGGCTATTTGCCCGTTCAACTGAATCGTGATGAGCAACATACTTCCAGATACCAACAATATCTGCCTCAGCTTCGTCAGTCAGGAAAACATCACACCTCATCATTCCTGCTGCTTTGCAATCTGCTGGCGAATCAACTCAAACGACTGGCTGGCAGGCTTATACCTTCCCTGCTCAATACTCTGCGAACTTTGTGCAACTATTTTCAACAAAGCAAGGCTTTCCTGAGTCTCTTCATAGAGATGAACATCCTGCACAATCACCTTTGCTTCACCGTTATGCGTGATAATCATGGTTCCTCGATTGGCTGAAACTTCCCGAATAACTTCCGAAGCGTGGGTTTTCAAAAAGCTGATGGGCTTGATCGAAGTACTGTATTTCATGAGAGCACTCCCCCCTGATTGACTATAATAAAGACCTTATAATAGTCAATAGTAACCGTCAATCAAAAAAAAAGCCAGCCCGAAGGCTGGCTTTTTTAAAACAAACAGGGCAACTCTTAGTACATGCCGCCCATACCACCCATTCCGCCCGGAGGCATTGCGGGCATGTCTGATTTTTCTTCCTTGATATCGGTAATAGCAGCCTCAGTAGTCAGAAGAATACTGGCAACCGATGCTGCGTTCTCAAGAGCGCTTCTGGTTACCTTGGTAGGATCAACTACACCTGCTTCAACAAGGTTCTCGTACTGCTCGGTTCTTGCATTGAAACCAAAATCACCGGTTCCTGCCTTAACCTTTTCCAGAACAACAGCACCATCAGTGGTACCGGTGTTTGCCACAATCTGGCGGAGCGGTTCTTCAAGAGCGCGGCGGACAATTTCAATACCGGTTTTCTGATCTTCATTGTCAGCAACAGCCCTGTCAAGACCTTTGATGGCACGGATAAGTGCTACACCACCACCGACAACAATACCTTCCTGAACAGCAGCGCGAGTAGCATGAAGAGCATCTTCAACACGTGCTTTCTTCTCTTTCATCTCAACTTCGGTTGAAGCTCCGATGTTAAGAACGGCTACACCGCCTGAAAGTTTTGCAAGACGTTCCTGCAGCTTTTCAGTATCGTAATCAGAGGTTGATTTTTCAATCTGACCCTTGATCTCGTTGATGCGGGCCTTGATTTCATCAGCTGTACCTTTACCTTCAACAATTGTGGTGTTGTCTTTGTCAACGGTAACGCGACCAGCCTGACCGAGGTATGAAATTGTTGCATTTTCAAGCTTGTAGCCCTTCTCTTCGGAAATAACAGTACCACCGGTAAGAATAGCAATATCCTCAAGCATAGCCTTACGGCGATCGCCAAAGCCAGGAGCCTTGACTGCACAGACCTTCAAAGTACCTCTAAGCTTGTTCACGACAATCGTTGCAAGAGCCTCGCCTTCGATATCCTCTGAAATAATAACCAGGGGACGGCCAGTCTGTGCAGATTTTTCAAGAATCGGGAGAAGCTCCTTCATGTTGCTGATTTTTTTGTCATAAATAAGAATCAGCGGATCTTCGAGTTCAGCATCCATAGTTTCAGGATTGGTCACGAAGTAAGGGGAAAGGTAGCCGCGGTCAAACTGCATACCTTCAACGACCTTAAGTTCGGTATCCATACCTTTTGCTTCTTCAACGGTGATAACACCGTCTTTGCCGACCTTGTCCATCGCTTCAGCAATAAGTTCACCGATTTCAGGATCGTTGTTGGCGGAAATAGTACCAACCTGAGCGATCTCTTTTTTACCGGTAATAGTACGGCTGATGTTTCTCAGCTCCTGGACAACCTCTTTAACAGCACGGTCGATGCCTCTCTTCAGATCAATCGGACGGGCACCTGCAGTAACGTTCTTCAGGCCTTCACGATAAATGGCCTGTGCAAGAACAGTAGCTGTGGTTGTACCGTCACCGGCTACATCGCTGGTTTTCGATGCTACTTCGCGCACCATCTGAGCACCCATGTTCTCAAAAGCATCAGAAAGTTCGATCTCTTTTGCAACGGTCACGCCGTCTTTGGTTGAGGTCGGTGCACCAAATTTTTTATCAATAAGTACATTACGTCCGGCAGGTCCGAGTGTAACTTTCACAGCATTTGCCAATTTGTCAACGCCAACTTTAAGTTTAGCCCTGGCTTCAGCATCAAATAGAATGTCTTTAGCAGTCATTGTAACAGATTCCTCCTGTAAGGTTTGTTTAAAATTTTAGGAATGGATCAGCCGAGAATAGCAAAAATGTCAGACTCGCGCATGATGAGGTAATCCTCACCTTCCACACTGACTTCAGTACCGGAATATTTGCCATACAGCACTTTCTGACCTACTTTGACCTCTATTTGAAGCAGCTGGCCATTATCGGCAATCTTACCTGCTCCTACTGCGACGACTTCACCATACTGCGGTTTTTCCTTCCCTGTATCGGGAATAAAAAGGCCACCTTTGGTTTTTTCCTCTGCCGGTGCAGGTTTAACAATAACTCGATCAGCTAAGGGTTTCAAGTTCATTGTCTTCTCTTGTTTGGGTTTTTAGATTAATAGTAAGATACTATAGCCTTGTCAATTGATTTTTTATGCTTTTAGCACTCAAGCTTGACGAGTGCTAAAAGAACATTGAATAATAAAAAAATTATTGTCGTTTCCAAAAGATTTTTTATTTCAGGGATTATATTTTTCACTCTTATCAACGATATGCCTATTCCATTGGAATTAAACAACATAGTGGACAATGCCCTTTTTTACACTATAGGGAAAGTTGCCATGGAAAAACTGACAAGCACCCTTTCGAAAATGCAGGATGATACAGCTACTGCCGAAGACTGGCGGTTCGCAGCACTTCTGGGGGAAATCGCCGCTGTTGCCAAAAACCGGCTTTCGGCAGATGCAAACGAAATCGAGTTCAGCAAAGGCAGCCAAGTGTGGGTGGAACGCACGGCGGTGCGCTTGAAGACGATCCGGTAAAAAACACATGGTGAAATAGCCCTTTCAACGATCAAGGGACGGCTTGAGATAAAGACCGGTCAGAGAGTGATCCATGGCTGCAATCTCTTCGGGAGTGCCTTCCGCAACAATAGAGCCGCCTTGATCCCCTGCTCCCGGTCCAAGATCGATAATCCAGTCAGCCTGAGTGATAATATCCGGATTGTGTTCAATAATGACCAGGGTATTCTTCTGTTCAAGAAGTTTTTCAAAACACCTGATCAATTTGTTGATATCCTCGAAATGAAGACCCGTTGTGGGCTCATCAAAAATAAAGAGGGTATGTTCCACATCAGCCCGGGCAATGAAACTTGCAAGTTTCAGGCGCTGGGCTTCCCCGCCGGAAAGGGTACTTGACGATTGACCAAGCCTGATATAACCGAGACCTACCTCGTCAAGCACCATAAGTTTTCGTTCAATCCCCTTCTCGTTCCGGAAAAGCGCTAGCGCTTCTTCGACGGTCATATCAAGCACCTCAGCGATGGAAAGCCCCTGGTACTTCACCTCAAGGGTATCGGATTTGTAACGCAAACCTTTGCAATCCTCACAAACTGCTTCTATATCTGCAAGAAACTGCATCTCAATATGAACACTACCCTCTCCGGCACAGGTTTCACAACGACCTCCGGGAATGTTGAAAGAAAAATATCCGGCTTTCAAGCCTCTCTGTCTTGCATCTCTGGTCTGAGCAAAAAGAGTACGGATATCATCAAATATCTTGAGATAGGTTACAGGATTACTGCGACTCGATTTTCCAATGGGAGACTGATCGACATGCTCAACACGATCAACAAACCTTGTTCCAAAAATCGAGCGATGGGTTCCAACCTTTTCCTTCAACCCAACCTTTACCTTCATAATCCCCTTGTTGAGAATATCGTTGACCAGAGTTGACTTGCCTGAACCACTCACACCGGTCACACAGGTCATGACGCCTACAGGAAAGCGCACATCGATATTTTTCAGATTGTTCTGCATGGCGCCGATAATTTCAATGCAGTTATTGAAATCCGGTGTTCTGCGAACCTTCGGCACTGCAATCCGTTTTGTGCCGTTGAGGTACTGCGCTGTAAGTGAGATGCCATGCTCCTTCATTGCCATGACCGAACCATGAAAAACCACTTCTCCGCCAAGACGACCTGCATAAGGACCAAGGTCGATTACTTCATCGGCTGCTTCGATAATTTCTCGGTCATGCTCAACAACAACAACCGTATTACCTAGGTCACGCAGCCTGCGGAGCAGAGTGATCAGACGCGCAGAATCACTCTGGTGCAGCCCGATGCTCGGTTCATCAAGAATATAGATGGCTCCGACAAGCGGAGAACCAAGAGATGTTGAGAGATTAATGCGCTGAAATTCACCTCCGCTCAAAGTATGAGTCAGACGGTCAAGAGTGAGATAGTTCAATCCAACATCGAGCAGATAACCAAGCCGTTTTATAATTTCCTGCAAAATAACATCAGCCACTTTGCGGTCGAAAGGCGAAATGTCGAGATTTCGAAAAAAATCGTCAGCCTCAGAAATATTCATGCGCGAAACCTCGCCGATATGCCGCCCCGAAACCCTCACGAGTCGGGCATCAGGATTAAGACGGATACCCTCGCAATCAGGACAGGTCGCATAACCACGATAACGGCTTAAAAACACCCTGTAGTGCATCTTGTAACCGGCATCCTTCTCTATTTCAGCAAAAAAAGGCCTGACCCCCTTATAGCGTTCATCCGAAAGCCCTTTCCAGATAATCTCCTTATGGGCATAGGAGATTTTTTCATAGGGAACATCAAGGGGAATGCCAAGAGTCGGGGCAACAGCAAGAAGCTGCCTTAAATTCCAACGGTACTTTTCAGAGTTCCAGCAAGCAATGGCACCTTCTGCCAATGTGAGTGATTTGTCAGGCACAACAGCATCCTCATCAATTCCTGCTATCCGTCCAAACCCCTGACAGGTTGTGCAGGCACCTATCGGCGAGTTAAAAGCAAAAAGCTGAGGAGAAAGATCCTGATATTCAATACCATTCAATTCAAGCCGGTCGCTGAACAAATAGGTTTTTCCTCCGACAACCTTCAAGGCAGCATACCCTCCGGATTCATTGAAACAGCTTTCCGCTGCCTGTGACACCCGGCTGAAAACCTTTTCATCATTCTTTGACACAAAACGGTCAACAAGAACAAGCAAAGAAGAGCGTTCAGATGCAGGCATTTCAAGCACCCTTCTGCAGATAAGCTCATTGTTCAGGTCAAGCACTTCATCCCCTGCAACCACTCTGAAAAAACCTTTTTTCAAAAGATTTGCTATTTCATCCTGAACCGAACAACTATGGTGTCCTGCATCAAGATGAGCAGGAAAAAGAAATCCTACGTAAAATTTTGTTCCCTCGTCAAAAAAACCGGCTTGCAAGCTGACATCATCAGGGGTATGCTTCAGAACAAGCTCGTCGGTATCGCGAGAATATATTTTGCCAATCCGGGCATAAAGCAGGCGTAGATAGTCATAAATTTCCGACACCGTACCAACCGTGGAACGCGGGTTTTTCGGTATAGGTTTCTGCTCGATAGCAATCGCAGGGGCAATTCCTTCAACACTTTCAACGTCAGGCCGCGGCATTCGTTCAAGAAACTGCCGCACGTAAGCGGACAGCGATTCCACATAGCGGCGGTGACCTTCAGCATAGAGAGTATCAAACGCAAGACTTGATTTGCCCGATCCACTGACACCAGTCAGCACAACAAACCTGTTGCGGGGAATACAAACCGAAATATCTGCAAGATTATGAGTATTTATGCCTTTGAGGACAATATCCGGCAGACTCGTTTCAGCCACTGCTGAATTGCTGAGTCTAAGATTGTTCATGATTCAAAATATTCTTGTGGATGAAGTGTTCGGGTGGGAAAAGGAAAAAACCTTTTTGGCGTTTCATTACTCACTGGACTATCTGCTGCACTAAAGAGTGAATCGTGGTTTGCGCCAATAGATCCTGAATTTTTCCCTGGAGCTTGTTCATATAGCCCCTGTGGGTGCATGAGGAAAATATTTCACAACTGCCGGGTTCAACTCCACAATGCACAATATGCGGCTGGCCCTCGATAGCAATCGCAATATCAGCAATAGTGATTTCAGCGGTCGCCCTGCAAAGCATATAGCCACCCTTCACCCCCTGAACAGAGATGGCAAGACCAGCCCTTTTGAGACTCTGCATGGCTTTTGAAAGGAACTCCTGCGAAAACCCGATGTCGTCGGCCATTTCCTTAACGGTAACCACCCTGTTCTGACCTTTGGTTGCCAGGTAAGTAACTGCGTGAAGTCCATATTCAAATTTTCTGGAAACCTGAAGCATAGGATTGCATTCTGTTAAATAGGATAAATTTAACCCTATTCCTTATATTTTTCAATATCTTTATTATTACCGAGTAACGGATATATTGTTTTATTAATGTTAATCGTCCAAGAATTTTCCTTTTTTCCCTATGAGCAACACGGCAAAAGATCGGTATTTTTTATGGCAATTTTCCCCTGAAGATGAAGCGAAAATCAGATATCAGGAATTCGGTCAACATAACCCTGACAAAACTCCACTGCTTTTTATTCACGGTTACGGCGCCATGATTGAGCACTGGAACCTGAATATTCCTGAATTTGCTCATGAACATAAGATTTATGCAATGGATCTGGTTGGATTCGGGAAATCACAAAAACCGAATGTCCGCTACAGTCTTGAATTGTTCGCCGCACAGATTGAAGCTTTTCTGTATCTGAAAAAACTGGATAAGGTCATTATTATCGGTCATTCGATGGGTGCTGCAAGCGGCATCTTTTTTGCACACCACAAACCGGAAAAAGTTAAAGCCCTTATCCTCGCTAACCCTTCCGGGCTTTTTGGAGACACTATGGAGGGTATGACCCGTGTTTTTTTCGGGCTTGTAGGCTCTCCTTTGATTGGTGAGGTGCTTTTTTCGGCTTTTGCAAATCCTGTGGGAGTAAGCCAGAGCCTTATGCCAACTTACTATAATCAGAGCAAGGTTGATGGTAAGCTCATCAATCAATTTTCCCTTCCGCTGCAAGACAAAGGAGCGCTGTGGTCTTATCTCTCTCCTTCAAAAAGACCGCTTGATTTCAGGCTCGATCACCTTTCTAAACCATGCAATTACAAAGGGCCTGCCTATCTTGTCTGGGGTGCAGAAGATACAGCTCTCCCTCCTCATAAAATCATACCTGAATTTCAGCAGCTTCTCCCGCAGGCAGGAGCATATATAATCCCGAAAGCTGCGCATTGTATCCACCACGATGCCCATGAAGAGTTTAACAACCGGGTAAAAAAAATCCTGAACTTAATTGAGGAAACTGCTTGAAAAGAGTTAATACGCTGATCCCGTTCCTGTTTTGACATGGAAATCGCTAAAGGGAGGTTTCAAGCCGATCTGGAAAGCATAGCTCCTGAACGGTCCGAAAGGAATCAACAAAAAGCCCACCTGCCAGCAATCAAGATCACGATTAAGACGCACCATGGGAAATACCATCTGATTGTTTTGAATATCATATCCTGTATTCAACACGATCTGCCACTCTTTTGATAATGACTCTTTTGCCGATGCGTTGATCAGCGACGTTGTAACCGGTGCAAGAGGATTGCTTTTGTCGGATTGCAAAAAGAGGGAAAACTGGAACTCCCAGGGCTGATGAAAATCAATTGTTCTGAAATATTCGGTATTAAAGCGCTCAAGAAATATAGACTGTGCCGAATTCGGCTGTGCAACATCAGTCCTAAAGAGTGGAGGTGGTGGTGATGACAATGGAAAACCAGAAAATCCAGCTGTGCTGTTACCCTCAATACTCAGACTCATGTTCATAAATCCTTTAATAAAACGAAATAATCCGTTACCATCATCGCTGTTCAGACGACCAATCCTGTCACCGGTCAACGGATCGTAACTGTAAATATCATACATGGCACCTGCGCTGAAAAGAAGGTTCGGTGACAGGGCAGTACTTGATGCTGTAAAGGTCAGCGGAGCCAAGTGAGGAACATCGGCATTAAAATTGTAAGCCGTCGATGCTTTTAAAGAGAGAAGTTGAACTGTCTGCTCTCCCTGAACAGAATCATCTTCCAATGGGGAGGAAGAACCCCGGAATTTAGCTTGAAGAAGATTTTTCAGGGTTATGCCAATTGTACTCTGCCCTTCAGGGACACCACCGTATCTTGTGTTTGACTGTTTGTTGAAGAGCTGTGGATCGGTCCAGTCATAAACATTTCCATAATAGTTATATGCGGAACCGGAAAAAGGTGGATTCCATATGTAGCTTAATGTGGGAATAAAGACATGGCGAAGGGCATTGAACCCAAAAAAATTATCAAGAAACCCTGTCTCAAGAGTACCATAAAGTCTGGTGTCTGCATCAATAGCAATAACGGTGGTGGAAACATCCCTGTTCGCACTATCCTGGTAGAGCGAATGGATAAAAGTCAGGCTTGGATTAACATTGAAATAATGAAACAAGGTTGATTGCATTTGAAGCGGGAAAACCAGGCTTGTACCAGCATAGGCATCGTAAAGTCCAGGTATCGATTGGGTCGATTGAAGGCAGACCCCTTGTGTAAACAGAACCTTGTACCCCTCGGCAAATTCATGAATGTAACCCAACTCAGCATTGGCATTAGCTGAATAGCCAGAAGACTGAGTTGTGCTCGGGAATGTATATGAACCGCTATAGGAAGCTCCGGTGGAGAGTGACACATCCGATCTCCAGTCATCTCTAAAAGAACTGGATTGAAATGGATACATCCGATTCTGATAGAATGAAGCATCAATAATCTGTGTAGCAATGAGAGTACGCAAATCTTCAGAACGATTGTAAGTAATGGCTGCTATGCTGTTGTCTTCGTTAAAGGTTTTTGCCAGAGATGCCCGGGCATTTGATTGCTGAGTCACCATGGTGATTGAATTATTTGCATTCAGATCGTAGCCCTGCGGTGGACTCTGGAGCTGTATATTGACATCAAGCCGGGTTGACGAATCAAAAACCTGGTTATGGATAAATTTCGCATCCCAGTCACTGTAAGTGGGATACTTTAAATACTCCCCTGAAATCTCTCCTGATAAAATATTGCTCTCCTTATAACGAAACCTTTCACCAAGCCCCCAACTGCCATTTACTGACAGCTCACTATCAACCTTGAAATCCATATAATCATTAACGACCCAGAAGTAACCAAGATTCGACAACGTAAAACCCATATCGCTGTTATTGCCAATACTGGGCATAAGAAAACCGGACGACCGGCTTTCCTTTAACGGAAAAGCCATATAGGGCAAAGCCAGAATAGGTATGGGAGGCATACGCACAGAAAAAAGCTCCGGCCTGATATACATGACCAACGGACTTGCAATGATCCTGTTGTCGGGAATAATGGTCATCCCTGAGGATGAAATCCACCAATGAGGAGGATGATCCTCGCACGTCGTGAACGTACCATCTTTAATATTCATCTCACCATTTTCAAGCCTCGTTACATGCTCTCCGCTAAAAATGATCTTATTGGAAGATGAGAAGACATTCGTCGTCTCTCCCCTTCTAGTATTTAAATGATAAATGATTGTTTCGGCATTGAAACTGCCTTGATGATCAGTATAAACAGCAGGTTCTACCGGCCTTTTCGAGGAGTCGGCAGTGCCGAAAGCCTGAAACAGTGAGGTTTCGAGATCTATAACGATTTTCGGAGCTTTTACATTGGCATCTTCACTGTCGATTCGGGCTTTCCCCCACAACTCCATGTTCCGCCTGTCGAGATTGTAGATCACCGAATCCTTAGCAGTAAAGAATACCGTGCTTTTGAGACTTCCTGATCCAGAAAGCAAATCGGATGGTACGGTTTGTTTACTGGCAGCATGCCCAACCGGGCCAAATAAAAGAGAGTGTGCCATCATAAGGAGGCAGAAAATGGACACTTTCGAGGTTTGTCGGATAACATTAAACGTCAAGGCAGTATCGCTCCGGTCAAGTATTGTAATGATCAGTGAGAAAAAGAGAGGTTGAGAATTTTTCAAGGAACAGTAAATCCCATGCGCAAAAACGGTCGTACATGTGTTATAAAGAATACATAAGAATAGATTTTAAGGTAGTATAAACCCAACAGCAAAATGCACCGGTCTTTTTCTCCACTGTAAAAGGAATAACATACTCAATGAGTTTTCTCAGTGCAAAATATCATAGAATACTACTCTAAGAAGAGAGAGGCTGTTAATCGTTATAACGTGGGCGGGAATAGTAGATTGGAAGTTCTTGATAAGGATGACATATGAAGGGGAAGCATGACTTGAAGATAGTGCATAGTGATGTATATTTCACGTTACGTTCTTGATATGGTGAGGGAAGACTGCCATGTATTGTAAATTTTATGAGGAACAGCAATGCACGCCAAAATCATGTTTACCAGTAATTTTGAAGATGAGTCTCTCATCATAATTCTTAAAGGAAATCAGTGGTGGCCTGTATTTGACCAGAAATCAAAGGATGCAGAAAAAATTGTTACGGAGATGAAAGATTCTGTGAAAGAGAGTGACATTCCTCTCTTTCTGGAAAGTAAAAAATTTGTCCTTTTAAGTGCGGTAACAGAAACTCACGGAACCTTATCGTTTGAGAATAACACCTGGGTTCTCCGGCTTCTTAACCCGAACCTCTCTCTTCTTCAGCTTGACTGCCAGGTTTTTGTTCATAAGTGCATCAAACACGCCACTCAAATGCAACAAACAATCAATTTTTATGACCGGCCTGTGCAGCTTGTTGAACGGAATCGTAAAGATCCTATAATTGAAGGAAAAATACTGGCTTCTAAAAAAGACCGTCTTTCCTATGCCAGGAAACAGAAAAAGGTTGAGTATAGTATTGGGGTTATTGGTTTATCAGTCTTCGTTGTCCTTCTGATAGTAACTTATCCATGGCCATTCAGAGATCCGGGCAACCAGGCACAAATGTGGTTATTCACAATTTTTGAAAAACTTATAGGCTCTGTGGCTATTACCGCTTTGATTTCGTATGCTCAATTTCATGCGTTTTACGCTTCGCTGCATGAAGACTCAATCAAATGGTCAATAGCAGGTGAACCGGAAAAAAAGGCCATCAAAACACTTATTTAAAAAAAACCAGCAAAGAACCCCTGACAACAAAACAGATGAGGATAAGTAACTATGCCCAAGAAAAAAGTTGATATCCACTGGCTGAATGAACCGGAAGTGAAATTGTATAGCCCGGAGGGTGGAGATAACCGCGATTCAGGAGCTGAAAGATTTGGAACTTTATTGTTCGCCCCTCCTGTCGAGCTGTCTGCCAAGAAGTTCATGCAGCAAAAGCACAGCAACTGAAATGATAACTGAGACCACACAGAGCGACAAAGCCATTGTGCCACTTGAAGGAGAACTTGCATAATCATAGATGGCCAAAGGAATGGTTTGTGTCACGCCTGGAATATTTCCGGCAACAATAATGGTTGCTCCGAACTCCCCAAGACTTCTTGCAAACATAAGTGACGATCCAGCTATGATTCCTCTGAGCGAAAGAGGCAAAATAACCGTTAACAAACTGTCAAACCACGATGCCCCGAGGCTTCTGGATGCCTCGATAAGCTGCAGATCAATGGCCTCCATTCCAAGGCGGATCGAACGAACCAGCAAAGGAAATCCGACAGTTGCAGAAGCAATAACAGCAGCTTTCCATGTAAAAATGACAGAAAGCCCTGATGCTTTAAGGAGTTGCCCAAGCCAGCTGTTTTTACCAAGCAGCAGAAGCAGAAAATAACCGATGACCACCGGTGGCAGTGTCAGCGGAAGGTTGATTAGAACCTCCAGCACTATTTTGCCCCGGAATGATTTAAATACAATCAGCCATGCCATAGCAAAGCCGAAAGGCAATGCAAGGGCTGTGGCCGTAAGTGCAATTTTCAGAGACAGCCAGATTGCTGTTATATCTTCCTGTGTTAACTGCATCTCATCAACAACTCTCCATGGCATTCAGTATTTGAGAATAGTAATTTACTGTTCTGTGCTCCTTTAAAATTCTTCAATTTAATCTGTGATCGTTATGTCATAATCGACATACCGGGAGTAAATAGCAAGAATTTTTTACTCTCCAGTGCATCATCATGAACAATATTCATAATGATGCCGGATGACAACATTTAGAGACAAAAGGCATATATTTATTTTTGAAATTTATTCGAAATAAGCACTGATATGTCTTATACTTGTGTTTATTCATTGTCACGGTGAACAGTACTTACAAGAGAATGGATCAAACAATCTCCCCTTGCTGTCGTAAAACACAAAGGGAAAACAGATTAACATCCCACGCCTTCACCCAGTCCCGCAACCTTACTGAAGAAACGGACTTACCATGACGCAGCACTCCAGCAGCACTTCCTATCTTTTCGGCGGCAATGCCCCCTACCTTGAAGACCTTTACGAAGAGTATCTCGACAATCCAGGCTCCGTCCCTGATCACTGGCGGTCATACTTTGACGCCATGCAGAATGTGCCTGGAACGAACGGCACCGACAGCCGCGATATTGCACACTCACCCGTCCAGGCATCGTTTGCCGAAAGAGCGCGCCTGGGACCCATCTGCCGAGTTGTAGCCAGTCCCGATGCCGAACTCGGGCGTAAACGGGTCTCGGTTCAGAAGCTCATCGCCGCCTACCGAAATATCGGTTCCCGCAGGGCTGATCTCGATCCTCTGAAGCGTCAGGAGCGCCCGGCACTGCCCGATCTTGAGCCCTCTTTTTACGGCTTCTCCGACACCGACATGGATATCGTCTTCAACACCAGCAATACCTATTTCGGACGTGAAACCATGCCGCTCCGCGAGTTGCTTCAGAACCTGCGCGAAACCTACTGCGGCACCCTTGGCATAGAGTTCATGTACATCACTGACCAGACCGAAAAGCGCTGGTGGCAGGCAAAGCTTGAAACAAGACGCTCGAAGCCGGATTTCACTGCCGACAAGAAAAAACATATACTCGAACGTCTCACTGCTGCAGAAGGATTTGAACGCTATCTCCACACCCGTTTTATCGGTCAGAAGCGCTTTTCGCTTGAAGGCGGTGAGAGCTTTATCGCAGCAATGGATGAGCTGATCCAGCGTGCCGGAAAAGCAGGCGTCCAGGAGATCGTCATCGGCATGGCGCACCGTGGTCGACTCAACGTGCTGGTCAACATCATGGGGAAAAATCCGCTCGACCTTTTTGCCGAATTTGAAGGCAGGCATCCGGGTGATCTCCCTTCCGGCGACGTCAAGTATCACCAGGGATTCACCAGCGACCTTGCCACGCCGGGCGGCCCGGTCAACCTATCTCTTGCCTTCAACCCCTCACACCTTGAAATTGTCAATCCGGTGGTCGAGGGTGCAGTCAAGGCACGTCAGGTCCGGCGCAACGACAGGGATGGCTCACAGGTGCTTCCCATACTCGTGCACGGCGATGCAGCATTCTCGGGGCAGGGAGTCATCATGGAAACTCTCAACCTTGCCCTGACACGCGGTTACGGTACCGGTGGCACGGTTCACATCGTCATCAACAACCAGATAGGCTTCACCACCTCCGACCCCCGCGACAGCCGTTCAACCACCTACTGCACCGATGTTGTCAAAATGATTGAGGCACCGGTACTCCACATCAACGGTGACGACCCTGAAGCGGTTGTGCTGGCAACACAGATGGCGCTCGACTACCGGCAGGCGTTCAAACGCGATGTCGTCATCGATATCATCTGTTTCCGCAAGCTCGGCCATAATGAGCAGGATACACCTGCCATGACCCAGCCGCTCATGTACAAAAAAATCGATAAGCACCCCGGCACGCGCAGACTCTATGCCTCCAGGCTTGAATCTCAGAGCGTCATCCCTAAAGAGTACGCCGACACGCTCAGCAAGCAGTTCCGCAAGGATCTTGATGAAGGCCGATACAGCACCAATCCGATCCTTGTCAATAAAACCATCTTTACTTCTGACCCTTCCATTCACCGCACCGAGACCACGGAAACCGGCGTGCCCCTGGCCGAACTCAAACGTCTTGCGGAACGGATTACCAAAGTTCCTGACCAGTTCAAGCTTCACCCGCTGGTTGAAAAAGTCATCAACGACCGCGCCCGTATGGGAGAGGGAGAGCAGCCTCTCGACTGGGGCATGGGAGAGCACCTGGCCTTCGCCTCCCTCGTCGCAGGCGGTTACCCTATCCGCATCACCGGTCAGGACAGCGCCAGGGGAACCTTTTCACACCGCCACTCTGTGCTGCACGACCAGAACCGTGAAAAATGGGACTCCGGCATCTACATTCCACTTCAGAACGTCACGGACAACCAGGCACTCTTTACCGTTATCGATTCAGTACTCTCCGAAGAGGCTATCCTTGGCTTCGAATACGGCTACTCCATCTCAGCACCAGACACTCTCGTCATCTGGGAAGCACAGTTCGGCGACTTCGCCAACGGAGCGCAGGTGCTCATTGATCAGTTCATCACTTCAGGGGAGGTCAAATGGGGCCTTGCATCCGCTCTTACCCTTATGCTGCCCCATGGCTATGAAGGCCAGGGACCGGAACACTCCTCCGCCCGACCCGAGCGCTTTCTGCAGCTCTGTGCCGAAAACAACATCCAGGTCTGCCAGCCGACCAATCCCGCCCAGATTTTCCACCTTCTGCGGCGCCAGATAACCTCAATGATCCGTAAGCCACTGATCATTCTCACACCGAAATCGCTGCTCCGCAACAAGGAGGCGGTCTCTCAGCTGGACGATCTCTCTCTGGGAAATTTCCAGAACATCATCAGCGATACAACGGCCAACCCTGACAAAACCAGGCGGCTTGTCGCATGCTCCGGCAAGGTCTATTACGATCTCATAAACCGGAGACATGAAAACACCGCCGAAAATGTGGCCATCATCCGCATCGAACAGCTTTACCCTTTCCCGGCTGCAGAGTTTGCTGCCCAGCTTGCTCACTATCCCGCACTGAAAGAGATTGTCTGGTGCCAAGACGAACCCAAAAACCAGGGTTACTGGCGTTTCCTCCAGCATTATATCATGAAAGCCATGACACCCGGCCAGCAGTTCGGCTATGCAGGACGCCTCGCCTCAGCCTCAACCGCCTGCGGGTATGCCGCAACCCATGCCATAGAGCAAAAAGCACTGCTCGACCAGGCATTCGGCGAGTTCAGCGTTTTTTTCAACAAATAACAACCACCAATGGCCATCATCGATGTCACCATATCTCAGCTGTCAGAGTCCGTTGCCGAAGCAACACTGCTCAACTGGAAAAAGAAGCCGGGGGAAGACGTTGCTGAAGATGAAATCCTTTTCGAAATCGAAACCGACAAGGTAGTCCTTGACGTTCCATCACCCGCAGACGGTATATTGTTTGAAATACTTGTCGGAGACGGAGGAACAGTAGTCGCCAACCAGGTGCTCGCACGCATCGACACTGAAGGCAAACCAGCCGCTCTGCAGTCTGCATCACCGACCATTGAGAAAGAATCGGTCAATGAATCACCTCAACCGGTCTCACTATTGAACAAAGGCGGCAGTGCCATGCCTGCAGCAGCAAAGCTCATGGCCGAAACAGGATTAAACGCTTCCCAGATAGTGGGTTCCGGCAGAGAGGGCAGAATCACTAAAGGTGACGTTCTTGCCGCAATCGCAGACGGAGCCGAGCCTGCCTCTCCGCAAGCCCCTCCAGCACCGAAGCTCAGGCCGGTGGAGGCGCACCTGGAAACTCCCCTGATAACCGAACGCCCCGAACAGCGTGTCCCCATGACCCGCCTCCGGGCACGCATCGCCGAAAGGCTTCTGGAGTCTCAAGCCACAAACGCCATCCTCACCACCTTCAACGAGGTAAACATGCAGGCCGTCATCGACCTGCGAACGCGTTACAAGGCAACCTTTGAAAAAGAGCACGGCGTCAGGCTCGGCATCGTCTCCTTCTTTGTCAAGGCGGCGGTTCACGCACTGCGCAAATATCCCGTTCTGAATGCTTCCGTTGAAGGCAAGGATATCATTTATCACGGCTACTTCGATATCGGTATTGCCGTCAGCTCACCACGAGGGCTTGTTGTCCCCATCCTCCGCAATGCCGACCAGATGAGCATTGCTGAAATCGAACGCAAAATCGCCGATTACACCACCAAGGCAAAACTCGGCACCCTCTCCCTCGAAGAGCTGACCGGCGGCACGTTTTCAATTTCCAACGGCGGAGTTTTCGGATCGATGCTTTCAACACCAATCATCAATCCTCCCCAATCGGCTATACTCGGCATCCATGCCACAACCGAAAGGGCAGTAGTCGAAAACAGCCAGATCGTCATACGACCGATGAACTATCTGGCCATGTCCTACGACCACCGGATCATCGACGGAAAAGAAGCGGTACAGGGTCTCGTCGCCATCAAGGATGCACTGGAAGATCCGGCACGACTCTTACTCGACCTTTAAAGCAAAAAGAACCCACACCATGAACAGACAATTCGACATACTCGTCATAGGCGCAGGCCCTGGAGGATACATTGCCGCAATCCGTGCCGCACAACTCGGCTTTTCAGTAGCCTGCTGCGAATTCAGCCCCTATGATGACCCAACAGGCCAGCCCCGCCTCGGCGGCACCTGCCTCAACGCCGGCTGCATCCCCCTTAAAGCGCTCGTCGCGTCATCGGAGGCATACGAAAAAACAGCACACCACCTCGAAAGTCATGGCATCAGCGTCAGCGGAGTCAGCATTGATATTGCGCAAATGCAAAAACGCAAAGAAAATATCGTCACCAGAATGACCGCCGGCATCCAGTTCCTCTTCCGAAAAAACAAGATCACGCTTCTCAAGGGACGAGGCTCATTTGCCGGAAAAACCGACGCCGGATACCGCATCATCATCACCGGCAAAGAGGGGGACGAAGAGGTGCAGGCACAAAAAGTCATTATCGCCACCGGTTCAAAAGCACGCCATATCCCCAACGTCAAGGTTGACAACCTCTCCATCTGCGACAACGAAGGAGCCCTCAAATTCAGTGAAGCGCCAAAAAAACTCGGCGTCATCGGCGCAGGCGTCATCGGCCTCGAAGTTGGATCTGTCTGGCGCAGGCTCGGCGCTGAAGTCACCGTCCTCGAAGTCATGCCCTCCTTCCTCAGTGCTGCCGACGAAAGCATTGCACGAGAAGCCTCAAAGCTTTTCCAGAAGCAGGGTCTCCACATCAAGCTTGGCGTCAGGATCGGACAGGCAAAACAAAATGCAGAGGGCATCAGCATTGAGTACACCGACGACCAGGGATCAAGCCACATCCTCGAATGCGATAAACTCATCGTCTCCGTAGGCCGCACACCCAACGCCGAAAACCTCAACCTCGAAACCATAGGCCTGCAGGTGGACGAACGCGGCTTCATTCCCGTCAACGACCACTGCGCTACAGCTGCACCCGGCGTCTACGCCATAGGCGACGTCGTCCGCGGTCCCATGCTCGCCCACAAAGCTGAAGACGAAGGCGTCATGGTAGCCGAACTCATCGCCGGCCAGAAACCCCACCTTGACTACAACAGCATGCCATGGGTTATCTACACCACCCCTGAAATTGCCTGGGTAGGCAAAACCGAGCAGCAGCTCCGTGCCGAAGGTCGCGACTACAAAACCGGTCAGTTCCCCTTTGCAGCCAACGGACGCGCACTCGGCCTCGGCGACACGGAAGGTTTCGTCAAAATGCTCGCCGACGCAACAACCGACGAAATCCTGGGTATCCATATCATCGGAGCATGTGCTTCAGACCTCATCGCCGAAGGAGCCCTCGCCATGGAGTTTAAAGCCTCATCCGAAGATATCGCCCGAACCTGCCATCCACATCCAAGCCTCTCCGAAGTGGTTCGTGAAGCTGCCCTCGCAATAGAAAAACGCTCTCTCAACATGTAATAACAGTTTCAATATATCCTCGGCAGCGACACCTCCAACCCTTGACATACCTTTGAGTTCGGATAGTTCACATAATAAAATGAACCTGCTAACTTAAAACTTTTTAAGGAAGAAGCTTTGACCCATCAAATTCAACATCAATGCATTAAAACAGGAGATGACCGATGGAGCTGACAACACCCTATGCGTTTGGAAAAACAGTGGATATGCCCTTCGCTGAAGCTCAACAGAAGGTGCGTGATGAACTGGCAAAGGAAGGATTCGGTGTGCTTACTGAAATAGATTTGAGCAAAAAATTTGCTGAGAAGCTGCAGAAGGAATTCAGGGATTACGTCATTCTCGGAGCCTGTAATCCTGCTTTCGCCTATGACGCAATAAGCGGGGAAATCAATCTCGGGGTACTTCTCCCCTGCAATGTCGTGATTTATACCAGGGATGACGGGAAAACTGCTGTCATGTTCATGGACCCGATTGCAAGGTTTTCCACGATAGGAAACCCTGAACTGGAGGAGTTCGGCATACAAGTCACACAAAAGCTTGAGCGTATTCTTGATGCTCTATAGCTAAAAAATACGGCAGGAAGTTACAACTTTACAGTTGAGACTTTCTTCTCCACACCCAAAGCCCGATAACAAGAAAAGCCCCATCTTACAATGGAGCTTTTCTTGTCAATCCTATCAATGACGGAAATATCAGTAATCTTACTTGCCGGCTTCCGCTTTAGCTTCAGCCTTTCTCTCTGCTCTTCTTTCTGCGTGTCTTGCTCTTCTGGATTTCCTGTGAGCTTTCTTATGAGCCTTTCTTTCAGCCTTTAATTCGGCTTTTACCTCTTCTTTTATCTCAGCTTTCTTTTCGGCTTTTGCTTCAGCTTTTCCCTCTACTTTTGCTTCTTTCCTGGTTTCTGCCTTTTTGTCAGATGCAAAAGAAACACCGCCAAAAACACCAGTCATTGCAAGTGAAATGATAAGTCCCGCAATAAAATTCTTTTTCATTTGTCTGTAGATTGAGTTTTTTAAGTTACCTGGAAGACAGATCATTCTGCTTCTTATTATTAGTGCGCAGGTCGCTGGGTTTTCTTTCAAAAATTCTTTCTGCCTGAAATTTGAAATTATTTAAACCGTTCTGTTGCCTGCAGGCAGGGGAAAAAGAGCACTTAAAAAGAGCCCCGACTTGCAACGGGGCTCTTTAGCAAAAATCGTAAGAGCAGCGAAAATCTTACTTAGCTTCAGGAGCTGCTGCTTCCATTTTCTTAGCTGCTTTCTTAGAAGCTTTCTTTGCCTTCTTGGCTTTCTTCACTTTCTTTGCTTTCTTCTCTGCCTTTACTTCCGTCTTGGCTTCAGCTTTTGCATCGGCTGCTGGTGCTGCAGGAGCTGCGGCAGCTGCAGGAGCTTTTGCGTCTTTTGCTGCTGCTTTGTCAGCTGCAAAAGAAACGCCACCAAAGATTCCAGAGATAGCAAGTGATACGATCACGCCAGCGATAAAATTCTTTTTCATTTGTCTGTAAGTTTTTGTTTGATAGTTCGTTGGAAACAGGTTTATCCTGCTTCCTATAAGTTACTACGCAGCTCTTCTGCTTTTCTTTCAATAAATCGGTCGCCGCTGCAATTATTTTCAGGTGCCATAGCAAACAGCATGGAACAGCCGTGAACCACACTCTCATAAGCAGATTGCCTGAAAGATTGTGCAGGTGTTTGAGGTTGACTATCTTTAAAGACTGTCCGGTTCCCTGACTTGTAAAACCCTTTTTATGCAATTTATCCATCCGATAAACGACTTTCTGTTTGAGCTTTTTCCGAAAACAAAAAAAGCGGGGTTTGTGAACTATCCTGACCTTATGCCTTACCAGTTCGTTTCAATGCCTGGTGAGCTGGACAAAGGCGTTTCCGGAGTACCAGGAGCAGCTTCAACTGCCGTTTGCGAAGGAGTATGAATTTGCGAAGGAGATGGTGGTAATGGGTGAAAATTATACAGTCAAATGAGTTTCACACTCCAGTGTTATGGTCATTTGATGCGGCTATTTCATATTTTCAATGATCGTTTGGCTCACATCCGAGATTTTTTTCTCAATATTCGATAACGCCTGCATCATTTTACTCATCCTGTCCATTGCCATCTGTAAACGCAATCCCTCCGTTTCATCCGACATCCTGCAATCATCTAAAGCATCCTTGATTTTCTTTAAGCCCTCCAATCTCGCTTGGGCTTCATCCTGTGAATATCCCACACCCTCCAGCAAGACTAAAGTGCAGAACATTATGAGAGAGTCCACGCATATTTCTCCTGAATATGACCTTAATGAATTGGTTGCATGAGGGGGGTTCTCTATATCAAAATGGTTATCGTACTCTTTCCTGATAGATTTATATGTTTTCCTGGTCAGTGCTACTGAAGCAATAGCATCCATATTGTCGTCAAACACTCTTATACCGCTTTGCAGCATGGTATCTATCAAAGCTATGTTGCCTTCAATATTTTGCATGTCAATGCTATCCTTGAAGCAGACATTTCCGTTTTCATTTACTATCAACCTACCACGATAAATTTTTTGGTCGTTGAGATAGTTTAAAAGCAGGAAGGCATCCGGCAACTTGCTCTCGATGACACAGAATGGTGTGCAGAGGTTAAGGATCAGTGACTCACTCTCATCATTACTTTCAATCAAAAGCCGAAAAGACTGGTTACTGATGGAGAGGTTTGTTCCGAACTTAGCTTTGCCTGCATTCACATCCGCTTGTATTTGTTCTTTGTACCATTCCTGATCAGCGATATACTTTTCAACAAGTTTCGCAAGTCTCATAGAAGCCTCCCTGATTTCAATATCATATTCAAAAGACACTGTCTCATGATAATGATTCTTCCAACATTCCTATATATCACACCCTCACCTCAATAATATCGCTCCACTGCGTGGTGTGGCGGGCGAAAGCCGCTCCTGATTAGGCTTTTATTGCTCCAGTTCGGCTTTTCGAATTTCCCGAATACTGACACAATTTGACACAATAGCGAGTATTTTTTTTTGGTTTACTATGAGACAACAAAAGATAACTGGTCTAAGAACTGTAATATCATCGAAAATAGTAACAAGAGATTCAAGAATGACTTAAGAAATATAACAGATTTAAATAAAGCAAGTTATAACTGCGATCCGCAATCGATTCAGTTTATCATTTCTTATAGGATCCTTATTCAAAATATTCCGGCACGATAATTGATATATATTACCATGGATCAATAACAGCTCCAGGAGTCTCAATAACTTAAAAACAAATTCTTTCTTTTACCATTCATTCAAAAGGTGCTCAACACAATTCATCTCCGGTGAATATGAATAAAGACAAGCAGTTAACATAAATTATACGTCAATGAAAACGCGATTTAATACAATCATATTTCCATTTGTTGTTTTTATATATGCTCTGTTCAACAGCCCTCAGCGAGCATTTGCCGCCACAGATGTTATCACTATCCGTTTCAGTAATACATTAACTCCAAGTGACATTTCTGGAGCAATAACTCCTGAGTTAAGCAACAGGTTGATCAATGTTAATTCCGTTTCGGGAACAAGTTCCATCTCTGATATGGTTGGCGCAACCGATAGCTCAGCTGTGCATTGGAATTCTTCCGGCACAGCTGATGAAACTGCTTCTCATAACGTATCAGAAGGTTATCTATTAACAAGCAGAGCCTTTGGTGGGGAGGGAACCGGCGGTAACAATCTGTGGTTTACAGGGTTGGCTGCAAATAGTAAATACACGATTTACGTTTATAGCCAAAGTTCAATGAACGGTGCTAAGACAGAAATAAACTATAGCGGTAATGGTGCTGACACACATCGTCCTGCCGGCATATTGACAACCAACACTTCAACAACAGGATATGTCAATAATGGAAATTATTTAACCATAACAACTAATGCGGATAAATATGGCAGGATCGCAGTCAACTATTCCGCTCTTACAGTATCTCCAGATGCAGTAGTCAACGCTGTACAAATCAAATCAGGTGATCCAGCCTCAACCCCTGCACCTGAACGCGCAACAGCAGTTTATATGGGAATAAACGGAATATTGACAGGAATGTTGATGAGATAAACAGCAAAAATCGTTTAATCTTTTTACCCACCACGAATAGTTCTGCTAATCTGATGTATAATAAAGGCATGATTGTAATTTATGATCATGCCTTTATGTATTTACCGTTGATGCGGAGGTTTTGTTTGCAGTGGTTTTATTTCGAGCAATACCCAGGATGAACTTGCAAACGGATGGTGTAGTTTCGCATGCTCACATTCATGTAAAGTCCAAATGTATCACTTCTTATACGTTAAACTTTATGAGAAAGATTCTTGTTGTTTTCTCATAAGAGGTTTACTTGATCCTGTCTGTTTTTTTTATTCAAATGGATGATACTGATTTATACAATCTCCTTAATTCATAAGATGTTAACGTTATGATACACATGCAAAAACTTACCAAACCGTTAGTATTCCTCCTCATTCTGGCTGTGACATCTTTGACCTGGGGATGCGAGTCATCTTCCAACGCTGGACGGGGAGCAGGTATTGGTGCTGCCGGAGGTGGCATTATCGGAGGGATTATCGGGAGCAGACACGGTGATTTCGTTCAGGGTGCACTTATTGGTGCCGTTATAGGCGGTGCGGGGGGAGCTCTTATTGGTGATTATATGGACAAACAGGCTGCTGAAATAGGTCAGGATATCAAGGGCGCAAGAGTTGTGCGAGAAGGCGAAGGAATAAGGGTAATCTTTGATTCCGGTATTCTTTTTTCAACCGGTTCAGCAACCTTAACCTCGACAAGCAGGTATGAGATTGAAAAACTTGCTCATATTCTCAACCACTATCATGACACGAGTCTTGTGATCGAGGGACATACCGATACTACCGGTAACAGAGATGCAAACCAGATACTTTCCGAAAAAAGGGCGGATTCGGTAGCTAATCTTCTAAAAGCATACGGCGTAGCACGTCAAAGGTTATCCCCGATAGGATACGGTGAAACCAGACCTGTTGAGACAAACAATACCGAATGGGGTCGCAGGCAGAACCGACGCGTTGAAGTTGTTATTTATGCAAATGATGACCTCAAACGTCAGGCGGAGTCAGGACGACTGAATTAAATAGAGCTTATTGTTGCCATTACAGGCGATCACTTTCTGAGGCTTACGGACAAGCCGGTAAATCATTCAGCAGATGCGCGGCAACTGTTCGCCAAGGGGCAGGTCAATAATTCGTCGGCTGCCGAATGCAGTCCGCATCACAACCATTCCGGGATGATCGTCAACAACCTCCCCGATGGTTACGGCATCCCTGCCATGTTCAAAGGAGCGCAGCACTTCGAGAACCGTTTCGGTATACTCGCTTGAGACGGCGAGAACCAGCTTGCCCTCATTTGCAACATGAAGCGGATCGATGCCGAGCAATTCGCAGGCGCCCCGGACATCAGGTTTCACAGGAATCGATGGCTCATTGATTTCAATACCCACAGAAGAAGAAGCTGCGAGTTCATTCAATGCAGCAGCCACCCCGCCCCTGGTCGGGTCACGCATGGCATGAATTGCAGGCACGACCTCAAGCACGGCGGCAATCATTGAGTTCAGGGCAGCACAGTCACTCGTTATCTTGGACTGAAAGGAAAGCCCTTCTCGAGATGTCATGATTGCCATGCCATGATCTCCCACCGTCCCTGAAAGAATCATAGTGTCCCCCGGCTGAAGGTTACGACAGGAGAGATTGACCCCATCCATGACAGAGCCTATTCCCGAAGTATTGATAAAAATTTTGTCGCATTGCCCCTTCCCTACCACTTTGGTATCGCCAGTCACAATCATGACTCCTGCTTTTCGGGCAGCCTCCGCCATACTTATAACAATGGTTTCAAGCTCGACAAGAGAAAACCCCTCTTCAAGCACAAATCCGGCACTCAGATACATCGGTTTTGCTCCACCGACTGCAAGATCGTTGACGGTCCCGTTGACGGCAAGTTCCCCGATATTGCCACCTGGGAAAAAAACCGGACTCACTACATAAGTATCGGTGGAATAGGCAGTTCGTCCAGCCGGAAGATCAAGCTTTGCCTGATCGTCAAGAATGTCGAGAAAGACATTGTGCAGATGCGGCATAAATACCCGCTGCATAAGCGTCTGCGATAACCGTCCACCGGCGCCATGCGCCATCTGAACCGTTTCGTGCTGTAAGATCGGGGAGGGGCAGAGAGGGGTAATCGTCATATGGGAAATCCAGTTCGGTGATAGTTATAATAGGCGGCGCATGCCCCTTCGGAAGAGACCATTGTAGCGCCGAGAGGGTGCCCCGGCGTACACTCTTTGGCAAATGCCGGACAGGCGTCGGGTTTCAGCATACCCTGAAGAACACTGCCGCTTTTGCAAAGTGGTGATTCGCCAGTACAGATATGAGTAACATTGAACTTTTTTTCGGCATCGTAACTGGAGTATGCTGCCTTGAGAGTGAGACCACTTCCGGGAATAAGGCCGATACCGCGCCACTGGCGGTCTGTAACCTCAAAAACCTTCGCAATAGTATCCTGTGCCACACGGTTGCCTTCGCGGCTTACCACCCGTCCGTAGAGGTTCACGACTTCTGCCCTGCCCTCTTCAAGCAGTTCTACTGTTTTCAGAATACCGGCGAGCAGATCGACCGGTTCGAACCCGGCAGGCACAATCGGCAGATTAAACTCACGGGTGACCGGTTCGTACTCAGCATAGCCCATGACTGCACAGACATGGCCTGCGGCAAGAAATCCCTGAACCCGGTTATCGGGTGATAAGAGAATAGCGCGCATGGCTGGCGGCACCATAACCTGGCTCACGATGACGCTGAAGTTTTCAATTCCTTCGCGTGCTGCCTGATAGACTGCCATGGCATTTGCAGGCGCAGTTGTCTCAAAACCTACAGCAAAAAAAACAACCTCTTTCCCGGGATTAACGCGGGCTATCTGCAAGGCATCAAGCGGTGAAAAGACAATCCGCACGTCCCCGCCTTCACTGCGCACCATAAAAAGATCCTTCGAGCTGCCGGGAACACGCAGCATATCGCCAAAACTGGTAAAAATAACCTCTTGTTTGGCGGCGATTTCAAGCGCACGTTCAATTGACTCAAGCGGTGTTACGCAAACAGGACACCCAGGACCATGGACCAACTCGATTGTGTCGGGCAGAAGCTGATCTATGCCGTTTCGAAGAATGGAGTGGGTCTGCCCGCCGCAAATCTCCATGATCGTCCAGTGGCGAGTGGTTTTTCTCCTGATCTCGTCAAGAAGCTTTCGGGCAAGCTGCGGATCACGATATTCGTCTATATATTTCATGGGAACCGGTCTCAGCTTGAGGCAAACTCTGAATGGATAATGGCTGTTATTTTAACGCAGGATTGCTTGACGGTCATCATTGTCATGCATGGTATGTTTGCATAATCTGATTCAAGAACTGGATCCAACAACCTGCTGCTCCCCGACAAGTTAAATATCATCAGGTGCCGGACAAAATTATAATCTCCAAGGGCACGTTTTGAACCGAAGCGACTTTTCACTGAACTATTGGAAAAGTGAGAAGCAGGAGTTATTGGACAAATGGGACTGATAAAAAAAATGAGGAAGAGCCGTGTAAAACCTTGCGGCTTGGTTACCGCATAGCGATATTCACTTCTGAAAAGCTGAAAGTCAGTTTGACTCAGCTTATGCCAATAATGACACTGGATGCCTTGAAAATAGCAGAAACCTGTTCTCCTTTTTTCAGATGAAGTTTTTCTGAACTTCCATGGGTGATGGTGGCAGAAATGACATTGCCTCCGTTTACTGCAACATCGATCTCACTGCTTACAGGGCCTTCGATGATTTGACTGATTATGCCGGTCATGATATTTCTGGCGCTTAGGGTAAACGAATATTGAAGAGGATAACAGGAAGATTGCCATCACTGCAATGACCTGTGCTCAGCCATGAAAACAAGTCTCCTGGCGAAACCGGATATCTCCCTATGCCGATGGAAAAGAGACTTACCAGCGAGAGAATCAGCAGACAAATCAGAATCAGTGAAAGACTTTTCATTATCACTCTTTGTTAAACAGCCACAATTGCATCCGACGGCACTCAGGCAGCCGACGCTATTTCAGAATCAGGAAAAGCAGATATTTTCATGTGGCCCAAAAGGATCGCCATAGTCTTATATATATAACGATATATACAAGAATTACATTCCAAAACATTCAGAACATAACATTCAAGAAGACTTTAAGCCGGTTTGTAAAGTTTTCCGTCAAAAGAACGTTATATACATAATATTATAACGCACTACAAAAAAATATCAATAAACTTTCTTCTCTATCGTCCGTATATCTAAAAATTTTAGGATTATAAACTATAAATCCTAATAAGATAATGCTTTTGTGCAACAAAGTACAAAATAATAAGATTTTGTGCATAACCGCACAATGCGCGCCCCGTTATTCACTCCAATGATGACTCGAACCCAGATTTTGATGAGCTGAAACAACTAAAAATACAGAAGATTATTTCGCGCCTAAATGATTTAATAACAGGTAGTTATATTTTTTTTACGGTTATGGCGAGAGAAAAACAGTTAGAAAAAGTGAAGAGTTGAAGAACTGTTACAAAGTGTGGCACACGGTTTGCCTTTGTAAGAGTGGTGAGGATCAGGACAAAGACAATTAACAGCAAGCTCTTAACCGGCGCATTCACTCTCATTAAACTTATTACTATATGAAAAAAATTGCTTTTTACGGAAAAGGTGGAATCGGCAAATCCACCACTCAGCAAAACACCGCTGCGGCAATGGCTTACTTTTACGATCAGAAGGTTTTCATTCACGGCTGCGACCCGAAGGCTGATTCCACCCGCATGATTCTTGGCGGTATGAACCAGGCTACCATCATGGACGTGCTTCGTGATGAAGGTGCAGAGAAAATAACATCGTCCATGGTCAAGGCTGGTTTCAAAGGCATCCGTTGTGTCGAGTCGGGCGGCCCTGAGCCTGGTGTTGGCTGTGCAGGCCGCGGTGTCATCACTGCAATTGATCTTATGGAAGAAAACGGGTCGTACACGCCCGAACTGGACTATGTGTTTTATGATGTTCTGGGTGACGTTGTATGCGGCGGGTTTGCCATGCCGATACGGGATGGTAAGGCACAGGAGGTTTACATCGTGGCTTCCGGTGAAATGATGGCGGTTTATGCGGCCAACAACATCTGCAAAGGGCTGGTGAAATATGCCAAACAGAGCGGGGTTCGTTTGGGCGGCATCATCTGCAACAGTCGCAAGGTTGATAAGGAGAGGGAATTTATTGAAGAATTTGCGGCGGCAATCGGCACGCAGATGATTCACTTTGTTCCCCGTGACAACGTCGTTCAGAAAGCTGAATTCAACAGGAAAACCGTGATTGAATTTGCACCGGATTCTGAACAGGCAAAAGAGTACGGCGAGTTGGCTCGCAAGATTATTGAGAATGAAATGTTTGTGATCCCCAAGCCTCTTATAATGCCTGAACTGGAAGAGATGGTCCTTAAATACGGTCTTGTTGATTAATACAAAAACAAAGGAACACTACTCATGAAAATGATAAGAGCAATGGTACGCCCTGAGGCTGCCGACATAATAACAGAGGGACTGGCTGAAGGTGGTTTTTTTTCACTGACTAAAATGCATGTTTTCGGAAGAGGCAAACAGAAAGGAATCAAAATTGGAGATGTTCATTACGATGAACTGCCTAAAGTCATGCTTATGCTGATAGTAAAGGAAGATGCTGTGGATGAAGTGGTCGATCTCATCAAAGTAAATGCTTATACCGGTAATTTTGGAGACGGAAAAATTTTCGTAACGCCAGTTGATGCCACGTACACCGTACGTACAGGCGAAAAAGGCATATAAGGAGACCCCGAACAATGAAGGAAATAATGGCAATCATCCGTCCCAAAAAAGTAAGCAAGACAAAGGATGTGCTCGATAAACTGGGATATCCCGCTTTCACTGCAGTATCCGTCATGGGGCGGGGAAAACAGCGGGGAATTGCCGGCGAGGTCAATTGCGAACTGCCAGCGGAGGTTCTGAAGAAAAACGGAGGAATGAAATACATCCCGAAGCGGCTTATTTCATTAACCGTGCACGATGATGATGTTGACCTGATTGTGAAGGCAATCATCAAGGTTAATCAGAGCAAGCAGATAGGAGACGGCAGGATTTTTGTCTGTCCGGTAGATAATGTCGTGAGGGTAAGAACCAATGAAGAGGGTGATCAAGCCATCGCGTAAGAGAATCAACTATAAATAGAGAGGAGGAAATTATGCCCTATCATGAGTTTGAATGCAGCAAATGTATTCCAGAAAGGAAAAAACATGCAGTAGTAAAAGGACCAGGTGAGGATTTGACCCATGCTCTTCCCCTTGGATACCTCAACACCATTCCAGGATCAATTTCAGAGCGCGGTTGTGCCTACTGCGGAGCCAAGCATGTTATCGGTACGCCGATGAAGGATGTTATCCATCTCAGTCATGGACCAACGGGATGCACTTACGACACCTGGCAGACGAAGCGCTATATCAGTGATAACGATAACTTTCAGCTCAAGTATACCTTTGCCTCGGATGTAAAGGAGAAGCATATCGTTTTCGGCGCCGAAAAAGTGCTCAAACAGAACATCATTGAGGCGTTCAAGGCGTTCCCTGACATTAAACGGATGACAATCTACCAGACCTGTGCAACAGCGCTGATCGGAGATGACGTTGACGCGATTGCCGATGAGGTCATGGAAGAGATGCCTGAGGTCGACATCTTTGTCTGCAACTCTCCTGGATTTGCAGGGCCAAGCCAGTCGGGGGGACATCATAAAATAAATATCGCCTGGATCAAGAAAAAGGTTGGAACAGTTGAGCCGAAGATCACCAGTGACTATGTCATCAACTATGTCGGGGAGTATAACATACAGGGCGATCAGGAGGTCATGCTCGACTATTTCAAGCGAATGGGGGTTCAGGTTCTTTCGACCTTTACCGGCAACGGCTCCTACGACGAATTGAAGGGCATGCACCGTGCACATCTTAACGTTCTTGAATGCGCCCGATCTGCCGAGTATATCTGCAACGAACTGAAAGTGAAATACGGGATACCTCGTCTGGACATCGAAGGGTTTGGTTTTGAACCGCTGTCGTCATCGCTCAGGAAAATCGGCTTGTTTTTCGGCATCGAAGAGAGGGCCCAGGCTATCATCGATGAAGAGACTGCACGATGGAAACCGGAACTCGACTGGTACAAGGAGCGCCTGAAAGGGAAAAAGGTCTGCCTCTGGCCGGGTGGATCGAAGCTGTGGCACTGGGCGCATGTCATCCATGAAGAGATGGGAGTCGAGGTTGTTTCGGTCTATACGAAATTCGGTCATCAGGGTGATATGGAGAAAGGCATTGCCCGTTGTGAGGAGGGTGCGCTGGCCGTTGATGATCCGAACGAGCTTGAAGGGCTGGAAGCTATGATGACCTTGAAACCGGATGTCATCTTTACCGGCAAACGACCCGGTGAAGTCGCTAAAAAGATCAGGGTTCCTTATCTCAATGCCCATGCATATCACAATGGCCCCTACAAAGGGTATGAGGGATGGGTAAGGTTTGCGCGTGACATTTACAACGCGATCTATTCACCGATCCATCAACTTGCTCACCTGGATATCAGTAAGGATGAAATACCTACAGGCGCAGGATTTCAAACGGCAAAAATGCTTTCTGACGTGAATTTAAGCGAAGAGGTAGTTTCTTCAAGCATTCTGAGACAGTATACGGGCAAATATGACAGTGTTTCAGATTTGCGCCAGAAAACATATCCGGAATTTAAACAGTAAGAGAGGAGCAAATAGTATGGAAGATTTAAAAGAGAGGATTGCCCTGCTCGAGGATTACATCATGAAAAAATGTCTCTGGCAGTTTCATTCCCGGGCCTGGGACAGAAAGACTCAAAATGACAATATCCTTATGAAAGCAACTCAGCTGTTATGCGATGAACCTGTTGGGCTTGAAACTCCGCTGGATCGCTGTTACTGGGCGGATGCCTTAAGTTTAACAGAGGGCTTTCAGAGCCGTTTCGAGTGGCTGGCTGCACTGAGTAAAGAGGAGATTAAAGAGCTGATGGAGGGTCTGAAGGAGAGGATAGATTTCGTGACCATTACGGGTTCTCTCAATGCCGAGCTTACGGATCCGCGCTATTGATTACTGAACCGTTTCATCCGATGTATAACCCAAAAATGTAAAGATTATGAGTTGTGAAATAAAACAAAAGGAGCGCGTCGGCACGATCAACCCGATATTCACCTGTCAGCCTGCCGGCGCCCAGTATGTGAGCATAGGGGTAAAAGATTGTATCGGCATTGTTCATGGCGGACAGGGATGCGTCATGTTTGTCCGCCTGCTGATTTCCCAGCACTTGAAGGAGAGTTTTGAAATTGCTTCTTCATCGCTCCATGAGGACGGTGCGGTATTCGGAGCGCTGAATCGTGTGGAAGAGGCGGTCGATGTGCTTTTGATGCGCTATCCGCATGTGAAAATCATACCAATCATCACCACCTGCTCAACAGAGGTTATCGGTGATGATGTCGATGGCGTGGTCATCAAGCTTAATGAAGGATTGTTGCAGGAAAAATATGCAGGACGGGAAGTGCATCTTATTCCTATTCACACACCAAGCTTTGTTGGAAGCATGGTGAGTGGCTACGATGTCGCTGTCAGGGATTTTATCCGTTACTTCGCTAAAAAAGACAAGACAAGCGAGAAGATCAACCTTATTACCGGTTGGGTCAACCCCGGTGACGTTACGGCCCTGAAGCACCTGTTATCGGAGATGCAGATTGAGGCGAATGTGCTGTTTGAAATCGAAAGCTTTGACTCTCCTCTCATGCCGGATGGAAACTCGGTCTCTTATGGAAATACAACGATCGATGATCTGACGCAAACAGGAAATGCTCTTGGAACGATTGCACTGAACCGGTATGAAGGTGGAAAGGCTGCCGCATTCCTTGAAAAGGAGTTTGATATCCCTGCCATTATAGGACCGACTCCTATCGGCATACGGAACACGGATACCTTTTTGCAGAATCTGACAAGAATGACAGGGAAACCGATTCCTGAATCGCTCGTCCGTGAACGGGGAATTGCCATTGATGCATTGACCGATCTCACGCATTTGTTCTTTGCTGACAAAAAAGTTGCAATTTACGGCAACCCGGATCTTGTTATCGGTCTTGCGGAGTTCTGTCTTGATCTGGAAATGAAGCCCGTACTGCTTCTTCTTGGCGATGACAACCTTGCCTACCCCAACGATCCACGTATCCAGGCATTGAAGGAAAAGGTCGATTACGAGATGGAGATCATTACGAATGCTGACTTCTGGGAGCTGGAAAACAGGATCAAGAACGAGGGTCTTGAACTTGATCTTATTCTGGGTCACTCCAAGGGTCGCTTTATTGCCATCGATAACAATATTCCAATGGTGCGAGTAGGCTTTCCGACCTACGACCGTGCCGGACTCTACCGTCACCCGGTCGTCGGCTACGCAGGCGCAATATGGCTGGCTGAAGAGATAGCAAACACGCTTTTTACCGATATGGAGCACAAGCATAACAAGGAATGGATTCTCAATGTCTGGTAACTGGTTTTCACTTTTCCGCTGACAGGCATATGCTTATATCAAAATTCTTTCTGCCGGATTATCACAGTGTGGTGTCCGGCAGTATCAAACAAATTAGCACCAGGGAAAAAAATGCATTCAACATCTGAAAATCAATCTCATGGATCAATGCGACGCAAAGAGCGCGAGATTACCAGCCGCCAGGATATCGATACGATCATCCGCTCGGCAACAGTCATGCATCTCGGTCTTGCTGACAACAATATCCCCTTTCTCGTTCCTGTGTTCTATGCGTACGACGGTTCCGTCCTATATTTTCATTCAGCGCAGGTCGGCAGCAAAATTGAAATCTTAAAGCGGAACAATACTGTCTGCTTCGAGATTTCGGTTGACCAGGGTTTTATCGAAAACGATCTGGCCTGCGACTTTGAAGCCAGGCACCGCACCGTCATCGGGTTAGGCAAGGCGTCATTTATAGAAGATGAAGCTGAAAAGATCAATGTGCTCGATTTGATTGTCGGAAGGTTTTCTGATAAAAAATTTGAGTACCCGAAGGCGAATCTGGTTCATACGGCCGTTATCCGCATCGATATTGATTCGATCAAGGGAAAAACACACGGCTATTAAACTGTTACAGATAATGAAGAGGAGTGGGCATGATAATTGCTGTAATGACCGATAAGGATGGCAACACGCTTTCCTTTTACGAATCAGGGTTTGTGAAACTTTTTTCCAACGAAAAGGGTACTTGGAACTGTATTGAGGAGTTTCGTTTTGAGCTCAATGAGGAGAAGGGCCTTGCTGGAATACAGAGTTGCATCCAGAGCATGCTTTCCCGACTGGATGAGTGCAGGATACTTATGGTGAAATTCATAAAGGGAGTGCCGCTCTCGATTCTCAAGGAATCAGGCATATCGGTATGGAAAGTCGACGGCTCGCCAATGGCCTTTTTTGAACATATCAGAGAAGAGGAAGAGAAGATCAGGCTCGAACATCAGAAGAGCATAAAACCTGTTTTGCCGGAACCTCTGCCGGTTGGCGATACAAAGCACGGAATCTATACCATTGATCTTGTGCATGTGCAGGCGAAAGCTGCAGGGTTTAATTCAAAGGATGTGCTGCTGCCCTTTTTACAGAAGCAGGTGTTTCAGAAGCTGGAAGTTGTTTGTGAACATCTGCCGAAATGGTTTGAAAAAGAGTTGGAGTCATTAAAACTCCAGTTCAGAATCGAAGAGTCAAAGGATGATTTATTTCATGCCATAGTCTCTCCGATAGAGTAAATGTTTAAATATGGGCCTGCTTAAGGTTAGCAAATATGTCACTGAAAATAGAAAACCATCCCTGTTTCAATGATGCGTCACGGCATACGTCCGGGCGTATTCATCTCCCTATTGCACCGAAATGCAACATCCAGTGCAACTACTGCAACCGGAAGTTTGACTGCATGAACGAAAACCGCCCCGGCGTTACCAGCAAAATACTGTCGCCGAAGCAGGCGATGCACTATCTTGATCAGGCTATGGCTCTTTCTCCGAATATCGCTGTTGTTGGAATTGCCGGACCTGGCGATCCGTTCGCAAACCCGGATGAGACTATGGAAACACTCCGGCTGGTTCGTGCGAAGTATCCTGAAATGCTGCTCTGCGTTGCGACCAACGGCCTTGACCTGCCTTCCTATATTGATGAACTTGCCGCACTGCAGGTCAGTCATGTCACGCTTACCATCAATGCCATCGACCCTGAGATCGGCGCAGAGATCTATTCGTGGGCCCGATATAACAAGAAAATGTATCGCGGTATTCATGCCGCAATGTTGCTTATCGCGAACCAGCTTGATTCGCTTAAAAAGCTCAAGAAGGCTGGTGTTACTGCAAAAGTGAACTCCATAATTATTCCGGGTATCAACGATACTCATGTGATTGAAGTTGCCAGAAAAGCGGCTGAACTTGGGGCCGATATCCTGAACTGCATGCCCTATTACCGCACCACAGAGACTTTTTTTGAAAACATTCCCGAACCATCTCCAGAACTGGTAGCAGAGATCCAGAAAGCCACTGGGGCTTATCTGCCGCAGATGATGCACTGCAGCCGCTGCCGAGCTGATGCAGTCGGGATAATCGGGGAAATAAACTCTCCGGAGATGATGAAGAAACTTGCCGAGTCTGCCGCGCTGACTAAAAATCCGGAAGAGAACCGTCCCTATATTGCCGTCGCCAGCCTTGAAGGCGTCTTGATCAACCAGCACCTCGGGGAGGCTGAACGTTTTCTGATATACGGAACAGGAAGAAACAACGGTGAGTACGTCCTTGTTGACTCAAGGAAAGCTCCTGAGGCCGGCGGAGGCAAGGAGCGATGGGAATTGCTGGCCGCCACGTTGATTGACTGCAGGGCTGTGCTGGTCAATGGCGCCGGTGGCTCGCCCATTAAAGTGATGAATGCTCACGGCATTGATGTGATGGTTCTTGATGGGTCAATCGAGAAAGCCGTGAACGCTTGTTTTGTCAAAGAGGAGCTGAGTGACAGCATAAAAATCAATCCCTCCAATGCCTGCGGGCCAAGCTGCAGCAAGTTCACCGCTCCGGAGCCGAAGGGCAGTTGTGGATGATAGCTGCATTGTCCAGCTTAATACCCTGTGGATAATGCTTAAAAAACCCGGCGCAGGAGAGCGCCGGGAAGGTATAATTTAAAAGGATAGCACGATATATTTTCGATGTTATAACGGATGATAAAAAAAATGTCGTTATGTGTAGTCTCATCCGCATTTTTTCCCCGTGCCACTGCAGTGTGAACTGCCGGTGTGAATCCGGCTTCTTTTCATCAGCTCCTGCAGATTCTGTCCTGAAAAAATGCCACCGACGATCTCTTTAGCCTGAATTATTCATCAGTAAACAAAAAAAGGGGGCAAAAAATATCGCAAATCGTTATATTACTGGTAGTTAAAGTCAGCTAATAAGACGCGATATTTATGCAACCCCTTCATCAGAATATAGTCACTCCGGAGAGTACA
>JABDHL010000027.1 GCA_012972825.1 Chlorobiaceae bacterium
ACAAGCTGTTTGCCGTGAATCTTCTGGTGAAGGACAGGAAAGTCCTTGCGTATGGTAAGCACGTCAAACCCTTCGGGCTGGTGTATCGGAGCTTTAGGTTCACGCAGAAAGTAATAAGGCTCCTTGGGAGTGTCAGGCAGACTGAACGGCAAAGGGCTGCTGCCAAGTGTTTCAGGACTCCCGTTCGGCCATACCGGAGCCGGGGCTTTCCCCGGAAGTTCAGGCACTCCGGCAGGGGAAGATGATACACCGCGCAGCGTCTGGAATACTGCCTCAAGATTAGGACTGCCCTGTTCCTGTTCAAAGGTTCTATAAAGCTTCTGCGCATAACACTGTCCTTCAGCAGATCCTGCGGGTGATACCGGTACCTGTGGAAGCTGTTCCTGTGGATTGATTTCAGGATAGGCGCCGGTTACTTCCGTCGGATCTTGAGCGGCAGCAAGAAGCACTCTGAACGAAAAATCGTCTTCAGAAGGAAGGCCCCCATTCAGTGTAGTAAAAAAAGGTGCAATGCTTTCCGGATTAGCTTCTGAAAAACGCTCAGCACTCTCCGGTGTTGGAGGCAGGCTTCGCCGTATAAACTGGTCAAGTCCGTAAGAACCATCTGTGTTTTCAGAATAGTTCTGCTGCTCGGTCAGTTTATTGGCATGATGTTCCAGCGGTTCCGGCTTTTTTTCATGCATGCCGGGTAGAAAATAGAAATCATGTTCTGGTTCTGCTGGAAGCCCATCGGAAAGATAAGGAAGAGCTGATTCTCGAGAATAATTCTGCTGCTGCTGATCGGTCTGAAAGTTCATTACATTCGGTTCACCAGCAAGATCAGTTTTATCGCTCAATGTTTGTTGAAAAGACGAAGGAGCGCCTGCTGCATCGGTTTCATATCTCGGCACACTTCCGGTTTCCGGCACTTCATTGAACAGGCGGCTTGCAATCTGTGCGATGAGAACCGGGTTCAACGCTTCACTTTCGATTCCCGTGATGTTCTGTTGCTCATATTCTCTCGGCATAAGTCACAATGGTAATATTATTTCGTTTTGGCGCCTGACTTGCGATGTTCGTAATCGTGATAGTATCCCACTTCAACATTTTCAAGAATACCCAGAGCGTCATCAGTCAAAACGGCAAGAGATGAATAGAGAGTCAGAAGATAGGATGCAACACCAAGCTTGTCGAGTCCCATCAGCCTTGCGGAAAGGCTCGGGCTGATTTCTCCGGGGATTCCTGCCTGATGCAGTCCTACAACGCCCTGCTCATTTTCACCGACACGAACCAGAATAATGTTTGTTGTGCCTTGTCCAGACTTGTTGTTCTTGTTTATCTCAAGCTTGTCACTCGGAATAAGCGGTACGCCACGCCACGTTAGAACAGGCGTTCCGAAAAGGTTGATGGTGGCAGGAGGAACTCCGCGCCAGGTGCATTCACGCTCAAAAGCAGCAATGGCTTTTGGATGAGCAATAAAGAATGCCGGTTTTTTCCACACCTTCGTGAGCAGATCGTCAAGGTCATCAGGTGTCGGTGTGCCGTACCGTGTACTGATGCGCTGGCCTGGATCGGCAGAATGAAGCAGACCGAACTCACGGTTATTGATGAACTCCCACTCCTGACGCTCTTTAATGCCCTCGATCGTCAGACGCATCTGCTGCTCTATCTGGTTGTATGGTTCATTGTAGAGGTCAGAAACGCGGGTATGAACACGCACAACGGTCTGTATAGCCTGTAGCGAGTATTCACGAGGCTTGTTGGAGTAATCAACATAGGTTTCAGGTATCTCAATATTTTCAGCAAATCCTGCAACAAGGTCAATGTGTTTTTCTCCATGTGTGTTGACGGTCGAGCGGATTTTCAGGTACTCAGCGACTGTTTTTTCAAAGGACTCTTTCAGTGAAGGTGATTCCTTGAACAGCGTTTTAATATCGACACTCGACAGTGAGAAGAACGAACCGGGAGTAATAGTGCGGATAGTGACCGATGATGGCTTTTCAGAAACGAGATCCTCCTCGCCGAAGTACTCTCCTTCAGAAAGCAGAGCCAGACGAAGATCTTCACCATGCAGTCCTTTGCTTAAAATCTCAACCTGACCGTGTGCAATAATGAATATCTTATGACGATCTTCTCCTTCAAGGATCAGGGTATTACCGAGTTCGGCCTCTTCAAGTACAAACTTTTTAGCTATGCTGGTAATAATTTCATCCTCAAATGATGCGAAAAGAGGAATGCTTTTCAGGGATTCCGGCTTGAATGATGGTGTACCCTTATGAAAATTGATGTCAATTCGTTCGGGTTTCTGCAGTTCGATTTTTGTCCTGTTCACGCGGTAGGTACCGGATGAAACATGAACCCAGGGAAGGAGCTTGAGGATCCATCTCGGGGTTATGGACATCATCTGGGGAGGGGTCTTGGTCGTATTCGCCAGATTTCTCGCGACGTGGGTCGTTACACTGCGCTGCAGCAGACTGTTTGATTCCTGTTGTTGGTTTGGCATGGTCACTTCCTATGGTTTTTAAAAATTAACTGCTTCATCATCAAAATGGTAGAGCAGCGTTGAGAGGTATCGTTCACCGGTATCAGGCAGTATAACGACAATACGTTTTCCCTCGTTTTCATCACGCAGTGCAAGCTCCAAAGCTGCAAAAACAGCTGCTCCTGAAGAGATGCCCACAATAAGGCCTTCGGTACGGGCCAACTCGCGACCGGTGCGCATGGCATCTTCATTTTTTACTTTAATGATCTCATCAATAATTTCGGTGTTGAGAATTTCCGGAATAAAACCGGCACCGATACCCTGTATTTTATGAGGTCCAGGCTTGCCGCCGGAAATAACCGGAGAATCGAACGGTTCAACAGCAACAATTGTTAACTCAGGGTTTCGCTGTTTCAGTACTTCGCCAACTCCTGTTATTGTGCCGCCAGTTCCTACTCCGCTGACAAAAAAATCAATCTTTCCGTCAGTATCCTTCCATATCTCTTCTGCAGTGGTTGTGCGGTGGATCTCAGGATTGGCAGGGTTTTTAAACTGCTGCGGGATAAATGAGTTGGGATATTGCAATTTC
>JABDHL010000028.1 GCA_012972825.1 Chlorobiaceae bacterium
ATTTGTTGCCCTGCGATTTGTGGCCTTGTGATTGTGTAAATTTTTGTCTCATAAGTTCATTACAAAATTTAGCTTACCCTGTCCCCTCAATCGGAAGAAAGGTATTTGTATTCGTAAATATGACCGGGATCTTCGTCATGAATTTCTCCATGAAGGATATCGTGACATTCATCCTCGATAAAGCCCTCTTCATCCTCCTCGCCATTCTTCTTTCTCTTGTTGAGGAACTGGATTCGTCTGGCTTTTATTTCAACAACGGTCCTGGATGATCCGTCCTGCGCTTTCCATGTCCGGCTCTGTAACTCTCCGTCCACGAGGACTGCTGAACTTTTTTTCAGGTTGTCACGGCAACTCTCGGCAAGTTTGTTCCAGGCAACTACACCAACATAGCAGACATCTTCCTGCCATTGATGATTGCTGTCCCGGAATCGTCTGTTACATGCTATTGAAAAATTAACGACAGGCGTACCGCCTGAATTAGTTTGCCTGAAAACAGGATCCTTTGTCAGATTTCCAGCAACGATTACACTGTTTATCTCAGGCATTTTTAATTCAGCCATTGCATCTTCTCCGTTTTATTCTCAAAAGGAATCACTTCTTAGCTCGCTTTTTCAAACTAACCCTGACGATCATTTTCCAACGGTATCGGCACCAGCAGCCTCTGCGGCAGCAGCATCTTCCGGACTGCCTATGACTACACTGTATTTCTCAACCCTCTTGCGCATTTCAAGGAACGCGCTGGTGAGATGGATAATCAGGTAACGCAAAAGGGCTTCCTCATAACGGAATACTTTTTCGATTTCTGCTATGACGATTGTTGCAGCGGTAAATTCGATATGGGCGTAGTATCCAATGGTTTTCTTCTTGATCGGATAGGCTGTCTTGCGCCGGCCGATTTCGAGAACATTGCTGATAGTACCGCCTTTTTCGGTAATAACCCGCCGAACCAGTTCCATTGCGGCAAGAATAGCTTCATCCTGAAGCCCGCCGTCAATGATGACTGTACATTCATAAAGTTTGTTTGTTTCCATAGCGCAAATAGCTGATAATCATTATTACTCCTCAGTTGCTTGCAAAACGGCGAGGGTCCGGCATTGCGCAGACCAGCCCCACGGCTTCAGAGGTTTCCCGGTGAACACCATCTGCAAATTTGAACATTAAAGGTAAACTATTTGCACCATTTTTCCAACCTCATGAAAAAAACCTCCATGTCTAATTTTCATGGAAGAGAAAATACTGTATATGATTCTTTTGTATCATGTTACAATATACCACTGCACGTTTCATCATCTCCCGTTGAAGAAATCAAGAATCTTTCGGGCAATAAGGGTTTCTGAGAGGTCGTTCATACACCGGAAATGACCTTTCGGACAGCGATCACGCCCGATGTGCGAGCATGGCCGGCATCGGAGTCCTTCAACTTCGAACAGTTCGAATGGAGCGTGGTAGGGAAGAAATCCGAATAGTGACGACGATGAGCCGAAGAGGACAAAAATCTTTTTACCGAAAGCTGATGCCATATGCATGAGCCCTGTGTCGTTGCAGAGCACTGCATCACATCGCTCAAGGAGTGCTGCCGTCTGCATGAGCGTACAGCTTCCGGCAAGACTGGTAACCTGCAGACGATATGCCGCCGGCAGGGTGTTCAGGATTTCAGATGCCTTAGCAGCATCCTCTGTCCCCCCGAGAAGAAACACCTGTAACGGCTTTTTGTCGAGCAGAAGGGAAAGCAGACCCGCAAAACGCCGGGGCGGGTAGCGTTTGGTAAAGTGGTTAGCCCCGAAACAAAGCGCAAGAGACGTTATGCCCAACTTGAAAAATGGTTCGGCAAAGTCTTTTTCGGCGGATGATGGATAAAGCTCACATCCCTGAACATCGTCGGGAACACCAAGCTCTTCTAGGGCATCCTGATAGCGGTCAACCACACTGCGGGAGGATGAATAGAGATTGATTTTAAACTGCACCATCAGCCATTTTTTCCAGTTCTCTTTGCGATACTGCACCTTGTGCAGCACATTGAGGGAGCTGACAATAGCTCGTGAGCGGGAATTGTTCTGCAGGTCGACGACAAGATCATAAACCTCTGCTGGAAGCTGTCCGGTGGTATATATTGTTGAGAGGCGGGGATTTGAGGCAAGAAGAGAGACAAATGGCGGTTTTGTGCAATAATCAATGCTGGCTTGAGGATAGGCAGTATGAAGATGTCTGATGATGGGTGTGGTAAGAATGATGTCGCCAATGGAGCTGAGCCTTATCACCAGTATCTTTTTGATGGCCGGCATACCGATTACGACCAGAACTCCCACCAGGCTTTGTAGCCGGCAGGTTTTTTATCGGACACTATACCTTTAAGCCTCAAAATATGCTGTTGAATTATGCCGAGCTGTTCCTCCTTGTCAGGCATGTCGGCTTTACGTTCGGCAATCATTTCACTGGCCATCTGGTATGCCTTCAGCGCCTCTTCTGGCCGACCCGAGCCTTCAAGTGCTGCCGCACGGCTCTGCACTACGTTGATCCAATGCTTTCCTTCATCCTGATTAAGTTCTCCCCTGCGATTAAAATAGTACAGTGCAATATCGGCTGAAGCAAGAGCCTCCTTAAAATGCTCAAGCTGCACCAGGGCTCCTGAAAGACCGGTATGGCATAGCGCATCAAATCCCTGATGATCATACGCCTCATCCTCCGGTATTGTCCGTGAAACGGTCATTGCCCGTCTGTAGCTTGCGGCAGCTTCCTCAAAAAAGCCGGCACGAAGTTTTTCTTCGCCTTCGCTCAGAGCCATATATGCCTGTCCTACCTGTACAAGTGGTTTCATGGTGTTCCTTTCTATAATAATATTGGTCGCATCTCAGACAGTTGTTGCAGGTAACAGAGCGGACAATGCTTCCGGAATTTCCGGGCGTCCGCGTTGATTAAGCGCTGTACCGATAATTTTTGCCTTCAGAACCGGTTTGCGATCGGGAAGACGGAAAATATCCTGATAAAACGCAAATTTGAGGGCGGATTCACGACGCATGGTAAGGCCTACGATAAAGGAATCGCCCGAGGAAAGAGGATATTTATAATCAAGTTCCGCACGCACCACCACAAGATTAATGCCCTGTCGCGTATATTCGCTGAAATCGATCCCGACCTGCTTTAAATATTCATGCCGGACGTGTTCGATGTAGTTCTGGTAGACACTGTTATTGACAATCCCCTGCATATCGCACTCGTAATCGCGTACGCTCATCTCATAGGTAAAGGCATAAGAATCGTTCTGCATAACGGGATGGCCTTTATAATATTAAGCACTGTGGAATATAGGAAGATCGGGAAAGAAAGAATAGGACTTATACCTGCGGGCAGATAAAGAAAGTTCTGATTGAGAAGTAATATTTGAAAAGGGTAGAAACGAAAAAGCCCATCCTGTTGAGGGATGGGCTTTTTCGGATAAAAACTCGGCGACGACCTACTCTCCCGCAATAAAGCAGTACCATCGGCTCTCCAGGGCTTAACTACTCTGTTCGGAATGGGAAGAGGTGAT
>JABDHL010000029.1 GCA_012972825.1 Chlorobiaceae bacterium
CGTTATTTATTACGAGACAGTCGTTTTATACCTTTGGCACTTAAAGAGATTTTCAATCAGGCGGATAATAAGTAACCACATGGAACTTGATCCAACGGTACGAAAAGAGCTTATACGTTCAATAAGCAGTTCGATCAATCCCCGGTTTCGATACCGACGGCGCCTTAAAGTCACGGCATGGGAAACGACGATCATGTTTTCCTACCTGCTAAAAAGGATACTCGACACTGCCGTGTCTGCCCTCGCGCTGATTATGCTGCTGCCTCTTCTTACTTTGACAGCAATTGCCATCTGGGTTGAAAACCCAGGGCCAATTTTCTATACGCAAATACGGGTAGGCCTGAACGGCAGGCATTTTAAATTTTATAAATTCCGGTCTATGGTTGTCAATGCAGATAACATCAAAAAGGAACTTGCAGCTTATAATGAGTCTGCATCCGGCGTAATCTTTAAAATGAAAAAGGACCCCCGGATTACGAAGGTCGGAAGAATTATCCGCAAATTCAGCATAGATGAACTGCCTCAACTTATCAATGTTCTTAAAGGCGACATGAGCCTTGTAGGGCCGAGACCTCCTCTACCGATCGAAGTTGGAGAATATACCCTTGAAGAGCGCAAAAGGCTTCATGTCATCCCCGGCATAACCTGCCTCTGGCAGGTTAGTGGCAGAAGCGACATTCCATTCACTGACCAGGTCAGACTAGACATGATGTATATTCAAAGCGCAAGTTTTATGAATGATATTATCCTGCTTTTAAAAACCATTCCCGCCGTTCTGACCGGAAGAGGAGCTTATTAACAAGAAGAACCATGACTTTTCACACCGACACTTCAACAGGCAAAAAACTTGGGGTTGCCGAATTAATCGGAAGGCTTGATGCCAAAAACTCCAGTGAACTGATAACATCATTCGCTCTCTGGCAGCAGCAGACCAGCTTGTTTGTTTTTGACTGCACCAGGCTTGACTTCATCGACAGCAGCGGACTTGGCACCATCGTCTCCTGCCTGCGAAAAGCAATTGAACACAATGGTGATGTGAAACTGGCTAATCTCAGTCGAAAAGTCTCTATGGTTTTTGAAATTACAAAGGCTAAAAAGCTCTTTTCAATATTTCCTGATACCGGCAGCGCTCTACATTCATATGAATCAAACGTTTCGGAATAAGGCACGGCTCCATGAAAACTCTTATTATCATCAGAGAGCAGGATTATGAATGGTTACACCATTTTTTTCCAGATATACACCCCTTACTTGTCCCGATATGCAACAAACCCTTTGCTGAATTTCTCATTGACTTTTCGATCCTCGCTGGCAGCGAAGCTCTCCGGTTTGTCATGGACGGACCGCTCAGCGATGTTGAACGCTATTGTGATAATGGCAACCGCTGGGGTATTCCAGTGAGCTATGCAAGCATTCAAAGCACTGACGACCTGCAAACGGTCATTGAAAAAAACCAGCGCTTCTGTTCAGCAGAAAGAGTCCTGATCATCAACGGCTTCATTTTTATCCATTACGACAAACAGCATAACTACAAAACACTTTTGGCATCTTTACCCGATGGCGAAATCCTCAGTTGCGACAGTGGATCCCTCAGTTTGAGAGGAAGCCGGTCTGAAACGCAAAAAGTCTTGGAAAACATTCCTTTATCCCTTATAAGACTCGACGTTATTGATGTCTATTACCGGCTCTGTATGGAAATTCTGAACGCAGCTTCATCTCCATACGTACTTCCTGGTTACAGCAATGAAGCTTACTGCCATATTGGCAGAAACGTGGTCATAAGCAAACGTGCTGAAATAAGAAAACCAGTTATTATCGGCAATAATGTCCAGATACTTGCAGACTCAATCATCGGGCCAAACGCTGTTATCGACAGCAACGTCATTATCGACAGGGAAAGCGCGGTCATTGACAGTATCGTCCTGGCAAATACTTATATCGGGGAACACCTTGAAGTTCAAAACAAAATAGCCTCTGGAAATATTCTGATTGAACCGGAAAGCGGTATTTCAATTGCAATGGATGACCCACATCTCTTAACCGGTATAAATACATCTGGATCGTCAAAGTCACTGTTTCAATCAATTGTACATGGGCTCGCCGCCTTACTCCTTATCCTCCTGCAACTTATTCCTTTTCTTATACTCTGGCCGATCCTGACCCTTCAGGGAAAATGGAAAAAGAGTACAAATTCCTACTACACTGCAGTCTCAGAAAAATACCTGATATTGACTACAACAGCAATTGAACGAACGGGCCCTCTCAGCACCCTTGCAGCTGCGCTCTCTCTCGACCGTTTCACCCTGCTTTTCAGGGTACTCATCGGGCAGCTGGCCATTATCGGAAGTTGGCCGCATGTGGTAACCCCTTCCAAAATAACTGAACACAGCAGCACGGAATCATGCTGCCGTGCTGCTGTGTTCAGTTATGCTGAAACCGAAGAGTGGCCTGTCAACATAGGAGATACAGCAATCGTTGAACGTTATTATGCCGCTCACGGCAATCCCATGAAGGATATCGCCCTGACCTTAAAAGCACTCTTTAATAGAATTCACGAAACAAATACGCACCCATGATCATCAGTGAAAATACCTTCAACAACATCACTGTCATAGCCCTTCAAGGCACCCTTGATGCGAGGAACGCCCCGCAATTGAAGCAATTTAATTCTGCAGGTGCGGCAGCAAACTCTATTGTTATCAATCTTTCGGAGGTTGATTTTCTCGACAGCAGCGGCCTGGGTGCAATAGTCAGTATCACCCGATTAAAAAGATCTCAGGGTGGAGATGTCATATTAGCCTGCATGAATGACAAGGTCAGAAACGTATTTGAAATTACCCATGTATACAAGCTGTTTGATATCTATGACGATGTGGAAGCCGCAACATTAAATGCAGAAAAAAAACAAACCAGCTTATGATCACTGTGATCACACTACCTGCAGAAATTCGTTTCGTAAGGCTGGCTTCGCTCGCAGCATTACAGGTGGCAGAGATTTTTATTGACTCTCTCAATCCTTCGCAGAGTGACCCGGGATTCTGTGATGCGTTTGAGCTATCCGTCAGTGAAGCCTTTACTAACTCAGTCCGTTATGCGGAACACCCTGAACAGGACAAAACAATCACCATTAGCTTTTCCTCTGAAAATAATAAGCTCACAGTCAGTGTCAGCGATACCAACTCTCCTTTCAACCCTGACACCCCTTCACCGGATTTATCCTCTTATCCTGAAAATGGGTATGGACTTTTCCTTATTCGTCAACTCATGGACTCCCTGTCCTACAAACGGGAAGAAGGTACCAACCGGATTTCAATGACAAAGCAGGCTTATTGTAGTCAGAACTACAACCCGTAAATTCTTAAACCCCCAGGGAATATTATGGTATCCGTTGTTATTGTAAGCTACAACACACGTGAAATTCTTCGTAGCTGTCTTCAGGCACTCTTTGAGCACAGCAAGGGAATTGATATGGAAGTCTTTGTCGTGGATAACAATTCCTACGATGGTTCTGCAGATATGGTAAAAAACGACTTTCCTTCCGTGCGCTTGATTGCAAACAATCAAAATCTTGGTTTTGCAGCAGCAAACAATCAGGCCTTTGTTCTTGCGCGAGGCAGCTATATCTTTCTTTTAAACCCTGATGCCTATATCAGACCGCTATCTATAGAACATTGCATAGCGTTCATGGATAGAATGCCTGAATGCGGTCTCTGTGGCGGAAAAATCATTTCTCCTGCCGGCAGGCTCGAGCCCTCTGCAAGACGCTTCCCCTCACCTCTTTCAAAACTCCTCACCTTGTCGGGACTACGGGGGAAATTTCCGCAATCACCGATAATCAACTACCATGAATTCGGTGGTTTTGCTCATGATCAACCAATTGAGGTCGACTGGGTACCGGGCACCTTCACCATTGTTCGCAAAAAGATGCTTGATGAAATAGGTACATTCGATGAAAGATTTTATATCTATTATGAAGAAACCGATCTCTGCATGAGAGCAAAAAAGGCCGGATGGAAAATTTATTTCATCCCGGATGCCGAAGTCATGCATATTGGCGGTGCCAGCAGCAAAACAAGAAAAGACAAAACATTTGACAACAAAGCCTCTCAGGTGCTTATCTTTAGAATGAGAAGCGAATGGCTCTATTACCGTAAAAACAAGGGGCTCGTTCTCCTTATTTTCAGTGCTGGTGTTGAACTGTTCTGGTATATCATCCGATATATAAAAAACCTGCTTCTGCCATTTGGTGATGCAACAAACAAACGCATGGCAGCAGTTTCGATCATCAAACAAATAGTCAAATCACTTCAGGATACAAAATTCGGCAGCATTTCACCTCCAACCCCTTGGTAATGCATCATGAATTTCTTCCAAAACATACGGGCAGATCTTGTAACCTATGAAGGGAAATGGGGCAGCCAGGGATTCTGGGTCATGATCGTTTACCGTTTTGGAAGATGGCGCTATTCTATCAGAAACAGTATAATCCGTAAGCCTTTTTCACTGCTCTATAAATTACTGTACAAGATTGTCCAGATACTCACAGGTATCGAACTCCCCTGTGAAGTTCCGGTTGGCAGAAACTTCCGTATCGACCATTTCGGCGATATCATCATAAGCGGGTATGCAAGTTTCGGCGATAACTGCATTATCCGCAACGGCGTCACCATAGGACTGAAAAATATTACAGAAAAAGCCGCCCCAAGTTTCGGGAACAATGTCAACATCGGAGCAGGTGCAAAAATCCTGGGCAATATCACTATCGGCAATAATGTCGATATCGGGGCAAATGCAGTAGTCCTGACACCAGTGCCCGACAACTCCATTGCAGTGGGCATTCCTGCTAAAATCATTATTAAAAAAAATATTAATTAACGCATCGGATAATGTATAGAACGACTGAGTACATCACATTTAATCCGATTTTTTACAATCACCGCATGGTTAAACCCATGATGATTGTTTTCTTTGCCTTATGTTTCGTTTTGCTGGCAGCCTGCAGCAGCATTTCACCCAAGCCGTCACGAACCACCACAGCACCAGAAAAAGACTTCAAGCCAGAACTTCCAAAAAAAACACAGGAATTTACAACCCCTGAAAAAATTGAGGCAATGTCCCCTCATGAAACGTACCAATACCGACTTGGACCTGGAGATGTAGTCAGTATTCAGGTATGGCACAGAACTGAACTTTCACAGGAAAACATCGTAGTCTCCCCCGATGGATTAATTACCGTTCCGAGAGTCGGAAGCCTCAACGTTCTAAACCGTACACCCGATGAAGTGCAAAAAATGATCACCTTAAAACTGGAAAACCTCTACATCAAACCTGAAGTTACAGTAAGAGTTCATGAGTTTCATAATAATAAGGCATTTGTACTCGGCCGTGTCAGCAAACCTGGTGTCATCAATTTTCCCGGCAAAGGCACCCTTCTGGAAGCACTTGCTCTGGCAGGAGGCCTTCCAGCTGATCAAATTAAAGAGAATGCGCTAACCAAATGCGCCATTATCCGGGGCAATGACACAGTTATATGGGTTGACCTTCAAGATCTTCTGAAAAACGGAAATATGGCTTTGAACGCCCCGATAAAAAACAATGATGTCATCTATATTCCTGAAGCTACCGATGAACTGGTTTATGTCATGGGTGAAGTCGTCACTCCAGGTGCCATTCAGATTAGAGGCGGGATGAATGTTCTTAAAGCAATCATGCTGGCAGGAGGAATGAGCAAACAGGCTAACCCAGAAAAAGTGTTTATTATCAGGCAACAGAGTCTCAAAGGCGATGTTATCAAGGTCGATCTGAGAAACCTGCTGGAACGTGGTGATTTCAGCCAGAACTTTACGCTTATGTCGAACGATATTGTCTTTATCAGTCCAAGTGGTATGGCAAAATTCAACTACACCCTTGAAAAGCTACTCCCATCTCTCAATGTACTTAGCCTCGGCACCACCACTGCGGAATCATTTGGTATTATGGCCAAGTTACGAAGCCAACTCTGGGGTCAATCAGGATTTGTGAACACCAATACAGGAGTTACTATATCAACAGGAACAACTTCAACAACAGGGACAAGCACAGCAACTGGAACTACAGGACAGTAATATCGATCTTTAGTTAGATTCAAATACATACGAAAAAAATAAACGGACAATGAAACACATTCAGCCCCCTTCTAACATTAATAAAA
>JABDHL010000030.1 GCA_012972825.1 Chlorobiaceae bacterium
GATGGGAGACAGTTTATCTGGAACGTGCCGCAGGCTGCAAAACTGAAAAACACAAAAAGAGTGTAGCTGAGCGCACTGAGGAAAACCGGAGTGGCACCTTTATGTTTGAATATTTCATAGAGAAGAGATCCGAGAAGAACGGCAAGGGAAAGTGCACTGCAAAGCAGCCATCCCTTAAGAGAAAACGGGAAATTTACGCCTCCGAGAATTCCCAGTATGACTATAATGAGCAACCGCAAAGCCGGATAGGGTGCCATTGAAAACTGTTCGGATTGTAAAGAAAACGAAGAGATGGCAATATAAATACGTTTTTTTTTACAAAACCATAACACATCAATTACCATATTCTTTACCTTGACAGAATCGGATTTTATAAGGAATAAAAAACTTCAGAAAACAATACCATGAGGAATTGTATATTCTTCTTTTTTAATCACGCCTTTAACCCTTATTATCTGCATGCTTGTCAAAGAGATACTGAACGCTGCCGTTAACCCTGTCTTCAGCTTTGAGTTTTTCCCCCCAAAAAAAGATGAAGAGTGGGAAACACTGTTTGCAACCATTGCTGCACTTTCTCCGCTGAACCCTTCCTATGTCAGCGTTACTTATGGGGCTGGCGGTTCGACGCGTTCAAGAACCCATAATCTTGTTACAAGGATTCAGAAAGAGACAGGGTTGACTGTAGTATCTCATCTGACCTGCATTTGTTCAGATAGAGATGAGACCGGTTCGATTCTTGAAAACTATCAGAAAAACGGCATCAACAACGTCCTCGCGCTGAGAGGTGACAAACCTGCTGGAGTGGCTTCCATTGATGATGCTATCAAGGATTTCCCTCATGCCATAGATCTTGTCGGATTTATTAAAACCAACTATCCTGCGATTGGTGTAGGGGTTGCGGGGTTTCCTGAAGGGCACCCTGAAACGCCAAACAGATTGAAAGAGATTGAGTATCTGAAGGAAAAAATCGATGCAGGGGCTGACTATATTGTGACTCAGCTCTTTTTTGACAATCGGGACTATTTCGACTTTGTAGAGCGTTGCGCGATTGCGGGTATTACCGTGCCGATTATTCCGGGTATCATGCCGATCTCAACAAAAAAAGGCCTGATCAGAATGGCGGAGCTGGCACTCGGCGCAAGAGTCCCTGCTCCCCTGTTGTCTAAAGTCCTGAATGCTGAAAACGATACAGAGGTCGCATCAATCGGTATTGAGTGGGCGACAAATCAGGTTCAGGAGCTGATCGACCATCATATCAAGGGTATTCATTTCTATACCCTGAACATGGCCGACGCTACCCTTCGGATTTTCAACAACCTCCATCAGTGATGGTTTTTCTGTGATCAGAACGGAAGCTCTTCCTGCTCTTTACTCAAGCTCTTCCATAAGTTCGTTCTGAACAAGCTGCTCAAAGGTTTCACGTTTGCGAACCAGTTTTACTTCGCTTCCATTTACCATGACTTCCGCTGGACGCAGACGGCCATTGTAGTTGCTGCTCATCACAGCTCCATACGCACCCGATGACATAACCGCAAGCAGTTCTCCTTCTTCGGCATCACCAACTTCCCTGTGTCGGGCAAAAAAATCGCTTGACTCACAAACCGGGCCAACGACATCGGCAATAATGGTTTTCTCATGACGGGTCACAGTCTGAACTTCATGATGCGACTGATAGAGAGCAGGACGTATCAGTTCCGTCATGCCGGCATCGACAACAAAAAACTCTTTTCCGGTGTGATTGCGCTTTTTATAAAGAATTTTTGTCAGGAGTACTGAAGCATTGGCAACCAGGAAACGACCAGGTTCAAATATCACTTTAACACCGGTTGGCAGAATCATCGGAATCAGTCTGTCGGCGAAATTCCGGACCGGGGTAGCTGGTTTGAGCGGATCATAAGTGACGGGAAACCCTCCACCGATGTCGAGATATTCAATGGCAAAACCCATGTCCTTCGATGCATTCAAAATAGCGAGCAGCTTTGTGGTTGCTGCCACGTAATACTCCGGTTCGAAAATCTGGGATCCGATATGCATATCGAGACCGGTAAGAGTGACATGCGGCAAATGACGAAACAGGGCAAATACCTCCGGCAGTTCCGCTTCATCTATGCCGAATTTCTCTTTGCTGTCGCCTGTGGTAATGTAGGGATGGGTTTCGGCAGTAACGTCCGGATTGATTCTTATGGCTACAGAGGCTTTTTTACGAAGTTCTCCGGCAATTCTGTTTATCGCCTTAAGCTCTGAGAGTGATTCAGCCTTAAGCATGAGAACTCCGCTTTCGAGCGCATAGAGGATCTCTTCAGGCTTTTTGCCGACTCCTGCAAAAATAATTCGTTCAGGAACAACACCAGCCTTCAATGCCCGATAGAGTTCTCCGCCGGAGTTGACGTCACAACCACAACCGAGTTCGGCAAAGGTTCTGATAACGCTGAGATTATAGTTGGCCTTGACTGAATAACAGGTAAAATGGGGTAAAGCTTCAAACGCTTGCTCGAAAGCCCTGTAGCTGGCAATGAGGCTCCTGGCGGAGGTCACAAAAAGAGGAGTTCCGAATGCTCCGGCAAGCTCTTCAAGATTGACTTCATCGCAGCTTAGCGTTGTACCTGTATAATGAAATAAGTTATTGTCCAGCACGGTTCCGTTACCTTTTAAAGTGTTGTAAAGAAGCGAAAAATAGCTTTTCTCCAGTTATCACCGAAAGAAAAAACCTACAACTTGCAAAATCACCCCACAGGGCGTATATTCTCAACTCTTATACAACTTCATACCCGATTGGTATCACCATGGCAAAAGGAAAAGAAAACAGAATCGTTATCACACTTGAATGCACTGAAGCTAAAAAAGAAGGGCAGACAGTTTCAAGATATACGACTACAAAAAACAAGAAAAATACCACAGAACGTCTTATCTTAAAGAAATACAATCCAAATATGCAGCGTCACACCTTGCATAAGGAGATTAAGTAAGCTGATCCTGGCTCTTAAAGCAAAAAAGAGCTGCTTGATGTTCCAGTCTGAGCATAACGCAATGCCCGAATGGCGGAATTGGTAGACGCACGCGTTTCAGGGACGCGCGCCGCAAGGTGTAGGAGTTCGAGTCTCCTTTCGGGCACAAACAATCTTCCCTGCGATATGCACGTGAATACGCTCAGCAATATCTCAACAGTCGATTCAGACTTTTTTACATACAACACACAGGTTAGCACCTTTTCCTGGGAAGGTGCTTTTTTTATGCTTTAATAATCCAAAACATCAGCAGTAGTGGATCATACCAAAATAAACCTTCTTGTCAAGCTCCAGCACCTTGATAATCAGATTGAAAGCATAGTCAGCTTACAGAAAGGACTGCCGGAAGAGATTATCGCTCTTGATGAAGACCTGACGTTTACAAACCGTCAGATCGAATCACGAAAAAAAATTGCTGACGACCACATGAAGGTCAGGCAGCGCCTGCACGAAACCATTCATGAGTGCAAAAATAAAATCCTGAACTTCAGGGAAAAGCAGACACTTGCCCGCAACAATAAGGAATATGACGCTCTTTCCAAGCAGATTGAATATGAAGAGAAGGAAATAGCCCAGGCTGAGATTCAGCTTCAGGATATTGCGCATGCTGAACAGCGGGCTCTTGAAATCCAGAAAAAAGGTCGTCAGCTGATTACCGAAAACCGCTATGACGAAATCACTGAAGAGATGATGCCTGACGATGTACTGCTTCAGCAGCTTGAAGATCTGACAAAACAACTTGCTCTTAAAAAAGAGGAACTTGAGAGCATTGTTATCGAAACAGCCGAGGACGTTGACTCACTGAAAACAAAGGTTCAGGAGCAGCGGAATATTATTCAGTCTGAAGCAAAAAGATTACTCGACAAGTATGACCACCTTAGAAGCGGAACCTTGCAGAATGCGGTTGTAAGATTGAACCGCAATGCCTGTTCAGGGTGTAACACAAGGGTTCCGACTAATCGTCATACCATGATTGTACAGGGAGGGTTCTATCTTTGTGAGTCATGTGGTCGAATTGTCGTTCATGAACGACTCTTTGATGAAGCGGAAGGCTGAAGCTTTCAGTAAGAAAGGTTCTTTGATAAGCTGAAACCGAAGTGTGCAGTCGCCGTGCAGCTTCAAAGCTGCGCAGAGGAAAGTCCGAACTTCACAGGGCAGGGTGCCGGTCGAGATTCCTTAACGCTGGTGGTTAACACCGCCGGCTTTCGGGAATCAAGCCTGGGGATGACGGCGCAAGCCGGTTATCACAGATAGTGCAACAGAAAACAAACCGCTCCGGGAAACCGGAGTAAGGGTGAAATGGCGGTGTAAGAGACCACCAGACGTTACAGTAATGTAATGTGCTTGGCAAACCTCCCCGAAGCAAGGCTAAATAGGAACACTTTCCCCTAAGGGGGAGAAGAGTGGCCCGCTCAATTCCGCAAGGAGAGTTTTCGGGTAAGCCGCATTAGATAAATGACTGCAGTTTTATCCGTTATTTCCGGGTAATCCACAGAATTCGGCTTACAGCTTCGGTTTCAGCTTTTTTTATCTTCCCCTTAATACCCCAAGCTTCTCTTGTTGCGTGTAAAATTCATTGCAAGTCCTACCATAATCATATTTCCAATCAAAGAAGAACCTCCATAAGAGACAAAGGGCAGAGGAACGCCAATGACGGGAATCAGACCAATTGTCATCCCTGTATTAATAACAATATGCATGAATAACAACGATACATATCCGGTCAGTGTCAGTTCAACAAACCTGTTTTTAATTGAAAATATTGCCCAGATCAACTTGAGAATCAGTGTAAGATAGAGTGAGAGTAAGAGTGCCGCTCCGATAAAACCAAGTTCTTCACCAATAACACAAAAAATAAAATCGGTCCACTGCGCAGGAATAAAACGGAGTTGCGTCTGTGTTCCATGAAGAAACCCTTTCCCCAGAAATCCCCCTGAACTTATTGCTATTTTTGCCTGAAGAACATTATATCCTGCCCCCTGAGGATCGTTCATAGGATCAAGAAATGTCTGGATTCTGTCGATCTGATGCGGTTTGAGTATGCTGGCAGCAAACCGGTTTGTAAAAAGGCTGGTGGCGAGTCCTGAACCAATGACTAATAATTGATGGAGTTGAAATTTCTTTCGATGAACGACCAGTATTATAAACAGAATTACGGCAAACGCGATAATAAAATAAACATTGAAAAATCCGGATATCATAAGAATGAGGGGAAACGCAACTACCATCAGGATATAGATATCAAAGCCAGCAACGAGAAGCATGGGGGCAATAAATGAGAGACAGGTAATCGTTGTACCCATATCAAGCTGAAGTATGATAAGCAGTGCAGGGAAAAAAGCAATTCCAAGGGCAATTAAAAAATGGGGAAGGGAGCGGATATCGGTTTTGTCATCTGAAAGGAATCTTGCAAGAGCAAGAATAGTAGACATTTTGGCTATTTCGGAGGGTTGAAAACTAAAAAAGCCGATTTTTATCCAGCTTGAGTGACCGCCGACTTTCTTACCGAATACCAGAACAGCAACCAGAAGCAAAATCCCTACTACATAAAAAATATAGGCATTATCCCTGATAACACGAACATCATGGGAGTAAACAAAGGTCATGGCAACGATACCTATCACTCCCCAGGAGAATTGACGGTAAAACAACGTGGTATCACCAGTACCGTGGGTAGCACTATAGACAGCCATCAATCCGATAACAATAACCCCGACCATCGGAACCAGAAGCCACAGGTCGAGTTTGCTTTGTTTTTCCATCATGCTCTTTGAGTCAGCTCTTATAAGCTATCCGAACGATTCATTCCAGGATGCCTAATATCTCCCGTGTCTTGCGCACCCTTCCTATCCTTGGAAAAATTGTTTCAATTGTATGTTCGTGCTCTCTGCAGCTCCTACTGCTCATTGCATCCTCAACAAAAATCTGCTGATAACCATATTCGTAAGCAAACCGGGCGGTGCTTTCAACGCCGATATTCGTTGAAATACCGCATAACACGATAGTATCAATTTTCCGGCGGCGCAATTGCAGATCTAAATCCGTACCATAAAAAGCTCCCCACTGCTTCTTTGTGACAAGCTGATCGTCTTTCTGCAGGTCAAGCTCAGGAACTATCTCACTCCAGTCAGCTGACAACTGTGCTTTAGACCAGGCACCTACGCCATCAGTGATCGGCAACAGCCTGTCTTTACCGTCAGGCGAGGCTGAGACATTGACTATAAAAAGCGGCATGTGATTTCTACGGAATGCTGCTGCCATTTTCGCGGCATTATCAATAACCGTCTGCGCTTCGTTAGGCTGTACGGGCAGTGCAATTATTCCTTTCTGCAAATCTATGACTACTAATGCTGTTGAGCTTTTATCAAACAGAGTATCCATAAATATGATAAAGGAAAAGTATGTTTAAAAGAGAAACATTATCATTTGTTGTGCAGATAAACCTTTTCTTTCGCCTGGAGGTCATTCGACCAGCCTCCACCCAGGGCGACGTAGAGCGCTGTCGTATCCTGCAATTGCTGGGCCGCGGCCTGCAGGTAGCTGATTTCAGACTGACGGTACTGTATATCCGTGACCATTACCTGGAGATAGTTTGCTGTTCCCGCCTGGTAATTAGCCTTCAGAAGATCCATTGCAAGCTTTGCATCCTTCACAGCCTGAACTTCGGTCTGCACCAGTTCAGCATCGTGCTCCAAAGCACGTACAATATCTGCAACCTGGGCAAATGCTGCAAGTACCGTTTGCTTATAACCGGCAAAACTCTGCCCGTAAGCATCAATTGCGGCCCGACGTTGTGCAAGAAGCGTACCGCCTTTAAATATCGGAGCCGTTACATTCCCTCCTATCCCCCACACATTACCGGCACTGTTGAAGAGGTTACTCGTTGTTTGACTGGTCTGGCCATAACTCCCGTTGAGGGTAAAGCTTGGAAACAATGCTGCAGTAGCAACGCCAATACCGGCACTGACTGCATGCAACTGAGCTTCAGCTGCCAAAATATCGGGGCGCTGACGAACCAGTTCCGAAGGGAGGGATAAGGGTAACTGACGAGGCAGTGAAATATCCGTCAACAGAACTGACGGCGGTTGAAATTCAGCCGGTGTCTTGCCTTCAAGCGCAGCAAGCAGATGTTCTGCCTGGCTTAACTTCTGCCTGAGTGGCGGCAGCGTCGCTTCAAGTACTTTCAGCTGAAGGCGTAACGCGAGTACCGCCCCATAGGTGGTTATGCCTGCCTGGTATTGTTTTTCAGCTACACTGATCTGATCTTTTTCCAGCGCAATCAACTGGCCGGTCTCATCAAGTTGTGCATGATATGCGGCAATGGCAATAGTTGTATTGACAATGTTTCCCGTGAGCATCATATAGGTGCCAAGGGTAAGAGCCCTTTGCTGGTCTACCTGAGCGGCTAACCCTTCAACTGCTCGACGTTGACCGCCAAAAATATCGAGGGCGTAGCTTACTGAGGAGGATAAGGTTGTCAAATTAAAGATAGTTGCAGGCGCAGAGCTGCCGATGGTTGCCGGAGAGGTTCTTTCGCGATTCCGGGCAAACGTTGCACTGATTTGAGGATAGAAAATGCCAGAGCCGGCACGCAGGTTTTCCTGACTCTGCCTGAGACTGGCTTGAGCCGCCTGCAATCCGGGATTCTGAGCAAGCCCTTCAGCAACTGCGGCATCCAGCTGCTTTGAATTGAATGATTGCCACCAGTTGGCTGCCGGGCCTGCACCCTCATCAAAACGCTGCGAAACACCGTCCAGAGCAACGGTCTCTTTCGGGTCACCACCGCGGTTATATTGGGTCACTTTCGGCGCTTCAGGTCGAACGAAGTCCGGGCCAACGGCACAGCCCGATAAAAAAAAGAGGAATAGCCCGAATGAAACAAGGAGAGCTCCCCCCCGGCGATAACCCTGATATGCTTCGCTATTTTTTAGAGCTGCTATTTTTTTCACCAATGTAGACATCAACAAGTTGACCTGGATAGATTGAAACACCCTTCTGTTTTTCAAAACTGAAAATAACCGGCAGTACCCGCACATCAACCCGCTCTGTTCTCTGACTTGAGAGTTCGATCTTTGGTGATACATTCGGCTGTATTCTCACAAATTTCAAGGGAACGTTAATATCTGTTCCCTGAATGGTCATTCTCGCCTGTATTGCAGAAGGGTCAGGTATCCTGTTAATCAGGATCTCATCAACATAACACCGAACAGCAAGATCACCTTTCATGTTACCCAGAACCATTACAGGCTGAAACACTCCTGTATAGGTATCATAGACACCCTGGCTTGATATATAGCTGCCTGCAGCAGAATTGATTGACAGAACAGTACCGTCAGAATGTGCTTTGATAACATACTTAGCCAAAAGTGCACTGGCAGCCTCGTACTGCTTTTGAGTGAGTTCCAGATTTGCCTTTGCTCCTTTTACGGCATTTTCCGCTGTATCCAGAATATCCTTACTGACTGAGCGGGGATCAAGCACCCATGAGGCTTTCAGTTTACTGTACTGATCCTGCAGGTTTTTACTTGTTGCTTTTGCTACATCAATCTGGGCTTTGGCCGATGCAGTTGTTGCTCGCTGTACAGAGTCGTCCAGAATCAACAACGGAGTTCCTGCCGGTACATGCTGACCTTCAGCAACCAGAATCTTAACGACCGTACCCGGAACTTCGGGGTAGACATTGACATTTTCGCCACTGCTCTGGGCTGTTTCAACGATACCATTGGCATAAATCCCCTTTGCATAAGGATTCGATGCGGGTTTGAATGCGGGAGGCTGAGGTTTGGCCGGTATGCCTGAAATGTAGGCGCTGCCGATCGCGAGCAAAACTCCCAGTATGGCCAATCCGATTAACAGTTTATTTCTCATACGACATGTAATGTATTCTGTTCAAAGCCGATTATTTTTCCGTCTTCCATTTTCATGATTGAGTCCGCATACTCATAGATCCGACTGTCATGGGTTACAATGATGACACATCGCTGCGGGTTGAGGATTTTTGTTTTGATGAACTCCACGATCTTTCTTCCTGTATCACCATCAAGCGAGGCTGTAGGCTCATCAAAGATCAGAATATCAGGATGCCCCGCAATTGCCCGTGCAATGGCCACCCGCTGCTGCTCACCACCACTCAGCTTGACAGGCTGTAACTCTGCCCTGTCTTTGAGACCGACGATTTCAAGGTATTCCAGGGCAACTTTAATGGCTTCATTCCAATCCATTTTTTTCAGAATGAGTGGAATAGCCACGTTTTCAACAGTGGTTAACCGAGGGAAAAGATGGTAATCCTGAAACACAAAGCCGATTTTGTGCAGGCGAAGATCGGCAATGTCGTCACTTTTCATTTGCCAGATATCTTTGCCCTCAACCAGAACATTGCCTTCGTTTGGTTTCAGTATGCCTGAAATCATGCTGAGCAAGGTTGTTTTGCCGCTGCCTGAAGGACCGACGATATAGAGCAGTTCGCCAAAGCCAGCCTCGAAACTTGCGCTTTTCACCGCAGTGGTTCTAGTCTCGCCTTCGCCGAACCATTTTACCAAAGCATTGGCCCTTATGGCTACATTTCCCATGATCAGCCCCTGAAAATATCAAACGGTTGTATCTGGAGAACTTTCCGGACACCGATATAACTTGAAACTCCTGCCATAATGAGTACCATAACAAATGCAAAGATGAGATTGGTATAGGTAACCTGCGCAGCGTAGCTTGGCAAGCGAAGCTTGGCCAGAATCATAAGCCCTGAGGCCAGCCCAACGCCGAGTCCATAGCCCAGAAGCGCAGTAAAGGAGGCCTGAAAAAGAATCATTGTGATAAGCTCATGACCTTTGGCTCCAATGGCTTTCAAGGCGCCAAACCGTTCCAGGTTTTCCAGGATAAAGGTATAGAAGGTCTGACCGGAAATCGACAGGCCGACAATAAAACTGATGGCCGTCATCATCAGGACGTTCATACCCATACCTGTCTGGTATGTGTAAAAATCAGAGATTTTGTGCACAAACTGATCGCGGGTAAGTGCCTGATAACCAATTTTTTTGATCTGCTGCTGAATAAACGGAATATCGGCTTCACTTTTTGGTTCAATGAGTATATATGAAGTGGTAAAGCGCATTGAAGGAATGTAGGTGATTGCTCGATTATACGTCGTGTAAACCGTGGGAATGCCAAAAAGACCCCCTGAAGAAACTTTTGCCAGACCGACGACGAGTCCACGGTAATCGTTTATCTCAAATTCTGTTCCAACTTTGGGACTTTCAAGCTTTTTGAATTCCGCATCCTTGACCACTACAAAGGCTGATTCCGCATATATATCCTCAATCTTACCTTCGATCAATTCAGGCCTGCCATAAAGGGTAGCATCATCAAGCCCAACAACAGATACTGCCTGATAAGTGCCGCTTTTAAGCTTTACCAGCGCGTTACCGAAATAAATAGGCACGGCATACTTCACACCATCGATACTTCTTGCATGAGAAAGGACATAATCAGGCATAGGAATACTGCTGGTGGCGTTGTTCACCGCAGGGTCCATGACCCATATTTTTGCCCCGACATTATAAACAGATGATGATGAGCGGGCTAAAATGCCGGAAAACATCGACATCATCATGATCATGAGAAATACAGCAAATGTAATACCGACCAATAGGGCGATAAACTTGCTCTTGTCATTGACAAGAAGTTTCAATGCAATTTTAAGAATTCCTGACACCGCTTTTCACCTGTTGTCGTTATTTGCTGATACTGATAAGGTCGCCCAAAATAACCGAGGCCGCTTATTATAAGTTTACCAAGGGAATCAAACAAGCTCTATGTATGCTTTGTTTTCCAATGACGTTATCAAACTGCCCTGGTTGGACGATCTTTTCATTTTTTTCCTGTGCAGGAATTTCAACTTTTTTTCCGGGATCGGATCAGCATGTTGAAACAATCGCTATCGCATGAGCAGGTTACCAATTCTGCATTACAAAAGCGATGTTCTCATAACACTCAATTCGAAAAATATTTACCATTTTTGGTGTTGATGAAAATCACCAATACCAGGAGATTTTGAAATCCCGTTTTAATGCCATATTTCATACCATAAATGCGCTATCAGAGCCCATAACATTACTGACAGCTGCAAGAATCTTTTTTTTGCAAGAAAACCAGACAGAGAGCGTCATTAAAGCGGGTGGTGTACAGGGATCACTTTTATTGTGATGTTTTTCTATCAGTAATAAACAAAGCAAATCATGAAAAAACTTATCGTTTGCATGACTAAGTCTCTGGCAGTTGCCGGGATTTTTGGTGGCGTTTCCTTTTCAAATGGAACTATAACTGCTGGTCATCACAACAAGGTTAAGAAGTCATAAGCTCTTTTCCTGTTTACCTTAAAATCTTGTGGTAAAACCAGCGAGAACCGTTGTCGGTGGCGCTGCATTGTTAAGGCGTCCTTTTACACCGAAATCAAGATCAAGGTTTTCCGTAACGCTGTAAATCAGGCCTCCGAGAATATAAACGGGATTTGCAGTATATGCGGTTACCGTATTGGTATCAATACCGATATCAGCAACAGAACGAAGGTTTTTCATCATGTTCAGCTCAGTGGCTATTGATGCATGCCACTGATTGTGCTGCAAGGTTTCATTGTCCGACTCCATATTGAATGCATTATGATTGTATCCAGCATTGCAGTGAACAAGACCATGCCGCCACTCTTCCGTTGCAATAAACATCAACCCTTCAGTCAGTTTTCCGGTGCCAAAGCCTTTTGCTTCATTGCCCGATGGAAAGGTAATTCCTGGTCTCAGGGCAAAACTTAAGCCGGTTGGTTTTGACTCGAAAAATCTCCATTTGACCTGGAGCGACGCATCATTGACCCCATCATAAGCGTTGAAGGGACTTCCTTCCCAGACAATTGCATGCCAATTATAAGGAAGGGAGAGAATCACATCGACATTATCGACAACTCCACAGGTCAACGTGGCGGCAATCTGCTGGCCGGGATACTGTATTGTAACTCCTCCAGCATAGTCAACCTCAAACTGAAATTTTCCCTTTCCCTGGGTTCCGGTGTCATCGGTAATCAAGGGCGCGTCCGCAAAAGCCGGAACAGCACACAAGAAAGCGGTGATGATGAGTGTGAATTTCTTAATCATTGATCATGAAAACTATTGGATTTCTTGAATTATTCTCTGCTTCTATTGAGCAGTCAAGCTAGCCGGGTTTTCAAGACTGAGTATGCCTGCTCCCTCTTCGTAGGCGAAATGTTCGGCATAACGCCCCCACTCAATAGCTACCTGCAACACTCTCTTCGCCTCATCTTCGCTGAAGAAATCTTCCAGCTCACGCAAAAACCTGTCTTCCGGTGCCCGATTGCTGGGGCGCTCATCTATAACACGACGGATGTGGGCAGCCAGAGCAACATGACGGATGACATGTTCGGCAAAAATAACCTTGCGTTGCAAAATGTCGGCATCCACAAAGCTTTTCCCTGAAGGGGTAAGCTCAATGTCCCCCCCCTCTGTGCGAGCAAACAAAAGGATTTCCAATGCTTCAAGCAACGGAAAGAGCTGCTCGACACTAAATCCCATCTGATCAGCCAGTTCCGGAAGATCAGCTTTCCCGTTATAGGGCTCTCCGGCAAGAGCCTCCATCAAACCGGCCATTTGATAGATGTGTACGCTCGGTAAACGGTATGAGAGCGGGACAGCTTCAGCCTTGTCAGCAGCATTACGGGGACGTTGGGTCATCAGTCCATATACCTCATCAACAAGTTGCCGGAAGGCAGGAGCCTCACGGTCACGAGGATATTCCATAGGAATCCTGATCTCTGCCAATATGGTTCCGGGGTTGGTTCCAAGAATGACAATCCGATCAGCCAGAAGCACAGCTTCTTCAATATTATGGGATACCAGAAGAATCCCTTTGGTTGGAATACGACGCTCGAGCCAAAGCTCAATCAGATCAGTACGGAGCGTTTCTGCAGTCAGAACATCAAGGGCAGAGAATGCCTCGTCCATCAGGAGCAGCGTAGGTTCAACCACCAGTGCACGGGCAAAGCCCACACGTTGCCGCATGCCGCCGGAAAGCTCCTTTGGGTAGGCCGATTCAAAACCGTCAAGGCCAATGAGGTCAATTGCAGCAAGTGCCCGCCGTCTCTTGTCTTCCTGAGGCACCCCCATGGCATCAAGTCCCAGTTCGACATTTTCAAGAACAGTAAACCAGGGAAAAAGGGCAAATGTCTGAAACACCATGGCCAGTCCTTTCACCGGACCTGTAACCGGTTTACCGCAGTACAACACGTCTCCTTTTCCTGGTCGGGCAAGGCCTGATATGATACGGAGCAGTGTGGACTTGCCGGAACCTGAACGTCCAAGAAGCGCAACAATTTCTCCCTCTCTGATGGTTAGGCTTACTCCTTCAAGAACGAGGTGCTCTTCTCCTCCGGACTTCTTAAAGGATTTGCTGATATTCTTCAGATTCAGCAGTTCATTTTCCGGATGTAAGATGTTCATAGTAGTGTAAGTTTAATCCAGACGAAAACGGGTCTGAGAGATGGTATAAAGTCGTCTCCAGAAGAAACGGTTGAAAATGACAACGTACAGACTCATTACAGCGACTCCAAGGACAATATGGGGATAGTCTCCTTTATCAGTCCAATGGGCAATGTAGGAACCGAGTCCGGTAGCGGTAATTGTTGTGCTGCCCCAACTGACAACCTCAGCAACAATACTGGCATTCCAGGTACCTCCCGAAGCAGTAATGAGGCCTGTTAACAGTGGCGGGACGATTCCTGGAAGCAACAGGTGCTTCCATAGACGCCATCCTGAAAGGCCAAAGTTCTGGGCTGCTTCGCGTAAGTCTGTCGGAATGGCTGATGCACCGGCAATCACGTTGAAAAGAATGTACCACTGGGTACCAAGGATCATAAGTGGTGCAGTCCATATTTCCGGTGAAAGATGGTATCGAAGCAGAATAAAAACAGCAATCGGGAAGAACAGGTTTGCTGGAAAAGCAGCCAGAAACTGGGCCAGAGGCTGAACCCTGTTGGCCAGACGAGGATTGAGACCAATAATAACCCCAATCGGCACCCAAATCACACTGGCAAGAATCAGTAAAACAAAAACGCGGGCAAATGTTATCAGCCCCAGCATGAAAACACCAAATATTTCGCTATGATTGACCCCGCTCGTGATGAAACTTATCAGCATCCAGGCACCAAAAGCCATTCCACTGATTAAAATCCCATACCATGTCACTCCTTGCAACCTCATAACCAGTGAGGAGGATTCTTTGAATTTAAGTGTGTGACGAGGCAGTTTCGGAAGCCGTTCGATGAAAACAGTCCACTGCTTCCCCATTTTCCGGGTTAAGCTACGAAGGAGATGGGCTCGCTGAAACAAGGTTAAAATCCATGATTCTGCCGAATCCTGACTTTCAGTCAATTCAAACTTGAACTTCTCAGCCCATGCTACCAGTGGACGAAAGAGTAATTGATCGTAAACGAGAATGACAATCAGCATGGTGAGAAGTGCATAGCCAATTGCAGGAAGGTTCTTACTCTGAATAGCCTGAGCTACATAGGATCCAATTCCGGGAAGCGTCACGGATGTCTTCCCGACAGTAATAGCTTCAGACGCCACAACGAAAAACCAGCCGCCTGACACAGACATCATCGTATTCCATATCAGGTTCGGTGTAGCAAAGGGAGCTTCAAGTTTCCAGAACTTCTGCCAGGAGGAAAGGCCAAAAAGGTCCGAGGCTTCCTGAAGTTCCTTAGGTACAGTTTTCAGTGACTGATAAAAACTGAAAGCCATATTCCATGCCTGGGAGGTAAAAATGGCAAAAATGGAGGCCATTTCAACACCGAGCAGGTTGCCGGGAAACATGGCAATGAACCCTGTGACAGTAATGGAAAGAAAGCCAAGAATCGGTACCGATTGGAGAATGTCGAGAAAAGGGACGAGAATGCTTTCTGCCCGACGACTTTTGGCAGCAATTGTCGCATAGATAAAGGTGAACGCAAAAGAGATTATAAGTGCTGAAACCATCCGGAGTACCGTGCGCAGAGCATACAGGGGAAGATGCACTGGATCAAGTGAAAGAGGGATCTGCTCTCCGAACGTATATGGAACTGACATCAGACGACTCCCCCATGCCAGAAGGGTAACGAGTCCCATGACAATGATAAATGCTACAATGTCCCAGATATAGGACTTTTTTTTGATGTTCTTTTCTAACCAGGTCATGGCCGTAATCCTTTGTCAAGCGACTTTTTTTCTTTTACGGAGGCATAATAATTGTTCGGATAAATGTATATGGGTATATCAGGGTGATTGTTTTCTTCAGCCATCGAGGGTTGTGTCAGCGGATCACTTGAAGAAAAAGGTCAGGTTAACGGCTTTATAGCAGCTAAGCTCCCTGAATATAGATAAATAAGTTATGAAGAAATATTAAGGGACTGTTAAAAGAAGAGAAAAAATTTCTATGATCTGAGACTCTGATCCTGTAAAATATCGACGGAATATATCCTGAACTTGTAATAACTCAAAATTTTGAACTGGATATGATATACTCCATGTCAAAAGGGAAATGGAAACAGATTTTCTTTATCTGAATCAATTGGAAGTTTAATGTAATAATCGCTTTTTATCACTTAAGCAATGGCTGCAGTGATAATGGTTTAATGCTCAATTTGAACCATCTTTTTTTCCTCATTTTTTGCCGCTTCATTGAAGCATTTCTCGGCATATGAATTTTGTTCAATTTTTCTGGAGCCGCTTAAAAGAGCACCCTTTGGCCAGGATTGGACCGGGGCTTATCACAGGGGTCGCTGACGATGATCCAAGCGGTATAGCGACCTACTCTCAGGCAGGTGCCCAATTCGGTCTGAACATGCTCTGGACGATGCCGCTCGCATTTCCTTTAATGGCGGCAATTCAATCCATGTGCGCGCAAATCGGAAGGGTTACCGGAAAAGGGCTTGCTGCCAACATCAAAACCACATTTCCTCCAATTGTTCTTCAGGGTGTAGTGCTGCTCCTGCTGATCGCAAATACCCTCAATATTGCAGCTGATGTCGCTGCCATGGGGGAAGTGGCGGAGCTAATTACCGGGTTCAATCGTCATATCATGACGGCAGTTTTCGTGTTCGGAACGTTATTGCTTCAGGTGTTTGTCCCCTATCATCGCTATGTCAATTTTTTGAAGTGGCTGACTATTTCACTGCTGGCGTATGCAGCGGTACTGTTCACGGTTCATGTGCCCTGGGGTGAGGTTATGCAGCGGACTGTCTGGCCAAAATTCACAGCAAATGCAGATGCCGCAGCAGTAATTGTCGGTGTCTTCGGCACTACCATCAGTCCGTACCTGTTTTTCTGGCAGGCATCAGAAGAAGTAGAGGATATGCGATCAAAACCCGGTGCAGTTTCGCTCGTCTCCAATGCAAGCATGGCTGGTGAAGAACTTCGTCGTATCCGGTGGGATACCTGGAGCGGCATGCTCTACTCGAATATAACGGCATATTTCATCATTCTCGCAACCGCAGTTACCCTCAACGTGTCAGGGATAACAGATATCAATACCGCCGGTCAGGCAGCAAATGCTCTAAGACCTCTTGCAGGAGACTTCGCATTTCTACTGTTTGCCATAGGGATTCTCGGCGTTGGTCTGATAGGGGTGCCGGTATTGGCCGGTTCAGGTGCCTATGCACTTTCGGAGGCTATAGGCTGGAATTCAGGCCTCGAAAACAAGGCTAAAGATGCCCAGGGTTTTTACACTATTATAACCGTCAGCGTCTTGCTCGGGCTTGTTATCCAGTATACACCGATCAGTCCGATGAAGGCATTATTCTGGAGTGCTGTCATCAACGGCGTCATCGCTGTCCCGCTCATGGCGGTGATCATTCTGCTGGTTTCGAAAAAATCCGTAATGGGCAATTTCACAGCAAGTCGTCCGATCATCATTCTTGGCTGGATAGCGGTTGCGGTCATGGGTGCGGCTGCAATTGGAATGTTCATGCCGACTTAGGCAACCCGGGATTTGACATCCCTGATACAGCTTTTTTTAAAAATCAAGAAGTTGCAATTTGTATTTTGGACTTCTTCCGGTATTTCTTTTTGTCGTCGGATATTATCGAAGAGGCACGGCTTTTTCATAACTACAATCGGGAAATCTGTTTTCCTGGGCAACTCAATCAGAATTCATGATGAAAAAAAATCCGGCTTTTCTGTGTGCCGCCATAATTGCAGGTTTACTCGCCGTTCCTGCATACGCAGCTGAGTCTCCTTCCTGTTATATCAGTGGAAATATCGGTGAGTGCTGGTGCTATGATAATGACATCATACCTCGGGACAAAGCAGGAACCCTGTCAACTACTGGTGGTCTAACCCTGATGGGAGCTGTCGGCATTAAGTTCAGCGGCACCTGCAGGCTTGAGGCTGAACTCGGTTATCAGCGAAATAATGCTAACCATATTACTTTCAACACAGAAGTTTATCGTATATCGGGGCTTCTTTCAGAGACTTCAATTCTGGCAAATGGTTACTATGATTTCAATAGACGTACCATCAACCCTTATCTTACTGCCGGTTTAGGGTGGGCAAGTTTTGATGTGAATGGCTTGAATGGCAGGCATGGTTTAAATGGCTTGAACGAAATTCATTCAGCGTTTGCTTATCAGTTTGGAGCAGGTGTATCCATTCCAGTAACTAAACGTCTCGATATTGATGCTCGCTATCGTTATGCCAGAAGCAGTACGATGAGTCTCGACAATAATTACACAACTTTTCAACTCGCCAGCAACAGCGTTTTAGCTGGTTTGAGAGTCTGGTTCTAAATTTAAATGACAATTCTATTACAAAAGGAGGTTTATTACCTCCTTTTTTGATTTAAAAGTCATTTTCTGTAAAGCGTGACGTAATAATTATGAACGCGATAATAAGTAACCGAGTTTTTGCACATGTTAACAATAGACCGTTTACAATTCATGGCACCCGCCTGCGGTATGCCGGAAAGCCATCCTGCTCGAATAATCTGCACAACAAACCTATACTATCGTCAATACACTTCAAAAATTATTCTCAATAAACCACAAGCTTTTCAAAAAAAGGCCGTCAAAAACAACAATGAATCAATCCGGAATTGAACAGATTCATGTTTGTTTATGGAAAGTAAGAACTTTTATAACCAATAATTAACCTGAGAAAAACGATGAAAAAGATAATGATGATGGCGTTGACTGTCACAATGCTTGGAATTGGAAGCGTTGCTTCTGCTTCAACAGATTACAGCCACTATTCAGATACCGAACTGGGCGGACTTCGTGCAAAAATACAGAAGGCTCCCCTTGAAGAGCAAATATCCTATCGGCACGAATGGCATAAAAGACTGGCCGAACTCGGACCGGATAAAGGTCAGCGCTCCTGGGGCTCGCCAGAAGGAGAAAGATGCCACAGGAGAGGGAACAGATTACAGGAAAAACTTGGATTAAACGACAGCCAAAGGATTAAACTCAAGGAAATCCGTGAGAAACAATTCAGTTTTGTTGTTGCAGAAAGAAAAGAGCTTCTATCATTAAACCGCGAGCTTCACGCTGAGTCCTTCAAGGAAAGTCCTGACAAAAATAAAATTGATGAGCTTTCAGATAAAATCGGCAAAAAACATGCATCGCTTGCCCGCCTGAAAAGCCGTCACCTATCAGAACTTGCATCTCTACTGACACCTGCACAACGCAATAAAATACAGACACTAAGAGATGCACGAGAACTACGAGGGCATTATGGCAGGAATTTTCAATAATTAAACCCGTTACCAAGGATCAAAAGCAGGCCGGACAGCAATGACAGCCTGCTTTTTTTTATAACCAGTTTTAAAAAACTGAAAGCGGAATACCCGTTCATGATAAGTATGAAAAGAGAACTCAAAACACTGTACCGATCATACTTACAGCAATTGCCTGTAAAAAGTGCGCCAGCATACGCGAAGAAGCAACGCTTTCAAATTTCAATTCAATCCGTCTATACTGATCAATGATAACATGTCAATTCAATGACTCCTATTTCCCTGTTTTGGATGGAGTAGGCATGACTGCTCACAATTATGCTCTGTGGCTGGATACGTTCAGTGCAAATTCCTATTTAATAGCCCCAAAAGTAAACAACCATCTCAGCGAAGAAAATTATAACGTTTTACTGTACAATTCAATAATGTTGCCTGGCATGCATCCATACCGAATCGGTCTTCCTGGGATTGATGTGCGGTTTAAACGTAAAATGAATTCTCTGAATTTTGAGATTCTTCATGCACATTGCCCATTTGTGTCGGGAAAAATAGCATTGAATCTCTCCAAAAAGCTGGATATTCCTCTGGTTGCTACCTTTCACAGCAAGTACAGGGAAGATTTCAAAAAAATGGTGAATTCCACGTTTTTTGTGGAATCAATGGTAAAATATATTGTCGATTATTACAATGCTGTAAACTACGTCTGGGTTCCAAATGAAGCCACAGGAAAAACGTTGAAGGAATACGGCTATTGTGGTGACTATACTGTAGTCCCGAACGGAACTGATATGGAAATCCCCGATGAAACAATTTATCAGCAATACAGAGCCGGCGGGTTTGAATTTCTTGGGTGCGGGCCTAATGATCTTATTCTTCTTTTTGTAGGACAACACCGTTGGGAAAAAAATGTGCGCATGATCATTGATTCATTACGAATCCTGAAAAACGAAAAGGTCACGTTCACAATGGTATTCGTTGGCGAAGGATATGCTTATAATGAAATGCAGCGGCTTGTTAGACAGATGATGCTGCATGATCATGTAATTTTCACCGGATTGATCTCTGATAGAGAACAACTGAAAGAGCTTTATGCATGTTCTGACCTGTTTGTCTTTCCTTCTCTTTATGACAACGCACCACTCGTCATGATGGAGGCTGCTGCCTTTCAGGTACCATCGATTGTTGTGAGAGAATCATCGGCTTCGGAATGTATCCAGGATCAAATCAATGGATTTATGATTGACAATAACCATGAATCTCTTGCTGCTACCATCAAAGATCTTTCCCGTCATCCTGAAAAAATAAAAAGAGCAGGTGAACATGCAGCCACATCAATCTACAGAAGCTGGAAAGATGTTGTTGCAAAGGTTCATGCGAACTATGCACTCATTATTGAGAAGCATAGATGCACAAACAAAATGCATATTCACAACAATATTACTGTTCCATGATGATTTTTCGATATGATTTTTCGATATGATTAAAAAAAAGTACATTTTTGACAACGATAAGTCTGTAAAGCTGACCCAGATGTACCTGTTATAGAAAAGTATTTCATTATTGTTTTTTTTACCGCATCCAATACACCAGAATAACCTGAAATTTCCCATTATATTCAAGACATTCATTATCACTATGCCATTTTTCAGACATACCGTTTCTGGCATCATCATCGTTTTATGTGCTTTGTTTTTCACCCCTCTGCATCTGACTGCTGCGGAGCCTGGTGATTATATTGCTATCCGCAAGGAAGGATCGGGAAAGCTCGCACTGGTACTCAACAAGCCTGATGGTGCTGGAAAAAAAGAGGGTGACTGGGCTCAGAGTCTCAATACCATTATACGCGATGGTCTTGATTTTACCAGAATTTTCACACTGATCTCTCCGCCACTCAATGTGAAGGATTTCAGTGACAAGAAGAGTGTGATGATTAATTTCGGCGCTCTTAATTCTGTAGGCGGAGAAGTGTATGCCGGCGGAACAGTTTCACATAAAGCCGGCTATATCAATTTTGATGCAGAGGTTTATGAGATAGCGAGCGCAAAGACTCTTTTAAAAAAAACCTATACAGGCAAAGAAGATCAGCTTCGTTCGATCGGGCATGCATTCTGTGAAGATCTTATTGAGCTTCTTACCGGCAAAAAGTCGGTTTTCGGCAGCAAGATTGTCTACGTTTCAAATAAATCCGGATTTAAGGAGATCTATGAGTGCGACTTTGATGGGCACGGCGTTGAACAACTGACCAATTCCCGATCCATATCCCTGACACCTGCGCTTTCACCGGATGGCAGGTACCTTGCCTATACCGACTTTACATCCGGCAGGCCGGCTCTGTATATCAAAAACCTTGCTGAGAAAAAAACATCAGCAGCAAGTAAAAGTGGTGTCAGCATTGCTCCCGGCTGGAGGAATAACAACGAGGTAGCGACAACTCTCTCCTTCGAGGGTGATCAGAAAATCTATCTTCTGAAGCCAGATGGCTCACTTTCCCGAAAGGTTACATCCAACAGGGGGATAGATCTTTCCCCTTCATTTTCTCCAGATGGAAGTAAAATGGCATTCGTTTCATCGAGAAATGGCCAACCTCAAATCTTTATTCAGGATCTGCAGGGTGGAGAGGTTCGTCGACTTACCTTCAATGGGAACTATAATACTCAACCATCATGGTCACCTTCAGGACATAAAATTGCCTACTCAACAATGGAAAACAGAGGCGAAATCAATTTATTTGTCATAAATGCTGATGGATCCGGGTTATTGCAGTTGACAAGAAGTTCTGGAGAAAACGAACATCCGTCTTGGTCTCCAGATGGAGAGATGATTGTATTTTCATCCAGTCGCCAGGGAAAGAAAAAATTGTTTGTCATGAGTTCTACAGGAGAAAATCAGAGACGTTTATTGCAGAGTGAAGGTGAAGAGATTCAGCCATCATGGTCTTTGTTCAGAAAGTAGTATATTATTACAGTTCATATTGAAATGTAACTGAAGAGGGAGTTGCTATGTTTGGAGAAATGGATTTAGTACTTATAGGCGGTGTGGTTTTACTGCTTTTTGGTCCATCAAAACTGCCTGAGCTGATGAAGGGTATGGGAAAAGGTATAAGGGAGTTTAAAAAAGCACAGAGTGATATTGAAGCAGAAATCAATAAGATTGTTCATACTCCTGCGGCATTAGATAAACCTGTTAACAGTCCAGCATCTTTACATGAACCGGAAGTCTCCGGTATTAACAAGTCGTAACCATTCAGTAACCAGACAAAAAATCGCATTCTTTTTGTTGCAGCGTTGACCGTAAGGATATTTGCTCAGGCATTGAACCGGAATGTTCGCAATGACTGTTCCGGTTCAATGTTTTTCTGATCGTTTCAAATGCCAATCTGTAGACCAAGCAGGACGCTGTTGCTGGATAATCTGTTGTTTTCAAAGAGGGTATCGACGGTCACATTTGTTGAAAAGTAACGATAGCGGGCATCAAGCCTTACATTGCTGCTGAGCGGGATGGTAAAACCGACGCCGACCTGGTATGCAAACGCAGCTTCATTGATTGAGGGCAGGTCAGGCAGTCCGCCACGCAAGGCAAGGCCGCCGGTATTGACGTCAGCTACGCCTACACCAGCAGTTACATAAGGCTGGGCAGCACCGAAAACAGGAATATCATAGTAGCCGTTGGCGAGAAAAGAGACTACGGAGATATTCCTGTTTACATTTATCCCGTAATAATTATTATTGCTGTTCGTCTGATAACCAACTTCTCCCTCAATTCTACAGTTGTTTCTGAAGCCATAGCCGACGGCACCAAGCAAAGTAATGCCTGAATTATAATTATAGTAGTTGCCGAAATCACCATTACTCATTTCTACTCCGCCAATATTGGCACTGACGTATGCTCCTGTGGTTGATGAAGCTGGTGCTATCCACCTGCCACGACGAGTATAGACAACTGAAGACGAAGGAGAAGGTGACCATAGGCCATTGCCAGTTTCTATAGCTGATTCCGGTATGGCCTTTCTGGTATCCCCTCCATCTTCAGCGAAAGCCGGTGCCGCCCATATACCAATTCCTGCGACTAATAATGTGATCACTGTCTTTTTCATTGTTTTCATGTTTATTCGTTAAAATCAGGAACTTTCTCATATCCATTTGACAACAATATCCCATAACACATCATTCAGTTATCTTGTTTGATTGTTATCTGTTGAACGACTGTCATGATGTGCATCGTTAAGATTGTTGCTGCTATTCATATCAGTATGATGCCCCCTGTTATCCTGATTACCATCAGGATGCGACTCAAGATCGCGGGCTTTCCTGATATCATCAATGTTATGTTTTCTTATGATATCAGGGACATTGTCTTCCTCGATAATAACCCATGGCCCGCGGCAAGCAGGAGAAGAATACCAGAGCTTATTATTATATATATAATAGAAGTTATCATAGTAGATCATGTCATAAGGAGTTCCAACGGAAACTGAAAACCCGTAGCCCGGCAGAACAATAAAACCCGGTCGTGCATCAATAACAAGATATCCTCCATTCCATGCCCAATATGGGCCTCCCCATACCCAATAAGGACTTCCCCATGCCCAATACGAGCCTCTCCACCCCCAATGCGGGCCACCTCCCCATCCACGTGAACGCATTCTGCCTTCCGCATGAGCACCAGCAGGATCTGCAGCAAGAAGTACTGCCGCAATTCCTGCAACTATACAAATATTTTTTTTCACAGGTGTTCTCCCTTTAACATATTGGTTAAACAATATCAAGATTCTCCTATTAAGATAATGTCGCCAGCCTGTATCCCTTCCCTGCCGTTTTTATTGATAGCTTGTTACTATTTTACGACATCGCAACCCATTTACTTGATTTGACGATCTTATTTTTTATTTCCAGCGCATAAATTTCATTTTTGAAAATGAAAATAAAATACAGTATAGAAACCACAAGTTTTCCAAAAAAATGTCGTCCAATAACAAGGGAACATATATGAATGGAAAACAATGATAATGGTGGTGGCAACTGGATTCCTGAAAGATCAACACTCGGACAAGTCTGTGATGTGGTCGGCAAGTGGCTTGAAGGGCATCCTGAAGAATGGAATAAACCAAAAGCTCTGAAAGAAGCATTTCCGATACAAAAGAGATCAGTAAAAAAAGGTTGTAGGCTTTCAATGCTCCTTATTTCCTTCTTGATATAACTTCATCACACTCTGATATTCCATGAAAAAAACGCGAAAGCTGATAACTTTAGTGCTGCTTGCTCTTGCTCTGAACACCCTGGAGAATACCGCTGAAGCAAAAAACAGACCA
>JABDHL010000031.1 GCA_012972825.1 Chlorobiaceae bacterium
TTCATAGAAATCCCCTTTATGACGGACGATTTCGCCGGTTACCAGATAAATGACTTCACGGGCTATCCTTGTGGCGTGATCGGCCATGCGTTCGATATACCTTGAGATGCTTAATGCCGCTATGAGTTCGTCAACATTGGCATCCGCTGTTTTCATCAGCCTCGTCACCTTTTTAAAGGCTGCTCGGTGCATCACATCGACCTCCTCATCAAGCGCACACACCTCTTCTGCAAGATTGCGGTCTCTTGCGATATAAGCCTCTATCGACTGTTTCACCATGGCTCCGGCATGCACTCCCATCTTCTCGAAGGCAAACATTTCAAGCATCCCCGTGCTGATTTCCGGCATACGGTCAATGATATGAACCGCAAGATCACCGATTCGCTCAAGATCATCGTTGATCTTCATGATGGTGACAATCGTCCGAAGGTCTCTTGCAACCGGCTGCTGCAAGGCGAGAAATGCCAGACAGCGCTCCTCAAGGTCAACCTCAGCTCTGTCAATTTCATCATCGACCATCCTGATCCGGCGCGCACTCTCCACATCCTGATGCTTTATCGCATTCAGGGAAAGAATAAAATTCTGCAGCACTTTGTCGGAGAGTTGAACAAGCACTCCGGACAGTTCCTTGATAAGCTCATGGACCGGGCGTTCTGACATAGGGGTACTCTGGTTTCGTTAGCTGAATCTGCCGGTTATATAGTCTTCCGTTATCGTGTCTTTCGGGTTCGTGAACAGCTGCGCCGTCGGCTCATGTTCCACCAGCACTCCTTCATAAAAAAACATCGTGGAATCCGATACCCGCGATGCCTGCTGCATGTTGTGCGTCACGATCATGATGGTATAACTCCCCCGAAGCTCCTGGATCAGATCCTCGATTTTTGCCGTTGCTTTCGGATCCAGCGCCGAGGTCGGTTCATCGAGCAGAAGAACCTCCGGCTCAACGGCAAGCGTGCGGGCGACGCATAACCGCTGCTGCTGGCCGCCGCTCAACCCAAGAGCGTTTTTGTCGAGCCGGTCGCACACCTCATCCCAGATCGCCGCCTTCCGGAGACTGCGTTCCACAATCTCCGACAGCTGCTTCTTGTCATGCACTCCATGCAGACGAGGGCCGTAGGCTATGTTGTCAAATATCGATTTCGGAAACGGGTTCGGCTTCTGGAACACCATCCCGACCTTCTTGCGAAGCAGCACCTCGTCGGTGAATTTCCCGTAGACGTCGTCTCCGTCAAAGAGCAGAGCACCGGTGGTGTGGCAGTTTGGGATAAGGTCATTCATACGGTTGATGGCACGTAAAAAGGTACTCTTGCCGCAGCCGCTCGGCCCGATGATCGCCGTCACATATTTCGAGAGTATATCGGCACTGACTTTCTTGACCGCTTCAAACTCGCCGTAGTAGATTGAAAACTCCTTGGCCGAGATATGTGCCGCTCCACCACCGGTTACTGTTTTTCGGGCGGGAGGCAGATAGATATCGCGGGTTGCTTTCTGTGCCGGCGCACTTTGCGAACTTTCCCGGGCATCAGCTGTCATGAGCATTCGTCCTTAACCTTTTAGTTTTTTGGAAATGCGGGCTCTCAATACAATCGCTGACAGGTTCAGCAGGAGCACAATGCTGACCAGAGAGAGAACCATGCCATACTGCACATGCCGGATTTGTGAGGCGGCTTCATGTTCACTGGCAAGGTTATAGATGTTCCAGCTGAGCGCCGGCGTCGGAGTCGAAAACACATCAGCAAGCCCTATGGCCGAGCCGACACTGACTGCCGCCGTAAAGATAATCGGCGCCGTCTCACCTGCCGCCCTGCCGAGGCTGATGACTCCCCCGGTCAGGATGCCCGGCAGCGCTGCCGGCAATATCACCGTGGCAATGGTGTTCCATTTCGTCGAACCAAGGCTGAGCGAGGCTTCACGGTAGGTTTTCGGTACGGCAAGGATGGCCTCTTCGGCTGCACGGATAATGGTCGGCAGAATCATAATGGCAAGCGTCAGCGCGCCGGCAAGAACACTTTTGGATTCAGAGACTTTCAGCGTATTGATGAAAAAGGCAAGACCGAACATACCGAACACAATGCTCGGCACGCCGGCAAGCGTGCTGTTGGCACTGCGAAGCATGCTGTTGAAAAAGCCCGGCTTGGCATACTCCGTAAAATAGACGGCGGCGATGACGCCGAGGGGAAAGGCAAAGAGCATCGCGCCGACCGCAAGAAAAAACGTGCCCTGGATCTCAGGCCAGATGCCGCCGAAAAAATGCGAGTCAACAGAGCTGTCGGTGATAAAGCCCCAATAGACCGTGAACTTCGGAAGAAGCATGTTCTCAAGGTTTTCCCTGACGTAGGGAAACAGTGGGGCGAGCGAGGTGCCCTGAAAGCCAGTCGCACGGCTCACGAAGTACTCTTTGGCCATGACTTCCGGATTCGAGTTGTCCCATTTGGATTCATACAGAAGGTCGTGCACCTTTTCCTCGGCTTTCTCCCACCGCGTCTGGCCGTACTTGAACCTCGTCAGCATCGGGTCAGGATCGCCAGGAAGCGGACCGAGCAGCGCCTGCAGGGCTGTTCTGACCTGCGAGTATTTCTCCTTGTATTCTCTCTTTTTTTCCGGCTCCATCCTGTCAAGCTCTGCCTCAAACCGGGTGAGCATCTCGTAGACCTTTGAGCGGTATCGGTCGGATGAGGCTATTTCGCTCCTAAGGTGCTCACTGCCGCCGCGCTTGAACTCATGGAGCAGCATCTTGCGATGTTCGACGGTACCGGTGAAAAAGATCGCTCCGATGCCGTTGGTCGTAATCGGAACCAGCACAATCAGCAGCGCTATTGCCATGACGACAATCGATCCGATACCCAGAGCGGTAAATGAACGGTCAAGTATTTTTCGGGTTCCGATATTCATAACAGCATGGCAACTATGTTATATGACCAGGGTCACTGACCTGAAAGAATTTTACGCTGGCGGGCAACAATGCGCTCACTGGCAAAATTGCTGATAAAACTGATCACGAGCAGCAGAAGGCCCATGGCAAACAGCACATGGTATCGCGCTGATCCGGTCACCTGGTCGGCTTCGCCCATGTCGCCGGCGATGGTCGCCGTCAGCGTCCGGATGGCTTCGAGATAGTTGAACCATGGCTCCGGAATATGAGAGGCGTTCCCAGAAGCCATCCACACCACCATGGTTTCGCCAAGCGCACGCATGATACCGAGAATAACGGCCGCAAGAATGCCGCTGCTCGCTGCCGGAAGAATGGTTTGAATGATGGTCTCGGCCCTGGTGGCTCCGAGCGCGTAACTGCCTTCGCGGATGTCGCGACCGACGGCCTGAAGGGCATCTTCGGAGACGCTGACAATGGTCGGCAGAGCCATGAAGCTCAGGATAATGGAGACATTGAGCGCATTGGTGCCGGTAAGAATCTGAATGGCGAAGAGCAGTGTGCCGACCTTGTACAGGAGAAAAACCGAGATCAGGCCGAACACCGTCAGCAGCATGACATAAAGCTGCTGACGGCGCCTGGGGTCTTTGACGGAGTTGGTCAGGAGATCGGCTGCGACAAGAACACCAAGCACAAGAAAGGGCGTGACAAGGATCCACCAGGCCCACATCAGCATGGGGCCGCCGTTGTTCTGCAAAAGCGGCGCCAGGACAACAAGAGCAAAAAAACCGAAGGCTACCGAAGGAATGGCCGCAAGCATTTCAATGACCGGTTTTGCATACTGCCGGATGGAAAACGGAAGAATATCGCTCAGGCATATGGCCGCGGCAACGCCCATCGGTACGGCAATCAGGGCAGAACCGAACGTCACCATCAGACTGCCGTAAATAATGGCAAGCGCACCGAAGCCGCCGGGGTGATCGGCGGGATACCAGTTCGTGCTGGTGAAGAATTCACTGAATCCCCTGAGCTGAAAAAACGGAACGGCATCACGGGCGACGAAGTAGAAGATGAAAAGGACAACAATGGCGACAAACGAGCCGACAGCAAGGAGCGCTCCCTCCCCGACTGTTTTGGCGGCCTTCTGCAGGGTACGTTTGCGGGCGCTTATGACAAATGCTGTTGTGCGCTTGCTGCCTCCGGCACTCTCGTCAGTCATGAAGTCTAAGGGTTTATTAACAATGACCGGAATAATTACCGGAACTGTGACCGGCTATCCGATTTTTTTATGCCCTAATCTACAGGCTTTCACCTTAGCAAGCAATGGCAGCTTTGTTACATGTTTGAAACATTTAT
>JABDHL010000032.1 GCA_012972825.1 Chlorobiaceae bacterium
TGAAAGCTGTAAAGCTATAATTTTGCTTTGTTGCCTTTCTTTTTTGTATTTCTGTCCTTGAAAGAGGTACCGTTTTTCGAATAGCTCAGTTTAGGAAAGAGTTGTTTCCCGACAGAATTCAAAAAGGCTTGCCTGATACTCCGGCCTACCTGCGAAAAAAAGAAAGATAAACTTATGGTTTTAGTGAAAGAGGAAGAATCAAGAGCGTTGAAATCAATAATAAAATGGTAATGTGTTGTACAGGGTTCTGTGAAGACAAATTCAGGTTACCATGAGGAAATTCATCCATGCTTGTGAAGAAAATAGCACCGCTTCATCCAGGAACTGTTCTGCTTGAGGAGTACATCACCCCTATGAACCTTACTGAAAAGAGAATTGCTGAGGATATTCATATTCCGGTATGGCGTATCAACGATATTATAGCAGGAAAACGGAGTATAACTGCTGAAACCGCTCTGCGTCTGGGACGATATTTCGGTACCCCAGCCCATTTCTGGTTTGGACTGCAGATGGATTACGACCTTCAGGTCGCTCTCAACAGTGAAGGGTTAAATATCGAACGTGATATCAAGGCCTATGACGACTCAAGGCTTTAAAGTTTTCAGTTGTTGACGACATCATCGGTTTCAGATTCCAGAGTAAGGTCCGGCGGTATCTGACGGTTAACCTTGGCTCCGAGCCGGCGTATCTCTTCAACCCTGCCCACAAGATTGCCACGTCCATCTTTGATTCGTTTCAGTGCAAGATCAAAAGAGTCCGATACGCCTGAAAGCTTTTTCCGGGCATCAGTCATAGCTTCAATGACGAGAAAAACCTGATCGTAGATCTTTCCTGCCTTTTCAGCGATAAGTTCAGCATTACGGTTTTCATTCTCCCGCCGCCAGATTTGTGCAATGAGCTTGAGGGTAATCATAAGCGTGGTCGGGCCACACAAAACCACGTTTTTTCCTGCAAGATCGTAGAGCAGTTCGGGATCAGCCTGCATAACAGCATGCCAGGCCGGTTCAAGGGGAATGCACATGATGACGAAATCGAGCGTTCTGTTTCCTCCGATACCGCTGTACTCTTTTGCCTGCAGTTCGGCTATATGGCGACGGACGGAACGTACATGCTCTTTTATGGCCTGCTGGCGTTGCGCTTCCTCTTCACAGCGACAGGAGCGTTCGTAGGCGGTCAGCGAAACCTTGGAGTCAACAATGACAGCCTTGCCTGCAGGCAGCATCACCATAAAATCGGGGCGTTTCAGCAATCCATCGTCATCTGCAAAACTCTCCTGCGCCACGTATTCACGACCTTTTACCAGTCCCGAAGCTTCAAAGATCCGTTCGATAATCATTTCGCCCCAATCTCCCTGCCTTTTGGAGTCACCCTTGATCGCTTGTGCAAGCAGATTGGCATCATCACTCACCTTCCCGCTCAGCTCATGCAGTTGGCGCACCTGCTCGAAAAGACGTCCTGAAAGCTCAGTATCGATGGTATGGACCTCATCAACCCTTTTACGGAAGGTATCGATCTGCTCTCGAAGGGGTTGCAGAAGTCCATCGATGCGTTCACGGTTCTCCTGACCGATCGCCCTCCCCTTCTCCTCAAAAATCCGGTTGGAAAGGTTTTCAAACTCGATTTTCAAACGGGATTCTGATTCCTGCATAAGGGCTGTTTTTTCGGAAACACTCCGCTGCTCATTCGCAAGATCAGCTTCAAGGCGGGCCTGGCGAATTTTGAGATTTTCAAGTTCCTGAGATTTCGATTGAAACCGCACGGCCACAAAAGCAAGCAGAACAAAAAAAAGAAGCAGGATGGAAAAGGAAATAATGTCGGTCATAAGGATGGAATCACAACTTTTCGAGATGTTTTTTCAGCAATTTTGCTCGCTCGTTATGTTTAAGGACAAACGCCATATAGAGCACAACAAGGAGGTTGATCATAACAAGACCTATCTTAAGCCATGTAAAGCCTTTTGCCAGCTCGAAGAGCTCTATTGGAAGATAGACGCATCCGCTGATCAGCGCGAACCATTCGGCCCATCGCCTTGCAAACCATAGTCCATAAGCTTCAATAAAGCGCATGAGCGAATACAGCAAGGCCAAAAGTGCCAAAAAGCGGATACGGTTATCGGTAAGATTGCCTGCTGCCTGAATAAATATTTTCGGAAAATCATGTGCCGGGTTGAGATGCAGATGCCTGACAAGCTGCTCGGCAGAACCCTGAATATCATGCTGCATCAATAAAAAAAGACCAGCCCCGGCAAACAGTACCAGAAAACCCTTAAATGCTTCAAATAATGCTACAGCTTTGAGGACACGTGTCATCTTATGCTTCAGTTCCATGCTCTTCAAATAAGCTTTTGAGTTAGTGACCCCTGCAACTTTCTTTGATTCAACCAGGCAGGTGTCACCAATAAAACAAAGATAATGTAAAGAAAAAATGGCCGTACAATCCTGCAAAGCTTTTGTTTGATACTTTCTTTTTCTTACCTTGACATTCCTGTAACGGCGAAGTGGCCGAGTGGTTAGGCAGAGGTCTGCAAAACCTTCTACAGCGGTTCGAATCCGCTCTTCGCCTCCAGCAACAAAAAGCCTGCATAATGCAGGCTTTTTAGTTTCATGAAAATCTTTCCCGAAATATCCTTCTATCCTATTTTTGCAGCACCGGAAATGATTGCTTCAACAAGATTGTCAATTGTTGCATCATCCATCAGCACTGGAATATTGAGGCAGATACTGCTGCGGAGCATGATGCCTGTTTTCGGCCAGAGCGATTCAAGATCGGCAGTATGGTAACGGTCGTACTCGCCAAGAAGGTGACCCCAGACTCCTGCAAAATGCCAGTCAAGTGCTTCAGGCAGAATCTTGGTTCCAAAACCGTGCTCGGTCAGGTGAGCTTCTAACTGAAGCGCAGCTTCACGGTTTCTGACCCTGAAAATCAGTGTATCCCCCTGCGAGCCGGCTTCATCACTGAATGGTCTCAGAATGATGTTATCAAGATGACGGATTGCATTCTTGATTTTACGCTTGTTCTCTTTCGCTGTTGAAAGAATGCTCTCTATTTTCGCAAGCTGGGCAAGACCGATTGCTGCAGTCACTTCACTGATGCGCAAATTCAGGCCTTTTGCCCTCCGTGGATCTTTCCCTCTCGGAAGACCAGGCTGATGCATGTGTCCGTGATCGGAAAACTCCGCAGCCCGATCGTAGATATCTTTGTCATTGGTGACAACGATTCCGCCCTCACCGGTATGGAGGGTCTTGCCTGCATCAAATGAGAATGAGGCCACACTGCCGAAGGTACCCAGCTTCTGGCCTTTGTATGTCGCTCCAAGTGCCTGTGCGGCATCCTCGATAAGGATCAGGTCGTGCTTTTTGCAGATTTCAGCAAGTTCATCCATTTTCGGTGAAGCCCACATTGGAATGGCAACGACTGCTTTAGTTGCCGGAGTAATAGCTTTTTCAACTTCCCTGGGGTCAAGATGGTATGTTTCATCAAGTTCAACAGGGATTGGCACTGCGCCCAATGCGCTGATTGCCTCCACAGGGGCAATAAAGGTCCATGCCGTTGTTATGACCTCATCACCAGGCCCGATTCCTGCACCGGCAAGGGCGCAATGAATAGCTGCTGTACCTGAAGACACCGCATGGGCATACTTCACCCCTATCCATGCTGCAAATTTTTCCTCAAACTCTCTCGCTTTATAATTGCCGCCGCCGTAACGATAGAGATTGACCTTATCCCTGCTGAAAAGTTCCTGTATTTCGGCCAGCTCTTCACGACCGATAAGTTCTGCACCCGCCATAATATTATCCTGATCTTTTAAGTTAATTGAAAAACAACCGCCCTTGCCGATTCTTCTGTAAACTCTACGGGATTGCCTGAAAATGATCCTTTCAGGGCTTCAGAAGCGTTGTGTGCAAATTCAGCGGCATTACCCTTGCCGTAACCATAAGGGATTAACGTAGGTATCTTCAAGAGGCTGTAGAGTTCATCCATCTCTTCAAGCAGTTCAGCGGTAGCCTCTTTTGGTGATGGAGATGAACGCATGGGGTTAAGCAGTGCATATTTTTCATAACCATGGATATGGTTGTAGCGCATTACCTCCTTGAGAAAGATCGCACCGGCAAGACCATGCGGCACACGATGCTTCACACCGAGGTAGTAGGCAAAACCGTTAGTCGGTCCGTCTCCGGAGTTCATCAGAGCAACCGTACCGCAAACACTGCCAATAGCAAGATCGAGCCTCGATTCTGCACGGTCGAGCTGATTCTGCTGCAAGGCATAAAAGGTCCGCTGAAATCCCTCAATAGCAAAAATTCTGCTGAACGCCGTATGCTTGATCGAACCGAAGCTGTCAACACAGTGTACAAGACTGTCCATGGCTGAAGCTATGACACTTTCAAGCGGAGCAGTCATTGAGAGCTGCGGGTCGATAACTGCTTTTTTAGGAAAGTTTTTTTTACTGTTGATACCAAGCTTGCGTCCTTCAGCTTCGTCAATAAACACCGCATTAAAGCTTACCTCGGCTCCGCTGCCCAAAAGCGAGGGAACGGTAACAAGCGGTAGAGGATCATTCACCCCAGTGGGAAATCCTTTGAGCGACAGAGCCGGAACGTTGTTGGTCATAAGCAGAGAAACCCCTTTGCCGAGGTCAAGGGTGCTGCCGCCACCTATGGCAACAATGGCATCTGGTGGATTGCTCCGAAAAAATTCTGCTACATGTTCAAGATGGGCATAAGTTGGTTCACCGCCAAATTCATTGCAATATACCACAGAGTTGGCATACGAGGTGGTAAGATTCCTCAAAACATCCTGAAAATAGAGGCTGCCAGCCACATTGGCATCGTAAATGATACCGGGTGTCTGCACTGCCAATTGAGCTAAATGCTCATGCAGGTTCAGTGCTTCATTAACCCCGATAACAAGATCGGTGGATAAAAAAAAATTCATAACAAGTGTGATATAAGGGTTTTATTGGTTCACATCCTGAGCTGCCAGGTTTTTTTTATTAATGTAATACTCAATTAAATCTATTTCCTCAAGAGTATCAATCTCCCATGTCTGCCAAAATTCCATTTCATAAGCTGAAAGCTTTTCACCGATTCTATTGCCGAAAACCGTAAGCGTTTCAGGTTTGAATATATATATAGAACCATTTTCTATAAACTGCGTCGGGCGATCCTGGCGCATGCCGCGATTACGGTAATCAAAGTTAACGCTTTTCCACTCTCCGTCTTTTAACTCCCACAAGGTCAGATCGTCGGCTTTCGTTACAGATATCAGTGAATCTGCCCCTTCGTGAAGAAAAAGCTCTACCGCCCGATCAATATCCTTAGGTTTTCGTAAAGGGGATGTTGCCTGAAGAAAGACAATAACGTCGATCGGTATATGGAAGTCGCGCTCGATTACCTCTGCGGCATGCTGTATTGCCGATTCGGAGGTCGCTTTGTCGCCTGCAAGTTCTGTCGGACGCACAATCACATCAGCACCATACTCTGAAGCAACTTTGGCTATTGCCTGGTCATCAGTGGTGACAAAAACCCGTTCGATGCTGCTTGAGGCCAAAGCCTGCAGAATAGTCCATGCAAGCAGAGGTTTTCCCGCCACCGGGTAAATATTTTTGTTTTTCAGGCCCTTCGACCCGCCTCTTGCAGGAATGACAGCTACGGTATGCATAGAAAATAATCAGGTTTGGATTCAGCCGTCTATGACCTGCCGGCAGACATCAGCGATCTTTTTTGCGGCGGATTTATTCTGCAAGGGGGTAAGCGATTTTAATACTTCTGGCGACAACCCGCAATGCACAACTTTATTGAGGGCAGATCCTACAAAAATAGTGGATGAAAACTGGGCAATCAGCATCCTTGAATTGGCTATCATCTCTTCAGTCTTACCTTCACTGAAAACAAGACTGTCGGGAGCGTAATGCTCGATTTCCCTTATTGCCCTTTCAGTATTCTCATTGGGATGCAGCTTGAACAGAAGTTGACTGCCTCCAGCCATTTCAAGATACTTTCTGATATTTTTAACACGATTTTCGTAAATATACGTTTCACGGTTGTCAGATGTGCAGACAAGAACGTAATCGTGATATGAAAAGTCATTGTGCAGGTACTGCTCACAGTTGTCAAAGTTTGGAATACTGGTAACCTCGATCTTGGCCGGATCTACTCCTTTGCGAATAAACAGATCGCGGTAGCCTTCACTTGCAACACAGAACTTTTCATAGGAATCTGATAACCCTGTCGTGGAGGTACCGGCAATCCATCGGGGAATCCACTGAAAGTTTCTTGCAAGATGGTAGAACAGAGTTTCCGGTTCGGTCATTCCTTCCTGAACCAGTACAATTTTCCTTTTCCGAATGTGTCTAGGTACTATAAGATCAGTACAGGTCACCACAAGATCATACGCATGCTGAAGTCCGCCGATATCAAGCTTCAGACCGTATGAACGAAGGTATTCGAGCGTACTTTCAGAGCGTTTGCGGCCCATAATCGTAAACTCAAGCAACCCGCGGTCACTGGCTGCACCAAGGATACCATCGCTGAAAAATGGTGAAAAATACTGGTCATAATCGGGCAGCCAGCCGGCAATCTGATGCATCTGGGTCGTCTGGTTCATCGACCCGCATACAAATAATATCTTCTTCTTCATGACTCTCCGTTAGAGGCTCCCTGCGCATCACGGAGATGCACTCCCGAAAAAAACATGACTCCATAACCGGCTGCATACCAGAGTACCTCCTTGAAGCGCCTCAAAAGCACAAATGCAGCACCGTAAGCAAGGAAATCCTGCACACCAAGTGCGTGAAAAAACGCCAGGTAACCAAGATCCTGCACACCGAGTCCCGAAGGAACGAAAAAAAACAACCCGCGGAGTATTGTAATTGAAGTATCTATGGCAAGTACCTGAACAAATGAAACAGGTACGCCCAGCAAGATCAATATGATATAACTCTCAATGGCAAGCGTAAACCAGGCAAGGATATAGAAAAGCATGACTGTAAAAAGCCTTCCGGTAAAAGGGCCTCTATAACTCTTGAGTTCCTGATCGGTGTCGTGAAACCCGGATTCCTTTGCTATAAGCCATGATTTAATCCTCTTGAACGGAATTCGCATCAAAAAGCCGTGAAGATTACGGGCAGCTTTTCCGTTGAGAAGAAGCATAAGAAAAAGAAGAAAAGAGAGAAACACAAGGGTGCCGGTGGCTGCCATAATATAGCCAAGTCCCTCAAATCCAAGCATCTGAACAGAAACTTCCTGCAGAAGTGAAAAACCTGCAATGGCACCGATAAGAGTATAGAGTCCCTGGGTAACACCAAGCATAAGTTTGCGGATCGCTACACTTGCTACACCGGCAGGAAGCGGAATCTTCAGAAACCGATAACACAGGTATGGACGCAGAGGCTCACCAACGGCTACTCCTGCCGGCAATGTCATTGAGACGGTTTCTGTTATGATCTGTATTTTAAGAAGCTTGAAAAACGGTATAGCAGTTGTGCTTTGAGGAAACAATTTCATCCAGGTAAATGTCTCGATGAGATGCAGTGCTAAGTAAGGAATGAGAATAAATACCGACGAAACACCGATCTTCGAAATCCGTCCTGTGGCAGTCTGAAGGTCAACCTGGCTGAATAGATAGACAATAAGGATGATACCAAGACAAAGGCCGGCATAGCCAGTCCATGAAGAACCGGATTTTTGCGAAATCTGCATGAAAAATCAGAAAAAAAGCTAAAAAATGAAAGCTCCAGGGATAAGCTGGAGCCTGCTTGCTGCAATATAAAAAATCCTGATTTAACGCCTTTGTTGTTTTTGTTCTATTACCGGTTTTTCTTATTTTAAGTAACAAGTGAAAAAAATAAGAATAAAAAACATTATGATATTATGATACTACGTAAACCTTTACTGAGAAAGCTCTTAATTCCAGGGATGCTTTTTCTTGGTGCATGCGGCTGTAACAAAAGTGCCGTGGTAGCTCCAACACTTGCTCCACCGCCTCCTGCAGTTATCCACCCTTCTCTCGGGGATGTGTTTTTTGATTTCGATAAATCTGAACTCCGCGCGGATGCTGTTGAGCAGTTGAAAACCAATGCCAACTGGCTAGGTGAAAATGCTGGAAGAAAGGTGATCATCGAGGGGCATTGTGACGAAAGAGGTACCAATGAGTATAATCTTGCTCTTGGTGAGCGTCGCGCCAACAGTGCAAAAAATTACATTGTCAATCTCGGTGTTGAACCTGTCCGTCTCAAGACAGTCAGTTATGGTGAGGAAAAACCATTTGCAGAAGGCCACAACGAAGAGGCATGGTCACAGAACAGAAGGGCTCATTTCGTTGCTGAATAGCTGTATGCTCTCTTGAAAGCTCATCGTTTTCCAGGGCAGCCTCGCTGAAAAAGAGGTTGCCTTGGATTTTTTTTACGTTTCATAAACTTCCATCCAATTCTTCCTGTTGCCCTTTGTTACTTTGTACTAAAAAATACAAAGCATGCTATGGGGTATTGTTAAATATTCGTTAATTACTGTATGAATAATGGCTCAGCTTGAAGAAAGCCGACGCTGAATTTTAACCTCATCTTTTGAACCCTGTAGCAATTCCTGGTTATTATTTCTAAAGGCTCTTTTCCACCAGATAAATATTCTTGCTGATGGGACTCATCAATCCTGACTTTCAGACATTACCGGAACTCTTTTCCTCTGTTTTTTCACATTACAGAGGACAGGAGTCCAAATTTCCGATCGCAAGAAAGATTAATGGAGTTTACGAGCCCATTTTATATCATACACTGGAAGAAGATGTCCACCATTTTTCTGCGTTTTTAAAACACAACGGTGTGACTTCAAAAGACCGCGTAGCCATACTTTCGGAAAACAGACCGGGGTGGTATCTCGCCGATATGGCAATCCTGAACCTTGGGGCTATAAATGTCCCTCTCTACCCTTCTTTACCGCCGAATCAGATTGAGTTTATTCTCAACAACTGCAGCGCCAAGGCAATTGTTGTTTCCAACATGCTGCAGCTTGGCAAAATAATCTCGATCTGGCAGAACCTTCCTGAATTGTGCCTGGTCATAGTCATGAATCGTCTTGAGGAGAGTGTTGAAGATGCGCTTGATTTGAACCAGGCAAAAGATGAGGGGAAAATAATTCTTGAAGAAAAACCATGGTTCCTTGAGAGGGCACCTGTTGAACCGGATGATGTTGCCACCATTATTTACACCTCAGGTACAACGGGACTTCCGAAAGGGGTCATGCTTACGCACCGGAACTTATGTGAAAATGTCAAATCCAGCTCCTCAATTATTCGACTTGACGAATCAGACTGCGGACTCTCCTTTTTACCGCTCTCTCATGCTTATGAACGAACAGGAGGTTATTACCTGCTGTTTTCATGCGGTGCAAGCATTTACCTGGCCGAAAGTGTTGAAACAATTTCATTGAACATGACTGAAGCCCGGCCGACCATTATCTTTACCGTGCCGCGGCTGTTCGACCGTATCAAAATGAGCATCCTCAAGCAGATTTCAAATGAGAGTGCCATAAAACAGAAAATCTTCAAATGGGCAGTAAGTACAGGCGAGAAGTATCACAGAGAAATCAATAGTAAAGGAAAATCGCCAACATTTTTATCGTTACAGCATGCTCTAGCCAAAAAACTCGTCTATCAAAAAATCAAAAACAAGTTAGGCGGACGGCTGCGTTATTTTGTCTCCGGCGGAGCCGCGCTGCCGCAAAAGATTGGTGAGTTTTTCCAGGCGCTCGATATAACTATCCTTGAAGGATTCGGTCTGACTGAGACGTCACCTATCACCAATGTAAACAGACCTGAAAAAATAAAGTATGGAACCGTCGGACCAGTAGTTGATAACGTCCAGTTGAAAATTGCAGAAGACGGCGAAATCCTTTTTAAAGGACCGAATATTATGAAGGGGTACTGGAATGATGAAGAGGCTACCCGGCAGGTTATCAAGGATGGATGGTTTTACTCTGGCGATATCGGAGAGGTCGACAATGATGGGTATTTAAAGATAACTGATCGTAAAAAACATATTATTGTAACCTCAGGGGGTAAAAATATTGCTCCTATGCCCATTGAGAACCTTATTACTGAGAGCCCTTATGTAGACCAGGTCATTGTAATCGGCGAAAAAAGGCCTTTTCTGATCGCAGTAATAGTACCTGATTTCAACAGACTCAAAGAATTTGCCAGGGAAGAAGGTATTCAGTTCAGCACAAACAAGGAGTTGATCCAGCACAATAGTGTGCATCAGATTTTTGAAAAACTCTTGCGCACGGTTTCACGTCAGCTTGCAACCCATGAAAAGGTGCGCAAATTCCTGCTGGTCGATAGTTCATTCACCGTTGAAAACGGTCACATGACCCCGACACTCAAAATTAAGCGAAAAGAGATTATAAACAGGTACGCGACTGAAATCGACAAAGTCTACAAAACACTCAATATGGTCTATAATACAGAATAGAAAATATGTTCAGCTCCCTTTGATTTTCAGGATTGAAAGAGCACCGGCATTGGTGCTCTTCTGGCGTTCAACCACTCCTTCAGTGATAAGATCATTGATAATTTCCTCAAGATCCCATGGGCAGGATGCATATTTTTCACTGATCTCTTCGAGAAACATTTCCCCCGTATTGATGAGCTCCTTGACAAGTTTTCCACGATACCATCGCCTTGAGCCCTGAAATTTTGACTGCTTCGTCAGGGGCCGGATTCCAGTCTTTTTGCTGGTCAGCACGAGCGAACCGTAATCCATCAATGCGTTATGCCACTCGCGGCTTCTTCCGTGCGGAACAAACGCTTCAGCTTCCTGTTGCAATTCAGCCGGCGCAATATCTTCAGGAAGCCCGAACTCATGAATCATGATTCTTCGAATATTGGTATCAACTGCAGCGGTATCAAGATTATCGGCAAAAACAGGAATGGAACGCGAGGTGTACTCCCCGATACCGGGAAGGGTTTTCAGAATCTCAGGCCTGGATGGCACTATGCCGCTGAAAGAGTCCATAATAAGGTTGGCACAGCGGTGCAGCCTGACTGCTCGCGAATTGTAGCCAAGTCCACTCCAGAGAGAGAGCACCTCCCGAAGCGAAGCAGACGAAAGATGCTCACAATCGGGAAAATGCCGCAGCCATTCTTCAAATCGAGGAACTACCCGCTCCGCCTGAGTTTGCTGCAGCATGATTTCACTGATCATGACAGCATAGCGGTCCGTCGTTTCCCTCCATGGGAATGACCTTCCATGAAGCCGGTAAAATTCAAAAATCTTTTGACGGAAAAGCTCAATATCCTGCTTGTTCAATATGCTGCCCCCTTATGAATGGTGATCGTCATGCTGCAGTGCAATATAACTGTCGGCAAGAGTCTCGTTGTAATATTAAATGGCTCATCGCTGTTTGGAGTGGGTAGTAATATGAGAGGCTCTTCACGGAATTCCATGGAAATAGAGTAATATGGGTTTAACTGAATTTCGTCTTCTATCAGGCAGGATTTAAAAGTATTTTGTTTTAACGATCATCGCCTCTATATTTGATCACATAGAGGCTGTTATGATCATGTCTTCATGGCTACTCACGGCTTATGTTGGATGAGCCCTGTTGAGTTTGCCTGAACGAAACACAAAGTATGGATACCTCGAACGATCACTATGACAGCCCGTGGAAAAAAGCCATTGAGCACTATTTCCCGGAGTTTATGGCGTTTTATTTTCCGGATGCCCATGCTGAAATTGATTGGTCAAAGGGCTATGTTTTTCTGGATCAGGAGCTGCGGGCCGTAGTGCAGGATGCCGAGTTGGGAACGCGTGTTGTTGACAGGCTGGTCAGGGTGAATGTGCTGAATGGTGATGAAAACTGGATATATATCCACGTTGAAGTGCAGGGCACAAAGCAGGCTGAATTTGCCGAGCGGATGCTGGTTTACAACTACAGGGTTTACGACCGATACAAAAGACCTGTAGCGAGTCTGGCGGTGCTGGCAGATGAACACAAGCAATGGAAACCGACATCTTATGGTTTGTCCGTGCTGGGCTGCAAGCTTACCCTGGAGTTTCCTGTTGCCAAGCTGACCGATTACGAAAACAAACTCGATGAACTCCTGGCATCAGATAACGCTTTCGGATGGATTACTGCGGCACATATCCTGACTCAGCAAACCCGAAAGCAGCATCAGGAACGCTACGAAGCCAAACTCCGTTTAGTCAGAATACTCTATGAGCGCCATTGGGATAAACAACGTGTCATCGATTTATTCTATGTTGTAGATTGGTTAATGCAACTGCCGGAATGGTTGAATAGCCAGGTCTGGCAAGAACTTGAAACAATTGAGGAGAAAGAAAAAGTGCAATACATTACCAGCGTAGAACGAATAGGCATCGCCAAGGGCATTGCCACAGGACGTGTCGAGGGCGAATCCAGAATATTGAGAAGGCAGCTTGAACGCCGGTTTGGCGTATTGCCTCAGTGGGCATCAGAGCAGTTAGAGAGTGCTAAAGAAGATGAACTGGAAGCATGGAGCGAAGCTGTGCTCACTGCCCCGACTCTGGAGGCTGTTTTCAAGCATCAAAACCTGTCATAATCAGCCGGGAGTAATAGAGCCGTTCTGGAGCTGGTTGATTGGTCTCACCATCAACCCGGCAGCGCCGAAGCGTGCCGGATTCGCTTAACAAGACTCAGGCTTTCTCTGCAGCCTTGCGTTCCTTTACTTTCAATGCAGCTTTGCCGGTACGTTTGCGCAGGTAGAAAAGTTTTGCTCTTCTTGCCTTGCCGTGCTTAACCACTGTAACACTCTCAATGTTGGGCGAGTTGACCGGAATGATCCTTTCAACACCAACGCCGTGAGATATTTTACGGACAGTGATTGTTTTATTACCGCCTGCACCCCTGTCGCTGATAACAATACCTTCAAAGGCCTGAAGTCTCTCCTTGTCGCCCTCAATAACCCTCAACTGAATCTTGACGGTATCACCAGGATTAATTTCCGGAAAATCGGTAACGGCCTGAGTAGCTTCTACTAACTTGATTAACTGATCCATGACAACAACTATTTACGTTATTTTTTCTTTAATTCTTCTAAAACTATATGACCAAGAAGATCAGGCCTGCGCTGCAGTGTTCTCTCAAGAGCATTTTCACTTCGCCAGTGCTCGATGTTACTGTGGTGACCTGTCAACAGCACTTCAGGAACCTTCAATCCCCTGAACTCCGAAGGACGAGTGTAATAAGCACAATCAAGCAACCCCGTCTGAAAAGAGTCGGTCAGGGCTGACTCACTGTCGCCAAGAACGCCAGGTATAACCCTGACAACGGCATCCATAAGAAGCAGTGCCGGTATCTCACCTCCCGACACAACAACATCACCTATGGTAATCTCCATGGTAATAAGATTCTGCCGGATTCTTTCATCAATGGCTTTGTAATGACCACAGAGAATAATCAGATTTTTCTTCCTTGACAGCCTGTTTGCCATAGACTGCTCAAACAACATGCCATCCGGCGTAAGAAAGATTACTTCATCATACTCTCTTTCAGCCTCCAGCGCTTCAATACAGGCGAACACAGGTTCCGGACGGAGTACCATACCTGCTCCACCGCCAAATGGCGAATCGTCTACCTGCTTGTACCTGCCCAGTCCATAGTCATGCAAATTATGAATATGAATGTCAGCATGGTTTTTTTTGCGGGCAATGCTTAACAATCCATGGTCAAGCGGCGAGTCAAAAAAACCGGGAATGACGGAAATAACATCAATCCTTATTGCATTCATTAGCTGAGTATGGTTCAACCATTTACAGAAATTCGCCGAATCTTGGTATCACCATATACTTATCACCAAGACTGAACTCCTCAACAAACTCGTCTATAGCTGGCAGCAATATTTTTTTTTCACCGACCTGAACCTCATAAACTTCATTCGCGGGCATCCTGATAACATTGGTAACAACACCAACTTCACTTCTATTACGATCAAGCACCTTCATGCCTATAATCTCATGAACATAAGCACGGTTTTCCGGCTGGGGCAAAAGCTGATCTTCAGTAACAAACAATTTCCAGCCTGTCAGCGACTCGGCTTTTTCAAGCGTGTCAACTCCTTCAAAGAACAACCAGGCAAATCCGGCGGAAAGAGCAGCTTTTTTTACCTTGAGCAGTTCAACCGAATCAACGGATTTACCCGCGTAATACTGGCGGCGCGAAAGAAAACTTTCGGGAAAGTCGGTAACAAGTTCCACCTTCACTTCACCCTTCAATCCTTTCGGTTTGAGAATGACACCCGTTATATAGAGTTCCATCCCGACCTTTCCTTAAAAGAGTGATCAGGCCTCTTTGCCTGCAGCTGCTTTCGCTTCCGCCTCTTTTTTGGCAGAACGACGATGAGACTTGAGTGCAAGGCGCTTCTGCCGTCTTACGTTCTGATGCTCCTGCCACTTTTCCATCTCTGCTGTAATGTCAGCCTCGCTGCGTCCCATGCTCTTGAGTCTCAGCTCATGGAGCAGACCGGTCGTACGGATAAGGCTCTGCACTGTTGCTGTAGGCTGTGCACCCGTCTGCATCCAATAGACAATACGGTCTTTATTAATAGTTACAGCGTGTGGTTTGGCGGTAGGCTGATAATGGCCTACAACTTCAAGGAATTTGCCGTCCCGTGGTGAGCGTGCATCGGCAACAACAATCTGGTATACCGGCAATTTTTTTCTTCCTGCTCTTTTCAGTCTGATCTTTACCAAGGCTAAAGTATTTTAGTTAATGTTAACTGTCAACAGTGAGTGTAATCCTATCGTTTTAAAAACTTGTCGAGCGCAAGATTCTGAGAAGTAATTTTCCTGCCCGATTGAGAGAGCTTTGATACCGAACGCATCATCTTTTTCATCTCTCCGAACTGCTTGAGCAGAAGATTAACCTCCTGCACTTTCGTACCGCTGCCTTTTGCAATACGCTGGCGGCGACTGCCATTGATTATTTCAGGATTAACCTTTTCCTGCCTGGTCATTGAATTAATCATGGCTTCAATCGGTTTGAAATCAAGATTCTCAAGATCCTGTTTCGGAACCATCTTGTTGAGACCAGGCACCATCTCAATCAGTCCCTGAATGGAGCCCATTTTTTTAAGCTGCTGCAGCTGATCGAAAAAATCGTTGAGATCAAACTCGTTCTTCATCAGCTTTTTCTGCATCTCAAGACTCTTCTCAAGATCGAGGTTTTCCTGGGCTTTTTCAACAAAACTGACAATATCGCCCATTCCCAGAATCCTCTGAGCCATGCGATCAGGATAAAAAAGATCAAGGTCATCGACCTTTTCACCGATACTGATAAATTTAATCGGCTTCTCAACGACCTGACGGATGGAAAGCGCCGCACCACCCCTTGAATCTCCATCAAGCTTTGTCAGAACAACCCCGTCAAAATCAAGACGATCATTGAAAACCTTTGCAGTATTGACTGCTTCCTGACCCATCATGGAGTCAACAACAAAAAGCAGCTCGTCAGGCTTGAGAGCATCCTTCAGCGCCTCAGCCTCGGCCATCATAAGCTGATCAATCTGGAGACGTCCGGCAGTATCAATAATAACAACATCTCTGGCCGACGACCTTGCAGTTTCAAGACCCTGAAGAGCAGCCTTCATGGCATCCTGTTCCTCAATGGCAAAGACAGGAACATCCACCTGCAGACCAAGTGCTTTCAGCTGGTCAATTGCTGCCGGACGATAAACGTCAGCCGCAACAAGAAGCGGATTTTTTCCATTCTTTTTCAGGCGCAGGGCGAGCTTTGCACAGAATGTTGTTTTTCCCGATCCCTGCAGACCGGCAACCATAATAATTGCGGGTAGTTTCTTGGGTGAAAGGTTGAGCAGCTTCTGTTCCCCGCCCATCAATTCAGTCAATTCATCATAGACAATTTTCACGATCATCTGCGCAGGCGATACGCTTTTGATGACCTGTTCACCAAGGGACTTTTCCCTTATATCTTCAATTAATTTCTTTGCAACCTTGTAGTTAACGTCAGCACCAAGAAGAGCCCGCTTGATATCACGCATAGCGAGACCGATATTGATCTCATTAATGGTGGCCTGGCCCGCAAGCTTTTTAAAGGTGGCCTCTAATTTATCACTTAAACTATCAAACATTGGTTCCTGCTTTTTTCAGATAAAGCTTAAAAATGCTTAGCTTTAATTATAACAAAAAATAGCAAAAAATAAAATCACACAAGCATATCTTCATGGCTCAAAAGGCTATTCAGGCTATTTTTTTATTTTCAGTCGACAGAAAACACCATAGAAACAAGAAGTTATGACCGCAAACTCCATTGAAACCATTCTTGACTCATTTCGCAGCAGGAGAATTGCTGTTATCGGCGATATTATGCTCGACAAGTATATTTTCGGTCATGTCTCCCGCATTTCGCCGGAATATCCGGTACCGGTAGTCGATGTCACGCATGAGGATTACCGGCTTGGGGGAGCTGCAAATGTTGCGCTGAATACACAATCGCTTGGAGCAAATACCATATTGATCGGAATGACCGGAGCCGACAGCAACCGCGAAATACTCCTGGAGCTGTTCCGTAACCGTGGACTTGCAGCCGAAGGGTTGATCAGCGACGCTTCAAGACCGACCACCTGCAAAACAAGAATCCTTTCGCAAAACCACCATATCACAAGGGTAGACTTCGAAAGCAGAAAAGAGGTCGACCCGGACATTGAACATGCGGTTATCGACACTTTCAACACAGTTATCGACACAATAGATGCAGTCGTTCTGGAAGACTACAACAAGGGGCTTCTCAGCCCGGCAATTATTGGCCATATCATAACAACAGCAAAAGCACGTAACATCCCAGTACTTGTCGATCCGAAACTCCAGAATTTCTTTGCATTCAAAGAGTGCGCGGTTTTTAAGCCGAACCTGTCAGAAATGGCATCATCACTCGGCATAGTGCTGCGCAACAACGACCCTGAGGTCGAAGAGGCCTGCCGCCTGCTGCAGGAAAAACTTCAGACTGAAACCATCATCGTTACAAGAAGCGACAAAGGAATGACTCTGTATAATGGTTCCTTTACCCATATTGCCGCCACCTCCCTGGAAGTTGCAGATGTTTCAGGTGCCGGAGATACCGTTATCGGCATTCTGGCACTGGGCGCTGCTGCCGGTATCGATATTGTAACCAATGCAACCATAGCTAATATTGCGGCTGGAACGGTCTGTCAGGAGGTAGGTGCCGTTCCTGTCAGACCTGAAAAACTGATCAAGGCTTATCAGGAATATCTTCAGCAATAGAGAGATGCTGCTCTATTTCCTCAGGATAAGGAGGGTTATAGGAGTCATCCTTCATGAGCGTTCTCAGATTGTTCAAAGAATAGAACGGAACTTCAAACATTCCGGCATTACTGAGTGAAGAGGGAACATCCTTGCCTGGATCTAAATGCATTAAAAAGGTGATATGAACCTTTCCATGAGCAGTCGGGTTAAAAACCCACATTCCTGCAGCATGACGAACCCTGTGATACTTCGGATTGTCCGGCAGATAATCAGGTTCACCCTTCATGGTAACCGCTACGGTATTTCCCCCTGCCGAAACAAGCCCTGTGCGCATAATTACCTCTCTCTCTTGAAGAGGCCAAGGGGTTTTGATTATTTGACGCACAACATACTCTACAGCATCACTTTTGTCAAGGATATGCATATCGGCAAGCTGATGAACCCAGCGATTGTAGCTGGCCATGTCGTAAAAAAGGCTGATGAGCTTTTTCAGAGAAACCTGAAACTCAGCCTCTCCCTTGAAACCATGAATATCGGAACCGATAACCCTTGAAGAGAAAATCTTTATCCCTTTGTGCTCAACCCGAAATTGCCAGTTCCCATCAGCATGCAGAGCAGCATCCATACTATGTTTTTTACAATGTCTTGATAAAGAAGTGCAAAAAAACAGAAAGTCATCACTCGGTTATAAATTTCTCATAATTCTGTATGACATCTTTGGCTGACTTCTTAAAAGGGGCTTCAATTGGAGAAAGATATTTTTCCTTCTTGACCATTTCCCTCATATTATTCAGCGTATGATATGGGGTATCGATAACGGCGATATTGGCAAGCCAGGAGGGAATTTCACCTCCGGGTTCGATATGGAGACGAAAAACAACCCTGCACTGATTTTCTGAGATCGGTATGATATTCCATGCGCCCTCCAGCGATGGGACACGGACATATTTGTCGTTCAAAGGAAGATAATCAGCCTTGCACTCAAGTTTAATATAAACCTCAGACGTTTCCGGATCAAGATACCCTTGTGAAAGAGTTATAATTTCACGGTCTGACACAGGCCATGGAGCAGTGACATGCTGATAGACAATTCGTCCTTCATCTTCAGAAAGCTCCTGAAGCACCTTCATTTCCTTTGTTTTCCAAACCCACTGAGTAGCAGCATCAACATCATACAACAGGCTCAGCACTGCATGTTGGGGAGCATCGATGATTGCAATGCCGACAAACGAAAGAAAATCAGAGGTGGGCACAGGGCAGGTAAATATCTTCAGCCAGTCGTTTTTAAGACGTAACGTACAGGATGCGTTATTGATTTTTTCAAGTAATGATGACATATTCTACACGTTTAAAGAGTTATAAAAAGAGGGCCATTAAACATCCTGCAAAAAAATCAAGGTCGACTGAGCGGCACCGTTTCAGCTATTCTGATAACTGGATCAGCACTGCGAACGAGAAACTTTATCTGACCCTCAGCACCGAAAAGCTGATGGGCAATTTTCGACTTTACTGCGCGGACAATGTGTTTCCGGTCTCGGATAAAAGCATCTTTATCAAAGGTGATCTTTTTTGCCTTGCAGGTTTTCAGGACAAGAGCTTCAAAACGGCTCTCTTCTGAATAATTGGCTATAAAACGATCCAGTGAAGAACGATAACCCTGCAAAGAGCTATGAGGATCGTCAAGCAGCTTCAGAGCCATTTCATCAAGAGCACCCGACTGGTAAAGCTTCTGATAAAATTCAGATAGCTTTCCTCCAGTAACCCAGAAATCAGGAATAATACCCCCCGCATCTCTCAACGCAGTAAGCTTACTCTGCCCCTTGGTTTCCTTACCTTTAAGCGACAACACCAACGCTGGAAGAGATGAAGTCCTGTATACCGAAACTTCATTGTTTTTAAGATACAATAAACTGTCGGGATGAATAAAGAGTTTCTGGGGAAGAATATTTACCATTGATTCTTTATAATAACGCTCTCTACCTGCCAATCCCTTACGATAGACTCGCTGTATCTGTCGGCCCGAAGGAGTATAATATCGGGACACGGTAAGACGAATCGCTGAACCGTCAGCAAACTCAAGCTGGCGCTGCACCAGTCCCTTACCAAAACTCAGCTCACCAACAACAACAGCTCTCTTGTTATCCTGCAGGGCTCCGGCAAGGATTTCGGACGCCGAAGCGCTTCCTTTATCAACAAGGACAATCACCTCACCATTTTTAAAGCCGTCATCAACAGACTTGGCGATATAACGCTCATCCTCCGCGCCGCCTGCACGGCTTTTTGTATAAACGATCAACTGGCCTTTTGCCAGAAATTCATCAGCGACAGCAACAGCCTGTTCAAGAAAACCTCCGGGATTGCCTCTGAGGTCAAGGATGAGTCTTGCCATTCCCTGTTTTTTCAACCCGGCAAGCGCACTGCGAAACTCATCGCCTGTAGTTGCAATGAAACGACTCAAACGTATATAGCCGACCCGATCATTAATCATAAAAGCCGCATCGATACTCGATGTTGATATTTTTCCTCTGGTCACCACAAAGTCGAGAAGCTTGCCACTCAGAGGCCTGAACACTTTCAAGCGCACTTTTGTGCCTCGTTTACCTCTCAGTTTTCTAAGCACATCCTGCTGAGTTATACCAACAGCTGAAACTGAATCAATCGCAATGATACGGTCGCCGGGCGATATTCCAACAGCAGCGCTCGGCCCGCCTGACAAAGGAGTAACAACAAGAAGGGTATCGCTGATAACGTCAAACTCTATTCCTATGCCGTCAAAATTTCCATCGAATTCTGCCTGGGAAAAAGTGACCTTTTCCGGCTCCAGATAAACCGTATGAGGATCAAGATATTCAGCCATTCCCTGAATACCGGCACCAGCCAGGCTGTCGCTGTTGACCTTGTCAACATAGAGCTCCTTCATCAATCCGTAGGCTTCAAGCATTTTTTTCTGCTGTGCAACCTGGATATCCCTGCCTCCATTGAGCCTGGTGCCGAGAAACACACCGAATACAAGCACGACAAGCATTATAACAACGGTAAGGATACGAGACATGACGAGTGTTTAATTAGAGGATATGAGAGCAAACCGCTTGACTTCCGAAACACAGTTTACCTATCAGAGATCAAAATCACAAAAATTAACATCCTTCTTACCTGCTGACTGCTTCGTCCTGATGAAGCTCATCGAGCATTGACGGCAAAGAAGGATGACACATAACTCATAAGACTACCATCTGCAATGTCAGGGAAAAAATGCAAACAACACAAAACCAGAACAGGTTAAGAACATACAAAACAAGAGAGATGGCATTACGTAATAACCAACAACAAGAAAATATGATATTCATAATAAGCATCATTAATCCCATAATCAAAGGGATAGTGTCCACCATAAACAGACAAAATACTTATCGTTACATATAATATTGAAAACCAATAAAGTCAATAGTAAAACGAATACTATTCTTTTTTATGCTATAGTTAATAAACATTATAACATAGTATAAATAAATTTATCTAAACCACTATTACTTATTTTATTATAATATTATAGATATACTTATATAAAGTTATTTTTAATATGTTTTATAATTTTTAAAATGTTATAAAAAAATAATTATAAACAACTTTTAATATATTTTTTTGTTATTAAAAATGATTTTTAACAAGAATCTTAACGAGAGTATCGTAAATATTAAAAAACATTATAAATTGTTTAAATAACGTATGTTATCTCAAATCATCGAGTGGTTTTTATGGTGAGTAATAGAACAATAATGCAGGTATATTGCGTAACTAACGGGAAGGATATACGAAGTAACTGCTTGATGATACAGCTATCATGCGGGGGATTTATATTGAACAATAAGTTCGAGTTCAAGACTTGCACCAAGAGGTAATTCGGCAACTCCAACAGCACTTCTTGCATGAGCTCCCCTTCCTTCAAAAATCTCATGCAGCAGTGAAGAGGCTCCATTAGCTACAAGATGCTGGCTGGAAAAGAAGGTTTCGCTTGACACATAGATGGTAAGCTTGACAATTTTTTCAATATTATCCAACGAACCTGTCACTGATTTTATGGCTGCAAGTGCGTTGACAAGAGCAACTTTTGATGCATGAAAAGCATCATCTTTTCGAAAGTCATTGACCTTGCCTTTTCCACCTGGTTCTATCAGTTTACCATCCTTGAGAGGAAGTTGACCGGATGTGAAGACAAGGTTGCCGGAGCTTACAGCTGGCGAATACAGGCCGACTGCAGCTGGCTGTTCAGGAAGAATAAATCCCGCTTTGATGATATTTTCTTCAATAATGCTCATGAAAAACGATTGAAAAGGTTAACGTATCTGATGCCATGACGATTAATATTACTTATAGAGTGTGAAAAATCAAATCATTTTGGCTGCATGCAGCATAATAATTTCAAGGTGACTCCCCTGCCGCGCATCTGCCTGATAAGCAACGGAGAGGCTGATGCTGATCAGGGAAAAGTTCTTCTTGCTCAGCTGAATCTCCTTCCTGAGACTCTGCCCTGTATGGTGCAGATCAGAGAAAAACGCCTTGAAGCAAGAGAGCTGTTTAATCTGGCAGAAAGGGCTCGGGCAATCAAACTCCCCGCAGGCTCTCTGCTCCTCTGCAATGATCGGCTTGATATTGCCCTTGCTGCTGGGCTTGATGGCGTCCATCTGCCGGAAAACGCCTGTCCGGCAGATAAACTTCGGACTTTTGCGCCAAATTTAATCTTTGGATGCAGTATTCACTCGTTGGAAGCACTGCACATTGCAGAGCGCTCAGGCGCTGATTACCTGCTGTTCGGCCCAGTATTCGATACACCTTCCAAAAGGAGATACGGCGCTTCTCAAGGCCTTCATAAACTTGGTGAAATCTGCATGGCAACATCACTTCCAGTCTATGCACTGGGAGGCATAATACCAGACAATGCTGCTCTCTGCATGGAAGAGGGTGCTTATGGAGCGGCTGGATTATCGGTCTTTCAAGATACTGCCCGACTTGTTGAAACCCTTGAACAATTTTATAGTATCATCTGCCAATGATTCCATCTTCACCTTTTCTCTGCGTCATAACCGATGAAGCTTTCTGCCCGATTACTCTTGCAGAAGAGGCCCTCAAAGGAGGGGCCGCCATGATTCAGTTACGGCATAAAACTGCTTCAGGCAGCCAGCTTTATTCGTGGGCTGTTGAAATCCGCAAGCGCTGCCGCCAATACAACGCACTCTGCATCATCAACGACCGGGTGGACATTGCCCTGGCATGTGACGCTGACGGTGTTCATCTCGGGCAGGATGATCTTCCTGCTGCTGCAGCCCGAAAACTGCTTGGAAACAAGCGGATTATCGGGATATCCGCCTCCTGTGCGGAAGAAGCGCTGCAGGCAGAAAAAGATGGAGCAGACTATATAGGATTCGGCCATATCTATCCAACCATATCAAAACAGAAAGAGCATGCTCCCCTGGGCCCTGATAACTTACAAAAGAGCGTAGAAAGTATATCTCTGCCTGTTATTGCCATAGGAGGGATCAATGCTGAAAACGCACCGCTGCTTATCTCGCGTGGAGCTTCCGCTGTAGCAGTCATATCGGCAGTGAGCAGGGCAAAAGAGCCCTCAAAGGCTGCGTATGAACTCCTGTGCGCCATAAAAACAGGCAGACAATGAACAAAGCCTATACAACCGTCCTTACCATTGCAGGATCAGACAGCAGCGGCGGAGCCGGCATACAGGCGGATATTAAAACGTTTGCCGCCCTTGAGTGCTTCGGATTATCGGTCATAACCGCCCTTACAGCGCAAAACTCGACAGGAGTCAATGCAATATACCCTCTTGACGAAACTTGCATCAGAGAGCAGTTCAGGAGCATTTCTATGGATATTGCAATTGATGCTGTAAAAATCGGGATGCTTGGAAGTGCTGCCGCCATCAAAACCGTCTCGGCATTGCTGAGGGAACTTAAAGGAAATCCTCCCGTCATTCTTGACACGGTGCTCGCTTCTACCGGAGGCACCCCCCTTCTTCCACCCGATGCTATTCCCCTCATGAAGAAGGAGATTTTCCCGCTGGCCTCATTGATTACACCCAACCTGCCGGAAGCCGCCCTGCTGACAGGCATGAAACATCCCCCGGGAACTCAGAAAGCAATAGAAAGCGCAGCGACACACCTGCTTGAAACCGGAACAGCCGCTGTATTGGTCAAGGGCGGGCATCGTGACGGTAACGAGTGCCGTGACTGTCTTCTGTACGATAATCGGTTTTTCTGGTACAGCTCAGCAAAAATCATGACCGGCAATACCCATGGCACCGGATGCACGCTCTCATCGGCTATTGCTGCATTTATGGCCAGAGGGGAAACAACAGACAGTGCTGTTGCAAAGGCGAAAGTCTATATTGATGATGCTCTGCAGGCAGGTGCCTCATATCGTTTCGGCAATGGAAACGGTCCGCTGCATCACTTCCACCGTTTCTGGCTGTAGGTCAGAACACCCCCCTTGAAGGGCGGCCTATGGAATGATAGATAAATCCCGACTGCTCCATAAATTCCGGACTGTAAATATTTCTGCCGTCAAAAATAACAGGATGGCTGAGATCTCTTTTAATCATATCGAAATCGGGACTGCGGAAAACAAGCCACTCGGTGAGAACAACAAGAGCGTTTGAGCCTTTCACAGCATCTTCCTGGTTCAATGCATAAAAAACCCCGTCACGTTCACCATATATCCTTCTGACCTCATCCATGGCAACCGGATCATAGAGTCTGACACTTGCGCCCTCGTTCAACAGCTCTTCAATAACCCTTCGACTTGGAGCTTCACGCATATCATCGGTATTCGGCTTGAAGGAAAGTCCCCAGATCGCAAAAACCTGACCCTCGATATCGTTGCTGTAATGATCCCTTATTTTTCTGACGATAGTGCTTTTCTGGTCATGATTAACCGCCTCGACCGCCTGGAGAATTCGTGAATGATAACCATGCTGGTGAGCTGTTCTTTCGAGCGCACGAACATCCTTGGGAAAGCATGAGCCCCCGTAACCGACGCCGGGGTAGATAAACGAAAAGCCGATCCTTGAATCAGACCCGATACCCTTTCTCACCGCTTCAACATCAGCACCAACCCGTTCAGCGATGTTGGCAATTTCATTCATGAAACTGATTTTTGTTGCAAGCATGGCGTTTGCCGCATACTTGGTCAGTTCAGCTGAACGAACATCCATAGCGATGAAACGATCGGAACTGCGGTTGAAAGGGGAATAGAGAAAACGCAGCAGCTCCTTGGTCCGCGGGTTATCAACCCCGATAACTATGCGTTCGGGTTTCATGAAATCATTGACCGCATCGCCCTCCTTGAGAAACTCGGGATTTGAAACAACATCAAAATCAATATCAGCCTTTCTTTCAGCAAGAACAGAGAGTATTTTTTCCCTGACACGGTCTGCTGTACCGACAGGAACCGTAGATTTGTTGATGACAATCCGGTACTCCTTCATAGACATGCCGATACTGTGAGCAACGGCAAGCACATGGCGCAAATCCGCAGAGCCATCTTCATCGGGAGGAGTTCCAACAGCAATAATCTGGTAAAGCCCGAAATCAACGCCCTCCTGCATATCAGAGGTAAACCTCAGTCGACCTGCCCTGATATTTTCAGCAGCAATTTCATCAAGACCGGGTTCGTGAATGGGAATCTTACCATTATTGAGACTATCTATCTTCTGCTGGTCAATATCAACACAAAGCACATCATTACCGACTTCTGCAAAACATGCGCCTGTAACAAGTCCGACATACCCTGAACCAAAAATGGTTATTTTCATGAATGTTAATTTTTATTCGATAACAACGACCAGACAGCGGGATTTCTGCCAGAAATCATTTTCATTGCGGATAAGCAGAATTGATGAAGTTTTTCCGCCCACAAGCTCATAAGAGCCAGCGGTATGAGGTGTTATGATTTTGAGGCTTGAGAGGGGCTTGTCAAAGAAAAGATCCCTTGTTTCGGTAATGTCAACTTTTTTAAAAAGATTCACATTAAAGTCGGATGCGAGACGATACTCGTTGCCGAACAACTTCTCAAGCGGATTGATACGCACCAGAATACCTTTAGCGACAAGATCATTAAATGTCCCGGAAATGTAATATGCGGTATAGAGCTGAACTTCCTGATCCTGGATGAACCTGTCAAGCACATCGACGGTTGCCGTAAGAGATGAAATCTGCTTGTTCAGGTTCTTCATCTGCCCTTTGAGTGCCGTTACCTCACTGTCTTTGGTGTTGAGGGCGACCTTCATCTCCGAAACCAGACGGTCGAGGGATGCGACCCGATAAGAGGAGGTCCTGTTCTCCGCCTCAAGCTTCTTGATCAGATTTTTGCTTGCAGCCAGCGTGGAATCAATAAAACGGATACTGCTGCTGATATCACGACCAATCTGCTTGACATTTGTTGTATCACGCCCCTCAATCCCGGTTGAAAGACGCTCAACAACAGCCTCTTTCTGCTGAATCCTGCCAAGATTCTTTTGAACCTGAGCAAGAATAGCCATCATTGATTCGATATGCTCCTGCCTCGGATCCTTCTTCTGCTGCTCCTGACTGCACGCCGAAAGAACCAGAAGAAATGCAAAAAATACAACCCCGGCAGCCCTGAGTCTTCTTTCACTTAAAGCCACTGAATCCATTGTTCAACCCCTTCTTTTGTCCCATACCACCTGGTATGCGGTGTTGGTAGATGTTCTGCATCAGGAATAGTAACATTTTCAGCCCCCTCAAGAAAACAACTTTTTGCAGGCACTATTCCATCACCGCCCACATTACCGTCATCCATAACGCTTTTGTAAAACCTGTAACACATTTTTTCGACAAAACTTCCCTCGGCATTACCCTTATACTTGTCACTGACAACAGAAACAACACGAAAACGAGCAAAAAAATCCGCCTGAAGGTGCTTGAATATAAAATCTGTCTTTATTTTCGCATAATATTCCTGGGTATGAAAAGGTGTTCCAAGAGTAATCAGCTTTGCAATCCGCTTTCCAGGATAATAAAGATCACCCTGAAATGGTTTTTCAAGCAGATAGACCATCGCGACCGTCCCTCCCCCGCTGTGAGCCACAAGGGTTACGGGTTCTCCTGGAAATTTTCGCTCCATCTGCCTCACGGCAGAGTCTACTGCTTTCATGACCCTGTTAGTGGACTTTTCGGGTGAAGGTGGAAAACCTATCCAGTCAACAAGCGATACCGGAGCTATAGAGATTCTCTCTTTTGGAATATACACTGCAAGAGCATCTTTCATAATGTCGTACAGGGAGTCCCAGAAAAGCACACCCGGAATGATCACAACAGGGTTTTGCGATACGCTCTTCATGATGCATTCAGATTGAATTGTTCATGACCATTTTTTCATCAGTTCAACAAGCAGGCTCACGCCGAAACCTGTTCCTCCATTCACCTTGCCACCGCTTTTCGGAATAAATGACGGACCGGCTATATCGATATGAGCCCAGTTTTTATGGCCATCAATGAATTTCTCAAGAAATTTTGCTGCAGTGACGGAGCCTGCACCGCGTCCGCCGGTATTGTTCACATCGGCAACGTCCGACTTTATCTGCTCATCATAGAGATCCCAGAGCGGCATCCGCCATACCTTTTCACCGGATTGCTGCCCGGCCTGAAAAATTTCATCAGCCAGCTTGTCGTTATTGCAGAAAAGACCAGCAACAGCATAGCCGAGTGCAACAATGCAGGCTCCGGTAAGCGTCGCAACATCAATAATCACATCCGGCTTGTATTTCTCTTTTGCATAAGTCAAGGCATCAGCAAGAATCAGACGACCCTCCGCATCTGTATTGCCAACCTCAACTGTAATACCTGAATACGTGGTAATAACATCGCCGGGCTTCTGAGCTTTACCGCCGGGCATGTTGTCAGTTGCCGGAATAAGACCGATAACATGGAGGGAAAGCCCGAGTCGGGCAGCAGCTTCAACCGCTCCCAGAACACTGGCCGCACCTGACATATCAGACTTCATCTCACCCATATTTTCAGAAGGCTTGAGCGAAATGCCACCGGAATCGAAGGTGACCCCTTTACCGACAAGGGCGACAACCATCCCGGCTTTCCCTTTGGGCTTGTATTCGAGCACCGTAAAGGTCGGAGGATGAAAACTGCCTTTATTGACCGCAAGCAATCCGCCCATCCCAAGAGATTCTATCTCTTTTTTATGAAAAACAGTGACATCGTAACCATGTTTTTTGCCGGATTCAACCGCTGCTTCTGCAATATCTTCAGCCTGCAGATAATTACCGGGAAGATTCACAAGATTCCTGGCCATCTTCTGACAAGAAGCAACAATTTTGCCTTCAGCTGCCCCTTTCTTGATCTCCTCAACCCCTCCTTCATCAACCCTCAGCACAAGTTCAGCAATCTCTTCAGGTTTCCCTGCAGACTTCTTTTTATCCAGCTTGCCGCTTTTAAGGCGATTAAAACGGTACGAACCGACAGCACAGCCCTCCACAAGGGCGGCAGCCAGCGTTGCAACACTTTGTCCGGTTGATACCGCAAGAGTCTCAAAAGAGGAACAGTCAACAGCAACTTTTTCAAGTTTCATCTCCACAGCTTTATTTGCTATGGACACGGAAGCCTTCCGCCAATCCTCAAGAGTTTTTCCCTCTCCCAGACCAAGCAGAGCAATCCTTGCTGCAGCATGCTTTCCGGCTCCACCATACAAAACAACAACCTCGCCGGCCTCAGCTTTGAAATCTTTCAACACCTGAACATCAAACCCTAACGCCGCAAGCACTTCTCCAGCCTCTTTTTTCAATGAATCACTGCTGAACGGCAATGCAAGAAGATCAGTCCCGACCTGTTGCAGATTACTTTTTACTACTGATATTTTCATAGCTTCACTGACGATCGTTAAAAAGATGGTGTACCTGCTTCATCATAATTTTTAAGAAATGCCCTCAGATCTTCAAGCAATACATTCTGAGCCTTGTCGGATGAGAACTGGAAAAGGCATCCGGCGGCATTCATGTGCCCGCCTCCCCCATATTTTTTAGCCAGATGATTGACATAGATATTACCCCGCGACCTGAAACTTGCCTTGGTTCTTCCGTCCTGCATCTCAACCATAAGAACAGCGATACGCACTGAAGGCACACTTAAAAGATAGCGGATAATAAGATCGGTATCAAACAATTTGCTTCCTGTCGCTTTAAGCATATCCTGCGATATGAAAAGCCAAGAAATCTCCCCGTTATCGAGAATGGAAATGGCACTCAGTGCAGCCCCGAGAAGTTTCAGTGCTGAAGGAGACAGAGAGTTGTAGATCCTGTCGTAAATTTCCGCAGGTTCAGCACCCTTGCTCACCAGATCTCCGGCAAGCTGATAGACGTAGGGCGTTGTTTTGGGAAATCTGAACGAACCGGTATCCGTCATGACGGCGACATAAAGCGCGGCAGCAATGTCAGGAGTGAACAGCTCAAGACCCAACCGCTCCTGAAGGGCACAGACAAAACCATAAACAAGCTCACCAGTCGATGAAGCATAGCTTTCGCACACCATCACGTCAGTAAAATCCTCCGGTTCAAGATGATGGTCAATGCAGACAATTTTCAGACTGCCGAGTTCTCTGGAAAAACTGACATGAGGCCAGAGCGAACCCATCCTGTCATGCAAATTGGCATCAAGCAGAATAACAACGTCGCAAAGCGACAGCTCCTGAATAGCTTCTTCACTTTTATTATTGAAAACACTTGCAGGATAGAGCTGTTTGAGAAACTGGTAATTCGGGGGAATTTCCGTCGGGTTGACAATAGTGACCTCCTTGCCAATCGCCTTGAGTACCAGTGCAAGAGCCACCTCGCTGCCAAGACCGTCACCATCGGAATTTTCATGGGTTGTAATAACAAAATGCTGCCCTTCAAGAATCTCGTCGATGACCGGAGACCATTCCGCGGAACGCAGTGTCCGGCCATACTCAGGTAATATCATGAGTTTGAGGTAACTTTAAACAAAAAATTAAAACGTAATCTATACCTTTTTTACTCGCTGCCAAAAGCAGAAATTCTTCTGTTGTCATGCACAGAAAGAGCTTCACGGCAGTATAATTTTCCGGTATAAAGTACTTTTTTAAATTGGACAAGCAAAAGAACAAATGAGATCATATATTTTTATGGATAGGCTCCATCTCAACCCGGACTTTTTTCATCAGTGACCATTGTGTTCCACAAATCCATCACATTTCGATGACCCAGCTGTTAAAGAAAAATATAATAGACCTCACCTTCAAAGAGCTCAAGCAAGCTCTGGCAGCCCTGTCTGAGCCCCCATTCAGAGCCGCCCAGATACACCAGTGGCTCTTCAGCCATCACTCGACAAGCTTTCAGGAAATGACCATCCTCAGTCTTGAGTTACGCAAAAAGCTTGCTGAAATATTCTCAATTCAACCGCTGCAGCTCATTGATCGTCAGGAGTGTTTCGAAGAGGCATGCGACAATCCAACAGAAAAAATACTGTTGAAACTGCCCGATAATGAGATGGTGGAAAGTGTCCTGATTGCTTCAGCCAGCAGGATGACTGCCTGCGTCTCATCGCAGGTCGGGTGCCCGCTTCAATGCCCATTCTGTGCTACAGGCAATATGGGGTTCAGGCGGAATCTCAGCGCCGGAGAAATTGCCGGACAGGTCTATGCCCTCGACAACCTTGTCACACAAAAAGATTCCAGCAACCAAATCACCAATATTGTCTTTATGGGCATGGGTGAACCGCTGCTGAACACCGACAACGTTATTGAAGCCATTGATACCCTCAGCACAAAAAATTACAGTTTCTGCCTTTCGCAGAAAAAAATAACCATATCTACGGCAGGGATAATCCCCGAAATTAAAAGGCTCGCAAGGTCAGGCATGAAAACAAAACTTGCCGTCTCGCTTCATGCCGCAAATCAGCAGAAACGTGAATCACTCATGCCCATTGCCGCCCGGCAATACCCGCTCAGAGAACTGGGCAAATCGCTTGCCGAGTATACAGAATTGACCGGAATGCCTGTCACCATCGTCTATATGCTCCTGAGAGGAATCAACGATTCTCTGGATGATGCCAGGATGCTTGCCCGATTTGCCAGGACCTTTTTATGTAAAATAAATTTGATTGATTACAATTCAATCATTAATATTAAATTCAAGCCTGTTTACGGCGCAACCAGAGAGATGTTTCAGCAACACCTCCTGACGTCAGGGCTACATGTCACGGTCAGAAAAAGCTACGGAACAACCATTAATGCGGCATGCGGACAACTGGCAGCAAACAGCACACTTAACCCGCAATAATCTTTAACCGTCTCAACAATCATGGATTTGACTGAATTGATTCCTTTCAAAAACGAGTTGAACAAAGCGTACTACGGCGTAACAAGCAATGCGACACACACATCGGAACGCCCTGTTTTCCATGAACTGAAGGTGAGACGATACGAAAAACCCGTCGCTGCAATCACTGGGTTTATCCTCAGCAAAATTGATCACTGGGTTGGATGGAATCTGACAAGCGAAAAAACAGCAGTAGGCGGTATGACCTCCATTCGTGCCGAGGTCAGCTCATTTATTCTCCTGGGGCTGAAAATAAATGTCGCATTCGGACTCCTTGAAGAAAAGGATGTCAATGGTCGGCCTATTACTTCAGTCAACGCCAAAGCTGAAACCCAGATTGAATCCAGGGGGGATCTCGGAGAAAGCCGCAGAGTGATCAGAATGATGCTCGGAGCCCTCGATTTCGAATTCAGAAAACAGGTAGTCAAGGACGAAGACTATCAATACCGTTCATTGGATCCAAAAGGAGCTGCAGCAGCATGCCAGCAGATTTTTAATGAAGCAAGGCTGCAGAAAAATCATAAAAAAATTGAAAGCACCCCGAAAGCCAAAGCAATCGAATTCAAAAAAAGAGCACCCGTTCAGACTATCCAGCTCCTGACCTCTTCAAAAACTCATGAAACATCCCTCTCTTCCGCACCTGTTTCAGATGGTGCCGAACAGATCGGATCATCGGCAGGCAACTCTGAAGTCACGGCAGCAGTCGATCAGGCAAGAGTTTCAAAGCCGAAAATCATGATTGTCACATCAAAAAAAACCATATAACATCAGTTTGATGAGAATTATTTTACTGGGAGCACCGGGTGCAGGCAAAGGAACACAGTCAAACTATATTTCAAAATCCCTCGATATCCCGCAGATATCGACCGGCGACATGTTGCGTGCTGCGGTAACCGCAGGAACACCCCTCGGCATCGCCGCCAAAAAAATCATGGACTCAGGCCAGCTTGTCTCCGATGAAATCATTATCGGTCTGGTCAAAGAGCGTCTTTCAGAACCTGACTGCGCCAATGGATGCCTTTTTGATGGTTTTCCCCGCACTCTTCCGCAGGCGGAAGCATTGGGAAAAGACGGAATCCGCATAGACCATGTCGTTGAAATTAATGTCGATGATAAAGAGATAATTGAACGGATGAGCGGACGTCGTGTACATCCTGCTTCAGGCAGAACCTATCATGTGCGTTTCAATCCCCCGAAAACAGAGAATATTGATGATGAAACAGGAGAGCCACTTGTTCAAAGAGAGGACGATCACGAGGATACTGTTCGAAAACGGCTTGAAATCTATCATGCCCAAACCGCTCCGCTGATCAACTACTATCTGAACTTATCAAAGAACGGTTCCGTCAAAGCACCGCACTATCATCGAATAGAGGGAACAGGAAAAGTGGAGGAAATCCGCGACAGGATTCTTGAAGCACTCGCAACATCCTGATACTCTCCAGAAGTCATTCAGTTAAAAAAAAGTCAGTGCCCTATCACTGACTTTTTTCATTCATTGCCATGCATGCACTCATAGTAGCAGAAAAATATTTCAGAGGCGACCCTTTTTACGCTTTGGTGCCCGAAACCCTGGAACAAGGTATCCACCCGGGATGCATGGTGCTTCTTTCTTCAACCAGAGGCAATGGCTCCGTTTCAATCGGCTACATGATCAGCCTCACGCCACAGCATGCCGAAGAGGTGTCGGGCATGGAGCTCCTGGACGTGCTTTATGACGGACGTCCTGTTCTTAACGCCGACCTCCTGAAGCTTACGGAGTGGATGGCGGATTACTATCTGACCAGGAGAATTGATGCCCTTACTGCCGCTCTTCCTGCAGCAGTAAGGACGACGGTTCATGACGTTGTTGAGATAACCGGCTTTGCTCTGCAGGCCGAAAGCACGAAAATCATCAATACGAAACTCCGTCGTTCCATCATGCGGATGATGATCGCAGAGAAGCGGCTGACTGTTGTTCAGCTTCAGCGACGACTCGGGAAAAAGCAGCTCTATCGTACCTTGGCGGAGCTTGAACGGGGTGGACATCTGACGCTTACAAAAAAGTTCTCCGCCACAAAACCAAGGCAGAAAACTGCTTACCGGCTGAGCAGGTCATTGCCGGAACAGGTTGAGGAGAGTCTCAAGGCATCCCCGAAACAGCTTGAAGCCTTCAAAATGCTCACTTCCACCGACAAAACGCCTGCTTATGCAGAAACCACAGGCGCCTCCAGGGAAACCCTTAACGCCCTCGTTAAAAAAGGGTTTGTCGAAAAGATCCAGGTAGAGATTTCAAGCAATTTCACAACCGCTTTTTCAGAAAAACCTCAATCGCCGAAAATCCTGACAACTGGCCAGAAACAAGCTCTTGACCAGCTTCTCGACGCGTATGAAAAGCAGCAGTACAACACCTTTCTTCTGCACGGGGTTACCGGCAGCGGAAAAACCCTGATCTATATCGAACTGCTCAAACAAGTCATCGCTTCCGGCAAAACAGCAATTGTGCTTGTTCCTGAAATTGCCCTGACTCCGCAGACTGCCGGTCGGTTCCGTGAGCATTTTCATGACGGCCTCACCATCATGCACAGCGCCATGAGCAACCAGGAAAAATATGACGCATGGCACAGCATCCGGCTCGGCAAAACAAAAATCGCCCTTGGCGCCCGCTCAACCATTTTCGCTCCTCTCGACAATCTCGGCGCCATCATTGTGGACGAAGAACACGACGGCGCCTACAAGCAGGACCGTAATCCCCGCTATAACGCACGGGATACCGCGGTCATGAGAGCAATGTTCAGCGGCGCAATCTGTGTGCTCGGATCTGCAACGCCATCGTTTGAATCATACAGCAATGCCGTTACCCGTAAATACACTCTTATCAATCTGCCCGAACGCGTTGACGGAGCAGCCATGCCCCGAATCAGCCTCATCTGGATGAGAGAGAGTCCTAAAGCTTCCGCTTCAATTTCTGAACTGCTCTATCGCCAGATTGCCCTTCGCCTCGAAAAAAATGAGCAGGTCATTCTTCTGCAGAACAGACGGGGATTTGCCGGAAGCATCTTCTGCCTTGCATGCGGCCACATCCCTCTCTGCCGGTTCTGTTCCATCCCGCTGGTCTACCATGCAGCCCGGAACCATCTCCGCTGCCACTACTGCGGCCATGCCGAAACCTACACTGCTTCATGCCTGAACTGTTCCTCGACCGATCTTTTTTTAAAAAGCAGCGGTACAGAGCGCATCCAGGAAGAACTGCACACTCTGTTTCCTGAAGAAAAAATCCTCAGGATGGATGTCGATACCACAACCGCCAAAGGCTCACACGGTCGTATTCTCAAAGAATTTCACGACAGAAAAGCGCGCATCCTTCTCGGCACACAAATGGTTGCAAAAGGGCTCGACTTTCCGGCAGTCACCCTGGTAGGAGTTCTTATGGCCGATATAGGGCTCAACATTCCCGACTTCAGAGCCTCCGAGCGCACCTTTTCCCTGCTCACCCAGGTGGCCGGACGCGCAGGCCGCTCCTCAATGCCGGGAGAGGTCTACTTCCAGGTTTTCAACAAAGAGAGCGATGTATTCACCGCCCTTCTGCAGGGAAATGAGAGCTATAAAAAGTTTTTTCTCGAAGAAACCGCAATCAGAAAATCGCTCCGCTACCCGCCGGCATCACGACTCATAAAATTCGAATGCACCTCAACGGACGAAAAACAGGCCGAAGCCGCCGCACTCTACTGCAGAGAAACCCTGATACATCAACTGCCGCAAGAGAAGGGCATTGTGCTGGGACCGGCACCGGCAGGCATAGCAAAAATCAGAAGCCGTTACCGATACCACGTTCTGGTTAAACTCTTCAACGGCAAACTCTCCCCCCTGTTCGTCAAACAAATGAGCGACGACATTACTGCCCGCTTCCGCTCTTCAGGGCTCGCCTTCACAGTCGATGTCGATCCTCTGAACCTTATGTAACTCATCTCTAAGCTGAACACGCTTAACAAACTTCAGGACGAATCGTATTTTCGGCTCCTTCGTCATGCTCACCATGGCGGGATGCCCTGCACTTTGCCTATGCCTCGTTCTATAAAATTGATTTTTAGTTAACTTGGAACTGCAATCACCAGGCGAATGCCAGCAAACACCAGCATATTCGTGTGATCAATGCCCGACTGAACCTGCCGACACCGGAAATTGTCACTCCATTAGAATTATTTTCGGAGAAAACTGATGAATGATAACGAACTCCTGATTGAAAAAATCGAACGCCGTCTTCTGGCCGGAGATAAATCCGAACCGAACTTCTTAAGCGCCCGTGAAACAGTGAGTGGCATGGGTGCCTTTGCAAAATAATCGCTCATCTATAAATTATTATCCAATAATAAAACCTTTCTATGAGCTGATATATCACCAGGGAATTTGAAAAAAAATTTTATGGGTTTGGCCTGAGGAATTTGACCTCTCTTTTTCAAAACCTTTTAAATATGAATATATTGCAGAGCATATACCGATAAGAAGCAATCAGGGCCATACCCGATATTGAAGCAGAACACCATCAACGACATGAACAGGGAGATGAAACACAATCCATTAAAGAAAGTCGGGATTATTGTTTTCCTTGTTGGACGTTATCTCTTTGCAGCGTTTTTTCTCTACGGCTTCTGGCGCAAACTGACAAAGGGGTGGCTTTGGAGCGACCTGATGCTGGGATTTTTTACGAAGCGTTTTGCGGAACTTCCTGCAGGTTCCTTTCAGGCAGGCTATCTTGAGCACTTTGCCATACCGCTGGCATTTCCGATTGCCTGGATTGTTACCGTCGGCGAACTTATCATCGGTCTTTCGCTTCTGGCCGGTTTTGCCGTCAGGGCCAACGCTGCTCTGGCGTTATTTCTGGTGCTGAATTTTGCGGCGGGCGGCTATTACAATCTTTCCCTTCCTCCGTTTATGATCTTTTCGGTATTGATGATGCTGCTCCCATCAGGCCACTGGCTTGGGGTGGACAAGCAGCTTCACCACAGATACCCCGATTCCATCTGGTTCAAATAACTGAAAATGCCTGCCTCCGGACATCGCTGTTCCTCCCTTTACCGATGGGCCTCTATTTTTCTTCTCTTTTCCCTGACGGCAAATCTTCCTGCAGTATTTGCAAAAAAAACAAAAAAAGCTGCAATCAAACCAACGGTACCACCAGTCGAAAAAGCAGATGAGGCGGTATGGCAGATGAACTACTCAAAAGCCGATTCGATATACTCCTCAGAGCTTCGCAATAATCCATCAAATGTTGATCTCTACTGGAAAATGGCCCGGCTGCAGGTCAGCCTTGGGGAATCGTTTCCTAAGGGAAAATCCGATGCCCGTATGCTGCATTACCGCAAAGCAGCGGAATATGCACGCAACGGCATAGCTCTCGACAGCACCAACGCAAAAAGCCACACATGGCTTGCCGCATCACTTGGCATGATGGCCGACAAAATCGGCACCAAGGAAAAATTAAGGCGGGCACAGGAGATAAAACGGGAACTTGATACAGCGCTTCGTTTAAACCCCAACGATGAGACTGCGCTCTCCATGCTCGGCTCTTATTATCGTGAAGCCGCAAATATCGGATGGTTCAGAAGAATGGTAGGCAACGCCTTTATCGGCGAGGTGCCGAAAGGCAACTATACCCTGGCAGAAAAAGCTTTCCGGAAAGCGATCAGCATTGATCCCGGAATCATCAGAAACTACCACGAACTGGCGTTGATCTGCATTGACTCAGGGAACAAGGAGGAAGCAGTCACGCTCATGAAAACCGCCCTTGACAAACCCATCCTGATAGAAAGCGACAAGAGACGCATTGAGGAGATGCGCGCACTCCTGAAAAAACTTACGAAAGAGTAGGTTACTGTTTACCGGACATCCCCAGGAGAGCCCTGACGCCGAGATGATAGCTGTTCGCTCCGAACCCGCTGATCACGCCGACGCATACTTCAGATATGACTGAGGTGCGGCGGAACTCCTCACGGGCATAAATATTGGAAAGATGAACCTCAACGACGGGAATGCGCACTCCGCTGATGGCATCACGAAGAGCTATCGAATAGTGAGTGAGCGCTCCGGCATTGAGCAGAACCCCTCGGTAGCCGCCCTTGTCCTCAATATGAAAAAGTTTCTCCAGCAAAGCGCCTTCATCTTCCGACTGAAAAAACTCAAACGTCAGTTCCGGAAAACTCGCAACGAGCCCCTTATTGATATCATCAAGAGTCTGATACCCGTAAACGTCAGGCTCGCGTTTTCCAAGCCGTGAAAGGTTCGGGCCGTTGAGGACAAGTATTGACATAATGCCTGCCATGATTATGGTTAAAGGATATACTGGCTGAGATCTCTGTCGGCTACCACATGGTTCAGCTTTTCCTTCACCATGGCTTCATCAATCTCGACATGAGTATCGGAAAAATTTTCAGGAATATTGAACATCAGCTCCTCAAGCAGATTGGTCATAATGGTATGCAGCCTCCTGGCTCCGATATTTTCAACACTCTCGTTGACTCTTGCCGCTATTCTGGCAATCTCGCCAATTGATCCGTCGCTGAAAGTCAGGTCAACCCCTTCCGTAGCGAGCAGAGCCGAGTACTGCTTGATAAGAGCATTGTCAGGCTGGGTGAGAATCAGATAAAAATCCTCCTCAGTCAGACTTTTCAGTTCAACCCTGATAGGAAACCGGCCCTGCAGCTCGGGAATCAAATCAGAAGGCTTTGCAACATGGAATGCGCCGGAAGCAATAAACAGCACATGATCAGTCTTCACCATGCCATGTTTGGTTGCAACATTGGAACCCTCGACAATCGGCAGAAGATCACGCTGCACGCCTTCCCTGCTCACATCCGGCCCCTTTCCACCGGCACCGGACGATGGTGCGGCAATTTTATCAATCTCATCAATGAAAACAATACCCGACTGCTCGACCTTATTGATAGCCTCTTTAACGACACTATCCATATCGATGAGCTTCTGAACCTCTTCCTGCTCAAGAAGCTTGCGGGCTTCGGCAATGGAAACTCTTCTTTTCTTGCGTTTGCGAGGCAGCCCGCTGATAAGGTCCTGCATAATCCCGCCAATCTCCTCCATCTGTCCGAGAGGACCGAAAATCTGCATCATCCCGCCGGGATTATCACCTGTCGTATCCATTTCAATCAGACGATCATCAAGCTTCCCGTTGCGAAGACGTTCAAGCATCTTCTTCCGGCTCCGGCGGTTAACCTCAAGTGACTTATCAGGCACGTCACTCGAAACCCCGGCAGCAGCATCATCTTCGTTCTGGATATCATTATTCCGGGAACCAGGCGATGAACCAAGCGGAGGAAGCAGAATATCGAGCAGGCGCTCTTCAACAAGCAACGCAGCTTTCTCACGAACATCCTCAGACCTTTCGCTTCTCACCATAGCCACAGACTGATCGACAAGATCACGAATCATCGACTCCACATCCCGGCCGACATAGCCGACTTCGGTAAATTTCGATGCCTCAACCTTGACAAACGGAGCTTTTGCCAGCTTGGCAAGTCTTCGGGCAATTTCAGTTTTTCCCACCCCGGTCGGGCCGATCATAATAATATTATTGGGCATGATCTCATCACGGAGATCTTCACTCACATGCTGGCGGCGAAGCCTGTTGCGCAACGCTATAGCAACAGATTTTTTCGCATCCTTCTGGCCGATTATATATTTATCGAGCTGCGAAACAATCTGGTTAGGAGTCAGATTACTCGCCGCAATTGAACTTTGAACACCGCTTTTGGCTTCGGGCAATACGAGGGCACTTCCCTCGCTGTTTGTAGTCATTTCCATGCTGAAAATTGTGAATTACAAAAAAAAAATCTCAATCCGGCAACCCGGACGAACGACGGACGAACATTAAATGCAATGCTGCTCAGACCTCCTCGATAACAATATGATCGTTGGTATAAATACAGATATCGGCAGCTGTCTTCAAACTCTCATGAACAATATCCCTGGCCGGAAGAGCCGAATGTTTCATAAGCGACCGTGCCGCAGCAAGCGCATACATACTGCCGCTGCCGATGGCAACAATGCCATCCTCCGGCTCTATCACATCTCCCGTACCGGAAATGATAAGCGCCTTATCCTTGCTGACAATGGCAAGCATAGCCTCCAGCCGCCGGAGATACTTGTCAGTCCGCCAGTCTCTGGCAAGTTCAACCGCCGCACGATCAAGCTTCCCGTTGAACGCTTCAAGTTTTTCTTCAAACCGGTCAAGAAGCGTCACCGCATCAGCAGTTGCCCCGGCAAAACCTGCAACAAGTCTGCCCTGATACAACCTTCTGATTTTCCGTGTGGACTGTTTAAGAATTGTATTTCCCAGAGTCATCTGGCCATCGCTGCCAAGTGCTGCTTTCCCGTCCCTTATAACCCCGATGACCGTTGTTGAACGGATAAGTGGCCTCTCATTATTCTTCATCAGTCTACATTCAATTAAAATATTTTTTTTCTTAATCTTGCAACTGGAATTTGCATTTGTTCACGATATTTTGCAACCGTTCTTCTCGCTATATGCACTCCCCTCTCCATCAGCATCTCCGTCATAGTGTCATCACTCAACGGATGGGCTCCATCTTCCTCCTTAATCATTTCAGTTATATACTGCCGTATAATCTTGCTCGACAAATCATCGCCATCATCAGTCGACAGTCCCCCGCTGAAAAAAGACTTCAACTCAAAAACCCCGAACCGAGTCTGAACATATTTACCATTCACTGCCCGGCTGATTGTCGAAATATCAAGACCGGTCTCGGCAGCAATGGTTTTCATGCCGAGGGGAACCACACGCTCAGGGCCGAAAACAAAAAAACCATACTGACGCTTCATCAGAGCCTCAATAACCTTCAGAAGCGTCTGGCGCCGGGTCTCGATCGCACTGATGAACTCTTTTGCCCGCTGAAGGTTCTTGCGGATAAACTGCTTTTCCTCTTTCGGGCCTTTCCTGTTTTTCAGACGGTCAAGATAAACATCACTGACCCTCACTGAAAGAGCGCTCCTGTCATTAAGAACCGCAGTCAACGCACCATGCTCATAACTCACCACAAAATCAGGAGTAATATAGTAACCGCCTTCATCCTGAAAAATACCGGGATGGGGATCAAGGTCAGTGATGAGAGAGATAGCTGATTCAACGCCTGCACTCGGCTCCAGAAGCTTTTTGACCAGCACCTCATAACGCCTGTGAATAAAATCATCAAAATGATCACGAAGAATCCTGGTTGCAACATCGTATGTCTTCGGATCATAACGGGTGGCAGAAAACTCAAGCTGAACAAGAAGCCTCTCACGCAACCCCTTTACGGCGATCCCAGGAGGATCAAGAAACCAGATTTTGCGCAATACCCTCTCAAGCTCTTTGTTGCTCACTTCAACCCCCTCAAGCTGAAGACTGTCAGCAAGAACACTGTACTCCTCTGTAAAATAACCATCACCGTCCAGGTTACCGAGAATCTCAATGGCAATCATCACCTCACGTCTGCCGACCCCCTCCTGCAAGGTCAGCTGTTTCAGCAGTATTTCATGAAAACTGTCATGCTGAACCGCCTGAAAGAATCTCTCCTTCGGCCCGCTTTCATAGGCAAAACTGAGCCGTCCTTCAGCAGCTTCACCAGAAGGAGGGGCTTCATAACGCTCCTTAAGAGAACTTTTACTGAAGCGCTCAACGGAATCGAACATATCGTCACTCTCTTCCCGATAACTGTCATCAGCAACATCACCGGCGGTGTCCTTTCGCTCTTCAACAAACTCCAGCATCGGATTTGCCTGCAGCTCTTCATACATCCGCTGTTCAAGGTTCAGCATCGGAAGTTGAAGAAGCTGGCTGCTCAAAATCTGCTGAGTGGAAAGCAGCTGCTTTTGTTTTTGCTGAAGCCTGAAATCTGGCATTACTTCAAGGAAGAAGAATCGACAAATGCTTTCAAACTCTTTATCCAGTCATGACCATACAAAACACAAAGAGCGTGATGCACATAATCAATAAGTTTAACATGCCGCTCCCCCCCCCCTTTCCTGGCAGAGCGGCACATGGAGTGCTGTTCATAAACAAGATAATCCAAACCAAACTTTTTTCTTACCCTTATCGGAAACAATCGGCACGATAACGGCTTGTCAAAGCTGAGCAGACCATCCCGAAATGCAATTTCGATTGCACAGACAGTAATCCCCTCGCGAACACAGGTAAACACACACTCGCGATCGGCGATTGTCCTGGTATACTCTCTTCCCTGATAGACCTCCACGCAGCCATGCCGATGAAGATACTGTACGCTCTTTTCAGGAAGCATCCTCAGCAGCTCAACCGGCAGATGCTGAAGCTGCAGGGCTTCACCATCAGACAACGGAGCACCAAGCTCACCCTCAACACAGCACCTTCCTTTGCATTCATGCAGATCGCAGGCAAAAAAAGCCCCCAGAACATCCTTATCAACAAGAACATCACCTATGGAAACAAGCGACATAACAAACTATCTTTATATGAATAATACCGGATTTGCTGCTTCAATGAATTTTTCATAGCGAATGACTGCGTTATATTAGACAAGCAGCTGATAATGGAACACACACAACCAGGTTACATCACAATGCTCATTATCGACGGAAAAAAGGTCTCTCTCGACCTGAAAAACGAACTGAAAGCCAGCGTCGACACCTGCAAAGCCATCACCGGCAAAGTTCCGGGACTCACCCTCATCATTGTAGGAGATGATCAGGCATCGCAGGCTTATGTACGCAATAAAGCCAACACATGCAAAGAGATCGGCATGATTTCCAGCGTGATTGAAATGCCGGCCGAAACAACCCAAAAAGATCTGCTTGAGACCATACATGCCTTGAACAACGATCCAGCCGTCCACGGCATCCTTGTCCAGCAGCCCCTGCCAGAGCAGATTGATGAATTTGCCGTCACTCTCGCCATCGACCCGTCAAAAGATGTAGACGGCTTTCATCCTGAAAACCTCGGGCGCCTTGTCATGGGCCATCTCGACAAATGTTTTATAAGCTGCACCCCCTATGGAATACTTGAGCTGCTCGGACGCTGCAACATTGAAACCAGTGGCAGACACTGTGTTGTTGTCGGACGCAGCAACATTGTCGGCAAACCCATGGCCAACCTCATGCTTCAGAAACTTGAAGCTGCAAACTGCACAGTCACCATCTGTCATTCCGCCACCCGGAATATTGCTTTCCACACCAGACAGGCCGATATTCTCATCGCAGCCATCGGCAAGGCCGGATTTATTACCGCCGATATGGTAAAACCGGGAGCAGTAGTGATAGATGTAGGCATGAACCGCATTGAAGATCCCTCAGCAAAGAGCGGCTCCCGCTTGGTCGGGGATGTGGATTACGAAGGCGTCTCGGGTGTTGCATCCGCCATGACCCCGGTGCCCGGCGGAGTCGGGCCGATGACCATTGCCATGCTCATGAAAAACACGCTGCAGTCGTTCCAGCGTATCAACGGCCTGTAACGCATCATGGCAAAAACAGCTTCCAGATATATCTGCTCAAACTGCGGCGCCGTTTCCCTGAAATATCAGGGAAAATGTTTTGAATGCCAGAGTTGGGGCACGCTGCAGGAAACCCGGGTTGAAACCGACCGGAAGCACCGCCAGCCGGGCGCTCCCGAAGGAACCACTGTTGTTCAGAACCTGCACGACTGCGTTCCATCAGAGTTCCAGCGCATCATGACCGGCATCGGAGAGCTCGACCGGGTGCTCGGAGGAGGACTCATGCAGGCATCAGCGGTGCTGGTGGGAGGGGAACCCGGTATAGGCAAATCGACCCTCATGCTGCAGCTTGCACCTCGCCTGGCACCCGCCAGAGTGCTCTATATCTCCGGTGAAGAGTCGCCAAACCAGATCCGCGAACGCGCCCGCAGGCTCTCCATCAAAGCCGACAACCTCTGGCTGATCCCCGAAGTCAACCTTGAGCGCATACTTGCCGTCATTGAACACGAAAAACCGCTCCTGGTTATAATCGATTCCATTCAAACCATCCATTCATCCGAATACCAGAGCTCCGCAGGCACCATTACCCAGATCCGGGAGTGTGCGGCCACCCTGATCCGGGCAGCCAAGCAGCAGAACGTCATTCTGATGATCATCGGCCATATCACCAAAGAGGGCGCACTTGCCGGCCCCAAAGCCCTTGAACACATGGTCGACACCGTCCTGCAGTTTGAAGGTGAAGGATACCAGCGCTACCGTATTATCCGCTCCGTAAAAAACCGCTTCGGCTCCACCAACGAAATCGGCGTCTTCCGCATGGACGAAACCGGCCTTGAAGAGGTAAGCAACCCATCTGAATTTTTTATTTCCGGACGAAGGACAGATGTTCCCGGAAACTCGATACTTGCCGCAATTGAGGGCACCAGGGCGCTTCTGGTTGAAGTTCAGGCCCTGGTATCAAAAACCAGCTACTCCATGCCGCAACGCATCAGCACCGGCTTCGACTTGAAACGCATGTCGATTATCCTCGCCGTGCTCGAAAACAGACTGAAAATTGAAACCTGGGGGCAGGATGTCTTTGTAAAAATAGCCGGCGGCCTGAAACTGGCTGAACCCGCAGCCGACCTCGCCATCGCAGCCGCGATTGCCTCAGGGCTCATGAACCGCCCGGTTGATCCCGCAGCAGTCTGCTCCGGTGAAATCGGGCTTGCCGGCGAACTCCGTGCCATCAGCGACAGCGAACGGCGCATCAGAGAAGCTGCCCATCTCGGCTTCAAACGCATTGTCCTCCCCGAAGCCAACACCCGCGAGCTCAAACCCTCACTCCTCAAGCTCCCGATAACCATCGCAGGCTGCAGAACACTGCATGACGCCCTCGAAGAGCTCAATATCTGACCGGCCTAAGGGCATCTCTATTAAAAATATATATCATTCAGCAATAAATAGAGGTGCCCCTAAAGACCAATCCACGCCTTCCTCCTTTCCTTCAGAATTCTTCTCTGATAAGGCACAAAATCCTCAATGTTATAAAGATGTTTGAGCACCAGCTCAGCAAAAAGCGTATTGCTGCCAGCTATTCGCCTTCCTCCGGCGATAATCTGACCCAGCAGGGGTTCTCCAACAGTTGACAGATCAATTAAATCAACAGGGCGTCCTGTTACCTCTGCCAAGTCTGAAATCAGGTTGATTGTTTCATGAACATCGAGCGGATGATCGGCACCGACCGCCAGATCGACATCACTGCCATAATGAGCAGTGCCTCTGGCCAGCGAACCAAACAACAGCGCAAGACGAATGGCATTGTGCCGTTCAAGTACATCCCTGATCTGCTTGTCGATACTCTCTGTTATCATGATGCAATATATTGATTTTGCCTCCCCTGCCAAGAGTTGAACGGACTTCAGCCATTCTTCCCCGGCTTATTCCAGAGTATTCAGATGTATTTCCGTCACCGTCAATACCGGCATCAGTTGGTCTTCTGATCGAGAGAATTGCTCGTTGCAATCATGGCCGCCTTCCGTGCAGGATAAAGGCTTACTGCCAGGCATAGCACAACGCCTGTTATCCCCACAATGACAAAATCATCAAGGTGCATGCTGACAGGATAGGCCGGAATGATAAATGCGCTTTTTGAAGGCAGCTGCACAATCCCATAAAGCTCCTGCAGTCTGCAGATGCTCCACGCAATGATTATTCCGGCAGTGGTGCCCGCAAGCCCCGTCATCCCGCCCTGTATGATGAATATCGACATGAACTGAGGCTTTTCGAGGCCCAGGCAGCGCAGATAAAAAAGCTCGCGCTGCTTGTCGATGGCCGTCATGGCAAGCGACCCGGTAAGGCTGAGAGCCGCTACAAGAATAATCAGCATCAGCACGCTGAAACTCGCCCATTTCTCAAGCTGCATCACCGTGAAAATGCTGCTGTATTTCTCTTCCAGCGTCCTGACTTTCCAAATCTCTTTCATAGGGCTTCCAGCCAGCCATTGCCTGAGGCTGGCGGTGAAGGCATCACGCGAATGCCCTTCCTTCTGCCGGATGTCAATCCCCGAATACTCACCCCTTCCAAGCAGCAGAATTTTATGGGCAAACAGATCCGAGGTAAGGACATACCGGTCATCAAATATCTTCTGCAGGGAAAATACAGATGAAACTGTTGTTTCAGGAATACCGAGCATCGGTATCAGGTAGGGTTGCGACAGCGATTCAAGACCCAGTGAAATCAGCTCCGGACTGAAAATCTTAACCTGTTGAAACGCATGAAGGTTTGTCCTGTAGGCCAGCATCTCCCCTGCCGCAATGGTTTCAGCAGTGAAATAGGGATGAGTAGCATGGGTCTGCAGCATCAGGCGGCGATGAGCCGCATCCCTGAATCCTTTAACAACGACCAGTTCGCTTTTCTCCCCGCTGGCCATAACAGCCTCACCTTCGGAATAGGGCTCAACCGCTCCGACACAGTCAAGTGCTCTTAAAGCCTGCAGAAGCGTTTCGGATACAGCTATTGTTCTGCCATTGACAGGAACAATCTGGGCAGGGCTGTCGATGGTGATAAAAAGGTCGCGTGCAAGTTTCTGAAATCCATTCAAGACGCTCATAACCACAAGGAGAGTGCTGACGCCGACAATGATTCCGGCAAGACTTATAGCCGAAATGACATTGATGACCCTGAACCGTTTTCGGGCAAAACTGAAACGTTGCGCAATCCACAATCCTGTTTTCATAAAAGCAGAGATAACATGCAATGACAATGGACGACAAAGATACAGAAAGCATAAAGATACCTAAGCTAAAACAATTTTTGGCGGCAAGCATCTTTGTTGCTATGTTTTGTACTTATTACCATCATCCTGATAGTTTAGCAACCTGTTATTTTCAGTTTACCACAGAGTAATGAGCGAAGAAAAAGAACCCATACCTGCAATCCGGACCCCTCAAAATGCAAGAGAGGTCACGGCACCATATATCCCTGTCGTAAAAGATCCTGACGAAGCAAACCATATCGAAACCGCAGAGTCCGAATCCGGGGGCGGCATGAACTTTATGGGGCATCTTGAAGAGATACGCTCACGACTGATCAAGTCCGCCATCGCCCTGGTGCTCCTTACAGGCCTCTGTACAGTCTATTCTGATTTTCTTGTCAACGACGTGCTTATTGCACCGTTGAAACGGAGCAGTCAAACCCTGGTATTGCAGAATCTTGTTCCCTACGGGCAGCTCTCCCTCTACCTGCAGGTCGTTGTCTTCTCAGGATTCATCATCTCCTTTCCTTTTCTTGCCTGGCAGATCTGGCAGTTTGTTGCACCGGGCCTGCACGAAAATGAACGCAAGGCAGGACGGTTTTCAATACTCTTTATCTCACTCTCGTTCTTTACAGGCATAGGATTCGGCTATTTTGTTTTTCTGCCGGTCACCCTCCAGTTCTTTGCAACATTCGGCACCCCGCTCATCAAAAACAACATCTCCGTCCAGGATTATGTCAGCTTTTTTATCGGTGCACTCCTGACTGCAGGTCTGGTGTTCGAACTTCCCTTCATCGCCTATATCCTTTCAAAAATAGGGCTCCTGACACCCGCTTTCATGAGGTTCTACCGCAAACATGCCATTGTTTTTCTCCTGATAGTAGCCGCGGTCGTAACTCCCTCGACCGACATTGTCACACAACTCGTCATCGGCCTCCCGATGATACTGCTCTACGAGCTCAGCATCCTGATATCAGCTCACGTCAACCGCAAAAACAACGCACTCAAGCGATGAGGGAAGGCATCCTGAATGAAATACCCGGCCGGCCCTCTCAGGGGCCATCGCAGGCTGAAGAAGCTGCACCCAGCAGCCTGGAATAGAGCGCTTCCGTCTCTTTTTTCAGCTCATCAGGAGAACCCTTGTTGACAAGCACATAATCTGCTTCGGCAATAAGCCTTTCCTGAGGCCACTGCGGGGCAATGCGCTGCATAATCTCTTCACGGCTGCCCAACCCTTTCCGCAGAGCCCTTTCTATCCGCTGCTCTTCATCAGCCGTCACAACCACAACCACATCAAGCTGCCTGTTGCTGCCCGATTCAAACAGAATAGCCGCTTCCTTCACCAGAATCTTTATGCCGTGCCGTGATGCTTCCTGCACCGCTTTTCTAAACTCGCTGAATACTTTCGGGTGAATAAGCCTGTTCAGCGCTTCAAGTTTTTCGGGAGACGAAAAGACGATAGAAGCTATTGTTTTTCTATCCAGAACAAGCTCTCCGGCCCTGTCGAACGAATAGACCTCGGCACCGAAAAGCCCGCTGATTCCCTCGATCACCTCACTATCCTTAAGCTGCAGCTCCCTGGCGACTTTGTCAGCCTCAAAAAGAGCGCAGCCCAGCTCCGAAAGAAAACGGCAGACCGTCGACTTACCGCTGCCAAGCCCGCCGGTAACCCCGACAAGAAAAGGATAGCGTCTGCTCATGGTACGACAGCTGATTTTTTGCGAATATTCTCCCTCACCTGCAAAAGCACTGCTCTCCAGAGTTCAGGATTCTCTTTGTACGCTGCACTCTTACGGGTAAGACTCTCGCGGCTGAACCCATGACGCACAAGCAGCCCGTTAAGCTCCGCAGTGTCAACAGGCTCAGGCGCAGCACCCTCTTTTTCGCCCATCGCTCCCGAAAGCAGAAGATAATCGCTGTAGAATCCCGCAAAACGGATATCATCGTTATCAAGGGTAAACGATTTTTTTTCGCTGCACCCCAGAAGAACAAGACCGAACAACAGGGAAAAAAAAGATTTCCTGAAGGTATCGCGCAATGTCATTTGCCTGAATTTCAGCTTTTTCAAGAAACTTAAGACACAAATAATGAACTTAATCACCGGATTGCAAGTTAACAAGCTGAAACACATGTTTGATGCTTCTTTGCTTGTTGAATCGATGTTGAATGACAGCTGTCAACTCCCTTGTAACTCCCTTGTAACTCTTATAACTCTAAATAATAATCCTTTATGTCCTACCAGCAACCGCCGCTCTTATTTGCAGAAAATGCATTGGAACCCTTTATTTCCGCAAAAACCATTGGGTTTCACTATGGCAAACACCACGTCGCCTACATAACAAACTACAACAACCTCATTGCCGGCACCCCTCTTGATAACCTGACCATCGAAGAGGTGATTGCCCTGACCGCTGCAGACCCTCAGAAAATCGGAATTTTCAATAATGGCGCGCAGGCCTGGAACCACTCCTTTTACTGGAACAGCCTCACCCCGGACGGCGGCGGCGAACCCTCCGGAGACCTCGAAGCAAAAATCACACAGGATTTCGGAAGCTTCGACAAATTCAAGGAAGAGCTCAAAAGTGCTGCAGCTACTCAGTTCGGCAGCGGATGGGCATGGCTTGTGCTCGATGGCGGAACGCTGAAAGTTGTAAAAACCGGCAATGCGCAAACCCCCGCAACCAGCGGCCAGAAACCGATCCTTACCATTGACGTCTGGGAACATGCCTACTATCTCGACTACCAGAACCGTCGACCCGATTATGTAGCCACTGTCATTGACAACCTCCTGAACTGGGAGTTCGCCGCCGGCAATTTCCAAGCTGCACAATAGCCGTACTTCATTCGTACATCATTTTTTTTGACGATTCAGCACAACAGGGCACAACAGCAGTGCCCTGTTCTGTTACATCCATGGCAGAACTGCAGCGTCATCAAGATTAACCACCCTGGCTTTTTTCGGCATCGAAAACCTCAGAGAGCTCACGCTCTTGTTGAATATCCTTTCATCGTAAGCTATCACCAGCTGATGCTCGACGGGACCGTCCGCGCCGCTGTTATACAGCACCATCTCAATATCTTTCGGCAGAGGCGTATTGTGCCCGTCAATCGCGATTGTCTCGTAATTCCTGAAATGAATTTCAGTCGTTGTTTTTCCCTGCCGGTTCATGACAAGCAGCGCACTGAGCGTCCTGCTCGATGGATCGATAACCACCTCTTTACTCCCCCCGGAGGTTGCCAGCGTGAATATCAGCACACCTGCCCCCTGTTTAACCGACCTTATGGCACTTAAAGGCTCTGTAATATTCACCAGCCCAAGGAGAGACTCCGAAAGAAGCCGGAAACCGGAATTTACCCCTATAATTTTTTCAAGATTCAATCCGTTATTACTGCCGAGAAAAAGCCGGTTATTGTGCATATCGTGCACATAGAGCGAATCGGTACTGAAAAACATATCAGCAACCGGCCATCCAAAAAGCCCCGCGCTGACAATCATCCGTGCTTCATGCCCCCTGTTTATACGGATGTTGCAGAAGACGCGATTCTGTCTTTTCGGCGTTTTAATCCAGACATCCGCATACCCATCCAGCGACTCAACAATCGGAGATGCTTTGGCAACCTCACGAAACAGCGCAGTCTGCTCAGCACTCAGCGCAACCTGTTCACCCGACAGCTCCTGACGGCCGACCGTTCTGAAATCAGCGCACCCGCCACCCAGAACAAGCATCAGCAGTGCCGGCAGAAGCACTCCCTTTCCATTCATCGATTCATCTATTTATTTCCGTTGAGAATCATTCCTTTGAGAATAATCGCATTTACTGCACATTGAATCTGCACATTGAATCTGCACATTGCATCATGTTCACCATGCACACGTTCGATAGGACAGGCTGAATTCATGTTACAGTAAAATAAAACGCAATCAAAACCATAAGCCATTTTTCAAGCCATGCACTCCCTCTGCCTTAAGCCAAAAGAACACCACAGGATCCAGAAAGGCCATCTCTGGGTGTTCAGCAATGAACTTGCCGATGTTCCGCACAATATCGCTTCAGGCGAAACCGTAAAACTATTCACCCACGACCGGAAATTCATGGGAACCGGTTTCTATAACCCGCACTCCCTCATCTCCGTCAGGCTTCTTTCCCGCAAAGATGAGCAGCCGGACCGCGATTTTTTCCGCAAAAAATTTCTTGAAGCCCTCAAACTCAGGGACATAATCTACAGGAGTGAAGAAACCAACGCCTGGCGTCTTATCCATGGAGAATCAGACGGCCTCCCAGGGCTGATAGTCGATCGTTTCAACCAGGGTATCGTCGTACAGGCCTTTTCAGCCGGCATGGACATTCACCTGCAGCTGATCTGCGATGTCCTGCAGGAACTCCTGAATCCGTGCATTATTATCGTCCGCAACGAATCCCCCTTGAGGGAGCTGGAAGGACTGACCCTTTACAAAGATGTTATTCGAGGCGACCGATCTGATATGATACAGACCATTCACGACGCAGGCATAACCTACGAGGTGAATCTCTTCGAGGGCCAGAAAACCGGCTTTTTCCTTGACCAGCGTGAAAACCGCAGAATTATCAGAAAATTTGCCGAAAACGCCGAACTCCTTGACGTCTTTACCAACGATGGAGGCTTTGCCCTCAATGCACTCTATGGGGGGGCACGTTCAGCCATTCTTGTCGATGCATCCAGAGAGGCGCTCGAAAGAGCCGATCGCAATGCGCAGCTGAACAACTTCAAAGAATACAGTCTCGTTGCAGCCGACGCATTCGATACACTCGATCAGATGGTTGAGTCAAAAGAGTCATTCAACCTTGTCGTGCTCGATCCGCCAAGCTTCACCAGAAGCCGCAAAAACCTCCCGGGTGCCCTTAAAGCTTATAAAAGGCTCAATAAACTCGGACTGCAGCTCGTGAAAAGCGGCGGGTTTCTTGCAACTGCCTCCTGCAGTCATCACGTCTCAGAAGAGGACTTTCTGCAATCCATTCACCAGGCGGCACTCTCAGCCGGCTGCCAGCTCAGGCTGGTACACAAAAACTCGCAGCCCTTCGATCACCCGGTCCTGCTCGCCATGCCGGAAACAGGCTACCTTAAATTTGCCTGTTTCTATGTGACACGCTGACCCTTCACCGGAATATAACCCCCTGCCCTGTAGCAGCCCACAGGCTGCTTATGGCGGTACTCCCGTTTACTGCCGGAGTTCTGAAGAGGCACCATGGATATAGTCAAGAGCATCTTCAAGGATTTTCAGAGCCTGACGTATCTCATAATCGTCATCACTGTCATCCTTTGCCCTGTTGAGCCGTTTTTTTGCATCCTCAATTGCATCCGCAGCAAGCTGCAGTTTTGAAGCAACCCCCATTGCACTCTCCTCATGTTAAACTTACGGGATAGAGTTCCTCATCAGCAAATATACAGTTGTTAAACAAAAGGAGCTGAAAAGATTTTCAGCTCCCTTGAAATGTTCCTGATCGAAAATCCCTTCTCTCTTATCTGCCCCTTCCATCATGTCGATCACCATCTCTGTGATCATCACGACGATCATCCCTGCGATCATCACGGCGGTCATCCCTGTCATAACGCTCTCTGTCATGGCGGTCTCTCTCCTCCCAGTAACTGCGGTCATGCCTGCGGTACTCAATGTCACGATACCTCCGGAGATCATCCCAGCGATGTCTTCTTATCCTGTAAGGGATATTCCGCTCCCGGACAAAATCCCAGGGGCCGCGGTAATATGCGGAACGGTACCAGCTGCCGTCCCGATAAAGGTAATACAGGTTACCATAGTATATGATATCATAAGGACTCCCCACAGACACTGAAAATCCCTGATCCTGAAGGTAGACAAAACTCGGGCGTCTGTCGATGACAAAATGCGGTCTGTCCCCGACCCCTACACGGACATCTCCGATACGAACACCGACCTCCGCACGAGCATCCGTAACAGGATTTCCTAAAAACATACCTGCAATTCCTGCAGCAATCCAGACTGTTTTTCTCATAGTTTTTACATTTAAAAAGGTTATTCAGCCGGCTGAATCATTCTTACAAAAAAACTAAACTTCACTCCACTTCATAAAGTTCATAAAAAGAAAGGTACCTGACTCTAAAAATATTGCATTAAAAACTGACCGCCAATGCCTTTGAAACCTGCTGTCGCATAACCTCCTTCCATCCGTCGCCCGACAGTTTTTCAGCCAGCGCAACCGCAATATGCCGCGGTTCAATTCCAAGATCAGGATTCCGTCCAAGCCCCTGCACGCACGATGGGCAATTGGTCAGAATAACTGCCCTCTTTTTTCCAGGAACGACCTCCATAATCTCCATAATGGCATCCCTTTTTCGATGAAGCATCGAATCCGTGATATCAGGCCGGGAAAGCGCCAGAGTCCCTGCCTCCGAACAGCAGTGCGGCACAGCCGTCACGCTTCCGAACCCTCCCAGACGGCGAAGCGTCTGATCTGCTTTGCCGGCAAGCGAATCATGGCACGGCGCATGATACAGGCAATCCTCTCTCCCCTCAAGCTTCAGGCCTTTTTCAAGAGCGTAAGCTGCAGCGTCAGTAATTTTTCCGCCGAAAAGCTTGCCGGTTTCAATGGCATCAAGCCCCTCCATACAGGTTCCGCACGTCACCACGCAGGCATCGAATTCAAGGTAGGAGAACATCTCCCTGATCTGGCTGAACATCACGGTATTGCGAAGCACAATACTCGAATACTGATCATTCTTGGCATTGACATGAGCAGGAAAACCGCAGCACAGAAACGGCGGCGGCAGCACAACCCTCACCCCAAGCTCAAGCAGCACATGAAGAGCCGCCATTGAAATAGAGGAGTTCATGCGTTCCGAACCGCAGCCGGGAAAATAAAACACACTGCTCTTTACCTCGCCGGCAGGTTCAAAAACAAGCACCTGGTCAGGGCCGCACTCAGGCAGCAGATCACGCAGCGTCTCTTCAGGCACCGGCGGAACCGGCGAACGCAGAAGCCTCAGTGGATAAAGCTCCGGCGCATCAGGTTCCGGCTGCAGGGGTGACGAGATTTTATTGCTTGCCCGCTGAACGGCCCCGCCGATCCTGAGCACCGTCCGGCGGAAAATCGCATTGAATACCGGCGACCGGCTGTCAAGATAACGCAAGGTCAGCTCAGTCAGCGGCGAGGTGTGCTTGTAGCCCCATTCCGAAAGAATTTCACGCTCCAGCACCGAAACCTCACCGCTGTCGATGTCCACGGGGCACGGCTTCAGGCATTTATGGCAGATCGTACAATGGTCGGCAACCTCTTCCAGCCATTTCAGAAGCGCAAAATCAGTGGAACGCTCCCGCTGGGCATCAAAAAGAAGCGCCTCGATCAATGAGCCGATGGCAAGATTCTTGTTCCGCGGATGGTAGAACATGCCCCGGAACGGATAGTAAACGCAGCAGTCGGTCTTGCACTTGCCGCACCGGATGCAGTAGTCAACCTTTTTTGAAAGCTCCTCAATCTGGGCACGCCGGAGAATATGCGCCTCCAGCTCAAGCAGATTGAACGACGGTGTAAAGATATGATCAAGCGCTTCATAATCCTCAAGCTTTCCAGGATTCATAATCCCTTTCGGATCAACCTTTCGGCGATACCGGGTAAGTTTTTCCACAATCGCCGGATCGAGGTACTTCAGCTTGGTCACCCCGATACCGTGCTCCCCCGACACTACCCCGCCAAGCGAAACCACTTTATCCATGACGTTGTCGATCACCTTGTCCGCCCTGTCAAGCATCGGCCGATCATTCGAAAGCACCGGCACATTCACATGGACATTGCCGTCGCCCGCATGCATATGCGTCGCCAGCACAATACGCCTGTCGCGCACATAAGCATATGCGTTTTCAAAAGCCGCCTCCATCTCGGGATACCCCTGCACCAGCTCGCCAAGTTCACGTCTCAGCTCCTGCACAATGTCAAGTGAACGGAGTCTCTCCTCCGGCGCCAGCAGAATCCTCTCATCAAACACACGGCAAAGCTCCAGCCCTGCAGGAATCTTCGAGGCAAACCGGCCCCCGTCTCCGGTAACGTTTGTCGTTGCGAAAATAGTGCGCGACCGCTCCGCAAAGCAATGCTGCGCATATCGCTCCTCCGTACTGTTGAGGTCATCAATAAATCTCGAAAAAACAGCAAGCGCCTCCAGGGGAATCACAATATCCTCATTCAGCTTAAAGGCATTGGTCCGCCGGGCAATAGCCCCAAGCTTTTTTCGATCGGCCCAGAAACGGACAGCATCCGCACTGTCCCTTGCAGGAAACATCATGGTATTGGGATGGTGCTTCAGCAGACGTTCCAGCCGTTCAATGCCGCTCTGCACCTCAGAGGGAGCATGACCGGCGATATCGATCAGCAGGACGGCTTTCGGAGTCTGAGCACGGGGAGCCTTCACCTTATAGTCAATGGCCCTGATATACTCATCATCAAAATGCTCCAGCGCCAGCAGTGCTTCCCTGTTTTCTGAAGAGAGGGGAAACAGCTTCGAAAGCTCCAGTATCACCCGGCTCGCCTCATCCATATCAGGCCCGAAAAACTCAAGGCACAGGGTTCTCTTTTCGGGATATTTCGGATAAAGCACAAAAACAGCCGACGTGATCACACCGTCAGTTCCCTCCTTCTGAAGGCCCGGCACACCGCCGAGCGCCTTGTTGGTAATGTCCTTCCACAACCCTTTCTTGCGGATGTCCGTACCGAGCAGCTCAATGCGCTCGACTCTCTTCCCCGACGGATTCCACACCTCAAAAATAACCGTATCCTCATGAAGGATTTTCCGGAGCCGATGGTCAACCCGTTTTACCGTCCAGTTTTCACCGCTGGGCATTGCCATCCGCCACTCAAGCAGATTATCGATGCAGGTACCCCATCGCACAGCCATCTTTCCGCCGGCATTTTCGGCAATATTCCCTCCGACGGTGCACGACCACTCGCTGGTAGGGTCGGTGGCGAACACAAGACCATGCTCGTCCGCCGCCTCCATAGCCTTCTCGGTAACAACTCCGGCTTCCACCTCAATCACCGATGCCTGCACTGTCTGACCGTTCTCAAGCTGAAAATCCTGAACCGAAATCCCCCTGATGCGGTTCAGTTTTTCCATATTGATGATCACGCACCCCGACCGCAGCGGCACAGCCCCGCCGGTCAACCCCGTACCGGCACCTCGGGGAATAATGTTGAGCCCAAGCCCGGCAATCGCTGTAATAAGGGGGGCAACCTGCTGCTCCTCATCCGGCGTCACAACCGCAACAGGGAGATGCAGCCTCCAGTCCGTGGCATCGGTTGCGTGAGCTGCAAGCGAAAAAGGGTCAAACAGAACATTTTTTACCCCGACAACCGCACCGAGCTCCCGCTTCATGCGGCGTCGTAATTCAGGTGTTTTTTCAACAACCGACCGGAACTGCTCAAGCTGCTCACGCACCGCCGCCACAATGGCCGAAACGCGGATTTCGCCGTTTGCCGTCTCCGAAATGGTATCCAGTTCATGAAAAGCCCGTTCAAACAGGCGTTGGCGGCGGGCGGCTGAATCAACCAGCTCCTGAAAGAGGTAAGGATTACGGCGGTGAATGAGAATCTCCCCGATAATGCCCATCAGGAGACGGGCCGACCTGCCGGTCACCCGCAGATCACGCAGTTCATCAAGGATATGAACGACAGCCGGGCCCAGCAGAAACGATATCGCCTGCCGGTCACCGGCAGAGGTATAATTAAAAGGAATTTCTCTTGGCAGAGTTGCTGATGGTTTCTCTCTGTCGGCACCTGTCCGTATCGTCATGAAATCAATATTGAAAGCTTTCACAGTCGTGCACCACCCGAAATTTCAAGAATCTGCCCGGTAATGAACGCCGCATCATCCGAAGCCAGAAAAAGCGCACATCGGGCAACATCATCCGGCGTTGCAACCCGTCCAAGCGGATACCGTCCTGCACAATCTTTCCGAAGCATCTCCCACCGTTCCTGACCCAGAGCCCTGACAAAAGCAGGAACCTCCACAAGCGCCGGAGCGAGCGCATTAACCGTTATGCCATAGCGCCCGAGCGACATGGCAAGCGAACGGGTAAACGCGTAAATCCCGCCTTTCGCTGCAGAATACGAAAACTGATTCGGACTCCCCCTGTACACAAGCGAACTCATATTGACAATCCTGCCGGAACCCTGCGGCTTCATCACCCGGGCCGCCTCCCTGCACGAAAGAATGCAGGACTTGAGGTTAAGATCAAGATTGGCACTCATTTTCACATAATCGATATCCTCAACGTCAGCCGCCGGCTCGCAGTCGCCGCCGGCAATATTCACTACACAGTCAAGCCTGCCGAACCGATCCGCAATCTGCCGGTACAGTAACCGGATCTCCTCTTCATGCATCACATCAGCCTGCACCGGCCAGCCCTTTCCTCCCGCCTTTTCAATGAGATCAAGAGTTTCAGAACATCCCGACGCATTGATATCACTGCAGATCACAACTGCTCCCTCCCCTGCAAAACAGAGAGCAGCAGCTCTGCCGATTCCCCCCGCAGCTCCTGTAACGAGCGCAACCCTGTCAGTCAGTCTCATAAGCATCAGAATGGACAGTCATCATCTGTAACGGCACTCTCAAAAGAAGAGCCCGCCTGCTGAGCCTGAAAGGAAGCCGCCTCATTGGCAGACTCCACCTTCCATGCCTTGACATCAGTATACCATTTCCCGTTGAACTCCCGGCTTTCAATATCATATGAAATCGCCAGCCGGTTTCCCACCCTTAAGAGTGTTCTGTCAACCTTGTCACCCCACAGAGAGATGCACACCTTCTTGGGGTATTGGCCCTCCGTTTCAACAATAATATCCTGTTTTTTCCACGGCCCGTTCTTTCCCGCGCCTGTCTGTTCAGGAAGAAGTGCTGTAAGTTTTGCTGTAAGCTGCATGGCATTATGATCTGTCCTTGTGATATAAAAACTGAAAACCCCGTTCCGGCACAAAACATTCAGAACGGGGTGTCATGACTTTACGAGAATGTCTTGATGCTCAAGTCTTGTAAGTTACGATATGCAGAGTGATTTTTTTACATGCAAAAAACATTCATTGCTGTGCATTCCCATACCATTACGCTGCCCGTTCGGGGTGGTCGCTGCAGTAACGGTCGATAAGGCGGAGAAAGCGACGGCCATAGCGCTCAAGCTTGGTCTCTCCGACTCCCGAAACCGAAAGCATGGTTTCAGCGCTCCTTGGAACAATTGAAGCCATATCATGAAGCGAACGATCCGAAAAAACCACGTACGGCGGAATCCCCTGCTCCTGGGCTATCTGCTTGCGCAGTATCCTGAGCAGTTCAAACAGCTGTTGATCACAGCCTTCTGCCGGCGCTTCAGCCCTTCCGTAACTCTCTTTTTCTCTCCTCTTATCGACAATATGATCTTCAATATGATCCGCAACCCGCACCATGGCGATGCTCTCTTCTTGCTTTAGAATCTGCACACCCTTCGGCAGCAGAAACAGTGTCGGATAGAGCCCTTCCGATTTTGCAATAGCTTTCTGTGCCAGAAGCTCATCAACAAGCTGCCTCCAGTACTGTTTACTGCGCCCTTTGCCTACTCCATAGGTTTTGAGCCGGTCATGTCCGAAATCACGGATTTTCCGGTTCCTGCTTCCAAGCACGATATCCACAATATGCATTGCTCCAAACCGCTCTTCAGTGCGGACAATGGCTGAAAGCAGCATCTGTGCATCACGGGTGCAGTCCACCGCTTCACGTGTGCCGAGGCAGATGTCGCAGGAGCTGCAGTTCTCAAGGGGATAGTGTTCCCCAAAATAATCAAGCAGGCTTCTGCGCCGGCAGACCGAGGTCGACGCAAACGAAATAACCTTCGAAAGAGCTGCAAACGCTCTTTTCCGTTCAGTGTCGTCAGTCATCCCATCTATAAAAAAGCGCAGCTTGCTGATATCGCCCTGTGCAAACAGGAGCGTGCACTGCGCCGTCTCACCGTCGCGCCCGGCCCTGCCGGTCTCCTGATAGTAATTCTCAATGCTTTTGGGAAGATCGGCATGAATCACAAACCGGACATTGGACTTGTCAATGCCCATACCGAACGCGATGGTCGCCACAATCACCTCCACCTCGTCGCGAATGAACGCCTCCTGATGTCGTTGACGATCGTCATCACTGAGGCCGGCATGGTAAGGAAGCGCACGGAACCCTCTTGCCTTGAGCATGGCTGCCGTCTCGTCAACGCTTTTGCGGCTGGTCCGATAAATAATGCCGGCCTTTCCAGCATTTTTTTTTATCAGCGAAACAAGCTGGATATCAGCATGTTCTTTGAACCGGACGTCATAGAAAAGGTTTGGCCTGTCAAACGAAGCCCTGACGACAAGTGGAGTGCGCAGAGCTAGCTTGTCCAGAATATCCTGCTGCACAAGGTGGGTCGCTGTAGCGGTAAACGCAGCTACAGGCAGGTCAGGAAACAGGGTGACAAGATCGGACAGCGACAGATAGTCCGGCCGGAAATCGTGTCCCCACTCCGATATGCAGTGAGCTTCATCAATCACCGCCATGCTGATTTTCACCCTCCCGAGCATCTGCCTGAAGTGGTCAAGCACAAACCGTTCAGGTGCGACATAAATCAGGTCGAGGGAGTTTGCAAGCAGCTCCTGCGTCACTCTGTCACGCTCATCAGGCAAAAGAGAGCTGTTGAGAAATGCGGCACGAATCCCGTTAGCCCTCGCCCCGTCAACCTGGTCTTTCATCAATGAGATGAGCGGGCTTATCACCATACAGGTACCCGCCATAAGAACGGCAGGGAGCTGGTAGCAGAGCGATTTTCCTCCACCGGTCGGCATGACGGCGAAAACATCCCTCTTCTCAAGGATTGCCCGAACTATCTGTTCCTGGTTAGGCCGAAACTCGCGAAACCCGAACACCTTGCGAAGCGCAGCAGACACATCGGCTTCGCTCTGGGGCATCACAGCTTTTCCCACCACTCCTGAAGCCCGTCAACAACTTTTTTCCAGGCAACGTTCTTCTCCTGCACCGCAGAAACATCCTCACTCCCTTGAGAGGCTTTACTCTTGGGCTCAGCAATCTCAGGCACTGCCGCTGACGTCGCAAAACTGTTCTTCCCTGACATATTGTTCCGATAAACATAAGCCACAAGACCCAGAGCAGTAGCATCCACCGCGCTGTTGACGGCACCGATCCTGTTCATTCCCCCCGCTGCACCTTCCGCATACCCGATGCGGACATCAAGACCAAGAACAAGCTGGGCAAGCTCCACCGCTCCCTGCAGCAGCGAGCCCCCTCCGGTAAGGATGACGCCGGCATTGATTGCCTCATAGGAGCCCGATGCCATCAAGGCATCCCGCACAAGCTCCAGAATCTCCATCATCCTCGCCTCAATGATCAGGTTCAGCAGGCTCCTCTGAACTGTTTTCTGCGGATAACCCTCGCAGGCCTCAATAACAATATCCTCATTCCCGCTGCTTATACGGCTGTCCGCGCAGCCATGCTTTATTTTCAGATGCTCTGCAATCTCTTCATCGACCTGCAGCCCATGAGCAATATCAAGCGTGATGTCATTGGCCGCTACCGTTATAACCTCTGAATAATGAATCGCCCCGCCAAGAAAAAGAGTGACCTCGGTGGTTCCTGCCCCGATATCAATAACAGCAACGCCGCCCCTTTTCTCCCGCTCTTTGATGACCGCCATACCCAGAGCAACAGGCTTGAACGTCAGCCCGACAATCTTCAGGCCGGCCCTCTCAACGCACTGCCTGATATTGCGGATCTTTGTTTTCAACCCCACAACAATGTAGACGCTCCCTCTCATGGTCATGCCGGCCATGCCTGTCGGATCAAGCAGCCTGTCCTGATCGTCGACGATGAACTCCTGGGGAATCACATGGATAATCTCATGGTTGATGTCCAGATTCTGGATATTGGCCCTCGCCTTCTCCAGAAACCGGTGCACATCCGACTCATTGACAATACCCGACTGGTTGATGCTGATTTCCGAGCTGCTCTGAATGCAATGCACATGCGCGCCCGAAAGCGCGACATTGACGCCGTGAATCACAATCGATGATGCACGTTCAGCCTCGGCAACTGCAGCCTTGATGGCAGCCACCGTCTTATTGATGTTCACAACGGCAGCACGCCTGATGCCCTCCGAATGCGCAAAGCCCTCGGCAAGCACCTTAAGGCTGCCGGACGCATCCTGTTCAGCCACGGCAATGCACACCTTTGAAGTACCTATATCAAGACCAACAGCAATATTGGTTTCCGGCATTAATTCCCGCATGATTAAAAAAATATCCTCCCCCCATCACCCCCTTCCATGTCATCCCTCACTCCCCCCCATGTCATCCCGACAACGGAGGGATCTCTCTTTCCTCCTCACCTCACCAACCCCCGACACCAATAATAAACCCACCCGATCATCTCACGCAAAGCCGTCTCCGACTGCGCAAGCGCCGACCCATTGGGCAGATAGCTTAATACCGTCAATTGAGCCGTATCATCAACCTGATAATCCACCCTGTAGGGCACAACCCTGAACCCCTCCTTTTCAAACAGCAGAAGAGCCCTCGGCATATGATAGGCACTGGTTACAAGAATAATGTTTTTTCTTCTATCCAGCAACTTCCCTGCTGCCGCAGCCTCCTCGGCGGTATTACCCACTCTCTCTGTCAACCGGATCGCCTTGTGAGGAACGCCAAGCTGCACCGCCCTCTTTGCCAGCAGCTCCCCTTCTGGAATTCTGTCGGGCCTCCACGGAATCTGCCCGCGGGTAAACACAAGCACCGGCGCCCTCCCGGCCTTAAAAAGGTCAATTCCTCCCTCAAACCGGTCAACAGCATCACCCCACTCCCCTAACGGAGCCCCGTCAACCTGATGAAGCATCCCGCTCAGCACAACAATAGCATCGGCTTTCACAACCCCGCGGACAGCAGCTCTCCTGGCCGGCCCCTCAACAAACCGCATCAGCGCATTGCTGACAAGCGGCATACTGAACATCCACAATACCAGCACTCCGGACCACAGCAACAACCTTTTACGCAGAACAACTCCCCCTACCAGACATATCAGGCTCAACCCCAGAGGAAGCAGAAACAACGGAAGAATTTTATTAACAAGCAGCATACACCACATTTTTCCTATAAATATACACTGACCGGAAGTGACAACAAAATTGCTTGTTTAGCTGTCATCTCCTCGCTTCTTTACACCGCTTCCTGCATTACCTCCCCTAAAACCAGAGTCGTCTTCTCAATATCCTCTTCTCGAAGAGTCGGATGAACAAGAAACATCAGACTCGTCTCCCCAAGCTCCCGGGCAGCCGCCAGCCGTTCAGCAGGTCGCCATCCCGTATGGTCAAATGCTTTTTCAAGATACATTTCCGAACACGATCCGCTGTAGCACGGCACTCCCCTTCTGTTAATCTCAACAAGTATCCTCTCCCGACTCCATCCCTCCTTAAGAGCGCGCGGCTCAACAAACACATAGCATTTATAAGCCGCATGCTCCACCCACTCAGGCACAACGGGCACCCGTAATCCGGGAATCCCGCGAGCGGCACTCCATATCCTGTCAGCGTTTCTCCGGCGTTCAGCCGTCCACTCTGCCATGCGCTGCAGCTGTATCCTGCCGATAACGGCCTGCATTTCAATCATTCGGTAATTCGATCCGAACGACTCATGCACCCAGCGAAACCCTGGCGGATGTTCCCGTTCATAAACCGCATTCCACGATTTCCCATGATCCTTGTACTCCCATATTGTTGACCACAGCTGCCGGTTGTTGGTGGTGACCATCCCCCCTTCTCCGCCGGTGGTCATAATCTTGTCCTGGCAGAACGACCAGGCGGCAATGTCTCCAAGCGATCCTGCCGGTCGTCCTTTATAACGTGCCCCATGTGCCTGTGCGCAATCCTCTATCACAAAAAGTCCATGTTTATGAGCAAGCTGTGTTACAGCATCCATATCGCACGGCCACCCTGCGAGATGGACGCAGATCACTGCTTTTGTCTTGGCACTCAGCACCTTTTCGATCGTTTCGGCTGTAATGTTCTGGCTCTCACGGTCAACATCGGCAAACACCGGAATTGCGCCCACGGCTACAATGCATGAGGCCGAAGCTATAAAGCTGCGCGAAGTGACCACCACTTCATCCCCCTGCCCGATTCCCAGGGCCCTGAGCGCAATTTCAAGCGCCAGGGTGCCGTTGGCGAGCGCTACGGCGTAGCTGCATCCGCTCCATGCGGCAAACTCCTTCTCAAATTCGCGGCACTCGTGACCGGTCCAGGAGTTTACCTTATTGGATAAGAGAACACGGGTAACAGCATCGGCCTCTTCAGTGGTGTATGAAGGCCATGCGGGAAAAGAGGTATTGAGCATTGTATGTTTATAGCAAATTCTTCGTTAGAGCCGCCCGTCGACATCCTGTCGTGGCAGAACAGCGTTAACGTCGCAGATAGCGCAGGGTAAGTTTAATAATCCCCGACACCAGTCAGGAAAAGGCGGGTTGAGGGTGAAACACTTTGTAAATAAGCTTTGATATAGTCGATATGGGCCGTCGAAGGAGGGTCACTCTCTCGGCGCCACGTGGATATGCGAACCATGAGGTTGTCAGGAATATCACCGATGAGGATTCGTGGCACTTCTTTGAAACGCTGTGTCATGGGGATGTTTTTTTGGAGTGCGGCGTCGTGGATTCCTCCGTTGACTCTCCAGTAGATGACATCTTCGATCATATCTCCGTAGCGGCCTTCGAATGTAACGACATCAAGCTTCTGCTCACCAACCATAACTGAACTGTTCCGGGGCGTAGAGACATGAAATCCATGTGCATTATAGCAAACTTCCTGAGGGTGTCCTGCTTGATGAAAACCGTCGAAACTCCAGGTCATGACGATAGAGGCAGCCTTTCCATCGGCACGCTTATAGATTTGAGTAGCAGCCAGGTCGTATGGAGCGTTCTGGGCACTTGGATCCACCGTTGAACCGGGAACTGACTGCCAGCCTTCGGGATGTTGCTTTATGATGCTTTGCAGATCAGGTTTCGCTCCCTTAGAAGGGTTCTGCCTGATGTGAACCAGTATCTCAGAGCAAATAAGCATGAGTCCAAACACTATAGCGAGAAAAGTGTATTTAGTCGGCCGCATGAAAGCTCCCCGCATTAGGCTTTACAAGAGAGTTTGCAAAAAGCAATAATCTATCGATGAGTGTGAGGAGCAGAAGTGCCAGAATAAAAGCTGCAACGCCAACTGTCTCATGGAAAATGCTCTCGGCAAACCAATCCCCAACGTACCAGGTTGCAAGTACCAATAGCATCACCCGCATTAAATTGGTAAGTACCGCAACTGGAATGACACAGGCAACCATCAAAAAAATATGCAAAGGCTTTCTATTAACCCCCTTTCGAAGGTATAAAACAGAGAGTGCTGTCAATGAAAATATGGAATTCATACCCGAACACTCTTTGGTCACTGTGGCAACATATTGACCAAAATAGAGGGTAACGCCGTTGGCGACAACAGGCAGAATTGTCGCGCTTAGCACTTTTGCTGAAAGTGCGGCTAAAGCGACAGCCAATTCAGACGATAAAAGAGAAGGAGCAATCGAACCAAAGGTTACAATAACGATTCCAGCAACAGCGATGAAGTACGCTGATCGAAGATAGGCATTCGGAGCAAAGGCAGCTACCAAACCTGCCGCAATAAAAAACAACCCTAAAACCTCAACAACTAATGAAGGTGTCAGCCCACCGGTTAACAAGAAAAAACATCCAAAAACGAAAAACACAGTTCCCAACAAAGGATGGCCCAATGCACTAGTGCGGAACGTTCCGACAATGCTCCTGCGTTCCATCCATAAGACCGCTAAAAGAGTCGGGAATAACAACAGCAAGTCGTTTCCGAGAGTAAGCGTAAGAATGTACCTTTCTACCGAATGAAGCGTAACAGCAGCAAAAAGCAGCCAGAGAAACCAGGTGGCATGAGGTCTCAAACTCATACGCTTGCATAATGTTGCGTTACCACCAGCGCAGCCGCCAACGATAGTAAGATAAATAAAACAACAGTTACCCACCACCTGGGCAAAGGAGAACGAGCATAGAGATGGCTCAATCCGGTTCCAAGCAGCACTCCTGTCACAGCACTCGCCAGAACTATCCATACCTCAAGTATTGGCCAGACCAGCATAATCTGCGTTCCCAGTATAAACAAGCTTACGAATGCACAGCACAAAATAAAAAACTTGATATAAGCAGGCACCCAATACTCAGATAACCATGCATCAACGTTTTTCTCTACAGCCGGAACCTTCGGTGCAGGCCAGAACCTTGGAGCCCAAATACTGCCAAGCAGCACACTCACTGATGCCGATAATTGCAGCATGATAAATGCAAAAGTACCAGTAATCGATAAAACTAAAATCATGCGATGAAAGTTCATCCTCTCTGCACGCTCTGTATCTGGAAGAGGTAAAGCAGCAATCTTCCTGCCTGAAGCATCCTGGGCATACTCACCAAAATAAGTTATTGCAGCCTTGTCGAGCGCATCCTTCATTTTCTTCTGAATTACCATGTTGCGCATCTGTGAGCTTGCCATAGTGCGCGCAGCTTGCTCCGCCTGTTCCCCTGTTAAAGGAATTGGAACCGCGTTATGGAGCATCAAAATCATGGCAAACTTGTCCTGAACACGGGCAACAACCGGAACATCAGGTTTGGAACTGGTTAATACTTTAACAATGGCGGGATCCAGCTGATCGGTAGACTGTGTCTGAGTAAGCCTACGAAACTGAAAATTTTTCGCCTTTATCTCATCAACAAGCTGATCGAGCGATGCACCTTTCCCTGCCTTGACATTAAGTGAAAGAAGTAATGGCACATTAACTACAGGCATCAGTACCTCTTCGTAAACCAGAAGTTTTCTTTCTGCAAAGAGACGAGGATTTTGAGCAACAATATCGCGAACAGCCTCTATCTCCAAAGGCTTGGTAGCTGAGGCAAGAGATTGTTGAGCCAGTCCGGCAAGAACCTGCCGATGTGCCTCATGCAGTAAGAGGGGAAACTCAGGGGACTTATCCAGATTGAGCTTTACCGCTTCCTGTGCAAGCAGCTCACTGCGCACAAGACTTGCCAGTATGTTACGCTTCTGTTCAAGTGCTGCCTCCTTACTGACTGCAGGAGCAGCAGTGCGTTCATAAAGACTTCTGACTTCAAGCTGGGTAATCTCAACACCATTGACTACCGCTGCTATTCTGTCAGCAGAACTGTTACCGGAATGGGGGGAACATCCGGTAACCGTAAAAGCTAAAATAACTATATAAAATAAATACCGCATACAACTAATGCTAAATTAAACACTTGTAACCCTGAACATACTTGTTTAGTTCCCCGGAATACTCAAATAAACAGCTTACCCACGAAAATCCTCTTCGAATCAGTGTTGTCGAATATTTTCTGCATGATAAAGCCCCGACTGCATCCTGTACAAGCGTGCATAGACCCCATCGGCAAGCATCAGCTCTTCATGGCTCCCCTCTTCAGCAATAACCCCATCATCCAGCACAATAATCCGACCGGCCATGCGCACGGTAGAAAGGCGGTGGCTGATAATCAGGGCAGCTTTCCCCTTGGTCAGCTCATTAAAATGCCCGACCAGCTCATATTCAGCTTCAACATCCAGAGAGCTGGTAGGCTCATCAAGAATCATGATTGAAGCATCACGCAGAAACGCCCTCGCTATGGCAATTTTCTGCCACTCACCCATGCTCAGCTCACGCCCGCCATCAAAAAGATTCCCCAAAATAGCCTCATACCCCCCTTCAAGCCTCTCCAGAACCTCATGAGCACCCGACAGCCTTGCCGCCTCCTCAACCCTCAGGTCATCCCGAGAAACCTCAATATTCCCCATACGGATATTATCCCTTCCGCTCATCTGGTACCGGACATATTCCTGAAAAATAACCCCGATACGCTTCCGAAGCTCTTCAAGCTCAAACATCCGGTAATCAATGCCGTCGATAAGAATCTGCCCCTCATCAGGTTCATAGAGTCTGCAGAGCAGTTTCACCAGCGTTGATTTGCCGCACCCATTCTCCCCCACAAGTGCAACATGCTCCCCGGGACCTATCGAAGCTGTAAAATCCTTAAGTACAACCCGTTCACTCCCTGGATAACGGAACGAAACATGATTGAACCTGATCCCCTGAACAATGGGCACAGGAAAAGGCTTGGGTTCTGCAGGAGAAACAATAAGAGGCATGTGTTTTAAAAAGGCATCAAGGTTCCCGAAAAACAGCGCATCACGGTAGAGCGATGCCACGGCATTAAGGATGCTCTGTGTAGAAGACTGCGCTCGTTGCATTGCCTGATAAATCATCACCAGGCTCCCGATACTCAACGCCCCGGCCAACGAGCGGAACAGCAGAAAGCCCAGAGAAAGAAAAAGTGACACAAGCACCATAAACTGACTGAAAAACCCGTACAATGCCTCCCTGTCCGCCAGCTCAATAGTTTCCTGACGCTGCCGGGCCCGTATGGTATTATACTTCCCTATAAAATAGGCTCCAAGGCTGAAAAGCCTTAACTCCTTCGCAAAAATTTCGGAAGTAAGCAACGAGTTAAGGTAAAAGAGATGGCGTTTCTCCGGCGTCTGTTTATACTGGAGACCATAATTTTTTTTCGAAAAAAACATTTTCACACCAAACGCCGGCAGAAGCGCAAGAAAAAGAAAGAGAGCAACCGTCCAGTGGACACTGACAATCAAACCCGCCAGAGCGGTAATGGTCACCAGCGACTGTAACAGGGTGAACATCCCGTTGATAATACCGAGAGGGCGATAAGCCGCTTCCTGCTGGGCGCGATGAAGGGCATCATAATACCCCGCATGTTCATAATAGGAGAGATCCATAGCAATGGAGTGCTTATGGAGAATGGTGGTGACAGTGTCGAGCACCTGTTCAGTCTGTCGAGTGCTTACTAAAGTAGCAAGGAAACTGCTCGCCTGCTGCAGCAGCATAAAAAAACCTGTAAGCAGTACTAAAAAAAGGATCCTCTTCCAACCGCTGGAACTATGCAGCAATCCCTTGTTTTCAGAAAGCAGATCAACCAGCAGCTTAATGGTATAGAGTGAACCAAGCGGCAAAACACCCTGTACAACATTCAACAGGGCACGAACAACAACCAGTCGGGGACTGCTCGCCCAGATAAGCTTGACCGCCTTGCCAAGTGCATGGATAATCTCTCTGATTCCCTGCTTGTCCACTAAGGAAGCGCTGACTCATCAATAAAAAGACGAAAGGGAGGTCGCAACTGCCATTTGTCACAACCAGGCATACGACGTCCTATAACAAGTCTGCCAAGAAGCAGCTGCATCTCAACGCCATCCTTTATCTTAAAAAAAACGACTCGTGGTTTTACCGATACAGGCAATATCCTTCTGAAAACACCAAAACTGGAAAGAGTCTGATAGGCCGGACTGAGTAATCGGACAACGATGTTGGAGAAGTGTTTTACAGTCCAGAGGATTCTCGCATAGATAATGCCCTGTTTCCCTCCCCTGATCACTCTTTGTCTGGAAGCTCTTTGTACGGAAACAACCTTGCCGATAATTTTCTCTTGCTGCAATATCCTTGCATCATGGGTATGAACATTGTCACCCCTGGTTACAATACCGCGAGAATCAACTGAGACAACACGATGTGCTATATGGAGTTTGCCATGCTTCTGAAAAACAACCACATCTCCAACACGCACAACCCCACCACAAGCCACCATAAGTTTGTCACCTGGCTTAAGCGTGGGGAGCATACTTGAGCCTTTAAATTCAAAATACATCGTACGTACATCTACCATCCAAGTGCTCGCTCTATTTCCTCCCAGAAACGACCATGCAATGAGACACGAAGCTTGAATACCGGTATTTTTTTGGCCATTGTTATGGAATTATGAAACATTTTTCTCTGGAGGAGTTTCTTGTTTTCATTTTTAACAATAGCCCAATAATTTCGATATGCCTGATATGCGGATTCCGACATTTGTGCAACTGACTGGCCTTCACCGAGAGGAAGAACTGAATCAACATCCGACTGCTCAATAAAAAAAATCCCGTAAACTGGAACAGAGTGCTGAAGATTCCAAGTTTTTTCAGACCCGTTCATAGAGTATTCGCTCCACGTCGGTAATGGATGGGCACGATAAATACCTTGATCCGTAGGAATCATAAGCAGTTCATCATCACAAAGAACATTCCAATGTTCAGGAAGTCGACGGCAGGAAGTGGATTTACCGACGCCGCTTTTTCCTGCAAGGAAAACGCCTTTACCATCATATTCAATCAAGGCAGCATGAAAAAGTTGACCACCATGATCGATGATCTCCCTGTAAATCGGATAAAATGCATTCTTGATGGCAAGAATTTCATCATTGTGGCGTGAAAATGGTTTAATGCTATAAAGTATCTTACGCTTTTCTATTTCATAATGTGCATTGAAGGTATCCATTTCATGACAATGCCATCCAATATCAGGTGTTTCTCTATTCTCTGCGTTATCGTATTCTACATCAACAAGTTCAAAAATTATTCCAATTTTTTTCAGCCATGGCTTCAACTCTTCAGTTTCAGATGAAAAAGACCAGATAAGGTTATTGCTTAACTTTACAGTATAGGTTGGTGTATTACTGTCTTTTTTTTTCATTACATCTTTTTCAATAAATCACATCTTAATTATGTACCTAAAGTTACACAGCCATATTTAGCAACGGCACCAGTCGTACAATAGCGTACTGAAAGACCGCTGGAGAGACACTCATGCAATGCTGAAGTACCATCAGCACAATTCCCCCCAGCAGCAAATCCAGACTCGCACTCGTTAGGAGTTGAACCTCCAAAATCTTTACAGATATTTTCATATTGACTATTGCCATTTGAAGCACAAAACAACCCTAAGGATATATTTCGGTCAGAAAAATCGACAATTCTTGGTTTTTCCCATTTCATATTAACCTCCAATTAGTAAAAAAATTGAATATTCTAAAGAATGAAACCACCCTGCAGGAAGCAAAAGGGTATCGGTTTTAGAAATACTAAAATACTTTCGACAAAAGTGGCGAGGAATTCAACCCTGAAACATTAAAAAATAAAACAAGTCACAAATTTTTTTCTTTCACTACTTTCGGTTTTAATCGAGTTTCGGGAAAGAGACCAGCTTTTCTTGCCCCTTCACAGTACCAGTTGGCTGACCATAAACTTTTACTCCTATAATAGTTCTGTGCAACACAGGTTCCAAGGCAGATGCCTTTTAACAAGCACTCTGCACAAACACCCTCCAATTTAGTGGCAAATCCTTCGCGAAGATTCTCAAGCACATTAGTCTCTAACCAAACTTTTTCAAGCCTTTTTATCGCTGCATGTCCAAAAACCAGCTCTGGCACTGACTCACCTATTCCACACCAAGCGTATGAACCATCGGCAAGCACACCGAGTATACCTAAAATCCCGCAGAGTCCCCAGCCGTCTCCTTTATCTCCAAACATTTTTCCGAGTGGCCGGAAAGCCAATGGATGGGAGTAGACCAACCGAATGTTTGTGGAGGCTGAAAGTGTATGTTCAACCCAGTTCCCAAGCTCCACAAGCTCCTCAATAGGTAGCGTCTCCATTGCTTCATGCATGGCAACACCTCGCTCAGTAGGTTGTACAAGATTAAACTTGACTGAACCAGCGCCAATTTGTTCAGCAAGCCTGACCATTGCTTCCATCTGATTCTTATTCCGCTGCATTATAGTCATGATCACCTGTGGCTTCAACCCAGCATGCACCAAGTTCCTGATACCATCAAGTGCTGCTTCAAATGAACCCGTTACGCCTCTGACCCATTCGTGAGTATCAGCATCAGCACCGTCAAGACTAACGGAGACAAAAGTATTTTTGCTTGCGCCTTTCAATGCTTCAGCAAGCTCGGACGTACAAAGTATACCGTTTGTTTCAACGTTTAGATCAAGTTCTTCATTGCAAACTACTTCCAGAAGTTCAAAAATTGCAGGATGCATCAACGGCTCACCACCAGTAAACTTCACACTTCCAAGTCCTAAAAGTTTCGCCTGATTGATAATTGATTGAAACAGCTTAACATCCAAACCTTGGGCTACCTTACCCGGCGCCAAATATTTCGGAGCTATCCAGCAATGACGACATTTGAGGTTACACCCCTCAGTCAAATAAAAATAGAGGGATCTCAAAGGATAGTTCAGTTTGCCGTTTTCCATTGTCAATTTATCAATTATCAATTATCAACTGTCCATTATTCGTTGGTAATCTTCCCCCTGCTTCTAGAAAACGCTTCAGACATGCATCGGGGCTGGGATGGTTCTCCTCACCTAAAATGTTGTAGGCCAATGCAGGACAATTACCACGACAATATGGTATGTAATCGCACTGCCGACAAAAGTCAAAATCTTCAAGTAAAATAGCTCGCCGTTCCCTCAATCTTTTGAATTCCGGATGAGTCAGCCAGACATCCACAAGGTGATCCTGATTGATACGGCCAAGCTCAATATGGGGCATCTGGCTGCATGGCAACATTATTCCATCTGCCCGAACAGCCATACCTGAAAAAACTCCGCCACATGAGCGCAAAGAGCCACAGTTAGGAAGTTTTGCCCGATTCTCCGTTCGCGCATCCTCCATTTCAAGCCAGTGTTTCGCCTCAGCCAAAGGGCCAGCAGAAGCACTGATTCGCCCGTTGTATTGCTTGTTAAGCCTCAGGAGCGTCTCCATTGCTTGTGAACGATCATCCACAGTGAGCTGTACTTCGTCAGCATAAGAGCGACAAAGGCCAGCGTAGGAAGCTGCGTTGGTTGAAAAACCGGGAAGATTAAGATCTTCCAAGAGAAAGCGAGCAATGGCATCGAGGTTTTGAACATTGTGGCGATGGATGGTTACTCTTACGTTAACTCTAAGATGATGGGCCTGCAAGTGTTTAAGACCCGCAACAACCAAGTCAAAGCTTCCATTATTACGAAATGCATCATGCGGACCAGAATAAGATCCGTCAATAGATACCTGAACATAATCACATCTGCCAGTTGAGGCAAGATATGCAGCCATCTCATCGGTAATCAACGTCCCATTGCTCAAAATACTGAACCGCATGCGGTTCCGGACAATACCATCAATAAGTTCCCTAAGGTCGTCACGCATAAAGGGTTCACCACCTGAAATAGTCACATCCAGAACTGCACTACGGTTGAGTTCCACAAAAAACTTAAGCCATTCCGCAGTTGATAAATCACTACCTTGATCGCCATCACTTGTAAAATGGGCGCAATAAATACACCGGAGATTACACCTGTTGGTAATCGAGAGTTCAACTGTCTTCGGGCTCTTCATCACCCTGATATTTCCTTCATCCTTCATCCTTTATCCTTTATCCTTTATTCACTGCTCAAACCCGGCAAACCCTTTCTGAACAAGACTATCAATGAACTCAGCAACATATTGCTCAGCATCATCAGGAGCATCCTCACACTCTACACTAAGTTTGTGCATAATATCGTCGAGGGTGTTTCTACCATCAAGGTGCTTGAAGATAAAAACACTGACCGGATTCACTCCGAACGAATCCCCCGTATCAGGATCGAACAGTATAGCCCAGTCATCAAACTCCTCCCGAAGCACCAGCATCGGATCAGCAAGAGGCCTATCGTCACTCTTCATGGATATAGAATTATGCTTAATAAAGATAAAAACAGTCCAATTTCAACAACATAAATAACTTATTTTTTTAATGTAAGCAAAAGCCCATTTTTTGCCAAAAAAATTCAGCCGCAGCAATGGTGTCTGGAACACTCAAAGGCTGCCCTTTCGAAAAAGAGGGCGAATCGTCAAAAAAAAGTGGTACTTCCAATACAAAACATACGATCGAATGACACTGCGCTTCTTTGCTTCTGAATAATTGAGTATAACCCAATCTTTGTCCGGTAAAACAGTTTTATACATCAACTCGATTTTCTCAGTAAAACGATGCAGAAGTTGCAGATCAACAAACAAGACCTGAAGGGATTTTTGTGGAATATCCGGTATTCCATTCGATAATGCAGCAAGGCTGACCGGTGTACTCTTCACCACTCCATCAAGTATAAAGTCCTGTGGGATTATAGTATTAAAATATATAAACGTATAGGTTAACGCAGTATTCACTTCATGTCGCAGTTCCGGATCACAGCAAATCCTTCTTAGAGCATCCCAATCCAAAGTTTCAGCATATTTCACTACAATTTCATTGATATCGCAAAGCATCCGCAAAATAAGACCAGTAGGCGCATCAACATAAAAATGAGTGCAGAGATGCAGCAGCATGAATTCGTTGCTCAATCGATAGACCTTCCCACCTTTAGGTGAGGGAACAATTGAGTTCAACGCTTGTTGAGTTATAGCATAACGATGACTATTCCCTTCAAACAGATTCCAGTTTATTTCGACACATCCGTTGCGAAAAAGCATCTGCGGTAGATGCCCCTTTTCTTCTATGTCAAGTTTTCTATGGATTAAGGACTTGCTCACCCCAAATGTCATCACAACCTTCTCCTCGTGTGACCTGGCCTGCAACCGCTCAACAATTATTTCTGCTTTATCACGTTCAACAAGCAGGTCCACATCGCACATTGAGCGCAACCCGATTTTTGGATAGAGAGATTCAACCAGATCAATCCCTTTTAGCAGCACTACTTTTTCATCCGCCCATACAGCAATCTTTTCCATCAAATGCAGCAGCTTCAGGTTTGCTGATACCGTTGTATAATAGATCGTTCGTAACTCCTCAGCAACATCTGCAGGAAGCAGATTCGTAAGCGCATACGTTTTTAGAGCATAATAAATAAGAGGTGCAACCTTGTGCTGAACCGCCGTCTGCAAAACAGCCTCCCAATCATCAATCTTTTCAGAAAGTTCTTTAAGCAGAAGAATATCACGATCCGAAAACGATGTCTTTGATGCTGTTATGATAAAAAGATCCTCAACCGTCGTCCGCAAATCTGTATCCATACCTAAGCTGCCCCATCGTGAATTGCGATCAGAAACTTACTTACAACCCCATGCCTCATAAGAGGTAAAGGAATACTACTGTACAACATTCCGAATGTCTATGGCGTAATTAAGGTTAAGGTACTTATTAAGTCCTGTTTTTTTGGTGAAATATGGAAAGAGAGTGGCTAGGATGTAACCAATATCGAGCCAGAAAGAACCGTCCTGCATATAGCGTAGATTGATGCGTACTTTCTGGGGATAAATGACCTTATCATTATATGCCTTGGGATCTTCAGCTTGCGAGAGCAGTAGCGCTTCGTCTTTGAAAGTCAAGGTTGCAGGGCCGGTAATACCCGGCAGCAGTTCAAGTATCCGACGGTCATCACCCTGTAAACGGTCAAGATAGCCAGGGACGTCGGGGCGAGGTCCTACAAACGACATTGTTCCCGTCACAACGTTCCATAAAAGCAGAAGTTCGTCGAGCTTGTATCGACGAAGCACACGTCCAACATCGGTAATGCGGGAATCATTTGCCGTAGTAATACTGCCCAGCTCATGCGCCCCGGGAACCATTGTCCGGAACTTATAGCATTTGAAAAAGCGCCCATACCGGCCAACCCTGAGTTGAACAAACAACACCGGCCCTGGAGATGTTGCAAGCAAGACAACAGCGATAGTCGCAATAAGTGGCAAAAGCACAACAAGACCCATTAAAGAGACTGTGTAGTCAAATATCCGTTTAGGGATCCACCAGCTTTTTTTTAAAGGTATCCTCGTCCTTGCAGTCATATGGCAGGAAGATAGAGCGGCCACTGAGCCTGTTCTGCCACGTGAAGAGCCAGATCCGGCTTGAACTCCTGTAACATCTTTTTAAATTTCGCCTCAAAGCCCTTTCGCCCCAACCCCTGATGCAAGCGGGTTTTCAAAGGAAGAGGAAACGTAAGATGTGAAAACTCTTCACAATCAAATTCGTATGGATGGCAATAGGCCACAAAAGCCTCTCCTCCTGCAAGCCTCTTTGCAACAGCAAACCGAATGACCATCCAGGGCAAGAGCCGATGATATCCGCCCCCCGCCACAGGAAACCGATAACCCGGCAGCTGAAGTGTCGCCAAAGGCAATTCAACAAGGCTGAGCCCGGATGGAAGTTTGACCCTGACGGGTTGCGGAGGCCAGTCAGAGATGCCAAAACGTGCCATAACCCCGGGATTGATACTTGAATCATACACAAAGCCCTCCTCCGCCAGAACCTCAAGTGCCCACAGCGACTCCTTAATAAGCGATAAGCATGGCGCACGATAACCCTTAACTGCCAATCCTGTCAACGCCTCAAGCTGCCCTTTGGAACGTTGCACATCCTCACGAAACTCAGAAGGTAAGAGCCTGAAGAGTTCCACATGCCCATACCCATGTGAAGCCACTTCGTGCCCTTCAGCCGCAATTCGTTTCACACATGAGGGAAACTTTTCGGCAAATTTACCCAGAATAAAGCAGGTTGCCCGAACATTTTCCTCCGCCAGCAGATCAAGTAAGTGCTCAACCTGAAGACCCGCACGCTCGGTAATCGGCAGATTCGTATCAAGCGTAGATTGCGCCCAATCCTCCACATCCACGGTACAGACAAAACTCATCTACCTCCCATGGCCAAATTGCGCGTTCGCCAAATCAATAGTGACACCCGCTCCACTCCGTACCGAGACCAGGAGAGTTGATCTGGCACCATCTGCCAGATAAAGATCAACCGGTACACGCTCAACATCAATATCGCTGCGGTTCTCAACGACAATGCGATTCCCAACCAACAAAACGGTAACCCTTCTCGTCTTTTGGCTGAGCACCTCACGCCAGTATTTACCAATCCCAAAAAGAGTATTGATGTAAAAATCACCATGACAATCTGCAAGCACGGTGCGAAGCAGATACTCCGTAAAACGGGTGCAGGCATACCCTTCAAACTGACGTAAATGCTGATGGCACATATAAACCATCGGTAAACCTCGGCGCTGTGAACGATGGAGCCAGAAAAGAAGCATTGCTACATGATAAATATGCCGGGGATCACCCGGATAGCGTGACGTCAGCTCTACAGCATCACTCCCTCCCGGATGGTGCGGTACCGGTTGTAACAGGACGTTATCAATGGCTCTGATGTCGGATCCACTCAACACTTCGCATCCAGCAGCCTCAACTGCCCGGGGAGTATCAGCATCATTGCATCGTCCCGGCTGTGCCCATGAACGCGGTGTAAACAAAAAAAGGCGCTCACACCAGTGCCGCGCCTCCAGAGCATTGTCCCGCTGCTCGCCGAATGAGGAGGTATCACTCCCAATCCAGGGATACCTCCCTGCACCCATACGCGCATGCGACTTCCATGCATTCCCGGGCGCAGCAGAAGTAGCCGTATCATAATGAAGATGTCCGTGATTCCCTAGCTCCATCACATACGGCTTATCGGACACTGCCGGGTATGCACAACTATGACGCAGCTCCACCCTCTCCCGCAGCCACCAGACAAAACGGGGAATGTCCGATGCACCCCGATCAACACCATAGTGCTCAGCCCACTCCATGGCGGCTGTTTCATCAAGGGAAAGGCGTGTGGAAAGGAACATTGTCTGTGGAAAACAATATCGTGCAGCCAGACCGAGCGCACTCTCCAGACCCTCAATCGACTGAAGGGTTGACGTATCGTACAAATCCATATCCCCGCGCCACGCAAAAGCGCTTCGCCTGCCACCGGGATATCGCGTAATGACAGCCCGCTCAATCTTAACGTCAGCTGCCAACCGACACCCATCATACCAGATTGGAATACAGAGAGAGCTCCCACCCCATACAACCGTAAGCTCAAAACGTCCAGCACTGCAACCAGCATCCGGACAAAGTCTCCAGCTCGACCGGTCAACAGAACCAAAGGTGATTGGCCCCAAAGAGCGCTCCGCATCCTCTCCAGCAAGCCACGATGATGGTGCCGTAATCCTGATCTTCACCGGCGTTTGCGTTGGTACAATGGTGTGATTTCCAACCACAACCTCAAAATCAAAAGGCACCCCAACCCAGAGCACCCCAAGCCGATAGCGAGGCTTTCGCTCCACAAAAGGCGCCTCAAGCGTGACAATAAGATCCGGATTGGCAGATGGAAACGGAGCTGTACCGACAAGATTAAGCCGTGTATAGGCTGAAGTCAGAAGAGTCCTCTCACGGAAACGATTGACAATCTCCAGCAGCAGAAGTAACACACCAAAAGTCATCACAACTCCCCAGACAACCCCAGCAACCAACAGCAACCCCAGACCCAAAACAGCAGCAACTGACTCAAGCCAGAATCGCCCTATATGCCCTCTCTTCTCTGCGAACTCCCACACCACATTACAGAGATACATGGCCCAGCCCACACGCCATCGGGCAAGAAACAAACATCGGGCACCCGCCACCACTGCGAGCAATCCCCCGCCAAGAATAAACAAAACTATATGCATGTGAAGGGATCCCATGTCGGCATCCGGTCAACCTCACCCTTCGCCAAAGCTTCAAGCACATCAGCATACCGCTCCAGAATCTCCCGCTGCACAAGGTTCTTACTGATAAACCGATATCCGGCCTCCCCCATCTCCCTGCACCGCTCCGGATCAGCGGCAGTATCAACAACTGCCTTTGCCAGCCCTTCATGGTCAAATGCCGGTACAACCATACCCGCCCCGAAGCGAGTGATCAACTCCGCCTGAACACCACCCATAGCCGCAAGAATCGGCTTATGAGCACCCATATAGTCAATAAATTTATTTTCGAAATAGATGTGAATCAACGGACTTTCAAACAGCGTCATTATCCCCGCATCAGCTCCCGCCAGAATCGAAGGAATCACAGACTTCGCCACTGGATCGTGAAAATGAATATTCTCAAGACCAAGTTGCTCCGCCAATGCCACAGCTCCTGCCTTGCTTTGCCCGGAACCAAACAGATCAAACCGGATATCATGCCGCTCACGCAAAAGAGATGCCGCCCGCACAATAACCTCAACTGCCGTAACCTCGGCATGAATACCTGTATAGATCGCGACGAACGTCTCTCCCCATCCGTACTGTTCCCTCACCAGCTCCCGTGTCCCCGGCTCCAGCCTGAAAGCATCCTCATCAAACCCGTTAGGAAAAAGATCCAAACCCCTCCGGTCAATCCCTTTTTTAACCAGCTCCGTCTTAATACCCGGAGTCAAACTCACAAGACGTGCCGCACCATGATAAAGTTTGCGCGCCATTGCCTGAATCGGCACTGCCTGCCACGGAGCAAGAGCCCCTTTTACCACAAGCGCATCAGGCCATAAATCACGCACTTCGAGCAGCAAGGGCTTTTTCCATCGCCGTGCAAGGCGCAGCGCCGAATACCCTACAAACAGAGGCTGTATACTGGCCATCAGCACGTCCGGAACAGCCAGACGACCTCCATACCAATAAGCCGACCAGGCAAAGCTCAGGTAGGTTTTCAACCGGTTCTGAAGACTTGACCGAAGCCCCCTCGGCGCAGGCAGACGATGGACGGTTACCCTGCCACCACTCACACTTCTATAGTCCTCAGAAAGCTCATCCTGCTCATTATACACATTGAAATCACACGCTATAACATCAACCTCATGCCCCCTGTCGGCAAGCAGCCTTGTCAACTTCCGTGGTTGCGCCGGTCCAGGCGCTTCGGCTCCGGCATAAAACTGATGATACAACTGTACTCGCATTCCCTTGCTTCCTTTGATAATCGCTATACCGCATCATTATCTCCCCAGGTAAAAAACATACTCCGGCAATCAGTATGACAACTATTATCAACAGCGTTGAGTCCAAGCCGGACGTAAAGGGAAAATTCTCTGGGAAGTAATATTTTCGGTACCGCAATAAAACCTGTATCCCACAAACTGCGCTTCAGCGATTCAGGCCCGATAAATTGAAGCCCGATAGCATGCACCCCTTGCCCTGTCAGATCGGCAGAGGCCTTCTCAATCAATGCAGCTAAAACAGCCCGCTCACTATTCTCAACAAAAAAATCAACAATCAGCCCAAGGTGCAAACCAAACATCATCCTCGTTCGCGCAACTAGAAACCCAACCGTCTTTCCCTGCGTCACAGCCTTGTATATCAAGTATCGTACATCAGGCCGTTCCACATAACGCCACATCAGATACACCCTCTCCCGTGGAATTATAAGATCATAATAATGCTTGTTATTCTGCCAAAGCGCCTCTATCCCCCCATCAAAAACATCAACCCGCTGAACCGTCATCCCGTTTGCCTCTGGCTTGTTAATCCGCAACACCCGGGCAAAAACAGCGCCATACGGCGGAACCACTCTGACATAGAGTGGCAGTTCAACAAGCCGAACCCACTCCTTCCATTGCCGATATGCCTTTATAGATTTTTCGTTCGGATAGGTAAAGGCCAATACACCCTCTTCACCGTGCTTCTCCCAGGCAAGGCGCATAAGCGACCTGAACACACCTCTACCTTGATAAGCCGGATGAACCATAGCGTCAAGCAGGCGAAGGGCAGAATAGACCGATCTCCCAATATAAATAGAATGCACAACCACCGGACGAAGCCCGACAATGTTTCCAGCCTCACGTGCAATCCATAGCCTCACTGGATGCAATCGTCCCCCAAACCGCCAGCGAAGCTCTTCTAACGAAGGTATGCGATCCGGTGTATCAGCATAGACATCACGATAAAGCTGCAGCAGAGCCTCTTCATTGCCCTCAAGCGGTATTTCCAGAAACTCCATGGTTGTTATAACCCTTCCTTCACCCTCCACCACTCCGCAATCTCAGCCCCGGTAGCGCACCAGGGCTTCAAAGCAGCCAACCGTTCAAGCAGCTGTTCATATACCCACTGCCAATCCCAATATTCCGGCTCATTAAAATAGTTATTATGCCACAACAGCGACACCAGCCCACCAGCCTTAACCACCGGCTCAATAACTTCCCACGCCGCTGCCAGCGCCCTTTCACCATTGAGCCCCAGACTTCGAAATAAGGTAACATCCATAACCTTCAACGGCAAGGCAACTATATCAATCCTTCTTCCTGTTTGAGGATCAACCGGAAAAAACGGCAATATCCTCCCATCACGAGGCCCGGGAACATCGTTGTATCCGAATGTAGCATCATACCTTAACCCGGCAGCTTCCTGAGCAAGCCAGGTCTCCGGAAATGAAAACCGCAGAAAATGGTTACGAATACCCGTCACCTCAATCCCAAGCGCCACCCTCAACGCATCACAACTCTCCCGATACCCCTCCGCATTGTTAAATCGGTAATACCCGCCATGCAGCCCAACCTCACAACCCGCCTCAGTAATCAACTGAACAATCCGGTGCAAAACCTTAGACCTCAGCGTATATCGAGGACCATACCGACTCCAATAGGGATCGTGAAGTACATAAAATGACGACCGAAACCCATACTGTGCCTCAATCTCAAGAATTGTCCTGAAATCCCCCTCACCTCTCTTTGGAACAAACACCGCCCTCAATAAACGCAGCAAAGCCAAACCCACGCTTCCCCTCTCCCCCAGCATCCAGAGACGACGGATATGGTTTACATCACCCAAAATTCGGAACAATTCCCTATCATGAATCTGATCAATATCATGAGAGAGAAATAAACCAAACAAACAACTATCCGGCCAAAGAAAAGTGGGAGGGTTCATATCAAATCAGGAACGATTCCTCAACCAATCCAGTTTTAGCCACGCATACTTTACCTTTTGTGTAAAATCGGTTCAAACACTGGTGCTATAAAACGCGATCCAGCAGTTGTTAAATGGCCAGTGTCCTTATAAAATAGCTCATTATCCCTGAACACCATATACCTGCCCTTCTTAAAAAGAATGGAATCGGGATAGACAATCGTAACTTTGGGGTTTTCAGCCAGTTTGATGAAGACCTTAAGGACGTCATTATTTTGTTGAATATAATCGGCTCTTGTTGGCAATAAGTCCTGTAACGGGGAAGGTATAATTGACTTAAAATCACGGTTGGTCAGAGTTGCCATGAACATGGCATGCGGTAAATCATACTTCATTTTTGGAACATCCATAACCAGCACAACTTCACGGTTCATGCTTAGGAGTTTACTGACAACTCTATGTAAGGAACCCTCAAAATCCTTACGCTGTGCATATCCACCCCATGAAGCTGCAAGAATGATAGTGTTAAGCTTTCGATGAGATGTATTGAAGGATACCATTGTATTCAGAATAATCATCATGATTTATTCTCTGTTCAAAGAGTGGCGCAACACCTCCCCTACCTATATATAGTCCAGACAATCCATGCAGGATTACAACATCCGAAAGACCTGGTAATAGGGCCCCAGCATGAGAATCGCCCCATAGTTAAAACGAAGGCAAAACCTTCTCTTTCCTGAAAAACTCAACTATGCCATCACAGCAACAGGCTTTTCTTGCAGGGTAAACCCAAAGGCATCGGCTCTTCTTCGCAGTCCCTCAAGGGCGCGAGCTTTATACTTTTCATTGTAATAACCAGCACCCGGATCGATATACTTCACGCCGTATCTGAGGGTGTTGTAGAAGATCGTAGCGATTTTTCGTGCCGTCGCCGTAACGGCTACTGACTTACCTGATCGAGCTGCCAATCTTCGGTAGAAAGCCCCCAATGCGCTATCGGTCTTGCCAAGAACGGGAACCGCTAATCGGAGCAACGCTGAAACCCGGTTGGATGACTTCCTTGTTCTGGAAGAGAGTACCTTACCGCCAGATATCTTGTTGGCTGGAGCCAGGCACAGCCATGAGGTGAAGTGCTTGGATGTCGGCCAGCGTGACATATCGGTTCCGCATTCGGCGATCAACTTCAAGGCAAGCGTTGGCCCTATACCATGGATCTCCGTAAGATCGACCCCGAGGACGTTGTACAACTCGGTGCGTACGTCAAAGTTAATGGCATTGCCACCATGACTTTGTCTTCTCTTGGGCAACGGCTTTTGCGGGGGCTCGATCTGTTGCTGCAATTGTTTCATTTTCAGCTCAATCGCTTCGTCACACTCAATCAACTGGCTGGCATAGAAATCAACCAGCGCCAATGACTGTTTCAAGGTAAAGAGATGCTCGGGTCTATAGTTACCGGTCAATGCCGCAATCATCACCTTTCCATGAACAAGTATAGTAATTTCCTTTATTTTATACTGTTACAGGTATAGGCGAAACGGTTTGACCAAGCTCTCTGGCTAACCTGCGAAGGCTTCTTTTCTTGCCTTCGAGGAACTTTGCTTCATAAGCGGCCAGTCCTTCCTCGACAAACTCCGTCCCTTTGACCATGACTCGCCAAAACAATACCGCAAGCTTGCGAGCCAGGGCAATATTGGCAATCAATCCCCCTCGTCGTGCCGCCAGACGACGGTAAAAGCCGCCCAACGCCATATCTTTGCTGCGAGCCAGTGATCGGGCCATAACGCAAAAATACCTGCCTACCCTGCTGCGACTGTGTTTGACGTTGCTCTTGCGCTTGCCGCTTTGGCTTGTTCCGGGAGCCAGCCCTAACCAAGCCGTGAAATGCTTTTCTGTTGACCATTTGCTCAGGTCAGTTCCCACCTCACTGATGATCTGCAGGACGCTGTAGTC
>JABDHL010000033.1 GCA_012972825.1 Chlorobiaceae bacterium
AACTCATTCCAGAGAGCCATAATTATCTCGCCATCAGAATCGCTCCTCTGCGCCGTTGAAAGAGAGATGTGCTTATTCAGATAATCAAAGCATTCGCGGCGCACATCAAGTCGATGCGCTGCAAGCTCAGCAATCAAGGTGATCAGCATCTCTCGATCTGCCCCCTCCAGCAACTCAACCAGAGGATCAGTTTTTATTATCTTTTTTACCATAATGATATTGAATAGGTGATCAATGTCATGCTCGCGATCAAACAGAGCCAGACTCTATTGTTTCGCAAGGTCTCGCTACTATGCCGTTTTTAACAAGTGTTGATCCTAAAAAAACTGGTAGGGGTAAGAACAAGCAATATAAAGCCTCCAACCTCCCTGATCAGCTCAGAACGCTGGAACACTAAACTGCTATCGCATATGTAAATAGTCGTCAACATCCCGCATCCTCACATGTTCCTTTTCATTATCTGAACAAATCAGAATGAGATCCAGTGCGATAGAGCACTAATTCCTGATCCTCAAAAGCATAAATCAAGATCCAATCTGGCGCCAGATGACAATCTCGTTTTCCTTGATATTGCCCTTTCAAAGGATGATCATGATAAACTGCATCCAGAGGATCTCCTTCGGCAAGATGCTTAACAACACTGAGTAACTGTTCAAAATCTTTTCCCCGTTGCAGTACACGCTTGATATCTTTTTTAAATTGTGTGGTTCTCCGAATCTGATACATTACGATAACAAGTCTTCACGTAATGCTTGAACGGTCTTAAAAACAGACATGGAAGATTTAGATTCAGCAAAACTGTTAAGTGTCTCTTCATTCGGAATCTCTGTTAACTCCAGGTGCTGTCGAACCTCTGTATCCTGGAAAATATAGCGTGCAACGTCCATTCGATCTTTTTTCGGTAACGCACAAAATACCCGATAAAATGCCTCTGCGGTGCTCACGTAATCGGCAGCATGTGATGTTCGCACTGTGACTGATTTTTTCATATATAGAAAAGACTATTCCCTTTAATCGATTGTATTTCAGCTTCTTATACTGATCGGCATAAACATGGTGATTACTGACTCTTTTACAAAATACGTTGTAAGATAATTTACAAATGGATTCTGAGGATTCTTTGACTGAAGTTCTTTTTTTGCAATAATTGACCTGAATTGCACCGCAGCGTTCCAGTTGCGACAAAAGTCCATCCCTCTTTTCATATTCGTTAATAAACCTGTCTGCTATAGCATTAACCCCTTTTTCGCAACCACCTGCAAGTTCCTTAAGAAGAGGCTGTTCAGCAATCAACTCCGCTGAAAAATGACTCTCCCGGACAACCTTTATCTTTTCAAATCCAGCCTCTCGTATAGCATCAAGATACTCTTCCTGTCGAATGCCCGTAACTTGTAACTTGGGGTCGTGGTTGAATAGCGATAATACCACGCATTCACAAGAAACAATGGAACTGATTAAACAGGAAACACCGTTACAACAAAAACATGCTTTTGTCACTTATGCACCCTGAAGTATGATAATCATAAACAAGAGAACAACGTGCCGAATTACTTCTTCAGAAATAAACTTCATCTCTCGCTTCTATCAGCCCTTGGGGCTGCAAGTTGGTCTATGTATTTCAATATCCCTCTTAATGGATGGTCAGTCGTGACCGTCTTCCTTTTAACCTTTTCAATATACCAGGACAACCGACTCACCGATGATATCGAAGATTCAAGAAACGACCCCGAAGGCCTGAAAAATGCTCTTAAAAACCAGGATCTTATCACGATCATAACCTTTTACCTGGTTTCCTTCATTACACTGCTTATCGCCTTTCAATTTGGACAAACAGCATTCTGGACAACGGCACTTATCATTGTCATCGGTTTTCTGTATAACCACAAATGCTTCCCGGCTTCTCTCTCCAGACGTTTGAACGGTGCCCGCCGCCTTAAAGATATATACATCGTAAAAAACCTCACCCCTCCCCTCGATTGGGCGACCGCACTTATTTTTCTTCCCCTGATCTACGGAGGTTATTCACTCTCTCTCAAAGCCTGGATTTGCTGGATATATATGTTTATCTGTGCGTTTTTTATCGAAGTAATGTGGGACATGCGCGACCGCCGGGGCGACCTGTTAAGCAACATCAAAACAATAGCCAACACATTTTCCTTCCTGCATACAAAACAGTTTCTCATCATCACAAGCCTGATCTCCGGACTTTTCCTGTTTTATTGTACCTACACAAACATTCTTCCTGCATCCACCTATTTCCTCCTTGTAAATAATCTCGCAGTGATAGTCATCGCAACCATGTACAACGAGAACAAAGAATCATTTATGCGCAAAATCAGTGACTTTACCATTGTACTTGCCACCGCTCTTTTTCTCTCATTCGGCTTAATCGCATTTTATTCGAACTGACCCTTCCTTTTATTGGAAAAATGACCCATAAGAATTGGGCCATGCTTTCTTTACCTGAAGAGTTAATAGTAATTTGAAAGAAACTGGTTCAACCAATTCGTAAAATCGTCCAATGCCGATCTACATTCATCCACAGTATGCCCGAAAATTTCAGGTAGCTGCTCAATCAATCCTATACGATAATAGATATAGTAAGGGAGAAGTATTACTGATGGCTTGAAGCATGATCGCACTCTAAATCATTTAATTCGGCTGCCAGGGGAAAAACATTATAGCGATTGAGAGTAAGTAAAAACTCAACCCTGCTCATTCCGGCAAGCTCTGAGGCACGACCGGAGGATAGTCGACCCAACTCAAAAAGCTTAACTGCTGCAAGCATCCTCAGTTCACTTCCAAAAGAAAGTGCATCAGTCTTTTCCGCAAGCAGTATCTTTTCAGGAATATCAAGCATGATATGTTGAGTTGCCATGGTTCTCCTTTTCGAGCTGTTCAGCGTAATCCCGAAGACTGGTTGTCCCGAGATCAGGATGCTGAACCCCACGGACCTCCAGACATTCAGTTGCCCCTGAAGCAAGCTCTGAAACCCCACGATTGTAGTATGCCTTTGCAAGATCATCAGATCCAAGTTTCGGGGTGCTTTCAATCGCTCTGGTAAAGTTCACGATAGCTTCCTTGTGCTGACCGGCTTTAAGCTGGGCTTCTCCGGTACTCCATTTTTCTCCCATCATATAAAAAATCATAACCATCGAGCTTCGTGCCACTGTGCTTCGCGATAGACAGATAGCATCAACACAACATTTCAATAGTTGAAAAAAAATTTATATACTCTAACATATTATAATCGAAATCATTACATATACAATCACAGCAAGTGCACCGGCCGGTATATTCTGTGTTTTTTACTGGTTTCCGGTGTTAAAATCAACAAGCAAAATGAAGGTTATAGCAATCAACGGAAGTCCCAGACAGGAAGGGAATACCTGGCATGCACTGACAGGTGTCGGCAGGCAGCTGCTGGAAAACGGTATTGAGTTTGAAATTATACATGTCGGCGGCAAAGCAGTCAGAGGATGCATGGCCTGCGGAACATGTGCAAAAAATAAAGATGAAAAATGCAGCATAACTGCAGACCCGGTCAATGAATGGATTCAGCAGATAAAAGATGCTGACGGCATCATTCTTGGTTCACCGGTTTATTATGCGGGCATTGCAGGTACAATGAAATGTTTTCTCGACAGGGCATTTTATGTTGCAGGTGCTAATGGTGGTCTGTTCCGCCAGAAAGTTGCTGCCGCTGTTGTTGCAGTCCGCCGCACAGGAGGTTCTACCACATTCGACAGCCTCAACCATTATCTGACCTATTCTGAAATGATTCTTGCAACCTCAAATTACTGGAACATCACTCATGGCAGAGCTCCGGGTGAAATGCTGCAGGATGGCGAAGGGGTGCAGATTATGGATGTCCTTGGACAAAATATGACCTGGCTTCTCAAAATGCGTGAAGAAACAAAAGCCTCAATCCCGCGACCGGCAAAAGTTGAAAAGATTTACACCCACTTCATCAGGTAAGGGCAGATAATGCACATGGAATAACCAGACCGCCATCGCCCCCTCAGCGATTGGCATCATCAGTTGTAATATAGGTGTCGTCCATTGAACGCTTTTGTTGCAATCAGTGTTCTCAATGCTTGGATCAGCATTCCGAAGATCTCTGCAGAGTTATAAGGCCAAAAGATAAAGTTATAGAAGAGGATTAATAATTAAGGCTGGTGAATTTGACATTAATGTATTTTTCCTTAACATGCTATGTTAATGCCATTTCGCTTCCCGCTTCATGTAAAGCAACATATACCACGTGTCAAATATCAAGATGACAGAATCGGATGCCCTTAAGCATCAGCTTGAGGAGTCCACAGGCAATGACTATAACTGCTGCTATCAGTGCGGCAAATGCACTGCTGGATGTCCGGCGGGAACATTCATGGATAATCCTCCAGCCCGGATTATGCGTCTGGTTCAGGCCGGCTATATGGAAGAAGCGCTGAAAAGTGATGCACTCTGGTACTGTCTTGGCTGCCAGACGTGTACGTCACGATGTCCCCAGAACATGGAGATTGCTGCCACCATGGATTCTCTCAGAGCTCTGGCACTTGAAAAAAACATCATTTCCACTGACAAGGCAAAAAAGCTGGTTAATGCCTTTCATGTCTCATTCATCAACAACATACGTAAACACGGCCGTCTGGAGGAACTTTCACTCGTCAACAGTTATAAACTCCGCACCAGATCCTTTCTTCAGGATGCTGCATCCGGCGTCAAAATGATCAGGGAAGGAAAGATAAACCCCATGCATACCCTTACAGGCAAAGGAGGGGTAAAAGGAAAAGATCAGATTGCCAGAATCTTTGAAGCTTCCGAAAAGCCATATCATCAGTCGATACCAAAACGACGGCCCATTAAAAAAGAGTTTAAACCTAAAGCTCCCCTGTCAATCAAACCCGGCATGACTATCGGGTACTATCCCGGATGCTCACTCAGCGGTACAGCCAGGGAATTTGATATTTCAGTTAAAAAAATGTGTTCCCTGCTCGACATTAAACTGCAGGAAGTCGATGACTGGAACTGTTGCGGAGCAACTTCGGCCCATGCCACCAATCACAAGCTTGCCCTGCTTCTGCCTGCAAGGAACCAGGCGCTTGCTGATGCCCAGGGAATGACCTGTGTCCTTGCACCTTGCGCTGCCTGCCAGAATCGTCAGGTAACTACCCGGCAAGCCCTCTTGGATTCAGCCGAACTTCGTGAGGAAGTTCGTTCCATTACCGGAATAGAACCAACCTGCAGTGCTGAATTTATCGGAGTGACGCAGCTTCTTGAAGCGATGGACCCCGGGGAAATCAAAAAAAGAGTCACAAAGCCTCTCACTGGAATTAATCTTGCGTGCTATTACGGGTGCCTGCTGGTTCGGCCAATGGAGGCAATGGGTTTCGACGATACTGAAAACCCTCTCAAGATGGAGGCAATCATGAGTGCTCTTGGAGCCACACCTGTTGAGTGGGCATTCAAAATAGAGTGCTGCGGAGCAGGCCTCACCCTGGCCCAGCAGCCGCTTGTCGAGGAACTTACACACAAGATTGCAAAAAATGCCTTGGCAAACGGTGCTGAAGCATTTGTCGTAGCCTGTCCTCTGTGCCATTCCAATCTTGACATGCGTCAGGAAAGCATGAGAAAACGGTTCGGAGATGTTAAACCCATGCCAGTTTACTATATTTCAGAACTGGTTGCCATCGCCTGCGGAGCCAATCCGTCTGAAGTTGCTGTGGGTAAACATTTTGTTCCTGCACTCGATCTGGTTTCGAAACTTTAAACAATAACGATTATACAGTTGGATATCGGTGATTGTAAAAGATCATCGTAACAGGCAATGCATCCGTAACCATGTGCTGCAGCTCTCAGCACCATCTTATTGGGGTATCGAGATTGTGGCGGTTTCATACTAAATGATTGTATTATGGCGAAAATAGGGGTATTTATATGTCATTGCGGCGAAAACATAGGCGCCAAAGTTGATTGTACCAGACTGGCAGCTGCCATGGGTGAACACCCGGGTGTAGCGGTTTCGGTGGAGTACAAATATTTTTGTTCTGATCCGGGCCAGGAGAGCGTTAAAAGAGCAATACGTGAAAACAATCTTACCGGTGTAGTTGTCGCAGCCTGCTCTCCAAGAATGCACGAAGCCACATTCCGCAAAGCATGTGCCGAAGCTGGACTTAACCCCTATTTATGTGAAATAGCAAATATTCGCGAGCAGTGCTCATGGGTGCATACCGATAATGGCCAGGCGACTGAAAAAGCCATGGACATCACCCGTTCGATGGTTGAAAAAGTTAAACGCAACAATAAACTGCAGCCTATTGAGGTGCCTGTCACCCGACGCGCCCTGGTTATCGGAGGGGGCATTGCAGGAATCCAGGCGGCGCTTGACATTGCCAATGCGGGTCAGGAGGTTGTGCTGGTTGAGCGCGAACCATCACTTGGCGGACACATGGCTCAATTGTCGGAAACTTTCCCTACACTCGATTGCTCTCAATGCATCATGACCCCGAGAATGGTCGAGGCAGCTCAACACCCAAAAATCCGGCTGCTTACCTATTCAGAAATTGAAAGCGTTGACGGTTATATCGGGAACTTTTCGGTCAGGGTCCGCATGAAATCGCGCTACGTTGATATAGATAAATGTACCGGTTGTGGCGACTGCATAACAAAATGCCCTGCAAAAAAAATCTCAAGTGAGTTCGATTGCGGTCTTGGAAAACGAACAGCCATTTATACCCCTTTTGCACAGTCTGTCCCAAATATTCCAGTTATCGACAAAGCTAACTGTATCTATTTCAAAAACGGGAAATGCAAAATCTGCTCTAAAACCTGCCAGTGCGATGCAATCGACTTTGCTATGCCTGACACCTTTGTAGATCTTGAAATTGGCGCTATAGTTGTTGCCACAGGATTCCAGGTTCAAAATAACTCAATGTACGGAGAGTATGGCTACGGAACATATCCCGATGTCATCAATGGGCTCCAGTTCGAGCGTCTTGCTTCAGCAAGTGGCCCGACAGCAGGTAAAATTCAGCGCCCTTCGGATGGAGCCGAACCTCAAACAGTGGTCTTTATCCAATGCGCAGGATCGCGTGACCCGTCAAAAGGAGTGCGCTATTGTTCCAAAATATGCTGCATGTACACTGCCAAGCACGCCATGCTTTATGCCCATAAGGTTCATGGCGGAAAAACTCATATTTTCTATATGGATATCCGTGCAGCAGGCAAAGGATATGACGAGTTCAGCCGCAGAGCTATTGAGGAAGACGAAGCGGCTTATCTGCGCGGCAGGGTCAGCAAGGTGTGGCAGGAGAACGGCAAGCTGATGGTAAGAGGCGTTGACACCCTTCTTGGCAGACCTGTTGAAATAGCTGCTGATATGGTGGTGTTGGCTACCGCAATTATTTCGCAGCCTGATGCGAAAGAGTTTGCCAAAACCATCGGTATCGGATATGACGAATACGGATTCTACAACGAGGCACACCTTAAACTCCGTCCTGTTGAATCATCCACGGCTGGCGTTTTCCTTGCCGGAGCCTGCCAGTCACCGAAAGACATTCCCGATTCAGTTGCCCAGGCATCGGCCACGGCAAGCAAGGTCCTTGCTCTTTTCAGCAAGGAGATGCTTGAAAGAGAGCCTGTCGTTGCCACAAATAATGAAGCAACCTGCGCCGGGTGCTGGGGTTGCGTACTTGCCTGCCCCTACAATGCTATCGAGCAGAAAGATATTCTCGACCGTTCGGGACGAGTCATCAAACGTGTGGCATCGGTCAATCCTGGGCTTTGCCAGGGCTGCGGCACCTGTGTCACCTTCTGCCGTTCAAACAGTCTTGATTTGGCAGGTTTTACCGAAAAACAGATCTTTGCAGAAGTGATGGGTCTCTGAAAAGGGCTCTTCGTTATGCTCAACAACAGAACGTTGCTACCGGAGTTAGCCTATGAGCGAACCTTTCGAACCGAAAATCATAGCTTTTGTCTGCACTTACTGTACCTATGCGGGTGCTGACCTTGCCGGAACAAGCCGGTTGAAATATGCGCCTAATGTGCGCATTATCCGTCTTCCCTGTACAGGACGAATCAGCCCTATGTTTATCCTGAAAGCCCTGCAGAAAGGAGCTGACGGAGTACTGATAAGCGGATGCCATCCTGGAGACTGCCATTTCACCCATGGAAACTACCACGCTCGACGCAGGTGGATGGTCTTTCGTGCCCTGCTTGATTTTATAGGTATACCGCCGGAACGGGTCAAGTACTCATGGATCAGTGCGGCTGAGGGGGTAAAATTTGCTGAATTCATAAACACCGTCACCGAAGATATCCGCAAACTCGGTCCTTTTGAACAGTACAGTCAGTTGATCGGGCAAACCGAGGCATCGGCATCACTATAAAAAAACACGGAATGAGTATCGAGGAACAATACAGAACTAGGGCAAAGGAGCTTCTTTCAGGCGGTGCAGTCAAAATGGTTATCGGCTATGGCAAAGGCACAACCCCCAGTCGTCGTCGTCCGCTCTTTATCACTTCACCGGATGATGTCGAACGGCTTATGCTTGATGATGCCTGCATAACCAACCTCTCTGGATATCTAGTCAGTGAAGGCCTTCTCAGCGATGAAAAACGTGTTGCTGTTTTTCTCAGGCCTGAAGGAATACGTGCTGTAAATATTCTTGCCGCTGAATCGCAGCTTGATGCGGAGCAGATTGTTATTTTTGGATTTGATGTCAGCGGAAACGAAGTCCAGGCGTTGAAAGGCATCCATGTCGAAGAATTTTCGGATGTCATTCGATCGATCAAGGAGGGTGCACCTGAAGCTGACGAAGAAGAACTGTTTGAAAAAATCGAAAAAATGAGTCCGCAGGAGCGGTTTTCTTTCTGGCAGGAGGAATTTGCCAAGTGCATCAAATGTTACGCATGCCGCCAGGCTTGCCCGATGTGCTACTGCCGCCGCTGTATTGTCGACAGCAATCAGCCGCAATGGATCAATACCTCTTCACATTCGCTCGGAAATTTTGAATGGAACATCGTCAGGGCATTTCACCTTTCCGGACGGTGTGTCGAATGCGGCAACTGTGATCGTGCATGTCCGGTCAACATTCCACTTCGTCTCATCAACCACAGAATGGCCGAGGAGGTACTTGGGGCATTCGATCACTTTGCCGGCATGAGCAAAACCCAGGAACCGGTACTTGCCAGTTTTAAAAAAGACGATTCCGAGACATTCATTCTCTAAGTAACAAACCTGTATGACAAAAATCCTTTTCAGCGATAAACTTGACAAGTGTGTCGAACGATGGAAATCAGCTGGTTTAACCGTTATCGGCCCTGTACAGCGAACCAATATTTCAACCTACGCAGCAGTTGACCATGCTGCAGAATTAGAGTTTGGTCTTGTTCTGCCCGACCGTTCGATCAAGGATCTGTTTTTTCCGCAGAGTGAACCTATGTTGCGTTATACAATAAAAAAAGAATCCATCAACACCGAGGAGTGCCTGCCGCCTGCAGGGCCAAGAATTATTTTCGGTGCACGGCCCTGCGATGCTTCAGGGATGGCGATTGACGATCCCCTGTTTGGATGGGACTATAAGGATGAATACTGGTTTCAGAGGCGCAATGAATCGGTTATTGTCACCATTGCATGCACAAAAGCAGATGATTTCTGCATGTGCACATCTCTTGAAATGTCGCCCGACAGCACTAAAGGCTCCGATATCCTGCTTCGGCCACTTGCCGGCAACAAGGGATGGCAGGTTGATGAACTGACTGACCGCGGACGCGAAGCGTTCAGAACAATTGCCGATTTCCTCCACGAAAGCTCCGAACCGTTAGCTCCTTCAGCAGTCGTTGAAAATAAGTTTGATCTTGATGCCTGTGTCACCTGGCTGAAGAATCCTGAAAATTTTGAAAGCAGATTCTGGAAAGAGATATCCATGCGCTGTATAGGTTGTGCCTCCTGCACCTACCTCTGTCCCACCTGCCACTGTTTTGACATCCAGGATGAAGGTGATACCTACACCGGCATCAGACGAAAAAACTGGGACAGCTGCTCGTTTGCTCTCTTCACCATGCACACATCAGGCCACAACCCCCGATCAACTCAATCTGCACGATGGCGTCAGCGAATCATGCACAAATTCAATTATTTTCCAGGCAAATTCAGTGTGAACAGCTGCAGCGGATGCGGTCGATGCTCACGCCAGTGCCCGGTTGACATGGGAATTACCGAGACCTTACAAGAGATATCAAAATTATCGCTGTGACAGAAAACATCCACCACACACAACAGAACATCTACAAGCCGGCCATCATGAAAATTGTGGCCCGCCACGACGAAGCGCCCGGTGTAAAAACCATGAGACTTGAGTTTCAGGATGCGGCTGACCACGAGTTTTTCAAGGAAACATTCCGCACAGGCATGTTCGGTCTCTACGGAGTTTACGGCGAGGGAGAAAGCACCTTCTGTGTCGCAAGCCCTGAAACACGCAAGGATTATATTGAATGCACCTTCCGCCAGTCAGGCAGGGTGACCTCGGCACTTGCAAATGCAGACATCGGCGACCTCATCACTTTCAGAGGCCCCTACGGAAACCGCTTTCCCATTGAGGAGTTCCATGGCAAAAACCTCCTTTTCATTTCAGGCGGAATAGCCCTGCCTCCAACAAGAAGCGTCATATGGTCATGCCTTGACCAGCGCGAAAAATTCGGCAAGGTCACCATTGTTTACGGGGCACGTACTGTGGCCGATCTGGTTTACAAGCATGAACTGGATGAGTGGCAGAAACGTTCCGATGTCGATCTTGTCCTGACCGTTGATCCGGGCGGAGAGTCTCCCGACTGGAAAAACAGGATTGGCTTCGTACCCACTGTGCTTGAGGAGGCTGCTCCCTCTCCGGATAACTGCATTGCGGTGATTTGCGGCCCCCCGATCATGATCAAATTCACGTTGATCTCGCTCAAAAAACTTGGTTTCGATGAATCAAACGTCTTTACAACGCTTGAAAACAGAATGAAATGCGGTCTTGGTAAATGTGGTCGTTGCAATGTCGGCTCGGTCTATGTGTGCAAGGAGGGGCCGGTCTTTACGGCTGCGGAGGTATCCCGAATGCCGGCATCCGATTTATAACAGAGTGATTGTATAGAACTGTTCCGGCTGATGAAAATCGGCCGGCGCTGAGGATGCTTCCCACCAGGGAAACAAGCCATACTCTCCCCTTCCTGTAGACGCACAGCACTGCAAAGCGATACTCTGACCATTTAAAAATGGCTGCAGCAGATTATAGGAAAACTCCATCCCGAAACTCCTGTCGCTCATTACCATCCGTATCTGCCCCACCCATGGTTCAGCAGAAAGAACTGTCTCCCTCCGCGCTCTTTTTCTCGGAGCATCGAATCGCAATGCCACCCAGTGCCCCTCAGGAGTCATTTCAAACTCAAGATATCCGCCGCAGGAATCGGTATGCGCAATAAAAAGTTCGGAAACCCCATATTGCCAGAGTCCATCGGTAAAGGTGCCTGCAGGAAGAGAAGAAGGCGGCTTTAATGAAAAAAGAGCAGGATTGCCAGTACTGGTTGTCCAGCGAAGAAAAGGCGCCTCAGAAGCTGTAATGGCATCATGAATTGAAAGCAGTTGCTCGACTGAAACAAAACCGCCGTCAGGCAATTCCCTGTCAACACAGTTATAACCCACCAGAGGCCCCTGAAGAAGAACCCGAGGAAAAGGCTGGCCCGAAATTTCCGCTTTATTGATGCCCTCCAGTGGCAACCATAACAGACCTGCCCACCCCTTTGACGGATCATGAGTATCGGCAATATTGTTCACACCGCATGCTTTCAGAAGCTTGCCATCAAACAAGCCGATGCACTGTACCTCCAGATCAAGTTCTGCACCAGCCTGTTCCTGTGCTGCAGTTTTCATCTGTTCGGCAAGCCTGAGCACATCAGTTGCAGTTGCACCTCCCATATTGAAGATAAAATTTGCATGGTGTTCGCTTACCATCGCTTCCCCTTCCCGTCTCCCTTTGAAGCCCAGTTCTTCAAAAATAGTGCCACTCGATCGACCGGATGCATAGTTGTTCTTAAAGGTGGAACCACAACTCGGAAAATCGAAATGGTGCTTTTTTGTGCGCTCATCCTCGTATCCCAGCATCAGCTTATTGATCTTCTCAGCAGAACAGGTTTGTGGAAACCGGAGCACAACAGCAACAACAATCTCGGGGTTATCCATCAGTGAAGTATGCTTGTAGCCGTGAAAAACCTCATCAGGGGTCTGCCACCGCAATCGTCCGTCAAGAGAAACGACAAGGATACCGGCTGTAACCACAGAAATTTCACCGCCAAAACATCTCGCATTCATTCTGACCGTCGATCCTATAGTACCCGGGAGCCGGAAAAGCCACTCTCCCCCTGACCTGCTGCAAGTAAGCAACTCTTCGGCAATCAAAGTGTTCTCTGCACCGGCTTCGCAAAAAAGTTCATCATCCGATATCCAGAATATCCGCTGCATACTGTCTAAAGAGATCACAACACCAGGAAAAAGAGAATCGGAAAAAAGGATATTGCTCCCCTTTCCCATGAGTGCTAAAGGAAGACGATGCTCACTGTTCCAAAGGAGAAGATCGGCAAGTTCGGCAGGAGTTTTGGGATAAGCAAGAAAACGAGCTGTACCGCCAATTCCGTAATATGCCCGTGAAGAAAGAGAAACATTGGATTCGAATCTACAGGGCAGGGATAATTCCGCCATAACTCAGAGCCTTGATTTGAACATCAGAAAAGTGCTTCAACAACATGAACTCTAAAAAAAAAGAAATGAAAATGGATAAATTCCATATTTTCAGCATTCAAAATGCCTTTCATCGTTCAGTTCCCGTATTCCGCAACCTATTATCAGAAAAAAAGCCATGCCAGAAAACAACGAGCGCAGGGTAAACTTTGCCCTTGCACAAATTACGACTGAACAAATTGCGCTTCTCCCTGAAGTCCTTGTTGAAGACAAGCCTATTACAATAAATGCCGGCCTTAATTTTGGTATCGACAATAAACAGCATCTTTTGAAAGTAATGTTCAAAAACATCTTCCTGCAAGAGGAAACCCCATTTATTATCATCGAAACAGGATGTGTTTTTGCTATAGATCCCGAATCATGGGCGCTTTTTTCAAGTCAGCAAAGTGGGTTTTTTGTATTGCCGAAAAATTTTGCAGGTCATCTTGCGACGCTGACAGCCAGTACAGCTCGCGGTATTTTGCATAACAGAACTGAAAACACACCGATGAACAGGTTTTTTATTCCGGCCAACAACCTTGAAGAGATGATCCCGGATAACCTGGCACTTCCTTTGGAACCAGCATCCTGAATAAAAAACGATATGATGCCTGTCCGCCTGGCGCGGCAGGCACATGCATTCAATAACCTCGCTTCTCTCTTCACCTTAAAAACGTCACTGTATCGGGTTTTCGGGGTGCTGCTTCGGGTAAAGGTTGAGCGCTGTACCCGAAAACAGCTGAAGCATAGGGAATATGGCCTGAGGGAAAAGTTAGACCTATACTGCTTAATGATGCTGGCCCTGTATGGCTTCCATAAACCATAATCGGAGCATGCTGCCAGCAGGACGCGATTCCCAGTGACGCTGCCGCGATCAGCATATTGCCCATTGCAAGCACACAATCCCACAAAGGAGCAACAGCCTTGCTGTTTCCGGATATAATGACGAGGGTCGGTGCATGGTAAAAAACATGAAAATCATCACTGCTTGCCAACTCGCGCATGGTGGCATTGTCTGAAAGCTGAAAACTTGCTTTGCATAGAATCTGGAGCTTTTCCAGCAGATCGGGATTCTGCACTATGGTAAAATGCCAGGGTTGTTGCCCCATGGCAGATGGAGCATACTGTCCTGCCTGCAGTATCTCATGCATTTCCTTTTCATCAATCTGTCTGGACTGATAAGCCCTTGCACTTCTTCGTGTTAGAATAGTATGTATCGTTTCATTCATATCAATCTCCATCTTCGTTATTGTTATCAAACTTCAAGGACTTCACGTACCTTGCGTGCAAGCTCTGTTCGAGAAAATGGCTTGCCAAGAAAAGGCATCGAAACATTCTGATCCTTATCACCCTGCAAGGAGACATCAGCATATCCGGAAATAAACAGAACTTTAAGGCCAGGACGTTTTTCTGTTATAAGCAGAGCAAGATCCCGCCCATTCATAACCGGCATAATTACATCTGTAATAAGCAGATGAATATTTCCCGAATACTTGCTTTCAAGTGAGATAGCCTCCTGTGGTGATGCGGCCACCAGGACCGTGTAACCAAAACCTTTTAAAAATTCATGTGTAAGATCTCTTACTGACTTATCATCCTCAACAAGCAAAATAATTTCATGACCGGTGCATAGCTTTTCATGAGTTTTCAACAATGAAGAAGGAGAAAATGTACCACCATAACAGGGTAGATAAATTTCAAAAGTTGTCCCTTTTCCAATTTCACTGGACACTAAAATAACGCCATTGTTTTGCATGACAATGCCATGAACAGTAGCAAGCCCGAGTCCTGTACTTGTTATCGACGATTTAGTGGAAAAGAAAGGCTCAAAAACAGAATCGAGCGTTGTTTTATCCATTCCACTGCCGTTATCCTGAACCGAAAGCAGGACATAATTACCTGGAACTATTTCAGGATGATACTTGCAAAAAACAGCATCAACGGAGACATTGCGAGTTTCGATAGAAATTGTACCAATGCCGTGAATGGCATCTCTAGCATTTATTGCAATATTGGTTATAATCTGATCGATTTGAGATGAATCCATCTGCACGGGCCAAAGATCCTTCGAAAATTTGCAGATCAACTCGACATTGGTTCCAAGCAGACGTTGAAGCATGCCGAGCGTATGAGAAACTACAGCATTGAAATCCAGAACCTCTACGTTAACAGGCTGCCGTCTGGCAAAAGCAAGAAGCTGACTGGTAAGTCCCGCTGATTTAAGAACAGCCATCCGGAGATCGTAAAATATTTCCCGAACACTGCTTTTCAGATCCTCAGTGTCAATCAACAAATCTATGTTGCCAAGCATCACCTGCAGCATATTGTTAAAATCATGTGCAACGCCCCCGGCCAGCCGGCCGATTGACTCCATTTTCTGAGCCTGTATCAGATTAAACTGAAGAACAACATTCTGCTGTTCAACCTCTTTCTGTTTGGTTAAATCGGTAAGAATAACCCTGCATTCCTGACTGTCATCACTGACAACTGCATCAATACGAACCGTCATCATGGCCACATCATCAGTCTTCAAATTCGAAGGCAATAGTATCACTTCGGCTGATTTTTGCTCACGGTGCCTGAAAACATCATCTATAAGTCTATTAAAAACCGGAAGATCATGAAAAGCAACAAAGCGTCCTAACCTGTCGCCTAGTAACAGGGATCGATTAATGTTGAGCATCTTTGTAGCGGTCAGGTTGACCTCGAGTATCGAACTGTCCCGAGCCAGTGTAAGATATCCGATCGGGGCAAAATCATACAGATCAGTATAACGTTCCAGACTCTCCTCTAAATCCGCCCGCGACTGAAGCAGCTCCTCCTGCTGCATTTCAAGCTCAATCTGATGAATCGAAAGTTCATGGATAAGCCGATGCAGCTCCTCAGAAGACGTAATATCAGCGGTTTTTTCCTGAATTTTTAGCCGGGATTTTTCAGCCCTGTGCCTTAACTCATAGAGTTCATCAGAAACCGCTTTTTTCTTTTTCATAGGCATGTTCTTCTTGTCGGCACTGATAACGGATCAGGGTGTTATCCCCTGACAGCCAGCTAACTCATACAAGATAAGCTTCAGCCATCTGTGAATCAAAGTTTCGTTTCAAGAGCCACTCGATCTTTTTTGCTTTTCAAACTCCTGGTACTCATTGGCATTGTGATGAAAGGCATTACGATAAATGGGAATAAAGGGGGAGGGATGCAGAAAAAAGCACTTTATAACTTTTTATAAAGTGCTTTTCTAATAAGGAGATGGTACTGTAAGAAGTTACTGTTTAGGAGCAACAGCTGATGCTGCACCCTGGTAAACCTTGGTAACTGTGGTTGAGGTGTTACCGGCAATGCCTGATACTGATTTGGTGACAGGCTCAATAATTGATCCTGCGGTTTTAATAATAACGCTCACCAGCTCAACCAGCTGTTCAGCAAGCGTTCCAAGGATATGGAAATAATTATTAAGGGCAACAGAGAACTCGTTGTTTGTTAGATTTGACATGACTGTTATATTTTGATGAAAGAAACCGTATGGGTCAACTATTATTATTCCGATATTGTTATTGTCGATTTCCTCTAAGTTAAAATATTTTAATCAATTACATATAATAAAATTCTGAATGCAACCTTTGTTGCCATGACGATTGAACCGTGCGTAGGTAACCCGCACGGATTACCGTGATTTTGCACTGCTATTCTTCCGAATTCACTGGTATATTTACAGAAAAAATAGGTATTAAAGCAGTTAAATGATTATATTTATTCATATTACATAATATCATTGCTTTAGACTTGAAAAATTATGGGATCAACTATTGTTTCAAGCAGTTGCGACTGGCTATGTTCTGAAGAACAATCTTTTATTGAATGGGGCAGCTCAGAACAGGACAGCCCCAGGAGAACATACCTGATACCTGAAGATATAGGCTCCGGTTGGGTAGAGTCCATGCATTTACCTTTAAATCAGGTCATTCGCCATGGACGTGTTACCTTCAAGCCCGAGGTGTCTGGCAGGTTATACCCTGTAACAAAAATGGTGGAGCATTTCAAAGAACCCGTACTCTGTATTCAATCGGTAAGAACAGGGCTTGTCATTCTATCAGATCATAATCATAAGCAGGACTTAATTATAAACCGGAATGCTTCTTTGTTTCAGCATTTTGATCATCGCAACAGCAGTGCGAAAATGGACACCAGTGAGGATGTTGATTATGTCATTCTTATTATTGGTGATTCGGTACTGCGTGAACTTTTTGGGGAAGAGTCTGCCGCATCCCTTTTACGGGGTCTGCGAGTTACATTGATACCTTCAGGAATCGTAAACAAGGTTCCGAATCATATCAACGCAATTCTGCATTCCGCCGTGTCGGATCATCTGACTGGCGCCACGGCTAAACTGCATGCCCAGTCTAAAGTTCTTGACTATCTCTGCAGCCTGTATAAATATTTTGCAACTGAGGTCAAAGAGGAACAGTCATCGCAAAACGTCAAGGAGCTGATACATCAGGTGCATAATGATCTTATACAGCTTCAAGGCAAAGTGCCTGCTCTTGGCGAACTTGCAAAGCACTATGATATATCGGTAAAGCAATTGAGCCATGAGTTCAGGAATACCTACAAAAAGTCTCTTTTCAGTTACATTTCCGAGGTGCGGCTCAATGAAGCTCAGGCGTCACTTCAAAATACTGATACACCGATGAAAACCATTGCCAAAAATCTTGGATATTCGCATGTCAATCACTTTATAACTGCTTTTAACAGGCAATTCGGCTATTCACCAGGAAGTTTGAGGAAGAAAAATAATACCGCTGCACCCTCAAAACCCTCACTGTGAAGGCCTTCTTTGAGCAGCAGACCCGGCATGTCATATTTTGAAAATATGGCTGGTCAGTTTCAAAAAACTTTTCCTACCTTGTCTCTTTCGTTGTAACAATTTTTTACACTTATTGCAGAATTCAGGGTATGCAGACCTAACCATCAGACGCACTCTTTTTACCGCTTGATCCTGCCTCCGATTTTTCAGAGGAACTTCTTCTTCAGCTTGCCGCTCAGCAGAAATCGCGAAAGAAATGGCTGTTGATACAACCGGTCAGCAACACCAGCA
>JABDHL010000034.1 GCA_012972825.1 Chlorobiaceae bacterium
ATATTGGGTGGTAATTTCGACGTTACCCATTTCAATATAACACTTTAGCCGTTAAGTTGAGAGCTTTTTTTATTTCTTATCGATCAACTTAGGTTATATTAACTCTTTTATTTTTTGAATAATTGATCCTTCTGAAAAAGAGTAGGCTGCATCATTTTTTATGGCATTGAAAAACGCTGTTACTGGTACAGTTGGAAGATTCTTTTTAAAGAAAGTTTCAGTCTCACTTTTCATAAACGCCACAAAGTCTGGAAGCATCGAAAGCACTTGCGCAGAATCAATTACATTATCGCGCTCAGGAGCCCAGATTATTTTAAATGGATTTTCGTTGTGGGGACCATAGCCAGACCAGCCAAATTTTGGGAAAGTTGTCATTTGGCGCCAGGATTGATAGGTTTGTCTAAAATGCGTATACAAGCATTGATCGGTAATAACAACCATGAATAAAGCAAGTATAAATTTTGAACGATCACTCTGAGGTATTCTTGCTAAATCCGTTTGTACATTTTCCCAGTCTTGTCCACCAAAGAAAACAACAGAATCGTCATTCATGATGTGCTCACGAACAACATTGCATGGGCGACTAAATGTGAGCGATGCCAGTTGATCCTTAAATTTATCGTAAAAATATTTTTTCATAAGAAATAAAAACCAAGGTTTTCTATCGTCTATGTACAGTGCGCGCCCGTTGCCATTATTGGATTAACATAGCCTCTTCACGTCCAGGCAACCCATGGCTAGCAGATTATCCATTATTACAATAGGTTAGCGACTTTCTAATGAAGTTTTCCAATTCGTCTATAAGAAATTCCGAGTCTTTAATTGCTTGTGCTGCCAGCATTCTTGAGGCTAACTTTTTTTTACCATGTACAAGCCCATTACGAATCTCAAAAATTGAAGCAATTCTGTCACGAAGTCCTTTGTCTCCGACTCCGAGGCTCCCCAATGTTACAGTACATAATAACCTATTGCTTACATCACCTAAATATTTATCAATTTGTGATATAGTAGCAACATCCTTCGCCACATAATATTTGCGAATTGTTTTTATGATTAACAGTTCAAGCACTGTCGCAGTATAGATTAGTGAATTGCGATAATCTTCTTTAAAAAAATATTCCCAAGATAATACAATTAGTTTACTACTTAATTGAATTTCTTTATTGATAAGAACATCAATTTCTTTAGTTATTAAACCATTGTCTATTGATGAAGACATTCTCATTTGTCCTTTGCTAAAACAACCATAATGAATTTTGCCTCCAGCATGCAATTGAAAAAATAAATATGTATTAAATTCAGATTTAGTTATTTCTGGAATCAAACATAGTTGTCCATTCTCCCATTCTTCAGACTTGCGTTTTATATTGTATTTTGCAATTCTACTTGCATCTACCAAGTTTTTTAACGCAGAAAAAGCGTCATTGATAAATGGCTCAACCAACACATTTAGTTCGCTGCTATTTTCAACCTGCTCATTAATTTGCAACTCAACACTCATTTTAATATCAATAGTTGATATTTCACAAATGTACTCAAAACATCTTTCATCAGGACTATAAAATCCACTCAAGATAATTTTTTCTCTTTCCGTTTTCCCAAATTCTCCTATCTCGATACTTACGGGTTTATTGTTGATGTTGAAATCAAAGGTATTACTTCCAAGTTCCATTAACCATGTAGAAAAATCTAAGGGTAAAGTTCTGATTCCAAAAGATTTTTTAAAAATAAGATCACATAACATGAGCTACATTTTTATTTACCGTTCCAGCAAAATTATGCTGCTAACATTGTTCAGACCGATCTGCTTAATTCTGAAAAAGCAGTCTATTACTTTCTTAATATGAAAGCAGATACCCCGTGATTGCAACTCCGGCTCATCCTTCAACAAGTCGGGCCAGTAGCTCCCGTCTGCATTCTTATCCTCATGCAAGATATTGCTGAAACAGGAGAATAAGAAAGGATCAGCAAAGAAATTACCGGTTTTTTTGTTCATAATGGCGGATTGTGTACGTCGAGGAGGTAGTCGGCGAGGTCGAGGCTCTGGGTTCGTTCGGCTGGGGTGGCTCGTTTTTTGGGGATGGCGGAGCGGGAGCTGGGTGCTCCTGTCAGTTTTGGAAGCGGCGGATGAGGTGGGTTATTTCTGCGTCGTCGAGGGGGCTGGTTGTTTGCTGGTTGAGGGTTCTGAGTCGGTCGGGGATGTTTTGGATGCCTTCGTCCTGGAGCCAGCGGGCTATGCGGTAGAGGGTTCCGTTGCGGTTGCCGGTGTAGTAGTTGTTTTGCATGTAGGTTTGGATGGCTTTGTGGAGCTGGGTGGTGGGTTTTTGTGCGTCGGAGGGCTGGCGGTGTTGTTCTTTTTGCTGGCGTTCTTTTGCTGCGTCATAGTAGGGTTCCCCGTCGAAGAGTTGGTGGCCGTTGAGTTGGATGATTTGGGCTTGGGGGTTGCCCCAGTAGACTCTTGCGATGTTGCTGCATTGGATGTCGGAACCGTGATGGTGAATGATTGCTTTCATCATGGTTCTGTAGTGGTCTATGCCAAGGGTTATGGGTGTTTTGGTTGGAAGGATGACGCGGAAGCGTTCGGCAGTGATGCCGTTTTTTTGTTTGAGGTGGTTTTTGGTTGTGGCTATGAGTCCGAGATAGGGTTCGAAACGTACTGTGGCTTCGCCTAAGGTGTAGCCGTTGTCGTAGTCGAGGATGATGAGTTCTGCTCCGGGGAGGGAGTGCTGTGCGTCGCGGTAGCCGTTGCGGAATGGGACGGGGGCGTATTGCCCGGCGGTACGGACCATGACTGCAATTCGGTCGAGGGCTACTCGGGCGGTTGTGAAGCCTGCGGGTTCTTTTTGGTTGAGCCCTTTTTTGTAGGAGATGAGGACTTTGCCATCGGGTTCGGTGTTCATGGTTGTGTTTTTTTTGGTGCGGTTGGCGGAAGCGGCGGTTGTGGCGGTATGTGGCTGCTTTGCTTTGTTGGTGAGGCTTTGGGCGGGGTGGTTTCCGCCAAGGGGTAGGCGGAACGGTGGCGGTAGTTGTTGTGCAATGGCTGGGGTGGCACGTTCCGCCATGCTTCCGCCAGGTGAATGGCGGAATTGGTTGCCTGCAAAGCTGCATTGGTAAAGGAGTTTCTGGCTGTTCCGCCGGTTCCGCCTCTTCCGCCACTCCCCTGCTGGTTATTGGAGTTTTTCATAGTGGCCGCGTTTGGGTTTGTTGAAGAGTGTTGTTTTTTTGATCCATCGTTCGAATGTTCGTTGTGGCATGTCGTATTGGGTGGCGATGAGTATGCCTTGTGCTGTGGTGAATGATTCTTCGGGGAGTGCGTCGTAGACGGTGTGTTCGAGGGTTGAGAGTTTGTCGAGGGGTGATGAGGTTCCGAGTCGCTGGTAGACTTTTATGGCCATTTGTTCGTAGTAGTGGACAATCTGGATGGCTCCGGTCATGGCTGTACTTTCTACAGTGGATAGGGGTTTGCCTGTTCTGGTGTGGTCGAGTGCCTGGAGTATGAGTGCAAGGCGCTGGATGTAGACTTCGAGTTTTGCCCAGATCCCTCGGAGGTATTCGGAGGTTTCGTTGTTGATTTTTTCGGTGTTGGCGCGTTGCCAGTTGAAGAGCATGGTTTTTGCTTCGGGGGTGTAGGTGAGGATTTTTGGCCCGCCGTCGTAAAGTGGCAGCTCCAATAAACGTTTGATAATTATGTGCCATTGAAAAAATATGGAGCCGTCTTGGGGGGTGGTGTCCCAAGGGAGGGCTTGTACTTCGGGCCATGCGAAGAGGAATCGGTGGAGAAAGCCGTTTTCGCTTCGGTCTTGGTCTGCGAGGGAGTCGAGGATGCCGGGTTGGATGGTTCCGGCGACTCCGATTGATGGGGTGTCGATTTTTATGGGGTCTGAGCCTTTGCGGTCGGTCTGGATTGCTTGACGGCTCCAGTTGGAGAGGAAGAATTCTTGTACTCCGCCAGTGTTGTAACGGGTGAAGTTTTTGAAGAATCCTTTGAGTTCGTCGACGTGTACGGCTGTGCTTCGCGGGTTTTCGGAGTGTACTTTGATAAGGGCTTCTTGGGTGAAGTCGCTGACGATGGTGTGGTTCCATATTGGTTTGTCGGGTTCTGTTTCTCTCTGGTCGGGGGGGAGTTTTTTCCAGTTCTGAATGGTCCGCTTGTAGTCTTTGAGTTCTTGCTGGTAGAGTTGATATGCTCCGTTGTCGTGGTCGTTGAGGGGTTTGAGGGCTTTGGTCAGAGGGTGGGTTTTTCCGGTGCCTGGTGCGCCTATCAGGCAAGCGTAGAGTGTTGGGCCTTCGTGCCAGTCGGGTGAGTGTTGGATTTCGAGGGCGCGTCCGATGGCGGCTGATGCGGCGTAGAGGAGGCTTGTGGCGGTCCAGTCGGGGGCGAAGCGGAGTTTGGTTTGGGCGTTGTTGATGATTGTCTAGATTGCCGGGTGGAAGACGGTTACGGGAAAGTTGTTGTTTTCTTGTTGGCGCAGGTTTTTGAGCTGTTCTTCTTGGGTGATGGTGGTGGTCATTTTGGGAGCCCTCCGAGCAGGATGCTGAGTTGGGCGAGGAGTGCCCATAGGTGGTGGATGAGGTTAAGGGGCAGCCGGGGTGCCGGCTGCCGTTGTGGAGTTGTTTGGATGGGGTGCATGGTTCAGGCCTCCGTGGTTTGTGCTCCTTGTTCTACCCATTGGCGGATGGCGGCTATGGGGAAGAGGAGGCGGTTGCCTGGGCCTTTGATGTGAGGGATGCTGCCGTTCATGGTGAGTTTGTAGAGGCAGCTTTGGGAGAGGTCGAGGTCTGCGAATTCTTTGAGGTAGGTGCGCAGCCCTTTGGATGAGAGGTATTTGCGTTCGGGCGGGGCGAAGAATGGTTTTGTGTTTGTGTGTTCCATGATAGTAGTTTTTTGATTGACCTATTTTTGTTGTCAATCGTATACTAATCGTGGAATGGCATGAATAAAAGAAGGGATAAAGGTATACTTTTATCCCTTTTAAATATTCCTTTTATACGTTTTAAAAAGCTGTATAAAATAGGTTAGGCTGATGGGTTCTGGATCTTTTTCACTTCCGAATTTTTTGCAATATTCGATATGGAGAGTTGTTAGCCTCAATAATTCATGAGGGCTACCAAAACCGAAATTTCCAGTCAAAAATTGAGGTGATCGCGGCTGTGGCAAGGTAACATATATGGTGGATAGCAAGACATCTTTCACCTGTAGACGGTTACTATCCAACAAAAAGCAGGGTAAATAGCCTAAAAGAGCAGTTGATATTCCATTATAACAAAACATGCCTGGACAAGGGGTTGCTATGAATGCTGGCTTTAGAAATGATTAGTGGTGTAGTAAATTTTTTTGCGAAGTGTAGCACTTAGTGATATCTTTGAAGAAATGAGAGTTTTTACAAATAAATGGTTTTCCCGCTGCTTAAGCCAAAGACTTTTTAAGTGCGAATGACAAACAGTTACAGGCACTTATATCGACAAAGAAATACCGGGAGGTGTAATAGTTAATGAGCAAAATTCTTGATATAGCCCATGAAATGGCCAAGGATCTTTTTGAGGTCGGAGCGATGGACCAAGTAACGATGCGTGCAGTGGAATCGCTTTGTTTGCCGGAAGCAAAGGTTTTTCTCCCGGAGGACATCCGTCGTATTCGGACAAAAAACCATCTCAGCCAGCCTGTTTTTGCTTTGATGCTCGGGATTGGCAAAACGACCGTTCAGCAGTGGGAGCAAGGGGTAAAAAAGCCTGGTGGAGCTGCCAAGCGCTTATTGGACGTGATCGATCGGAAGGGCATTGCTGTATTAAGCTGAAGTAAAATCAATCTGGTGAGGCAATGGTGGATCAAGAGATATCAATCGGCGGAACCCTTTTTGATCGGGTTGTGCAGATTCTTGAACAAGCTCGCTCCAATGTGGTGCGATCAGTCAATACCAATATGGTCACGGCCTATTGGCTCATTGGCAGAGAAATAGTTATTGAGATACAGGGAGGTAAACAGCGGGCTGTGTATGGAAAACAGGTTATTGAAACACTGTCGCAGCAACTGAGTGACCATTACGGCAAAGGATTTTCGACGACCAATCTCTGGTATTTTCGGCAGTTTTTTCAGGTATATGCTGATCGTAGAGCAATTCCCCACCCGCTGGGTGGAGAATTGGCACAGCAACTAAAAAGCTACCCGACGGGTGGCCAATTCCCTGCCGGTTTTTCTCCGCAGCTTTCATGGTCTCATTACCGTGCTCTGATGAGAGTCACGAAGCCTTCCGCACGGGAATTCTATGAGCGGGAAGCCATTGAGTGTGGCTGGAATAAAACGCAACTGGAGCGGCAGATACAAACCTCCTACTTTGAGCGTATTATTGCTCACCATGGAGAACAAGGGCTACTGTCAGTCAGTCGTGAACGGTTACCCGGTGAAAAAATCAGTCCGGTTGACGTGCTGAAATCGCCCATGGTGCTCGAGTTTCTTGACCTGCCAGACGTTCCGAGTCTGCATGAAAGTGAACTGGAGCAGGCGATTATCAACAACTTGCAATTTTTCCTGCTGGAACTGGGTAAAGGATTTTCCTTTGTTGCCCGACCTGAAACTTGGCAAACTTACTCATCAGGATGTCGGGCAGATGGATGGCTATGTTCGTTTGTTTGAGGATCAGTTTAAAGTGGAAGGCGACAATCCAACCATCGGCCTGATTCTTTGCTCCGACAAGAGCGAGGCGGTTGCCAAGTATTCAGTTTTACATGAAAGCAAGCAGATATTTGCTTCGAAATATCTCAAATTTCTTCCGATGGAAGAGGAACTCAGGCTCGAAATTGAAAAGGAACGGAGGCTTATTGAAGCGAATCTGGATAACCGGAAACGACTCTCATCATTCGATGAAAACAGTGCGCCGAATGCAGGATAAAACAGCTCAGTTGCAGACAAGCATGCATAAAGAACTCCAAGTTTTTGCTTTGACGAGAAAATGCTGCAGTTATTCAAAAAGCTCTGCCGCCATTATTATACAATTGATCCTGTTGCGACAAGTGAATATCTATACTTTTACAAGGATATGTGGGATAATGATAAATGAATGCCTTTCTCGCTCAGCTAAAGTTCAGGGCTAATTTTTTTTATGACAAGCTGGATTTCCTGAAAACAGCTTCCAGAGTTGGGGTGCTGTATGGTGGTCATGAACAACAAAAACGGAGTAACGCCGATGTTGTGAGTTATCTTTATGCCGGTGTGGCAGGAACCAGCGATGATATCATCGGCAGTTTTGAATAACGTTATTGAACTTTCAAACTTATGGTTTTACATCCGAAGCGACCTTCATACGTACTATTCTTGTGGGATTGGAAACAACACCGTTGTTGTATTGCGAACCGGCCTTGATCTTGTCGACAAATTCCATTCCGGATATCACACGTCCCCATACGGTGTATTGCCCGTCAAGGAAAGGAGACGGTGCGAAGCAGATGAAAAACTGGCTGTCGGCACTGTTGGGAAGAGAAGCGCGCGCCATGGAGACGGTGCCCCGGATATGCTGCTCGCGCGAAAATTCTGCTTGAAGCTGTTGGCCGGAACCGCCGCTGCCGTCGCCGAGCGGATCGCCGGTCTGAGCCATAAATCCTGGTATAACACGGTGGAAGGGGAGTCCGTCATAAAAACCTTTGCGGGTCAATTCTTTGATGCGAGACACATGGCGGGGCGCGATATTTGGGAGCATCTGGATGACGACTCTTCCTGATGGAAGGTCGAGATATATCGTGTTTTCGGGATCGAGTGCCGGCGCGGCAGAAACGGACAACGGAAGGAAGGCGGCCAGAAGCCCTATAAAGACGATAAGAATTCGAAATGGTTTGTTCAGCATGGTCAACTGTTTACGTTTGCACGAATATTTTTTTGAAGTAGAGCAAGAATGAAGAAAGATAGCATCGGGAGTACATTGTATTTCACCAGGGAGGGAGGTCAGAGGCCGGGCCGTTTCCATATCTGCCGGGCGGCGTAATCCTCTAATTTGAACGCCATGGAGAGCAGCTCGATAGTGTCCGGTATCACCTCAATTATCATGCCGAACCAGTGTTCGGACCACGATTGAGGACGTCCGAAAAGCCTGAACGCTTCCAGGAAACCGAGATCCTGCTTACCGATGAGTGTCGCATGACCGCTTATCTGCAGGCCGGTGATATCGTGCCAGTCCTCCGAAAACTCTGCTTTCGGGTCGAAGATGCCCACGCTCACCCTCTGGTTCAGTTTGATGTTGCCTAACTTGAGGCCCGGTTCGCCAGCCATATAGAGGTTGAACCCTTTCGAGCGGAACAGGATGGGCGTCGATCTCGGCACATTGTCCCGGCAGGTCGAAAGCACGCAGAGCCTGCGTGAGGCGAGAAACTTCAGAATACGCTCTTCAAGCTCTTCGGGAGCAAGCTGCCTTGACGTCCGCTTCGTCAGGATGTCGGGAATCTCAGGCTTCTCATGTTCACTCATGACCGGTTTCCTTTATTTTGGCTTGCAGGCAATCAGCTTTCTTAAAGATCATGAATTTCCTCCATTATCCGCAATGATTTTTACATCCGCTCACCGCTGCGTACCATATTGATGTTTGAACAATCGCTCAAAGCCTTTTATCTTGATTGATGGGACTTGTGGCATAAAGTTGAACAAGGTATTGTAACATGGAGAAAAGGATATGCAGAACCCGAACTCGGAGTTGATCGACGCTGCCAGAAAAAAGTTCTCCAGATTCAGGGAACTCAGCGGGCAATACGGACCGGAAAAGGCATGGGAAACCATGCTGGAAGGATTTCCTGAGCTGCAGAAGCAGCGCATGGGCCCTTTACTGGCCAAGCCGGCTTTGATTGAAGGATTCAGGCTTTCAATCCCTTATTTCAAGGCGATCGGCATGGAAATGGATGTCGTGGATATATCAAACAGGGGCGTAGACGCTGCACTCGAAATCCAGAAGTTCTGCCCGTATCTGGAGGTTTGCAGGGATTACGGATTCGACACGCCCTGCCATGTGATCTGCGAAATGGATATCGAAGCCTCCCGGAGGGCCTTCCCCGAAATGAAAGGCGAAATCCTCTGCCGTCAGGCTCTCGGCAGCCCTGTCTGTATCTTCAAATACGAACGCCCGGCAAAATAAGCGTTCAATAGTAACGTGCCCGCAAATTTAGGCTGTACAAGCGTTATAACAGGGAATATTCATGTTTCAGAATGCCTGCGAGTTCCTTGTATGAAAGATCCACTTCCGTTTCACCATAGACGTAGGCTGCTATTTCATATTCGTTGTACAGAAAACTCACCCCTTTGTTTGTGAGTGCAAAATTTTGATTGAACTGAATAGAATTCTTAAACAGCGAACCTTTTTCGCTATCAAGACGCTCAGTTTTGGATAACCCCATCATTTTGCGGAATCTGGCATCAATGAATTGATTCAGGCGCTTTTCAAAACCTTTGACAAAAACATCCTGAAGTCTGAGACGTCTTCCGCTCTCAGTATCAAAAACCAGATATTCAGTATGATTCGAGCCATGTGCACCGCCTGTATAGGCAGTCGTGTACAAGCCAAGAGTCAGAACACCTGATCGGTTCAGAAGAACTTTGCCATTGAGATCAAACTGATACGGCAACTCTGACTTCCGTTCTTTTTTAAATGCATCATATTCTTTTAAAAATTGCTTTGTTAATATGTCAAGAGATTCTCCTTTGCTCTTCTGCTCTCCCAACCTTAAACTTTCCGCAATAGAGGCCTCAATAATGTTGTTGACAGGTGTTGAAGATTTCTGTCCGTAAAATACAGGATAACGGCACAGACAGTAGGCATCATTTTCATCTGGCTGTTTGGCGTCATTATAGATTTTTCCGTCATGGTAAATGAGACTGATGTTTTTCATGGCATAGGTCATCCCGGGGCTCTTCTTAACCATCACGGACTGTACCGCAGGCTTAAGCTGTCTCGTTTCAGGTGTTCCGGAAGGAGCTGCAATGGCTGCAGTGCTCAAAAGCAGGAAATAACTCAACGTTAGGGGCCAGAGAACTGAAGCAATGATTTTATTGATCGACTTGTGATGTTTCATCGAAGTTCACATTTTCGTACCCAACTCATCCGTTTTGAAAGTGATGCGTATGTGATGATCATATCACCGCTGGTGTGGCAACAATATCCGGTAACTGAGAGGATGGATCGTTTGTCACAGAGGTAAGAACTTGTTCTGGTGCTTGGTCAATACCGGAAAATATCTCAGCCTTTGTTATTTGAAGACTTTTTTTTCCCGATAAACTGGTTGAGTAACATGACGATAAAAACACCGCCAACGAAAAAAACTACCGGCGCAAAAATTGACGTGTATTTAAGTAAGTCGGGCATAACTTGCGTTGATTTGTTGTACAGAAACTTCAATGTTATCAGTAAATTATAAGAATTATTGTTTCTCTTGTTGCCATTTTTACTATGATAAATATCCGGAAGACTACGTGGGAGTGTTATTCGTTGAAATCTTTGGTTTATTGTGTAGTTGCAGAACCTCTCCTTATTGCTCCTTTTTGTATATCAGGCTGCAAAACAACAAAAATTAGTATCTTGCCATAAAAAAACGGGGCTCAGACAGCACGTTGACGAATGGACTCCATCCGTTACGTTAATTTATTTATATCACATAAAAGTCCGGGGAATTGTTGAATATAAAGGATGTTACTCTATCGGTAGCCGATAATGTGGAAGTTTTTCAGCGCAAGTACAAAGATGTGCTGCATGCTCAGAATACTCTGGTCGACAAGGTTACCCGTTATGTGTTAAAACAGCAGGGAAAACAGATCCGTCCAGTTCTGGTCATGCTTTCTGCTAAAATCTGTGGAGGAGTGACTGAGTCCAGCTATCGGGCAGCTATCATGGTCGAACTGCTGCATTCGGCGACGTTGATTCATGATGACGTTGTGGACAGTGCTGAGATGAGGCGGGGTATTCCATCGATTAATGCATTGTGGAAAAATAAGATATCAGTCCTTATCGGCGATTATCTTCTTTCCAAAGGGCTTTTGTATTCGCTTGAATTCAAGGACTATGGCTTTTTACACATGGTTTCAGAAGCAGTACGCCGGATGAGCGAGGGGGAGATTCTTCAGATACAGAAAACCCGAAGTCTTGATATTTCAGAAGAGGACTACTTGAGCGTCATTTCAGATAAGACTGCTTCGCTGATTTCTTCAGCCTGTGCGATGGGTGCGATGAGCGCAACGACTGATGAAGGGGATATTGCTTCTTTGAAACGTTATGGCGAGTATCTTGGTCTTGCGTTTCAAATCCGCGATGATACACTTGATTATACCGGAGATTCAAAAAAAACCGGCAAGCAGATGGGGATTGATATAAAGGATAAGAAAATAACCCTTCCTCTGATTTATGCCTTGGCACATGCTTCGAGTGCAGAACAGAAAACAATCCGATCAATTTTAAAAAGTTCGCGAAAACGGGCTGTGAAAAGCAAAGAGGTTATTGCTTTTGTTACCGGCAAGGGCGGGCTCGAATATGCCACGCAAGTTGCTGAGGGTTTTGCAGAAAAAGCTGTAGCTTCGATTCTTCCGTTTCCGGATGGTTCAGCAAAAACTTCATTACTGCAGCTTGTTGACTTTGTAATGAATAGACAGTATTAGCCGGAAATATACGTTATCAGTGAAATGAAAAAAGTAGCTTTAATCGTTATTTTTCTTATAGGGATCGTTGTGATAATCGACAAGCTGGTTATGCCCTTGTATATTTCACAGGGAGATGTCAAGGTAGTGCCTGACGTGCTTCATATGAACTATGAAGAGGCGTCGAAGAAATTGCGTCATGCTGGTTTGACGGCGATAAAAAGTTATCATGTAAAATATCTCAGCGGGGTTGATTCCAATGTTGTGCTCTCTCAGATGCCGGAACCGGGTATGGAGGTCAAGCCTGGCAGAAATGTCTATCTGGTGGTCAACAAACGTGAAAAGCCGAGTTTTCCCATGCCTGATCTTCTGGGAAGACCCGAATTGGATGCACGCGAAACTGTTGCCCGTATGGATCTGAAGCTTCAGAATGTTCAGACCAGCACGGTCACAAAGTCTGAAGATAACGGACGGGTTCTGAGCCAGTCGATTCCAGCACAAACCATGGTGAAATCGGGTAGTTATGTCTCTGTTATCATCGGGAGGTTTGAGCCTTCGGATGCAGGCATGAAAAAAATTGTCATGCCCGATGTTCTGGGAATGTCCCTTGAGCAGGCAAGGCAGGTTGTCGCCGATGCAGGTCTTACCCTTGGTAAGGTCACAACTGAATATTCTGCCAGTCTTGTGCCGAATACGGTTATCAGTCAGAAACCTGCTGTAAATACTTACGTCTCACCTGATCAATCTGTTGAATTGACTGTCGTAACGTCAGAATAGTTGAACGTTACTTATAGTTAGCTTTTTTATACTCCTGCCGAAGATCTTTGATGCCTGTTGTTCGATCGTTACCGTCAGTGATAAAGCCGAAATATTCCAGAATGATGCGGATAACCAGCCACAGGCCTGCAAAAAGAATGACAATTGATTCCCGGATGGCCGTGATGCTTTTGTTTGTCATAAACAGAGTTGAAAACTATACAAAAAAGGCCACTCCCTCAAGAATGGCCTTGCAGATTTGATAAAGGCGATAGAAGATCAGTCGGTAAGAGAGTCCTCCGCTTCATACCAGTCGTCCGAATGTGCGCCGTGATTTCTTCCTTTCTTTTCCCAACGGTAATATGCCGCAAGTTTTATTTTTTCTTGACGCTCATCATCCGTCAGTTCTACGTCGGCTTTTTTTCTTTTTTTCGGAGTTTTTTCTCTTTCGTCCTTTTCAGTTTTTTTTGCCATTGGTATTCATGTTTTTATTATCAAAACCCATAGCGGAATATTATATAATTCTCATGAGGAAAAAAAATATTACCTCGACAATCACAACCCTTGATCTGTATTTTTTTATTGATGGATACGCTTTCCGAGAGCATTGAAAGAGATGACAAGAAGGATGGTTATGGCTTCAATCATCATGAAAATATCTTTCGGGATATAGGCATTGACCGTCAACCCTCCATATTCGAGAATACTGAAAAAAAGAGCCGAGAAAAAAATCCATAAAGGGTGAGCACCGGCAAGAAGCGCAACCGCGATTCCCGTAAAACCGATTCCGCTGCTCATTCCTGCTTCATAGTAGTGCTTGTATCCGAGAAGGATATTTGCTGCTCCCAGACCTGCGGCAGCTCCACCGATACTCATTGCTGTCAGTCTATGCATCCCTGCATTGATACCTCCGTACCTTGCAGCTTCAGGTTGCAGGCCGGTAGCTCGCAATTCATAGCCGAACCTCGATTTATAAAGCATAAACCAGAGGAGAAGTGCGACAAATGGGGCAAGAAGTGTGCTCAGATTTGCCGGTGACTTTGGGAACATTCCTGTAATGGAATGAAAGGAAGGAATAATCGCAGCGTCAATGACAGGTGGCGTATGCACGGTTGATGGTATTGCAAAATGGTAGGTAAGAAGATACCCTGTAATGCCCTGGGCAATGAAATTCAGCATGATGGTGGCAATAACCTCATTGACCCCGAAACGCACCTTGAGCAATGCGGCCAGAAGTGCCCAGCAGGCACCAGCTCCCATTGCTGAAAAGATACAGATGGAAATGGCTGAAAGAGAGGGTAGTGATGCCGGCAGCAGGGCCCCCGTAATGGCAGCGGCAAAGGCCCCCATCTGAAGCTGCCCTTCAGCCCCGATGTTGAACAGCTTGACCTGGAAGGGGAGTGCAACTGCAAGTCCTGCAAAAACAAGGGTTGTCATTCTGAACACCACCTGTCCGGTTCCATAAGAAGAGCCAAGTGTAGCGTTGAACATTTTCTGAAAAATCATGATCGGATCTCTGCCTGCGATAAAAATAATCAGAGTGCTGACAATGAGTGCAGAAAGGATTGAGAGTATGGCAATGAGAAATTGAGCAGTTTTGCGATTCATCGTTAACGGGTTGTTCATGTGATATGAAGTCCGATCTCTTTCTGGAACTCATCTTCCGAATTTCTTTTGAGGGTGACCTCTTCCTGGGAGAATTCGTGGACAATCGACCCTTTATAGAGAGTACCGATACGAGTTGACAGAGCTGTTATTTCTTCAAGTTCGGATGAGATGAGCAGTATTGCCACACCCTTTGTGCGTGCTTCAATAATTTTGTTGTGGATGGTCTCAATAGCGCCGATGTCAACCCCGCGCGTAGGCTGGGCAAGAATCAGAAGAGAGATATCTGGACGATTGAGTTCCCTGGCAAGGACAATCTTCTGCTGGTTTCCCCCTGACAGGGAGCTGAGCAGCTGGCTGGACGGTGAGGTGCACTTGATATCATAGTCGGCGATTATTTGTTCGCAATACCGGTTCAGTGTTCTGTTGTCGAAACCTGCCCCGCGGTGAAAAGCGGGTTCCCTGTGCCGTCCGAACAGAAGGTTCTCTGAAACGGTATAGTCAAGTATCACGGCATGTCGCAGTCGGTTTTCAGGAGTGAGGGAAACACCCATAAGAGTGATTTCAGCAGGATTCTTTCCTAAAACCGACCTTCCCTTGAGCATTGCTTCGCCTGTCAGAAGGGTTCCTGCGGGAGCAAGGCCGTAGAGTGCCTGAAGCAGTTCGCTCTGCCCGTTACCTTCTACTCCTGCAATACCGTAGATCTCTCCGGCTCTGACCTTGAAACTGAGGTTATGAAGTTTTTCCACCCCTTGACGTGTACAATAGCCTAGGTTGTTGACCTTAAGAACAGTTTCGCCGGGGTTGGGCGGTGGATTTGTAACCTTAAACAGCACGCTGCGTCCCACCATCATTCTTGCGAGCTCAGGTTTAGTGACTGACTTGGCCGGCATCGTACCTGTGATTTTTCCTTTTCTCATGACGCTGACCGTGTCAGCCACCGAAAGCACTTCATCAAGTTTATGGGTAATGAGAATAATGGTATTTCCCTTGTCGCGGAGCGTTCGGAGCGTTGTAAACAGATGTTCTGTTTCTGACGGTGTAAGGACGGCGGTCGGTTCATCAAAAATCATGATGGATGCTTTGCGGAAGAGCAGTTTGAGGATTTCAACCCGCTGCTCCTCTCCAACACTGAGGTTTTCAACTGTAGCGTCAGGATCAACAGCAAGTCCGAACTCACGGGCATGTTTCCGGATAAGGTTTTTAAGATGCTTCATGGGCAGGTGCTGCAACAGTCTGGCATGTTCGTCGCCAAGAATGATGTTTTCAGCTGCAGTGAGTGTGGGTATCAGCATAAAGTGCTGATGAACCATACCGATGCCTGCATCGATAGCTTCACGGGGAGAAGAGAAGTGCACAGGTTTCTCCTGTATATAGACCTCTCCCTCTGACTGCTGAATCATGCCGTAGATGATTTTGGTCAGTGTGCTTTTTCCTGCCCCGTTTTCGCCGACAAGTGCGTGAATAGAGCCTTTCTCAACCGAAAGGGATATATTGCTGTTGGCCGCAAAAGTTCCGAATCTTTTCGATATACCGCACAAACGGACAGCAACACCCATTGCTTCTGGATTTTCAGTGATTTATACCCAGCTCAGGACGGTTTTTATGGATTCCTTGCTGTCAAGTGCCATACGGTAAGCGAGTTCGAACTGGGAGACAGGGAACACATTGGTGAAAAACTTTTCGCTGTCGAGCATCTCCCCATTAAGTGCAGCATACGCTTGCTGAATATGAGCATTGGTGGTAATGCCTGATGAAATGATAGCGGGTTCTTTGTGCTGTATCAGACGGTAATCAAAAGCCATGATTTCATAATTGCCCATCAGCACTATTGTAGCCTGCTCTTTCATTAAGCGCACAGCCTTTTCAATCAGCAGTATTCTACCTGTTGTTTCAAAAATAAGATCAAAGCTGTCGTTGAAGTCAGAAGTAAAATCGTTCAGGTCAATGGCAATATGTTCAGCATGTGAAAGCTGCCCTCTGATACTGAATGTTTCAACAGCATCGAAATTGTTTAAGCCGAGAGAGTGGAGGTATTCAGAAACCATGAGCCCGACCGAACCGAGACCGAGGATGAGAATTCTTGATGAAGCATGCAGAGGAACTTTTTCAACGGCACTGATAACATAGGCAAGAAGCCCGATGAGAAGATCTCTATGGATTGGTTGCCGACAGAGAGGGAAAAGATTATGGCGCGATGTCGGAATGATTTCTGCATGGCATCCGAAATAAGGTTCGATTCCTGTCCACCGGTTACCTTTGAAAGCATAGACAAAATCACCGGGAAGAAGGTCATCGACTCCTGATCCGGTCGCAATTACCTGTCCGATCGACTCGCTGCCCGGCATGATGGGATAGTGAAAAACCTTGTTTGATACAGGCTTGTTGGTCAGAAGAAGGCGGTCAAATCCAGGTGTTATAGTGCTTGCAATGGTTTTTACCAGTACATCATAGGGCTTGTCTGCATGATATACAGCCGGCTGTAGTTTAAGTTTGTTGGCTTTCTGTAAAACAATTGCCAACGCTTCCCCTTGCATCGTCATAGGTAAGGTTACTTCTTGAACAGTTATGTCAGAGATTGAAGAGTGCGCTGAGTATCCAGGAAATCACACTGATGACTACTGACCCCGCTACAGCCCACCAGAAGCTGTCAATGGTAAATCCACCGACAATCGAAGCGGACAACTGAAGCAGAAGAGCATTGATGACCAGCAGGAAAAGCCCCAGTGTTACAATGATAAACGGTATTGAAAAGAAAACCAGTACCGGCCTGACAACAGCGTTGACCAGTCCGAGAACCAGAGCGACAAGAATCGCCGCCCCAAAACTTTTAATATGAATTCCGCTGAGAATATGCGCAGTTGCATAGACCGCGAGGGCATTGATCAGCCATTGTATCAGGATATTCATCGTTGTCATCTCCTTGATTATGTTCAATGTAACAAACTGTAATATAATAGACTAATCGGGAAATCGCCGATCAGAACCGGTTACTATTGAGGTTCGGTCAGTCCGAATGTGCCGGCCAGGATGGCCGCGCGGTTTTCTGAAGAAACGAATTGCTTCGTAGTAACTCCATTGATGACGCTCTTCAATGTATCTCCAATAAGAATGTTTCTGCCTGTTGGATTGTGCAGCACAACCAGCAATTTTTTAACAAAAATCGTATCCGGATGTGTTGAGTTCAGGTAGTTGGCAGGGACAAAGTCAATCCATTCCTGAGGGTATGGATCGAATTCATATTGATCTGTCCACTGACCTTCGGAAAATGCCTTCAGCAGATACTTGTTCACATCGGTTTTGGTCAGCATAAACATGTCAGCATCCTGCTTAACTTCAATATCAAGGAGATCGAGACGCATCGGTTTTCTTATACCGTTACTCCCGAATCCTAAATCGAAAAGCCACTTCTCGCCACCCACTTCAGCTATAATAACCATGTGCGTTTTGGGACGCCTTACAGGATAAATCATAGGGCGTGCAGCCGCAAATGTATGGGGAACTCCCAGCTCCTGAAGTGCCATTGCAAAGAGGCCATTGACTTCATAGCAATAACCGCCACGTTTACGCAACAGTATTTTCTCGACAATGTCCTCTGGAACCAGAGACACAATTTTTCCAGCCTGAACATCCAGATTTTCAAAAGGAACTGAAAATAACTGGCATCGCATGATCTCCGTTAATGTTGCAATATCCGTGTTGGTATTGCCGTGATAAGCGATCCTGCTGAAGTACTTCTCAAGGGTAAAATTGTCCGCTTTCATCTCTGCTCCTGTCCCAGTGGTTGATGACCAGAGAAATAATGTAACAATCCTTTCATGCATGATCTACTCTTATTCGTAAGAAAGCGCAGCATGTGTTGACATGGAAATTGCCGATTTAGCCGGTATGCGGCTTGCAATCCACCCGAAAACAAGGGTAACAGCAAGTGTGATGAAGAACCCTGATGTGCTGAAAGCATACGTCAGTTCTGCATCGTTGCCCAGCATGAGTCTACCGAAAAACAGCGCAGCAAGACGACTCAGCGGATAAGAGAGTAATAACCCAAATACTATACTGATAGAGCAGGTAATCACGCGTTCATTGACAAAAAGCGCATAAATAAAGTTAGGGGTGGCTCCAATTGCCCTCATGACACCGATCTCGCGGGTTCGCTCCCAGATATTGATGCCCGTTGCAGATGCCATACCGACAGCGCTGACCAGAAGGACAAGAAATGAGAGCAGTATGAGCACCGAGAGAATAATATTGAAATGGTCATAAATAATTTTCACCCGTTCAGCCTGCGACATCACATAAGCGATATCCAGCCCTGATGGGGCAATTGCCTTTTCAATACTCTTTTTAAGAGCGATTGCCTTCTGATAATCATTGTTTTTTGCAACAAACGAAATGCAGCAAGGAGCCAAGAGGCGGGTTGTTATAGAGCTCCATTGCCTGCTGGTTCAGAACAACCTCAAAATCTTTTAAAGGCAAAAGCCAGCGTCCATTGCAGATTGTTAATTTGAGCAGACTGGTATTTCTCGGAAGAGCTACTATTCCGGCTCCCTTATCTGTTGATAATATTTTTGACTGAATTTCACCGCGGCCACCTGTCCACGTTTCCACCTGTTTGACATTCTCCAGCGATCCAAGCGGCTCCAGGGCTTCATCTTTCGAAATGGCTTAATTTAAAACAACCTGTACGTCATATCGCATTTCCTCTTTATAGCCCGTCAGCAATTCCCATAACGATTGCCGCACATTGAACCCCGTACTGAATATGGCCACCCCGAAAGCCATGGCAAAAACGGTTACCGTCAGACGACTCATGTTCCGCAGTGAGTTTCTGATTGCCAACATCATCCGTTCAGAAAGGTGCAGCGTTTTTAGAAATGGAAACTCCCTGCCGACTGTTGTTTGTGAAATGCCGTAGTCGCTTAAAGCCTCTCTGACTGATGTACCCGTACCTTTCAGCAAAATCGATACGGACAGCAGAGCCGGCATCAGCAGGCTTGCAAGTATCAGCGTGATGTACACAAAAAGCGGAAGGGTTGTGGTAATAATATTGAAATTGAGTTTGCCGGCAACAAAATGAGCAAATGCCCAACCCGACAGCAGAGAAGCAGGTATCGCAATCAGCCCCGCCAATGCACCGATGACAAGAAGCATCAGAACATATATTCTGAAAAGCTGGAACCGTGACGTACCTATTGCTTTTAGAATACCCATTTGCCGGATTATCAACTGCAATGCAGGTAAAAAACCGGCATTTATCAAGCGAAGTGAATATCGGGTAATCTTTTATCACTCCAAACGGCATCACATCACTTCCAGGAAGATCACGTATTTGAGACCATTGTTTTATGCTCTTAAAGCTTTCGTCGATCATCTTTGGCGATTGCAGCGTTGTTTTCAGATAGACGCATTGTATTGGAGGTCGTGTAACAATCTCAATTGATACATCATCAAAATCCTGTATCGGCTTTAGTGACACCACATCTAATACAGGCTTCTCTCCGGTTTGCAGTTGCGTGTAAGGCATCTGAGTGATTCTGAATCGTTCACTTTCACTGCTTTTTCGGTAGGTATCCGGGCTTATTGAAGAGTAATCCTTGAATGCCCTTGAAAACACCTCCAGAGATTGAAATCCAACCTGTAACGCTACAGATAGAATGTTCCGGTCAGGGTGGAAAGCAATCAAGCGAGCCGCCTCTTCCAAACGAAGGCGTTTGATGAACTGCTTCGGCGTTTCACCAATAATCTCCTTGAATATCCGTTGAAAGTGAAAAGGAGAAAAGCAGGCAATCGAAGCCAATTCATCCAGAGACATCTCCCTGTCAATTGCCTGCTCGATATGCCTGACAACCTTGTTGATGCGTTCAAGAAGTTCCTTGGATTGCCTAATTGCGTTTGCGTTGTGGTCAGACTCGCTGTCGGTAATTGAAGAATGACGGTTGATGCTGAAATAACAGGATTTTTTCAAAAAAAAATTGGACCACCTAGGTGGTCGTTTCTATTCTCGTTTTTTACCAGAACATTTTGGCGTGTGGCACTCGTCCCTCACTGCCGCTCACCAAAATGTTGGTACTGCACTTTCGCTCAAAAGCAAAGCCGGAATGAGCTGCCAACTGACTACGGGACGAAGACCGGGCGGAAGCCAACGAAGTTGCCACGGTTGCCGGGGGTGCCGTTGCTGCGACAAGCCGACCGACAGCCCTCAGCATGGCTGTCCCAGCTACCACCACGAAGCACACGGTACAAACGTGTTTTTTCATTCCACCAACTATCAGTCCACTCCCATACATTACCGGCCATATCGTATAATCCTTCAGGGGTGGCTCCTTCGGGATAGCTGCCGACTGGTGTTGTTGCGCCTACATTGCCATCATAGTTGAGCAGTTTTGAGGTTGGTTCACCTTTCTCGTCCGGCCAGGGATATTTACGAACTTCCTTGCCTGTTGTTCCCTGCCTGCCTCCTGCTGCCCACTCCCACTCAACTTCATTCGGGAGGCGATAGCGGCAGGTTTCTCCTTCAAGCATGGAAAGCCAGAGGCAGTAGGCCCGGGCCGCATACCAGGTGATGCCAACCACCGGCTGGTCGTCGCCATCAAATTTGCGATCCTCGTCATATTTCGACCGAAAGAGACTGGCGAGGTCATTACCCTCCTTGAGATAGTCGTGAAACTCTTTCCCCCATGATTCATGTTCTGCAAGAGTGTTCAGCTCCGAACTCAAAGAGGCTGGGGTTACCGGAGAACCATGCTCAGGGTTTTCGTGCTGCAACGAGGCAATGAATGAGCGGTAACGCTTGTTGGTTACGGGATATTTGGCTACGTAGAGGTTTCCGACTTGCACCTCCGTGTTGCTCACCGAACAGATATAGCTTCCACCCGGTATCAGGATGTAGTCTGCATTGACTTCGGATGATTCAGACTTTTGACCCCCAAGGGCAAAGAATACCTCTATTGAGCGATCAGTAATATCCTTGTTTCTGGCAAGACCCTTTACCTTGAACTGCTGCAAGGCTTCAAGAGCTTCCGGTTTTCCGATAGCTTTGAGACAGTCGAGGATGACCCGCTGGCGTTCTGAAGTGTTTGAGGGATCGAGAAGCTTCCTGCAGAGAGCATCAACCTTTTTCTCCGGAGCTTCCTCGATGATGGTCTGCAAAAGCAACTGCTGCTTCAGGGTGAAAGCTGAACTGAGAGGTGAATCAAAGAGTTTTTCCATAAAGAGATCAAATGTCTCCTCATCTTCCTGGGCGAGAAAGAATTTGATCGGTTCCTCCCACCAGTCGTCACCAAAACCGAGAATCAGGCTGTCGAGATGACCTGAGGTTCGCTTGACCTTTCTGACCAGCTCAACACCGGCAAGATATTCCCTGAACGATTTGTGGCGGAACATGTATGCCCTAAGTTGATCGATCTGCCATAAAAAAAGCCTCCATATTCACGGTTAAAGTGTTATATTAAAATGGGTAACGGGAAATTACCATTTGTAATGCA
>JABDHL010000035.1 GCA_012972825.1 Chlorobiaceae bacterium
TTAATCATTAGCCCCGCCGAAACTGAAGGTAAAGCTGAATCCCTGCTGCTTTTTGTTTGGAATACTGTCAACGGCATTGAAACCATAGCCGTAATCAAGCCCGATTTGACCGATAATAGGCAGGTAGAGGCGCAGTCCAAGGCCGGCAGATTTTTTCAGGTCGCCATAATTGACCGATTTCGAGTTCATCCAGAGATCACCCGCTTCAACGAAAGCCAGGGCGTAAATACTTACGGACTGTGACATGGTCAACGGGTAACGCAGTTCCGAAGTGAACTTTGAATAGATTTTCCCGCCGTACAGTGTCGATGAAGGGTCGCCAGGGTAAAGATTGTAACCGAGACTCCGGTCATTATACCCTCTCAGAGGGACGGTAGGCAGGGTGGACATACCGCTGCCGCCCATATAGAAGAAATCGGTGTAGGGGATGTAATCATTGTTGGTAAAGGTACCGAGATAGCCGTGCTGGGTTGAAATATTCCAGACAAGACTTCTGGTGATTGGGAAAAACCAGCTTGAGCTGCCGGTGATCTTATAGAAATCGACGGTGCCCGGCAGTGGCCCTCCGGCAAGCTCGCCAGAGATTGAGTTTTTACTGCCTCTGCGCGGATAGATCGGGCTGTCGATGCTGTTTCGGGTAATGGTTTGTGTTATCGAATACTCATCAGCCTGGCTGGGTGCATTGACCTGCGATGCGTATAAACTCAAAAGCCCCCCGTTCGTGTGCAGGTATTTGAGTTTCCAGTTAACCGAGAAGTAATCATCCGGCCAGGTCAGACGTCTTCCAACCGAAAGTGTGGTACCGTACTGATCCATGATGGTTGGTGTAACGCCGTCACTGTTATAGATATAAGCGCTATGGGTGTCGAAGACTGAAAAACCGACGGCGGTCGGTGTTCCGAATGCCCATGGTTCGGTATAGGAAAGGCTGATGGTGTTGTAGTTGCTGCTGCCGAACTGCCATTGAAAGCCAAGTTTCTGGCCGTCACCGTGCGGGAGCGGCTGGTAGGCTTCGCGATTGAAGATGTCCTTCAGCGAAAAGTTGCTGAACGTCAGGCCGAGTGAGCCGATGAATCCTGTGCTGCTGTATCCGACCGATGTATTGAAGGTGTCGGTCTGTTTTTCGATGACATTGTAGGTGAGGTCAACGGTGTTGTTTTCGGGATTAGGCTGAATATCGGGTGTGATCTGCTCGGGGTCAAAGTAGTTGAGCATGCTCAGTTCCCTGATACTGCGCACAACGTTCTGGCGGCTGAACATATCACCCGGAACGGTATAAAGCTCGCGGCGGATGACATGATCTTTCGTTTTGGTATTGCCCTTGATCGAGATGGTGTTCAGCTGGAACGGTTCTCCTTCAACCATGTTGATCTTCAGATCAACTGCATCAGGCTTGACAACCGTTTCCTCAAGTTTTGCCTTGAAGGAGAGGTAGCCGCGATCCAGATAGAGCGAGCTGACGTCTCCATTGTCCTGAGAGAAATTCAGCCGTTCCTGAATAAGTTTTGCATTGTAGACATCACCTTTTTTGATTTTGAAGGTGGTATTGAGCAGCTCTGTTGTTGCAAAATCCTTGGTATTGCCCGTCCAGGTAACATTGCCGATATAATATTTCTGTCCTTCATCAAGATAGATGTCAAGAAGAAGGCCTTTTTTGTCATCGGTATAACTGATGGCATCGCGTAAGACCCTGGCATCGCGGTAGCCGTTGTTCCTGTAGAACTCAACGAGGAGATTTTTGTCGTCGTTGAATTTATCGGTGTCAAGTTTTGGTGAGCCGAAGATTTTCCGCCACCAGGAGTTCTGATGCGTTTCATTGAAGACGCCTCTCAGCTTGTTCTGGTCGAAAGCATTATTGCCATGAAAGGTGATTTTTTCAATGGAGACCTTGCTGCCTTCAGTGATTGAGAAAAGTGCAATGACATGATTTTTGCCGTTGTCCTGCAGGTGAAATTCCGCACCGGCCGTCAGATAACCTTTTGATGCATAGAGCTTTTCGATTTTATTCGAAGCGGTAAGCAGCTCCTGCTGGGTTATTCTTTTTCCGGCGACAAGACCTGCTTTTCGCCGCACCTCATCATTGTCGAGCTTTTTATTGCCTTCAAAAGTCACCTTGTCAAGAATGGGCAGCTCCTTGACGGTGAAGTTGAGTGCGATATTTTTCCCGGCAGGATCGGTTTGCTGAACGCTGATATCACTGAAAAGCTGGAGCTGCCAGAGGTATTGCATAGCTGCCGTGAGTTGAGGGCCGGGGATGGCAATCTGATCGTTGACTTTAAGCGGGAGGCTGGCGGTTATTTCCTTTTCGTTGAGGGTTTCCAGGCCGCTGAAGGAGATTGATGTAACGGAGAAAACCTCCTTTTTGGCGTCAGTGCTTTCTGTCTGCTCAGCAGAGGCAGCACTCTGTCTGCCGGCATTGGATGGTCTGTTTTTTGCTTCAGCGGTATTCTCCAGGGTGTTCAGAGCAAGAGCAAGCAGCACTAAAGTTATCAGCTTTCGCGTTTTTTTCATGGAAT
>JABDHL010000036.1 GCA_012972825.1 Chlorobiaceae bacterium
GAGCGTGAAATTCAGCATATGATTGCAACCTCGTTCTGGAGTTCTGACGGGAAGGTGATTTCGGCGGAAGAGTTTCTTCAGGGAATGTTCGGTGTTCTACCGGAATTCTTCAAAAGCGAAGATGAGCTTAAAGAGCTATGGTCGGACCCGAAAACTCGGAGGACTTTGCTGGAAAAACTGGCTGATGCAGGGTACGGCAAGCAGGAGCTGGAGTCCATCCAGAACCTCATCAATGCTGAAAAAAGCGATTTGTTTGATGTGCTCGAATACATTTCTTTTGCACATAGACCCATCACAAGGGAAGCAAGAGTTGCCGACGCGAAAGAAAGCATTTACTCGGGACTTGATGAAAAGCAGAAGGAGTTTATCCAGTTTGTCCTTGCGCAGTATATAGATGCCGGGGTAGGGGAGCTCGACCAGGAAAAATTGCCGCATTTGCTCAGGCTCAAATACCATGCACTTCCTGATGCAATGACTATACTGGGAACGACCGATAGAATTCTGTCGACTTTCGTTGGTTTTCAAAAACATCTCTATCAGCAGTCAGCTGCGTAATAGACCTTAATGGGCATGCCCTTTCACAGGCAGCATTGCCTTCACAACCAGCACGAACAGCACAAGTGCCGATACGACGGACAACGGGCCGCCATCCTCATGTGCCGATGCCGAAAGCCAGCCGGTGATGCCGATGCCGAGCGAAGCATAAAGTGCATTGACTCCAATGCCGGCAACGAATGACATCACAATGATAACCGCAACATAGACGACGGTGGCACGCCTGCCGATCAGCTTTGCGATAACCGTTATAGATGCTGCATTGGTTGCAGGCCCGGCAAGCAGGAACACCAGCGCCGCCCCCGGCGAAATGCCTTTCAGGGCAAGCGCGGCTGCAATTGGCGTCGATGCTGTGGCGCAGACATAGAGCGGCACCGAAATGGCCAGCATAACCAGCATGGAGAGATATTCGTTCGACAGGTAACGGTTCACGATTTCAGGAGAGAGGAACACGGAAATCACACCGGCAAGCAGAATTCCGAAAAAAAGCCATCCACCGATATCCTTCAGCAGATCGCCGAAAGCAAAGCGCATGCCTTTCATGAATTTTTTGCCTGGTCCGTTGGGCTCCGGCTCATGATGGCTGCAGCAGCAGCTGGACGTGCAAGTACCAGTCTGCTCCATCATGGCATCCGGTCCAGCTTCAGATATTCCGGTTCCGGAATGCTTTTCAGTAAAAGCAACCGCGATGCCCGCTGCCACAGCTGTGAAAAACGCGACAACCGGCCGGATGACGGTCATGAGAGGATCGAGCAGGGCATAGGATACCGCGATGGAATCCACGCCGGTCTCGGGCGTCGATATGAGAAACGAGGTGACTGCGCCTTTTCCGGCACCCTGCTTCTTCAGGCCCGCGGCAGCAGGCAGAACACCGCAACTGCAGAGGGGAATGGGCACGCCCATTGCCGCAGCCTTGACAATGGATGCCGTACTCCCTCCTCCGAGATGGCGGGCGACAAAATCATCAGGAAGAAACGCCTTCAGCAGGCCGGCAACAAAAAAGCCGAGCAGCACAAAGGGCGCCGATTCCAGAAGCACATTCCACGAAGCTAGAAGCACGGCGAAACAAGCATTGATAACGGTATTCATGACAGAATTATTGGATTGTTATACATATTCATATGATAATGTGTTCATGTGTTGAATAAAAAAAAAGCAGCTATCTTTTCAGCTCCCTGACATGCTCTGAACCCATGCGTACAAGGCCTGATATATGCTCGTCGTCCAGGCTGTACAGCACATTCTTGCCGTGCTTTCTCGATTTCACGATCCTTGCGTCGCGCAATACCCTGAGCTGATGGGAAACCGCTGACTGGTTCATACCGAGAAGTGCGGTCAGGTCGCATACGCAGAGTTCCGAGCGGTAGAGGGCATCAAGTATCCTTATCCTTGTATTGTCGCCAAGCACCTTGAACAGTTGCGCAAGCTCATCAGCCGGAACGCTGCCGAGCATATCCCTACGAACTGATTCGATCACCTCAGGATGAAAACACTGCTCCTGACAACTGTCCTCTTTATTCTCCATCATATTGTCCTCTCATATATATGAATCAGTGCTCATATGATACGAAAAAATAAACGCATCCCAAATTATTTCTATCCATGGTATGCCATCAATTTTCTCAATCCAATCATCACGCGGCAGGGCCCATGCACAAACCATGCTTAGGCAGATTGCATCGCCTCCGAAGAGCATTAATAAATCCCGTAACAACAATGCAACTTGTTAGTTGGCTATTCTGCAATTAATCATTAAATATCCATAGGGTTCTTGAAGACTTCCTTGTCAATCCAAAGAGGAGAGAGTTTCAATGGAAAGTGCCATTCAGGGTGCAATCGGTATGCAACTCATGCCGGTGGCGGTTATACAGACAAACAGTTTGCCTGGGCAAGCACTTCAGTTCAAGGAAGGTGCGTTCGGCTGTGTCGCTGCTTTATTGAAAAGCGCATCAAAAGGGAAAACAGCTGTATTCACCCGCAAGACGTTTGGATGTCCTGGGGGAGGCGTCGGCCTTGGATTCGGCAATTGTTATGAAAACTTTCCCGGAGGGATCGAACATTTTCTCTCTACCGGCAACAGCGGGTTCTGTCAAACTGAATTTGGAAAAGCGGTTGCATCAAGAATGCCCGACCTTGAAGAGGGGGAGCGGTATTTCAAAACACCTGAGACAGCCGGCAGCTTTATAGCATCCCTGCCGATAACAGACATCCCTGAAGAGTATGTCGTCTTCAAGCCACTGGAGGATGTGGATGAAAATGAAACCCCGAAAGTCGTGGTTTTTCTTGTAAATCCTGATCAGCTTTCGGCTCTTGTCATTCTGGCAAACTATGCCCGTAAATGCAGTGAAAATGTTATTGTGCCTTTTGCTGCCGCTTGCCATACCATAGGCATCATCCCGTTCAGGGAAGCCGAATCCGAAACACCGAGAGCTGTTATCGGGCTTACTGACATTACCGTACGCAACAAATTTGCAAAGGATCTCCTGTCGTTCGCCATACCGTATACCATGTTTGTTGAAATGGAATCAAACGTTGATGGCAGTTTTCTTGAAAAACACAATTGGCAGAACCTGCTCGAACGAAACAAAACAGCACAAGCAATACCATGAAAAAGTCATTAGGGGCAAAGACGCTGCTTTTTCCAACACCTGTCCTGATGGTTGGAACATACGATCAGGCTGGCAAACCAAACATGATGAGTGCCGCATGGGGAGGCATCTGTTGTTCTCAGCCACCCTGTGTCGCAGTTTCGCTGCGCAAGGCAACTTACTCGTATGCCTGTATTATAGAGCGCAAAGCGTTTACGGTCGGTATTGCCAACAGGGAGAAGATGGCAGAAGCTGATTACGTCGGGATTGTTTCAGGGCGTGACGTCGACAAGTTTGCCGTTGCTGGACTCACCCATGTCAGAAGCGACCTGGTCGACGCTCCTTATGCTGCCGAATTTCCGGTTGTCCTTGAGTGCCGCCTGCTGCACGTTCTTGAAATCGGCCTGCACACGCAGTTTATTGGCGAAATAATTGATGTCAAGGGAGATGGAGATGTGTTTGGCGACGACGGCTTCCTCGATATCATGAAAATCAATCCTCTTATCTATGATACCTCTCATCGGGGGTACCATGGTGTCGGACCGCTGCTGGGAAAGGCGTTTTCTGTAGGCAAAGGACTTCAATCCTGAAGAGGCTGGATTTTTCGGTTTCTGTTGTGCAATGTTCATAAACAACTGTCATTAACCAAGTAGAACAATGTCAAAACTCGTCGTTATCGCAAAAGTTGAGGCAAAGAAAGAGTTTCTTTCGAGCGTAAAGAGCTCACTCATGAACCTTATTGTTCCTACCAGACAGGAGGATGGCTGTATCGATTATATTCTGCATCAGGATAATGATGATCCTTTGATTTTTGTCTTTTACGAAACGTGGGAGAATCTCGCCTGTCTCGAAAATCACCTGCAAAGTGACCACTACAAAGCCCATGCCAGAACTGTAAAAGGGATGATTGAAGATAAAGAGGTTTTTAAAATGACACGTATTGACGTTTAAACGGTTTCGAGAGAAAGATGGACAAGATTCATGATGTTATGTCGTCAAATGGAGGTATTCGATAACGCAAATGCTAATTCAAACCAAACATTCGACACAATGAACACGTCAATGAAATCATGGGCCACGCCACTTGCCACAGCAACCTTCTTCATTCTTGCCGTCACCGGAACACTGATGTTTTTTAAAGTTGAAGCGGGATTTATCAAGCCGGTTCATGAATGGCTGAGCTGGGCAATGACTGCCGGGGTTGCCCTGCATATTTTCGCCAACTGGAAATCATTTACAGGTTACTTCTCCAGAAAACCCGCACTCGCCATTATAGGAACAGGACTTTTAGTCACCTTGCTCTCTGTTTTCGTTCCATCCGGTGATCATGCGAATCCCAGAATGAACATGACAAAAGCGCTAGCATCGGCAAGACTTGAAACTGTTGCTGAAATTGCAGGTGAAAACAGCGCAGCTATAGTCGAGAAGCTGGGCAGCAAGGGCATAACGGTTGGCCAGCCATCAATGAGTATTCGCGAGATAGCATCGCAAAACAACAAAAAAGATATGGAAGTGCTCGCACTGATCTTCGACAAGCCCTCGAAAGGCCATTGACATTAATATTGTGGGTGGGCCTCATGACCAGCAACAATTCATAAAAGCCTTTCAAACGTTGCTTTCTGTGCATAACAGACCGGACAGGCCCACTCATCTGACACATGCTCAAATTGTGTCCCGGCCTTGATATTGTTGTCAAGATCACCTTCTGCAGGATCATAGACATAACCGCACTCTTTGCACATCCATACACTCATGATCATCTTCTTTATTGCTTATATCAATCGAGCAGCTTTCTGAAAACCACCATTTCCGATTGTGAAAATCCTTTCGACCGGTAGAATTGCTGTGCCGCATCATTATCTCCATCGGTCAGCAGCGTTATCCGCCCGAATCCCTCCCTCCTGGCAAATTCAATGGCATGATTGATCAGCAGGGAGCCAAGACCTTTACTACGCCATTCCGAAGCGACAACCATGTCTTCGAGTAGAGCGACTTTTTTCCCGAGAAAAGTGCTGACCGTGAAGAGCAGCATAACCATTCCCTCAATAACCCCCTCAACGTCACAAACAAATATCCGCCCAAGTTCAGGATTTCCGATAATCATGGAAAGAGCTGTTGACTGTGTTTCGATATTGGGGGTAAATTCGTGCTCCTGGCTGAAAAGGACTCCAAGAAGCTCGGCACATTTCGACACATCGCTGCTGACAGCGTCTCTTACTTCAGGCATAACTCTTTGTTCAAACCTTTTCGATACAGGTATACTAACCGCCAATTTCATGATAATCTCTCACCATTTCAAAACATTTCAGCATAATATTCATCTTTCTCTTTTAAGTGGAATTGCTTCGGATTGTCCCCTCCGGAAATCAGCAAAAAGATCAAATAACAAAATCCACCATCAGAAACCCGATAAACGGAATCATTTGTTATTTCAAATCGCAGATGAGAAGTCTTCCGTACCCCTTAACTGATTATTCACGGGAACTTTTTAATGATAATTGTGACTTCTGACAAAATACCCCATGCTAATCCGCAGGAGCAGATGTTTAATAATGTTGTTTACGTAAGCTGCTTGACATTTTTTTCCAAACTTTGTGGTTAGACAGATAGCCATCAATGAACAATCAACGAAAAGGAGTCATTATGCGCCTGTTTCGCATCACCTTCATCGCTCTATTTGCAACGTTCATCACAGCACATGCAGCAGTGGTTATGGGAGCGGACCTTCCGAAAGCATCAATAACCCCCGATCATATCCTGAAGGGTACCAATCCGACAGTTACACTCACGCTGGATAAAGGCATCACAAACCAGGATAAACTTCGTGCTCGCGTGGGTGTGCAAGTTGTTCCGGTGCAAAAGCAAGAGGCGGATGGCAAGCTGACTGTCCAGCTTCCGAAGCTTGACCTTATGGGGTCTGCCGACGTTGAGCTTATCGGTGAGGATGACAAGCCGGTGGCCACTGGAAAGTTGAACTACGTCGAATCAGCAGAGCAATCCTTCAATCGATTTTGGTTTCTCCTTCTGTACGTCTTGCTGATTGTCTCTCCACCTACTGTAATGACTTTCTACGACATCGTTAAAAGCTACAAAGAGAGGACTACAGTATTCGAAAAGCTGACAAAGGGTAAGAATATTAACCCAGATGAGATTCCTGCTCTCCTGGTTGCCATGGACCAGGGGCCATCCGGCCTTACGGGGCTTACTCGAGGACTTATCACCGTAACAATCATCCTTGTTCTGGCTATTGCTGTCTTTCATCTCATAGTTTTTGCACCGTCAGATATTCCCCCAATTGCGCAGCAGTTGCTCACTCTATTGGCCGGTACATTGACAGCCATCACTGGTTTTTACTTCGGGTCAAAAGCAAACACCCAGCCTACCCAGCCGACTCAGTCAGGTGATGGGAAGACCGAGGTATCCGTGAAACCCACAATAAAAGAATTCGATCCTCCTGTTGAGGTCGTTGCCAAAGAGAAGCTCACGGTAAAGGGGAGTGGGTTTGGAGGACAGCAGGGAAAAGGTGAGGTGATGTTCAATGAAAAGAAAGCTGAGCAGGCAACAGAGTGGACCGACAATTCAATTACGGTAACTGTTCCTGACGGATTGCCTGAGGAACAATCTGTCAATGTCGTCGTGAAAAATAGTAACGGAGTCTCTTCTGATCCAAAACCGATTAAAGTCAAATAGTTCAGTTTTCCGGTTGTCTGTCAGGATTGGCTGCCAGACAACCGGGCATTCGCAAACACTATCATCAAACCATTCAAGGCGAGATAAACCATGAAAAAACATCGTTTCATTGTGCTTTTTTGTGTTGCTGCGCTTTTGCTTCAGGCGTGTGGTTCATCGGTATTGGTCACACAGGAAGCCACAAACACAGTTAGTGCAGGTAAAAATGCGATCAGCGAAGTGAATAAGTTTCATAACTCGATATTCGATACTCAAAATCAGCTTGCAGCTTCACTCCTGGCAAGAAATTCCTCATGTAATTTTGGCACTTCCATAGTCATTCATACAAATATTGCCCGTGCCGGTCGACAAAAAAAGGAACAAGGATTATGCTTATCTGATGCCGAGTTGAAACAATGGCAGTCAGCAGATCCGAAAGAAAAATCTTTGCTTGGCCAGAAAATAGATTTAATGCCCATGGAAAGATCATCGCTTACATCATCAATGGATATTCTGGATGCTTTTGCTGTGTACCTGGACGCAATAAACAAGCATACAGCTTCACCAACAACACCAATAGCCAGCACCTTGAAGGGAGTTGCAGAAGAATTGGCTGCGCTTCAGGGTAACGTCAAAATTCTGCCAGATGCGGTAAGCTCTAAAGTCTCTCAAAGTACCGCTCTGAGCGATTTTATCGGATATCTGGAAAAATTGATACATAACAGTAATGATGCTAAAGAAATAGCAAAGATCGTCGGGACTGAAGGAGAGAAACAGGAACAAAATTTATCAGTTATTGCGACAGATGCGGATAGTTTTTATACAACCTACATAGCCTCTATGAATGCCACATTAACAACAAGCCTTGGCGATTATTACAACAGGAACAAAGGCAGCAAAGAGTTTGAAAGCGTCGATAAAAGAGAAAGCTTCCTGCTCGCTCTTTTCAAGCAACAACAATTAAATTCGAAAATTAAAGCATCCACATCCACTGCAGGAAAGGCTATACGATTATTTGTATCAGCGCACCGGAAGCTTCGAGATTCAATCACTGGAAAGTACTCTGAAGAACAAAAAGCTGTTATTCGCGAAGAAAACATCAAGGAACTCAAGGAAGGATTGCTGCAAGTGGCAAATGCAGCCCGATTGGCTATGTAAATTTCCTGCCGGGCTTTTTTAACGGATATGACAACAGGAGCAGATATGGCTACACCATCAGAAAAACAAGCTTTCATTGACGCACTTTATGAGCTTCAGCAAACCTGTAACACTAAAGCCAATGATGGCACCCTGACCGAAGGTCAGCGGAGCGTTTTTATAACAGCATCGATATACCTTACATCTGATATCGGAAGAGCTTGTGATAAGGATTTCAGTCCTGTTCCATCCGATAAGGTACAGTCAGCAATACAGGAAGTTAAACAGGCAACCACCGCAACCTCTGCGGCGCATGATGATTTCTCTGTTCAGGTTGCAGCTAAGGAATTGTGGGATGCAAATACGGCTATCGACCTTGTATTAGACTAATATCTCTATACTGAAAAAACAGCTGTAATAATCTCCATTGGAATTTCACCCCCTTCTCGGAGTTTCGCTTGGATTCGGAGATTGAATTATATTGCCCTATACTTGAATGGTGATTTATAAAGAACGATTGCAGCGTTGAACTGATAACCGATAATTCCTTCCTTCATGGACGCATTCTGGCTTTCGCTTGTCATGATTTTTATTGCCGAGCTTGGCGATAAAACCCAGCTTGTTGCCCTGACGCTTGCAACCTGCTACAATTCCTGGGTTGTTTTGTGGGGGATTTTCTGGGCCACCTTAGCTATTCATGTTTTTTCAGCCGGCATAGGCTGGTTTATCGGAGACAAACTGCCTACAGAATGGATAAAGTTTGTTGCGGGTATTGCCTTTATAGCGTTTGGTTTCTGGACACTCAGAGGCGATCATCTTGATGAAGACGAGAAGAGCTGTAAAACCACAGTGCACCCTTTCTGGCTCGTCTTTTCAACCTTCTTCATGGCAGAGCTTGGTGACAAGACCATGCTCTCCACCATTACCCTGGCGTCAACGCATCCGTTTCTGCCAGTCTGGATAGGATCAACCATAGGCATGGTGATTTCGGATGGACTAGCTATCATAGCAGGAAAGATGCTCGGAGCCAAACTGCCCGAAAAAGCCATAAAAACAGGGGCATCAGGCATATTTTTTCTTTTCGGCATCTTCAGCATGTACGAAGGTGGCTCCAAATTCGCACTTTTTATATGGGGGATTGCAGTAGCGATTGTAGCTCTCACAGGCTACTTTTTTCTTCGCAAACCGCATGGGAAGATGGGTGGTCAACATTCATAAAAAAACGTAGCAACAATTGCATCGTCATGATGAAAGATTCAGACTTGGTTGATCCAACGGAGTATAATACAAACTGTGACTCCTCTTCTTGAAATCAGGAATCTTTCCTTTGCTTATGAGGGATCAGCTGCTCTTGTTTTTGATCGGCTCAACGTAACCGTGCAGGAGGGGGAGTTTATTCTGGTTAAAGGTCCTTCAGGAGCAGGGAAATCTACCCTGCTGCGTTTAATCTGTCGACTGAACAAGCCACAGGGAGGCTCTATTCTTTTTCAGGGCAGCGACATTACCTCTATTGCCCCGGCAAAACTGCGGAGCGTTGTCAGCTATGTTGCCCAGATACCTCAAATGATCGATGCTACGGTTGAGGAGAACCTGCTCATGCCTTTTTCCTTTGCCATCAATGCAGCTAAACCCCGCCCCGGAAAGGAAGAGCTGCATGAGATGCTGCGCAAGTTTTACCTTGGTGATGTCACTCTCGATCAATCCGCCATGAAGCTTTCGATTGGGCAGAAACAGCGCCTCGCCATTATGAGAGCCCTGTTGCAGGAACCCCTTCTTCTGCTGCTCGATGAACCCACATCCGCCCTTGATCAGGAGAGTGCATCAATGGTTTTTTCCATTATGGAACGCCTGAACACTGATGACCGTAAAACCCTCATAACGGTTACACACATCGATTTCAAGCCTGAAACCGTAACGCCTCTAACCTATACTCTTGCACATCGATCACTCCATCTCAATGAATCAGATCATTAATATCTCAACAGGTCAACTGCTGCTTGCTCTGGTATTCATCCTTATCGCACAGGCGAGTTCCTTCATCTACCATTTAGGCCTTAATCGTGATATCACTATTGGTACAATCAGGACCTTTGCCCAGCTCTTTTTGATGGGATATGTTCTGACCTTTATATTGAAAACCTCCAACTCATTCCTGGTACTGAGTGTTTTCATGGTAATGGTTGTCTCTGCCATGTTCATTATCAAGGGGAGAGTCAAGGAGAAGCAGATACCCTATATCATCCCGACATTCCTGACGATGCTCGTCAGTTATCTGGCAACTGCGATTTTTGTTTCCGGACTGATTGTCGGCATTACACCCTGGTGGGAACCCCGATACTTTATTCCTGCCGGAGGCATGGTGATTGGAAATTCAATGTCGGCGCTTGCCATCTCTCTCGAACGGCTTTTCAGGGATATGAGGCAACAGAAAGAACTGGTTGAAATGAAGCTCTCCCTTGGGGCCAATTACCGTGAAGCAAGCCTTGATATATTCAGAAATGCTGTCTCTGCCGGAATGATTCCTTCCATCAACGCTATGATGGGCGTAGGTCTTGTTTTCATTCCTGGCATGATGTCCGGCCAGATTCTTGCCGGAACGGACCCGCTCATCGCTATCCGCTATCAGATCGTCGTCATGCTGATGCTTGTTGGTTCAACAGCTGTCAGTTCCGTGGCTGTCATGCTTTTTGTCAGGCGACGTTGTTTCGGCAGCGGGGAAGAGGTTTTACTTACCCCCCTCTGATGTTGCTGAAGCACGGGAAGCTATAAACAATAAAATTCCTCCCAACATCATGATGAAACAAAGTACCTGCCCCATTGAGAAGTTCAGGAACACAAAGCCGAGCTGGGCATCAGGTTCTCTGAAGTATTCGATAAAAAAGCGAACAAACCCGTAGCCGAACAGGTAGAGGGCTGAAAGAAATCCAGAAAATGGAGATTTTCTGCGCAGTAGCCAGAGAATAATAAAAAGTACTATTCCTTCGAAAAATGCTTCATAGAGCTGGGAAGGATGGCGAAGCTGGTGGGTGGGAGCAAGAGGAAAATACATACCAATTGCTGAATCAGTCACTCTTCCATAGAGTTCACCGTTGATGAAGTTACCAAGCCGACCGAAAGTATAACCGAGGGGAACGGATGGAATGAAAAGGTCAAATGTTTCAAAAAATCCGGTTTTTTTAGAACGGGTAAAGGCAAAAACTGCAATAATAACTCCGATTACAGCTCCATGATAAGACATGCCGGTTATTCCTGCGAAGCGGCATCCTCCGGGAGCGGACACCCAGGGAAGGATGCTGCCGAGGGGGTCTGCAAGAAAATCGCTCATGCCGTAAAAAAGGATATAACCCAGCCGACCGCCGGCAACCACACCGACCATAGCCCAAGTGAGGACATCGCCGATAAAAGAGCGTTCAAAAGGAAGTTTTTCAGCGTCAAGACGATACCGAGTAAGGAGATAGACGATAGCGAACGCCACAATGTACATCATGCCATACCAGCGAACAGCAAAAGCACCGGCAGAAAAGATTACGGGATTCATTTGTGACGGCAAATTCTGCCATGAGGAAAAAAAATCAATCATAAAAACTGCTTTTGATAATTTGAGGATATAAAATTTTGTTGAAACTTGTATAGAATTAAAATATAGTTAACTTAAAATCTTGCACATTTCCGTGCTTCGTTTTTCTACCCATAAACATACAAATACCTAATAGTATGGCTAAAATACTTGAAGGGCCGGCCATGAAGCTATTCAACAAATGGGGCATTCCCGTGCCAAATTATGTTGTTATCATGGACCCCAACCGTCTTGAGCAGCTTGGAGAAGCTAATAAATGGTTAAGAGAATCAAAACTCGTTGTTAAAGCTCATGAAGCAATTGGCGGGCGATTCAAGTTGGGACTGGTTAAACTTGGACTGAATCTTGATCAGGCGCTTGAAGCAGCAAAAGAGATGATCGGGCGCGAAATTGGTACTTCGGTTGTGCGTCAGGTGATTGTTGCTGAAATGCTTGATCACGATGAAGAATATTATGTTTCCATTGCCGGAAACCGCGATGGTGCTGAACTTCTCCTTTCACATAAGGGTGGAGTGGATATCGAAGAGAACTGGGATACTGTTAAACGGCTTTTCATACCGCTTGATGAAACCCCAAGTATTGAGCGGATTACTGAGGCGGCACTTGAAGCAGGTTTCGTCGGCGAAATTGCCGAGCGTGTCGCAAAAATCACATCACGCCTTATTCTCTGTTTCGATAACGAAGATGCACAGTCGATAGAGATCAATCCGCTTGTCATACGCAAGAGTGATATGCGCTTTGCTGCCCTTGATGCGGTCATGAACGTTGATTGGGATGCCCGTTTCCGTCATGCTGACTGGGATTTCAAACCGGTTTCAGAAATCGGACGTCCTTTCACTGAAGCTGAACAGCAGATCATGGACATCGATGCCCGCATCAAAGGATCGGTCAAATTGGTTGAAGTCCCGGGCGGCAACATTGCTCTGCTTACTGCAGGCGGTGGAGCTTCCGTGTTTTATTCTGACGCTGTGGTGGCAAGAGGTGGTTCAATTGCCAATTATGCTGAATATTCCGGTGATCCTCCGGATTGGGCAGTAGAGGCTCTTACAGAAACCATCTGCAGGCTTCCCAACATCAAGCATATTATTGTCGGCGGAGCTATTGCCAATTTTACTGACGTTAAAGCAACATTTAACGGGATTATCAATGGATTCCGGGAAAGCAAATCAAAAGGGTACCTGGAAAATGTGAAAATCTGGGTAAGGCGAGGTGGTCCAAATGAAAATCAAGGCCTTGCTTCCATGAAAAAGCTGCAGGAAGAGGGATTTGACATTCATGTCTATGATCGCAGCATGCCTATGACCGATATCGTCGACCTTGCCTTGAATTCATAAGGACGACCAGTATCGCAGGAACCCTAAGAGAAACTATCTAACTTAAACCGGAAAGAATCGTGAGTATTTTAGCAAACAGGGATACACGAGCGGTCATCATTGGCGGTGTTGCTGGAGTAAATGCTGCAAGGCGGATGGCACAGTTTGACTTTCTGATCAACCGGCCACTGACGGTGCAGGCATTTGTTTATCCACCGGAAGAAGGTCAGCAGAAAGAGATATACAGGGGCGGTGAGCTGAACAACGTTACTGTTTATGCCTCGCTCGAAAAGGCACTTGATGAAAACCCTCAAATCAATACTGCGCTTATCTACATTGGCGCCTCAAGGGCATTTCACTCTGCCAAAGAAGCACTTGATGCCAGAGGCATCAAGCTTGTGACCATGATAACCGAAGGTGTTCCTGAAAAGGATGCCAAGCGCCTTCGCAAGTATGCACTTGAAAAAGGCAAAATTTTTAACGGACCTTCCTCAATCGGCATCATGTCGGCAGGGGAGTGTCGTCTCGGCGTTATCGGCGGTGAGTTTAAAAACCTGAAACTTTGTAATCTCTATCGTTCCGGCTCTTTCGGCGTTATTACAAAATCAGGTGGTCTGTCCAATGAAGCCATGTGGCTTTGCGCACAGAATGGAAATGGCATTACCTCTGCAGTAGCTATCGGGGGGGATTCGTATCCCGGTACGGACTTTGTCACATATCTTCAAATGTTCGAAAACGATCCGGAAACCAAGGCTGTCGTTATTGTCGGCGAAGTTGGCGGTACACTTGAGGAAGAAGCCGCGGATTGGTTCGGGGCCGAAAAACGCAGGATCAAGCTGATTGCCGCCATTGGCGGTACCTGCCAGGATGTTTTGCCGCAGGGAATGAAATTCGGCCATGCCGGCGCCAAGGAAGGAAAAAAAGGCCTTGGTTCCGCACGTTCTAAAATAAACGCTCTTCGTGAGGCGGGTGCTCTTGTACCGGATACATTCGGAGGTCTGAGTAAAGCAATCAAGCAGGTTTACCTTGAACTGCAGGCAACCGGCGTGATTTTGCCGGAACCGGAACTTGACGAGAAGCTGCTCCCAGAACTACCTCCGAGTGTCCAGGAAATCATGAAGCAGGGCGAGGTTATTGTAGAACCCCTGATTCGCACCACCATTTCCGACGATCGTGGAGAAGAGCCTCGTTACGTTGGCTATGCAGCTTCTGAACTCTGTGAAAAAGGATATGGTATTGAGGATGTTATCGGTCTCCTCTGGAACAAGAAACTTCCAACCAAAGAAGAGTCTGAAATCATCAAGCGCATTATCATGATTTCGGCCGATCACGGTCCGGCAGTTTCCGGGGCATTCGGTTCCATTATTGCGGCCTGCGCCGGCATCGATCTGCCACAAGCTGTTTCGGCCGGTATGACCATGATCGGACCGAGATTCGGCGGTGCGGTTACCAATGCCGGAAAATATTTCAAGTATGGCGTCAATGAGTATCCAAACGACATTCCGGGATTTCTTAACTGGATGAAGCAGAACGTCGGTCCTGTTCCAGGTATCGGCCACAGGGTGAAGAGCGTTAAAAATCCTGATAAAAGGGTGAAATATCTGGTCGAATATGTCAAAAACCAAACCACGCTTCACACACCGTGTCTTGACTATGCGCTTGAGGTAGAAAAGATCACTACATCGAAAAAGGATAATCTTATCCTTAACGTTGATGGCACAATCGGTTGTGTTCTTGTTGACCTGGATTTCCCTGAATACTCATTGAATGGTTTCTTCGTTCTGGCACGTACGATTGGTATGATTGGACACTGGATTGATCAGAACAATCAGAATGCGCGTCTTATCAGGCTTTATGACTACCTGATCAACTATGCCGTGAAAGAGGAGCGCGAAGTGCCGGTAAAAAAGTAATACCTTCAGTCGGCAGTAACGCAAGAAATCCATTGGCTTGAAAAAGGCAGGAATTGTGATTCCTGCCTCCTTTTTATCTTTTGCCTTCCTCATAGTAAAATGAATGGCTGGAGAATACGATAATAACATCTTAAAATGTTTATTTTTAAATAAATAGAGCGGATTCAAAGACTTTCGGAGTGTACACTTTTTAAAATATTATCTGCATTCAGTATTTTGTTTTTGATAACTATCAATAATTACGTTAAACTGAATTCTTAAATCAGCCAATGGTTGGCTGATAGTTACTCAAGTGATTTGTGCTTTGATTACTTGCCTGTATCTCTTTTTATCAATGCACACGTTTACTGAGATTAAACAATGAATATTTACATCGGCAATTTGGCTTACACTGTTTCTGAAGATGATCTTCGCGATGCGTTTTCCGAGTTCGGAGAAGTCGCAAGTGCCAGCATCATCAATGATAAGTTTTCAGGCCGTTCCAAAGGTTTTGGATTTGTTGAAATGCCTAAGGACAGTGAAGCCAGTGAAGCTATTGAGTCACTTAATGGCAAAGAGTTGAATGGCCGTACTGTTACGGTCAATGAAGCAAAGCCACGTGAAGAGAGGGCACCAAGAAGAGATCGTTACTAAGATTTTTGGTTTTTTTACGAAAAGCCAGACAGAGCGCAGGTTTTGTCTGGCTTTTGCTATTTTCAGAATATTCAGACAGTTATCGATTAATCAGCTTCATCATGCTTTCCGGGTAACGTTCTCCAGCTGCTGCACCCCTGGGCAAGGCTTCGATGATTTCAGCCATTTCTTCATTGCTTATCACTACAGATCCGGCGGCAATATTTTCATCAAGGTATTTCCGGTGCTTGGTACCCGGAATTGGCACAATATCATCACCCTGAGCAAGAACCCATGCTAGTGCCAACTGGCCGGCAGTAACTCCTTTCCGAATGGCAATCTTTTTGAGACGAGTTACCAATTCAAGATTTTTTGTAAAGTTTTCACCCTGAAAGCGGGGAGAATTGCGCCGGTAATCATCAATTGCAAAATCATCAGGACTTTTCAATTGCCCTGTTAGAAAGCCTCTTCCTAACGGGCTGTAGGAGACAAAACCGATACCCAGTTTGCGCAGTGCCGGAAGTACTTCTTCTTCCGGATCACGACTCCAAAGCGAGTACTCACTCTGTACAGCGCTAAGAGGATGCACCGCATGAGCTCGTTGTATTGTCCCGACACAAGCCTCTGACAGTCCTATATAACGTACCTTACCGGCAGTAACCAGATCGGCCATGGCACCAACGGTTTCTTCAATCGGCACTTCTGCATCGACTCTGTGTTGATAATAAAGGTCAATATGGCTGATTCCCAGCCGCTTCAGCGAACCATCACAGGCTGAGCGGAGATATTCCGGTCTTCCACTGATGCCGATGACAGGTGCCCAACCGCCACTGGCTGATGGGCTATTTCTTATGATACCAAACTTGGTCGCAACAATAACCTGGTCGCGACGTCCCCTTATAGCCTTGCTGATCAGCTCTTCATTGGTAAAAGGCCCGTACATGTCTGAAGTATCAAGAAAGTTAACTCCTGACTCAATAGCATGATGGATTGTTGCTATCGATTCCGCTTCGTTTCGCTGACCGTAAAAATCGGACATCCCCATGCAGCCTAATCCTTGGGCCGATACCGTTAATCCTTGAGTTCCTAATTTCCTCTGTTCCATAGAAAAGCTCCTTTGCGATTTTACCGGGGATCGCTGAATGCTGGCGATCCAACTTGTTTGAGTTTCCAAATAAATTAATCAATAGTTGTTATGATTTTAAGAAAAGTCCCTTGTTAAATAGCGGCTTTTCTTATTTTATACACTGAATAAATGTCGGTGACGGCTGCTCTGAACATTCCCTTCCAACGAATAAAGGTCAGATCCAGTTTTGATACTGCACTATCCACTGTATTTTATGGTTCACGTTTTTGACCGAAGAGCTTCAATACGACTGTGTTCATGTTCCAAGTCTCTATAAATAGATATAATAAATGCGTAAAAATATACTGTTTCTAAAAAAATATTTGAAAAACCCCCAAAGTGTCGGCTCTGTAATCCCTTCTTCCGAATTTTTAGGGAAAGCTATTTTTAAATCAGTTAAAGAGCTGGATCGGACAGCTGTTATTGAAATCGGCGCTGGAACAGGAGCAATTACACAGCACATTTCCAGCTTAAACCCCGTACTGGTTGAAATTGACAAAGAATTCTGTGCTTTGCTGCGCCAAAATTATCCAAATCTGAACATTGTCAATTCGTGTGCATTGGAGCAGTTAAAAAAGATTGATAAGCGAGTTGGCTTGGTTGTATCGATTCCTCTCATTAACAATCCATTCAAATTATCATTCATTCCTCTTTTAAATGACCTCTATGCCAGGGGACTCTTGACCTGGTGCGTAATATTTACTTATGGTCTTAATGATCCTTTGGGGCAAGTGAATTTTGAAAGTAAAAAAAGGAAGCGCTTTGTTCTGCAGAATATTCCGCCGGCACATGTCTGGGTTTATTCATAACTACCGGAGTTGCTGCCGAGCTGACATCGTTCAAGGCAGGGAAGAGGTTGCCTTAGCAGTGATTGCTGCAGGAAAATATCTTTTGTATTAGAACTTGAATCAATTGTATATTTAAAGAAATGCAAGAGATTTGCTGACTAATTAACGCGAGGGGAAGTTGTTATGTTTGGATTGGGTGGACAAGAAATACTGCTTATTCTGTTTGTTGTCTTGTTGTTTTTTGGTCCTCAAAAATTGCCGGAACTCATGCGAGGCCTGGGTAAAGGTATGAAGGAGTTTAAAAAAGCACAAGCTGACCTTGAAGACGAGTTCCATAAAGCTGTAGAGGCCCCTGAGCCTAAAACTAAACCAGTTGAGGCGAGTGCTTCAAAAAAAGAAGAGGAAGTTTCAGCCAGTAAACAATCGTGACATGGTATGGTAAACGACAATATTAAAAATAGTAAGGAGAAGATATACATGATGAAGGCTTCTGTGGCTAAAATTGTAGTGTTTTTTCTTTTTTTCAGTACACTTTCCGGATGCGGTTATAACAGTATTCAGCAGAATGAAGAGGCGGTTAACCATGCATGGGGAGATCTGGAGTCTCAATTGCAGCGCAGGGCTGATCTTGTACCTAATCTTGTAGCAACAGTGAAGGGTGCTGCAAACTTTGAAAAGGAAACATTGACAGCAGTTGTAGAGGCAAGATCAAGAGCTTCGGCAATTCAGCTTACTCCCGCAATGCTGAGTGACCCTGATGCCATGGCAAAATTCAGGGAAGCCCAGGGAAATCTTTCCTCGACTCTTTCGCGCCTGCTTGTAACGGTCGAACGTTATCCTGAACTCAAAGCCAACCAGAATTTCAGGGACCTGCAGAATCAGCTTGAGGGGACTGAGAACCGAATCAGTGTTGCACGTCAGCGATATAATGCTTCTGTAGAGACCTTTAATTTCTCAATCAGGCAGTTTCCTAACTCTCTGACAAACTCATTTATGCTGAAGCTGAAACCAAAGGAGTACTTTAAGGCTGATGCTGCCGCTAAAACAGTACCAGGGGTGAAATTCTGATTCGGACAAATACCATAACGCTTTTGGCGAGGCGAGTATCGTGGATAAGTTCCACGATACTCCTTTTTGCTTTACTTCAGGTTGCGTTGTACACCGGCCTTTTGGCAGCCATTCCCGTGCCTGCCCTTACAGGACGGGTAAACGATTATGCTGGAATGATTTCTGCGCCTGTCAAGGCGGACCTTGAGACAAAGCTCAAGCAGTTTGAAGCTGCAGAATCAACCCAGATAGTTATTCTTACCGTTCAATCACTTAAGGGTGATCCGATTGAGGATTTTTCAATTAAGGTCGCCGAGGCCTGGAAAATAGGCCAGAAAGGCAAAGATAACGGTGTGTTGCTTATTGTCTCGAAAGATGACCATAAGGTACGCATTGAGGTCGGCTATGGTCTGGAAGGCAAGCTGACCGATCTCATGGCCGGGCGTATTGTAAGGGATGAGATTGTTCCGGCATTCAAAGCGGGTCAGTTTGACCAGGGATTCACCAACGGTGTTTCTGCAATTATTTCAACAGCACATGGAGAGTACAAGGGTAAGCCCAAAACCGAGGGTAATGGAGATAAGCCTTCAATGTCATTGCTGTTCATAATTTTCGCTGTTATCTATGTTATTTATCAGATTTTCAGAAGATTTTTCTGGGGCGGTCTAGGAGGAGGTTTTTTTGGCGGTGGCGGAGGCTTTAGCGGTAGCGGCAACAACGACGACAATTTCAGTGGCGGCGGAGGAAGTTTCGGCGGAGGCGGATCTTCAGGTGACTGGTAGAATCAGGATCATTGCTCAGATCTTCTCCCATTCAAACTTGCTGACGTTTCTTGCTTTTGGATCAAAGACGATGCCGATCAGGTAGCTTTACATAATATCTATTATACAACAAAATGTTAGCTAAACTCAAAGGCTTCATATAATAGATATTATGTAAAGCTGTAGACTGAAAGCAATACCAGCCATAATGATTTTTCTTACATTCCAAGAAAAGCCTTCTTGACATCCTGGTTATTCAGCAACTCTTCACCGGTTCCTGTAAGTACAATACTCCCGGTTTCAATAACGTATCCTCTGTTGCTGATGTTCAGCGACTGATAGACATTCTGTTCAACCAGAAGCACCGTAACCCCGCTTTTGCTGATGGTTTGAATTGCGGTAAAAACCACCTCGGTAAACAACGGTGACAATCCAAGACTCGGTTCATCAAGAAGGAGAAGTTTCGGATTCCCCATTAATCCTCTCCCGATAGCAAGCATCTGCTGTTCACCACCGGACATGGTGCCACCAAGCTGATTGCGTCGATCTGCAAGTTTGGGAAACAAGGTAAAAACCCTCTCCATATTCTGTTTGCGATCTGCTTTCTGTAGAAAGCCTCCCATAATCAGGTTTTCAATAACACTCATTTCAGGAAAGATCTTCCGGCCTTCAGGAACATGTATAATTCCCCGCTGAACTATGGCATGCGCCGGAAGAGCTTGCAGTGATTCGGTATTGTAAGTAATTATTCCTTTATACGTTATGAGCCCTGAAACTGCTTTGAGGAGGGTTGTTTTCCCCGCACCATTGCTTCCGACAACAGAAACAATCTCACCTTGGGCAATAGTGATATCAATATCCTTCAGTACCGGCATTTCGCCGTATCCGGCATTCAGATTTTTAATGCTAAGCATTCTGACCACCTCCAAGATAAGCTGCTATGACTTCAGGATTCTTCGTAATATCTTCCGGCGTCCCTTCAGCAAGCTTTTCACCCGAATTCAGAACAACTATCCAGTCGCAGATAGCTGTAACGGCTTTCATGTCATGTTCGATAAAAACAATGGTAGCGCCTTTATTGCGGACCTCACGGATAATAACAAGAATGCCATCGGTTTCGGTATGGTTCAATCCGCCGCAGATTTCGTCCAGAAGCAGCATTTTCGGTCGGGTAGCCAATACTCTCGCAAGTTCCAGTTTCTTTTTCAGACCGATAGAGAGTGAACCTGCCGTTTTTTTTGCATAATCAGTCAGTCCTACAGAGTCCAACTGTTCAATTGCTATCTCTTCAGCTTCTCTGGCAGCATTTGTAATTGAAAACGCACCGATCATCACATTCTCAAGAACCGTCAGGCTGCCCAGCGGTTTCACCCTCTGCCAGGTACGTGCCATACCCATACGGCAAACTTCATCCGGACGCAGCTTGTTAATTTTTTTGTTATCAAAAATGATGTCTCCGGAGGTTACATGAATAAAACCGGTAATGCAGTTGAACAAGGTGGTTTTACCTGCTCCATTAGGACCGATCAGTCCAACTATCTGCTTTTCATCAACAGAAAAACTTATGTCCGAAACAGCGACATTGCCTCCAAAATGCTTGCTGACATGATTGATATGAAGAATATGCCCTATCATTTTGCCCTCCGGAAAAGCCCGAGTATTCCTTTGGGAAGATAAAGTATGCAAAGCACCGTTATGATTCCATAGACAAGGACGTGAGCATGAGCCAGGTTCTCTTTAAGAAAAACACCGAGGCCTGATGTTTCAGAAACAATACCATGTTTGACAAGAGCATCACCTATCACGTTTGAACGCAGCAGTTCGGCAAGCGGCACCAGCAAGACAGCACCAAGAACCGGACCCCATAGAGTTCCGACTCCGCCGATAATCGCCGTCAGAATAATTTCGATTGAAAGTCGAAGGTCAAGCACTGCGGAAGTATCAATAAAACGGATATAGACCGCATAAAGGCTTCCAAGAACGGATGTCAAAGCTGCAGAGATCAGTAACGCCTTGTTTTTATAGAACGAAAGATTAATCCCCAGAGAGGCGGCGGCGTCCTGATCTTCACGGATTGCCTGCAAGTAAAAACCGGTTTTCGATGTCCGCAGATAGAGCGTTATGCCAAGGGTGACAACAAGCACCAGCAGCATTCCGTAATAGAATGGATTTTTACTGTTCAGGTCGAGCCCCCACAAGGATACGTCAGAAAGAAGAATCCCCTGTGCTCCCCCGGTAAAATCAAAATTCAGCGCTGACAGGCGGACAATTTCCGCAACGGCAATTGACGCAAGGCCAAAGTAATGGCCGCGAAGCCTGAACACAATACTGCCTGTAATCAAGGCAATAATGCAGGCAGCAATGATGCCCGCCACTATACTGACAAGCGGGTTGAAATTGAATTTAGAGATCAGAATCATGGTCGTATAGGCACCGGCTCCAAAGTAGGCGGCATGTCCAAAACTGTATTGACCGGCATAACCGCCCAGAATATTCCACGCTGAAGAAAGCGCTGCCATCATCAGCACCGAAATCATTACTCCAATAACGTAGGGATTCTCCCCTGTCACAATCGGCAATACTGAAGCGATCCCTGCTGTAATCGCAATAAGCATGATCTGTTTCACTTACTGCTCCCCTTTTTTTCCAAACAGTCCCTGAGGACGAAGCAGCAGAACCGCCAGAAAAATGATGAAGACTACAACATCTTTCCAGTCACTTGAAAGGTAGGTTGATGACATTGACTCAACAACCCCGATGATAACCCCTCCGACCCCTGCTCCGATAACCGAGCCAAGACCGCCGAGAACACAAATTGTAAAGGCCTTCAGAAGAAAGGTATGGCCAGCCATCGGATGGATATAATAGGTGGGAGCTATCAGAGCACCTGCAGTTGCAGCCAGAGCAGTGCCAAGTCCAAAGGCGATAGCGCTCATTTTTGCGACGTTAATGCCCATCAGCTGTGCAGCCTCCCTGTTTTGGCTTGTTGCCCACAATGCCAGACCAGTAGTGGTTTTTGAAAGAAACACGTAAAGGATTCCGGTAATCCCGCAGGTAATGAGAAAAGATACAATCAATGGAACAGATAACGATATGCCCCCAAAAATATGGACTGCGCTGCTTGAATAAGATGTCGTCAAAATCTTCGGGTCACTGGTAAAACAGAGAAGTGCTGAATTACTCATAATCAGACCAAGACCGATGGTCAGGAGAATCTGATTCTGATGCGGATGATTTATAATCCTGTGGATAAATACTTTTTCAATTATACATCCGAAAAGAAAAGCCGTTGGAATAATCAGCAGAAGCGACAGATAAGGGTCAATATGCAGCAGGGTAAATGAAAAATATGCCAGATACATCCCTAACATCATAAGATCGCCATGAGCAAAGTTGCTGATATTCATGACACCAAAAACAAGGGACATCCCTATACCGGCAAGGGCATAAACACCGCCGGTCAATATTCCGGAAAGTAAGGATTGCAGAAAAAACATTATGATCTCCCTGTAAAATGAACTGCAAATAAAAAGAGTTCAGCTGAACACGGATCATATAGCGCCTCCATACCGTCATGAAGGCGCTGTATATCTTGAATTGTTATATGTTATCGAGTATAGGGATAAACCAGTTTCTGCTTGCTGAATTGAGCTGGGTACACAGTTTCATACTTACCGTTTATAATTTGCTGTACCAGCATGGGATGGTTGTTCTGGTTGGTAAAGCCATTATAATCTGCAAATTTTACAGGACCTAAAATACCATTCCAGCTTCCTGCTTTCAGGCCGGCTCGAAGTTTAGCGGCTGTATTGGATTTTGATGCAGTTTCAACCATGATTCTCATTGCTTCATACGCACAGGCGGCATGATAGGAGGGCTCTTTTGCATATTTTGCATTATAACGACGTGCAAAGTCCGCTGCACCCGGCCAGTTGACATCATCTGTCCATTGCGTGGCAGAAACCACAAGGTTGGATATTTCTGTCTGCTGAGCAAACTGGGCTGTCGTATATCCCGCACCGGCACCAAGGAATGCCTTTGGTGTAAGCGAAATCTCCTTGGCCTGACGCATCAGAAGGATAGCATCGGCATCATACGAAACAAGAAATATAAGATCCGGATTTGCTGCTTTAACCTTGGCAAGGGATGGCCGGTAATCAGGTTGCCCCTGTTGATACTTTTCGTTGGCAACTTCCATTAACCCCATTTTAGCGGCATTCTCCTGGGCAGTTTTAACGGTTGAAACGCCAAAATCAGTTGCAGCATAGACATAGGCAATGGTTTTAGGTTTATACGAAGCGACTGCTTTCATCAGCACACTTGAATAAACATTGGCAGGAGCGTTCAACCTGAAAACGTTCTTATACCCTTTCATGGTAATATCTTCCTTTGCGGCAGCAGGTACAAGCAGAGGCACCTGATACTGGTCAGCCCTTGAAGCAACAACATTTGCAGAACCGGAAGTATATGGTCCGACCACGCCGATAACACCATCACGGGTTACAAGTTTTTCGTATGCAGCAAGGGCATTTTTCGGGTCGCCTCCATCATCCTCCTTGATCAGCTCTACCTGAATACCTTTTGCTTTCAAGTCTTCAATCGCCATAGCCGCACCATTGGTCAGGTTTTCCCCTATCTGTGCTTCTTTACCTGTAATTGAATTGATAAAACCTATCTTGATTGGAGCTGCATGCGCCAGCATCGGCAACGCTAATAGAGCCGCAGCGACTATAGAGATAACTTTTTTCTTCATCTGCTGTTCCTCCTGTGGTTTGAGTTAAAGACCCCTGCTGAGTTCTGCTGAGAAACGTTCTATATCAAGATTATATAAATTATATAGATTATTTAAAGTTTTCGTAAAGTTTAATTTACAACTAATATTATCCTCAATCAACGTCATCAAACCTTTGATCATTCTGGCGGGAAAGGAAAACCTTTCAAAAAGGATATTGCGGGACACTCTGTCGAAATTATTTAAAAATATGTACATTTAGCGAACTGTGATTTATAAAAAGACATCTTACATCCGGAGGAAAAATGAGCGCAAAAGATACTGTTCTTGAGGTCATGAAAAAAGAGGGCACTCCACTCAATGCCGGCCGGATTACGGAAATCAGCGGACTGGATCGTAAAGAGGTCGACAAGGCTTTGAAAGCTCTGAAAGATGAAGAGCTGATAGTTTCTCCAAAGCGTTGTTACTGGGAACCAAAAAAATAATTTCCAATTTTTACTTATATCCACTCAAGTCCGCATCATCACGATGACCATGAAATTCTTTACGCCCGTTTTTATTATCGTCAGCCTTTTTTGCCTCGGTTCCTGCAATCCTGAAAAACTTCCTGTCTCAGATGAGGTTTTAGAATCAAAAGCCGAAGCTTTAGCTGAACGAAAAATTGAAGAAGGCAAAAAAATCTATGAATCAAATTGTGCCGGTTGTCATGATTCGGGTGTCTCCGGTGCCCCGAAACCCGGCGATAAGGAAGCATGGCGTGAGCGTCTTGCGCCAGGTGTAGCAGTGATGGTAAAAAAATCGATAGAAGGCTATGAGGGGAAAACCGGAGTCATGCCTCCAAAAGGCGGCAATTCTACCCTGACCGATGAAGAGGTCAGCAACGCCGTTGATTTTATGACGGTGAAATTGAAATAAGGGCTTCTCTCAAACCGGAATGCCGTACTGTCTTTTTTCTGACAGCTCGTCTGAACACGTTTTCACTTACCCAGATTTCAACGCTCTCTTTTGCCCTTGTTATACCGGTGTAAATCAGTTCCCGTGTCAGGATATCACTGTCAATAGAAGGCAAAAGCATAAGCACCCGATCAAACTCTGATCCCTGGCTTTTATGGATCGTCATGGCAAAAGCCGTTTCATGCAGCGGCAGGCGTTCCGGCATTATGCTGCGGACTCCACCATTCGGAGCGGGGAAAAAGGCCCTGAGTGCTCCTCTGCTTTCAGGATCAGGAAAAAGTATACCTGTATCGCCATTAAAAAGCCGCATCGTATAGTCATTGACCGTGACAAGAATTGGACGACCGCGGTATCCCCTGCTTTCCAGCGTGATCAGCCCTTCCCTGCCAAGAATACGTTCAACACTGCTGTTAAGACCGCTTACGCCGTAAGGACCATCGCGCAATGCACAGAGAATACGGAACCTGTCAAAACGTTCCAGTGCTTCTGAGGCTGATTCCGCTTCCAGGTAACATCGATATCCTTCAACTGTTTTTTTTGCCAGGGAGCCTGGCAGTTCCTCCCGGGAGGGCAGATCCTGCCAGGCAATACCATTGAGTGTTTTACATTTCAGCAGCGCAAGGGCTTCTCCATCCAGTCCGGCATTAACTGCGCGACTTATTTCTGCTATTCCGGTTCCGGCCTGAAACCGATAATTTTTTTCAAGGTTAACCAGGGAGCCGAAGAAAGGCGAAGCCCGGCTTCCTTCCTCTTCTGCACTGCAGATATCACCAAGAACTGCCCCCGCTTCAACCGAGGCAAGCTGATTCCTGTCACCCAGCAGAATAAGACGGGCAGTTGGCTTGAGTGCAGCAACAAGAGCACTCATAAGCGGCAGTGCAATCATCGAGGCCTCGTCAACAATCACAGTATCGAAAGGCAGCGGATTCCTCTCAGAATGGCGAAAACAGGACGACCCTGAAACAGTGCCAAGCAGGCGCTGAAGAGTGACAACGTCATCGGGAATTGCCAATTTGATCTCATCACTACAATCAAGGGTTTGCCGGATATCGCTTACAGAGGATTTAAGTCTTGCCGCCGCCTTTCCTGTAGGGGTAGCCATGGCAATCTTGTGCCTGATGCCGTCCGCCTGTTCAAGCAGCAAAGCAAGAATCCGGACAACAGTTGATGTTTTTCCGGTACCGGGTCCACCAGAAATAACACAGAACTGCTTATGCAGAGCAACATAAGCCGCCTCCTTCCGGCGATCAATGGCATCGCAGTCACCTTTGGGAAAGAGGCGGGCAAGACCTTCCTGAAAAAATGCTTCATCAATGCCCCCGACAGCTGCTGATGCTTTTTGAAGCAGCCTCCTGGCAAGCTCCTGCTGATAATGCCAGTAACGATAGAGATAGAAACGGCCAGATCTGTCAAGCACCAGCGGACGATGCTGATGCGGCAGCCCAACCGTCGCGATTCCACTCAGCAGTTTCTGCAGAGCATCAAGATCCGGTAGAACAATCTCTTTTCCGTCCAAGAATACCGTTTGTCCTGCACAATCAGCAAGATCGAGGCAGATGTTGCCCTCCCCGACAGCACTGCTTAACAGGGAAACAAGCAGACGGAAAAGTTCACTGCTGCAATCAGCGCTCTGCTTACAGATAAAAGATGCAAAATGCCGGTCAATGGCACGCTCCTGAAACATTATCGCCATGCGTTATTTCTCCTCTTCTATCAACAGTTGGGTCAGCTCCTCAATGAGTGCTTCGGGCGGAAGAACGCGATAAAAACCAGTTTTTTCACCCTCCTCCCGACTTACCCCTCGAAGAAATACATAGATTACCCCGCCGAAATGTGCCGTGTAGCTGTAGTTTTTAACCCTCAGCGAAAGATATCGGTTGAGAGCTACCGTATAGAGAAGGTACTGCAGTGAGTAAAGGTTTTCAACCACAGCCTCTTTCATGGCATTCTGTCCATAATCCTGCGTTCCGTAGCCAAGATGGTTCGATTTCCAGTCAAGCAGGTAGTAGCGACCATTTTCTTCGAACACCATATCTATATATCCCATAAGCATACCCCTGACCGGCCTGAATTGCAGTACCTTCGCCTGTGCCGCAAGATCAGTACTGCCAAGGATAACTCCATGCCGGGCAAGGGATTCTGCCAGTAGAGGGGAGGTAATAAATCTGAGCGGAAAGAAAAACTCCAGCTCCGTTATCCAGCATCCCTGATGAAGGTTTCCAAGGGTAAATCCCCCTTCAGGGGAGGCAAGAGATGTTGTCAAGGTATGCTGTACCATGGCAGTAATGAAGGGTATCCAGTCATGCGTGTAGCTGTAACGCTCAACTCCTTTTTCAACAAGTTCAGAGATCTTCTCTGTGGTGGGAGCGGCAAAATCAAGCTTTTCAAAAATCCAGTGCATAAATATGCCCGCCTGTGCACCACGGGGAAAGGTAACAATGCTCTTTTCACCGCCAGCCATTGACGGCTCTCCACCTCTGCCCTGGTTCTCGTCACGGTCAGGAAGTTCAGCATACTTCTGTTCATGGCGGCTGAAAGAGGTAAAACTTGAGACCCGCCAGCTCGTATCAACGTTTCCGCTGAAGGTATGCTGAAAAAGAGAGTCGCTTTTCACCTTTGATGCAGTATGTATGTGACGTGCGCCCTCTTCTGCAGCAGCAACGCTTATCAGACTGAATCCGATTGACCGTTCCGAGCTGTCTGCCAGTTCCTGCAGCTGCCCGGCCATTTTTTCGGACGTCAAAGCCTTTGACTCTCCGGCGAGAGCCGTCGCCTGATTTTCTGCGTGCCTTGTTTCATCGGAAGCATGAAGCAGGTAAATCAGAGGCGATAGTTCAGCACGAGTTTTTCCGCTGAAGAGATAGCATCGATGCTTTGCTCTGGTGAGAGCGACATAGAGCAATCTGAGGCTTTCAGCAAGCGACTCTTTCAGTGCCGCTGACTGGTGAGAAGCAAACGCACTCGAACCGAAATCCTTGACGAGCTGCCCATCTTCATCATGAAACATAAGCACATTTCCTTTGTTGTCCACCTTTCCCCACAGAAAAGGACAAAACACTACAGGGTACTCCAAACCTTTACTGACATGGATGGTAACTATTTTAACGGCAGACTCATCCGTTTCAAGACGTATCTGATACTCATCGGCCTCATCTGCAGCTCCAAGCCGTTCGCAGAACCATGCCGTAAGCCCTTCCATACCGGGCCCCCCTTCATGCTCCCGACTATGAAGCAGCTCAAAACAGTGCAGGAGGTCGGTCAACTTTCGTTCGCCCGACAAATCCGCCGTTCCAAGAAGACGACCGCGCACGCCCTCTTTTGCCATCAGCTCACGAATCATCACCATAAATCCTCGTTCAGCCCAACGATGATGATAATAATGGAAATCTCTGAGACATTGCGTCCATCCTTCGTCATCATCCATCAGATCTGCAATATCATTACCTGATCGGCCGAGAATATCGGTCACCAGAGCTGACCGAACCTTCGTCTCGTTTCCCGGATCACACAAGGCCGAAAGCAGAATACTCACTTCCTCAGCCTCAGTTGAAGCAAAAATGCTCATATCACTTCGCATCACCCCGGCAATGCCCCTTGTTCTGAGAGCATGCAAAACCATTCCCGCCTGCCGGTGAGTGCGCACAATAACTGCAATATCACCTGCCGTTATCTGCCGGCTGCCGATTAGAAGGGTACCTGTTTCAGGCTTTTTGCTTTCGTTCAAAAGACGGTCAATCTCATTGGCAACGGCAGATGACGCCAAAATGCCAGCCTTATCTACCGTCAACATGCCGTTTTTTTCATCATGAGAATCCATGAACAAGAGTTGCAATGGAGCCATAGCAGGCTCTTCTGCAGGCTGGCACGTTTGAGTACCTCCAGCTTTCAGCGGGTGATACACAATCTCCTCATAAATAAAGGGGTTTCTTTTCTGATCGAAAAGCATATTGAAGGCCTTAAGCAGCCGCGGTGTCGAACGCCAGTTTTCAGTTATGGTAAAGCGTCTCTCCCGACCTGCTTCCCGAGCCGCTTTCATATAGGCAAAAATATCAGCGCCCCGGAAACTGTAGATAGCCTGTTTGGGATCGCCAATAAGAAAAAGCGGTTCATCCGAACCGGTATAGATTGTTCTGAAAATTTCATATTGTACCGGGTCGGTATCCTGGAACTCATCAATCAATGCCGCTCGGTACTTTTTTCGAAGCAGAACAGCAAGCGCCTTTCCCCCGCTCTCAGAAACAAGCGCATGATAAAGATCTTCAAGAAGGTCATCAAAGAAACGGACATTTCCGGCCTGCTTGCGAAGCGGCATATTCGTCCTGAAAAAGCTGACCAGTTCAGCCTGCAGGGCAAGAAACCGTTGTTGTACAGCTGCATGAAGTGTTTCACAGAGATCAAAAAAAGCGTGAACCGGAACTGAGCTTTTTGGCTTTGTGCCTCTGGTAATGCCTGACTTTGTGAACTTGACAAACCCATCAAATAAGTCAAAAGGATTGCCGCCTTCCACATAAGCTTCCATTCTGACAAAAAGCGGCTCAATAAGCTCTGATGGATAAGCTTCTACTGCTCTGCTCAGGCCTTTATCGCTCTTCATAAGCTCTTCTATGGCCGCTTTTCTCTCTTGCCACATCTTCCCGATCTCTTTACCGGTCTCATGGCATTCCACCTCAAGTGCAGCAATATCTTCGTTACTGAATTCAGGAATTACCTTGACTCCTGAACCGGTGTGTATGCCATTTAAAAGTGATGTAAACACATCTGATGCTTTATGCTGGAGAGCGTAGCTGAGCAATGTCGCAGATTCATTAAAAAAGTGCATCCGCCAGAAATCATCCAGAAGCTCCTGAAGCAGTTCCGTCTGATCAGTGATCAGTTTGGTGTCATAGAGGGAACCACTTTCAAAGACATTATCCTGCAGTACCCGAAGACAAAAACCGTGAATTGTATAAATCGACGCTGTATCGAAATCACCAAGTGCCCTTTCAAGTATTTCCTTAACTCGTGTCAAACCAACGGTGCGTGAGTACTCAGAAAACACCCGAAGAAAAGCATCTTCCGTCTCCCTACCATCCATTACCTCCAAAGCCTCACTGATACGGCTGCGTATCCTTGCCCGAAGCTCCTTTGTAGCAGCATCTGTATAAGTCACCACAAGAATCTCTTCAGGACGAAGCTCTTTTTCCACAAGCATCCGCAGATAGAGCGAAGCAATAGCATAGGTCTTGCCAGTCCCCGCACTGGCCTCAATCAAATTCATCCCCGACAACTCAATCGCAGCATGCTCCAGTGTTTTCATAATCTCCCATCACACATTTATATTCCCTCTCCCTTCCGGTCATCCCTAAGTTCCTGTGAGGGATCTCTCTTGATCCAGCTCGCGACTCAATCCTCAGCACTTTGTTTCCGATTCTATCATCGGTCCGAGCAATTCAACAGCAACCGAGCAGAACTCCTCATCAAAAGGTTCCAAAGAGCCAAAACAACGGCGGATGGATGGTTCAGAACCCTCTCCCGGATAGTTATTGAACGTGTCATCCCTCCACTCCCTGCGGGCAGCTTCAAGTGACCCTTTTACTGCATAGGCAAAAGATGATCGAGGGAAAAAATGCAGCGGTCTGGAAAGCCCCTTCCAGTAAAAGTTCAGAAGCTTCTCCAGATGGCCGGCCGCACAGGACACCGGCAAAAAGTTCCTGATAGTATTCGACATAACAAGAGTGGTCTCAACCGGGTATCCCGTCTCAGCTACAGAGTTCAGTAAGAGATGTTCGATCCAGCTTCTCATCTGATCTTTAATTTTCAGTTTGGCGCACCGATAGCGAAGCAACCGATGAGGCATCAGATGTTCAAGTATACCGGTCAGGCGAAATTCACCAAGTTGAAGATCAACCTCAAGCGGTGCAAGCGGTGTCTCACTTCCGCTCTTTTCACGCACAATACCCGCAAAATCCCGAACTTCATCAAGCATTTTTCTGAACATCTCTTCACCATGCCGTGCAGGTGGAAGCATGCCTCTGCTCCTGAAAATCGGCAGCATCTCTTCCGCGTTTCCTTCGCCAAGTTCAACCTCCAGTAACTCCTGCTTCAGACTGTAAAGCTCAATTCCCTCAAGGGTAAAATGCTCTCGATCTTCAAGCGGCAGTACCGTTGCCTCAACCCGGATACCAAGCCGGTGTTCAAGAAAAAATCCCGATGGATTATCATAGAATCGTAAAAGCTTTTCAAGCGGCACAGTTTTCCATTCATCCGAGGGGGGCTTAAGGGGTTCATCTATAAAAGGCCGCTCAGTCTGGCTGCTCTCTTTTTCAATAAGTGCCTTGTAATTTTCAGTCGAATAGCTGAAGAGCTGGGATTCATCAGAAAAATAATCCGCATTAAATGCCTGAAGGCGGTGACGCACGACAAGATGCTGTTCAACGGCACGTTGATCCGGAAGTGAAAAACCCCTTCGGACCGTATCAAGCAGTTCACTGACCAGCACCGAGGGAGGAGATTCGCTGTTGTCTTTGATGCTTTGTCCGACATAGCTGATATAGAGCAGATCGCGTGCTGAAAGAATGGATTCAAGAAAAAGATATCGGTCCTCGTTACGCAGTGACCGGTCTCCCCTGCATGGGCTCTGTGCCACCAGGTCAAATCCGGGAGCTCTGCTCTGACGTGGAAAGGCGGAGTCGTTCATGCCGATGAGGGCGACAACTTTGAAGGGGATACTCCTCATGGGAAGCATGGCGCAAAAGGTAATTCCTCCGGTCATGAAACCGATTCCCTGCTCCTGCTGTTCAAGACGCGATCTGAACCAGGAAAGAATAACTGTTGAACTGACCTCTCCGGAAAACTCAGCCAAGGCTGCATTTCCGGAAATCTGCTCCGTCAACATTGCAATCGCTGTATATTCCCGTTCAGAACTCTCGTCAGGTAGAATAAAGTCTTTGAGCAACGTTTGAAACTGCTGGCACCAGTCGCCAATGGAACGCGGTCGCTCAAGACTTTTCACAACAGTGTCAACCGCATTTACAAACTCCGCAAACTTGCCGAGCGTTTCCGCTGCAGAACCGGAGAGGTCATCATAGGGAAGGATATCATTGAAAAGCACTCCTTCATCCGGCATGGCATACCCAAGCAGCAGCCGGTCAAGCCCAGCCATCCATGAGTTTTCGCGATAAGCCGGCAGCCCCCTGCCGGTGCGGTCGCCTTCATCCATTCCCCAGCGGATTCCGCTTTTTTCAATCCAGCCCCGTATGATTTCAAGCTCTTCGTCACACAACGAAAAGCAGCGGCTCACCGGCGGCGAAGCCAGCAGGTCAAAGAGGTCAGATGCGTGTAAACGACTGTCGGGGAGCGCAAGCAGTTTCAGAACTGCACGGGCAATTTCACCCTCATTCATCATCCGCCGATCCGCAATCGAGTAGTGAAGTACGGAAGAACCATCCGCTACGGCCCCGAAAACACTTGAAATATAGGGTGAATAGCTCTCAATATCCGGTGTCATCACCACAATGTCCCTCAGAGCGAGACCGCTCAGTTTATCGAGCATAAAGAGGATGTTATCGTGCAGCACCTCAATTTCACGCAGCGGACTGTGGCAGGAGTGGATCCAGATCGACCGGTCTCCAGGCTCAAGAATCCTCCTGGCACCCTCTTCTCCAGCACAGGATAGGTTCAGGATGTCGGACTGCAGTGCATGCAGCAACGTTGACTCTCCCGGATCACTATACCTTTCATCCTGAGTTAATGCTACATCACCCAAGTCGATGATCATGTCAGAGAAGTCCCGACCAATCGTTCCAAGCGATGAAAGAAGCGGGTTGCCCTCGGTACGCAACGCACGCTCCTGAGCCGAAAGCCTTGCAAGTGCCTTTTTTGATATAATGTCTCCCCAGTATTCTCTGGTCGGACTCAAAAGAAAAAGGTTCACCTCTGTCACGGTTGAAACAGCCGAAAATATGTCGAGATGGAATTTCGGCAGGTAGGAAATTCCGAAAAGGGCAATTCTTTCAGGGAAATCCACTGCTCCGGTTGTTGCCGCGTTCATTTGCCTGCAAAAACTCTCCTTCAGTTTTCCCCGATGCTTCCCCTGATGTCCAATACTCAGCTGGCGCCACAGAATCGGCTGCCACCCTTCTGCAGAGCTGCCTGGCACTGCAGCTTCCCAGTCGCGAAGCATCTCGGGACGATAAAAGGTATACTGATCAAAAGTATCGGCAATTTTTTCTGACAGCTGAAACCGCTTCATCCCATCCTGGTCGTCTGTTAGATAGTGTTGCAGAGTGCTGAAAGGGGCGCTATGAACAAGCTCAGGCAAAAGCCGCATAATTTTCCATACCATCACTTCCGGTGAAAACAATGTGGAGTCAGGAGCAGGAGAAAAGAACATCTCAAAAAGCTCATGAACCATGGCATTCGGAAACGGGTAATGCCCGTTAGCCCATACACCGAAACGGGACGCCAGCTGCATTGAAAGCCACCGCTGCATTCCCTTGCTCTGAACAACAATCACTTCTTTGGTAAAAGCTGTGGCAGGAGGTTCCCGCAGGTTTGTACCAAGTGCATCAACCAGAACTTCCATCCGGTTGCTGGTAAAAAGATTAAGCGCCATCCACCATCCTTGTCACTTCAACAAACAAAGGCAATCATGCAGACAATATAAAGAATTTTCTTCACGGATACATCACTTTACTATCCACAGACAACAGGAGATAGGAAATCCGCATACCAAAACGTTCTTTTAAGAAAGGCTTACAGAATGACTTATTCGCTACCTCTTATCTATTTGCACTCATAGAGCATTGCAACTTACGGTCGCCCCTTGTGGTCGCCTTCAACTGTACTGCTTTTTTTGGATCACAAGTATAAACTGTTGGCAAGAAAGATCGGTTAGGGATGAAATATATATTGGAATCAACAAAAATATTTTTTTGATAACCATCAGGATAGATAGTATTATTTGTAATGTGAAAGTATCGATTTTCCGTAATAACACTAACTTATTATTACGGAAATATATATACATATCCCGTAAATACGGATGCACAATTAAAAGTGAGGAGAAATGAAATAATTAAATAAAAGTTAAAAATTACCATTACAAAAATATGCCATATATTTTTAATACCCAATCGGGCTGTTAACTAATTGAATTATCCACTCAATCAGGAGAACCTCTATCATGGCTAAAACAATAGTATTCATCGACAGTAGGGTTAATGATATTGACTTGTTGGTTTCGCAATTTGACACTGGAACTGAATACTATATTCTTAATGCAAGTGCTGATGGGGTGCTGCAGATAGAATCGGTACTGACAGGGAAAAGTGACTATGACTCAATACAGATAATTTCCCACGGTTCTGCTGGATCCATAACAATCGGCAGTACACTTCTTACCGAAAATAATCTTTCCGAATACCAGTCTCATCTGGAATCAATCGGGCACTCTTTAACCGACAATGGCGATTTATTGCTTTATGGGTGCAGTGTTGGTGCGGGTGCAACGGGGCACCAATTCATTGATACATTATCGCATTTGATAAACGCTGATGTAGCTGCATCGGATAACCTGACGGGTGGAGCATTTGCCGGTGGAGACTGGACACTGGAGGTATCTACCGGCCCAATTGAAGCAAATCAAGTTATTGTAAAAGATGCAACCATAAATTATAACTATGTATTTGGTGACCCGACAGAACTTGTCAATCAGGCGCCCTCCTTTCTGTTTCTTAATGATGGGAAACTTGTTGACTCAACATATAGTGATTGTTATAGTGCCGCCTTGCAACCAGATGGGAAGATTCTGGTTGCGGGTGGCAATGTAAACGCTCAAGTTGAAGACTTTTGCTTAGCGCGCTTTGATACCAACGGCAGACTTGATACAACGTTTGGTGGCGGGTCTGGCAGGGTTATTACTGACTTTACCTCTCTACGTTGGGATGAAGCTCATAGCATTATAGTGCAGAAAGACGGCAAGATCCTTGTAGGCGGATCTGGCGCATTCGCTCTTGCTCGTTACAATCCTGATGGAAGTCTTGATACTACATTTTCAGGAGATGGTAAAGTTATTTCGGATTTTGGTACCGAAATCGAAAGCCTTTTCTTGCAATCTGACGGTAAAATTCTTGCAGGAGGAAATGCCTATCTGTACGAGGGAAATACATACTCAGTTCTGGCCCGCTAGAATGTTGACGGTAGTCTCGACACATCGTTTGCAGTTGATGGAAAGGCTTGGTGTGACTTTCTAGGAGCTTTCCATTGCATTACCCAGCAAGCTGATGGTAAGATTCTTGCTGCAATGGGATCCAGATCGGCTGACTTTGGTTTGGTTCGTTACGATTCCAATGGGCACCTTGATACTACTTTTGGTGACATCTCCACTGATGATCCGTCTCAGCATACAGGTCAGGTCACCACAGACTTTGATGGTTTTGATGCTGCCTATAGTATGGTATTACAGTCTGATGGTAAAATTATTCTGGCAGGGTACAGTAACCATCATTTTGCTTTAGCGCGTTATAATTCCAACGGGAGCCTTGATACGAGTTTTGATGGAAATGGCAAGGTGACTACGGATTTTGGAGGTTTTGATGCTAAAGCTAACAGCGTTACTTTGCAGCCCGATGGAAAGATTCTTGTTGCAGGGTACACCCAGAACTCTATTAGCAGGGACTTTGCTTTAGCTCGATATAACGTTAATGGCAGTCTTGATACAACCTTTGGAGATGGTCTTGGAATAGTCACTTCGGAATTTGGTGCTACTGATGAAGCAACAAGCGTAATCGTGGAGGCAGACGGCAAAATCATTGTGGCGGGTTCGGTCTCTCATTCGATCTTCAACGTTGGTCTTGCTCGGTACAATCCTGACGGAAGCCCTGATACTTCATTTGGCAATATTACCCAAACAATCGAAAATGGCGCACCTGTTATACTTGACAACGACGTTCAGATTAACGATGCGGAACTCTCTGCGAGCGGCAACTATGCTGGGGCGTCTCTCTTGCTGCAGCGCAATACTGGAGCCAATAGTGAAGATCACTTTTCAGCCATAACCTCAGGGTCGCTTGGAGCACTTACAGAGGGTAGTGACCTTTTAGAAAATGGCAACATCAGGGGTCAAGTCATCACTAATTCAGCAGGTACCTTACTCATTACCTTTAATAGCAATGCAACGAATGCAATTGTTAATTCTCTCATCCAGCAGATAGCGTACAGCAATAGTTCCGACAATCCGCCAGCCTCAGTACAGATCAACTGGACCTTTTCCGATGGTAATACAGGTGACCAAGGAACAGGAGGAGCATTGAGTGCCACCGGCAGCTCCATTGTACAAATTACACCCGTTAACGATGCTCCAACTCTGACCGTGTTCAATGCTCCGGTTGACACGACCAGTCAAAACACCCCTGTAGCAATAACTCTTGCAGAGCTGAAATCGCATGGGAATGCGGCGGACGTCGATGGCACGGTAGATGCTTTCGTCATCAAGGCGCTCAGCACCGGTACTCTCAAGATTGGTCTTGATGAGGCTACTGCCACAGCCTATGATGCTGTGACGAACAACACCATTGATGCAACGCATCAGGCCTACTGGACACCTGCTGCCGATATTACCGGCATGCTAAATGCATTTACCGTCGTGGCTAAGGACAACAGTGGGGCTGAATCGACAACAGCCATCCAGGCCACGGTCACTGTTGTCGACTCGACCCCGCCTGCAGTCACCATTTTCAGTCCGGCAGATGCAGCGACGGGCGTTGCTATCGGCAGTGACATTGTGCTGACCTTCAGCGAGCCGATTCAGAAAGGCACAGGCTCAGTTGAAATCCACAGCGGCTCAGCCGCAGGACCTCTTGTGGCAAGCTATGATGCAGCAACGAGTACGAACCTTACGGTATCGGGAAACACATTGAGGCTCAACCCATCAACTGATTTAAGCTACAGCACTCACTACTTTGTGACGTTTGCCGCAGGCTCGATTCAAGATACAGCAGGCAACAACTATGCCGGTACTTCGACCTATGATTTTACGACTATACCTGACCCGAACATTGGTACAGCAGGCAATGATACACTTACTGGTACGGCAGGTAATGATTCTTTATATGGTTTGGGCGGTAATGACATGATTTACGGCCTTGGCGGTAACGATTTGCTTGACGGCGGAACAGGAAATGATTCAATGCAGGGAGGTGCGGGCAATGACACCTATGTGGTGGACAGTACCGGTGATGTCGTGACGGAACTGGCATCTGAAGGAACAGATACCGTGCTTTCCAGCATTACCTATACTTTGGGTGCAAATGTTGAAAACCTGACCCTGACAGGAACAGCCGCCATCAACGGAACCGGTAATACCATGGACAACATTATCATCGGTAACAGTGGCAACAATACCCTCACTGGTTTAGCAGGGAACGACACGTTGGATGGCGGAGCGGGTAATGACACTATGGTTGGAGGTGCGGGCAATGACACTTATGTGGTGGACAGTGCCGGTGATGTCGTTACAGAATCAGCATCAGCAGGTACTGATACAGTGCTCTCCAGCATTACCTACACCTTAGGAGCTAATGTTGAAAACCTGACGTTGACGGGAACAGCCGACATGAATGGAACCGGTAACACGCTGGCGAATATCCTTATCGGTAACAGCGGCAACAATATCCTCAACGGTGGTACCGGTAATGATACGATGCAGGGTGGAGCCGGTAACGACACCTATGTGGTGGATAGTACCGGCGACGTTGTGACGGAACTTGCGAACGAAGGTATTGATACGGTGCAATCGAGTATTACTTACACGTTAACTGCCAATGTGGAGAACCTGACGCTGACGGGAACAGCGGCCATTAATGGAACCGGTAATGCTTTGGACAATCTTATCATCGGCAACAGCGGTAACAATATCCTCAACGGTGTTGCTGGTAATGATACAATGCAGGGAGGAGCAGGAAACGACACCTATGTGGTGGATAGTGCCGGTGATGTGGTAACGGAAGCAGCATCGGCAGGTACTGATACCGTACAATCGAGTATTACCTACACGTTAACAGCTAATGTTGAAAACCTGACATTGACAGGAACAGCCGACATTAATGGAACAGGTAACACCTTGGCGAATACGCTTATCGGCAACAGCGGCAACAATATTCTTGATGGAGGAGCCGGTACTGATACGATGCAGGGCGGAGCAGGCAATGACACCTATTATGTGGACAGTGCCGGTGACATAGTTACGGAACTTGCGTCTGCGGGTACTGATACGGTGTTCTCAAGCATTACTTATATCTTAGGAGCAAATATAGAGAACCTGACATTGATTGGAACAGCAGACATAAATGGCACTGGCAATGCGTTGGCGAATACTCTTATCGGCAACAGCGGCACTAATATCCTTGATGGCAAAGCAGGGACTGACATTTTGAACGGTGGAGAGGGTTCTGATATTTACTTTGTCGGCTTGGCTACCGATCACCCTGCTGCTGAGTTCGCTGATAGTGGCCTGAGCGGTACAGATGAGGTGCGATTTGCCTCAACCACAGCAAGCACCCTGACCTTGTATGCTGGTGACACGGGTATTGAGAAAGTGGTTATCGGCACAGGTACAGCAACAGCGGCGGTAACGACGGGAACAACAGCCCTTAATGTGAATGCTTCGGCAGTAACGAATGCTCTTTGGATCATTGGAAATGCTGGGGCGAACTCGCTGACCGGCACAGGCTATAACGATTCTCTGGATGGTGGAGCCGGTAATGATACATTGAACGGAGGTGCAGGAAATGACACGTTAATCGGCGGGAACGGTAATGACACTCTGACGGGAGGATCAGGCAGTGATTATTTTTTGTTTAATGTGGCAGCGAATGCCAGTACGAATAAAGATACTGTGACAGATTTTGAGTTGGGTGTGGATAAGCTTCTGTTCAGCAAAGCTGTTTATGCTGGCCTTGGCAGTATCGTTGGACCATTGAGTGCCGGACAGTTCTGGTCCGGGGCTGGAGTAGTGACTGCTCATGACGCCGATGACCGAATCGTATACAACACCACGACAGGAGCGCTTTACTACGATGCTGACGGAGTGGGTGGAGCGGCAGCTGTGCAGATTGCCATAATTGGGACAAGTACACATCCCGCATTGGCTTATTCAGACGTCAGTATTGTTGCTTGAAATGAGGTGAGTTCCAGCCAGCAATATCTTTCTCTAGCGGCGAACATATCAACTTAAGAACTTGGAAGTCGGTATGGTAGTTGTATTTTTAAGTAAAATTCGCAAGATTCAAACCGCATTCAAGTTAGAAAACTTGTTTTATTCATAAAAGATGCTGCTGAGATTTAGGGGAAAATGAGAATCTATCTTGATATGTGCTGCTTCAATCGTCCTTATGATGACCAGATACAATCACGCATCAGGATTGAAACTGAGGCAAAAGTCGTCATTCAGCATAAGATCAAGAATATAGAATGCGAGCTAATTTGGTCTTCGATTCTTGATTTCGAGTGTTCAAAGAACCCATTTGAAGAGCATCGAATGGCTATATTGAATTGGCGTAATATTGCATCAACTATGATAATGATTGATACATCAGTGCTTGAACGAGCCAGAAACCTTATTTCAATCGGAGTAGGTAAGTACGATGCGCTGCATGTGGCATGTGCAATTGCGGGAGGAGCGGAACTCTTTGTTACAACAGATGATCGACTGATTAAACGCTTGCGAGCTGCTGCTGGTGTCGTGGCAATGTTGCCGCAGGACGCTTTAGCTTATATAGAGAAATGGTATGAAAACTGAAACTGAAATTCGAGTTGCCGGAATGCATGCCCTTATTAGCGCTTTAGGGTTAGTGGAAACGGAGCGTTTCCTGATGGCAGTATCTCGTGATCGATTTGACTACACAGAGTGGCGTCGACACGGGTTACCCGATTTGCCCTTGGAGGAGTTAGCCAGGCAGGCGAATCTTGACGCAGAAAAAAAGGAGATGTAAAAAAGATTAAGCGCCATCCACCATCATTTTTACCGTTTCATTATTTCTCTTCAACTGTTTTTTTGCGAGGCATCAATCGCTTCCATTGCTTTACGCCGGAATCCAAGCGGATCGGAAATATTGGGAATAGGAGTTATCCCGCCACCCGTGCCGTTAATGTGCAGGGTGCCAAACCCGAAAATCCGTCCAAGGACGCTTTGATCAACATGAAAACTTTCAACCTTGCTGTGATTCAGCTCGATAGTGCTCCGTTTGATGAATCCGAATTTTGCTATCACCCTTTTGGAAGTTACCGCCAGCTCCGTTGACTGACGTTTGATAGAGGCATCAGCAAGATACCAGAAGGCAGGAATCAGTACCAGAAAGCCGGCATTCCGCACGAGCAGCGAGACCTGCGCCTCACCTGCCATCGATGTTTTCAAAGAGTAAATCAGCAAACCGGCTGCAATAGCAAAGAACAGAATTGCCTTTGAAAAAATTGTCCAGTGAAGCCTTCCCTCAACATAAAGCTTCTCCCCCTGCATCAGGTTTTTTTCAACATATCCCAAAGTTGTCACTCCTTTTTCAGTTCACGTTTTCAATGCCAGCCCCAAGCTGATGAATAAAAACTTTTTCGGGATATTGCAACTCCTTTGCTGTTTCAACGATCTTTTTGTGGTGAGTAAACAGGATAACCTGGGTTTTTTCAGCCAGCTCACTCAATACTTCAAGCGTTGCAGAAGAACGTTGATCGTCGAAATTAATCAGAATATCGTCCACAATAAAGGGCATTGGTTCACTCGCCGCAATTCTCCATGCAAGTGTTGCAAGACGCAATGCAAGATAGAGCTGATCACGTGTCCCTGAACTCATCGCTTCAACCTGGAGGCAGTTCCCATTCGCACGGATAGCTTCAAGTACCAGACGTCCATGGTCATCAATATCAGTACGTAATCCGGTAAATGAAGCCAGTGTCAGTTCCATAAAGTACCTGCCGGCAATTTTCAGCACTGGATCCTGGTTTTCCACTCTGTATCGCTCTGTCTCATCATGGAGGATCTTTGCGGCAATTTTTATGCGGATATATCGCTCTGTCAACCGGCGAATTTTTGTCAGAGAGTTCTGCAGGGCTTCTGCAATATCAGCAGCTGTTGCACTCCCATCCATACGTTCAAGCTCATGCCTCTTACTTCCAATTATCTCTGAACATTGCTGTATTTCAGGATCAAGCACAGTCGTGATCTCGTAGCTCAATCTCTCAATCTGACCGGGAAGTTCATCAGAATTTATTGTTTCAGCCTGCACTTCAACATCACCAAGCGGCACACCTTCAGCTATGCGGTTCAGACGTTTTTCGACATCAAGGAGGTTATCAGTCAGCATGGTAAAGTGACTGGCCCGCTGCTCCGCTTCAATCAACCCCTCTCTGGTATCACAACAGGCCTGTTGAAACATGGCCGCCATCTCATCCATACAGATCTGCAGCTCTGACTGACTGTTAAGAATGGCATTGTCCAAAGCCTCAAGTTCTTCGGTATCCTGCTCTAAAATAGTTTTTTCCTCTCTTGCCCTGCCAAGCCGGCTTTTAAGTTCGTTGACTGCTGACCGCGTATCGGTGGCAGCAAGATCCGGAGCAATTTTTTTCACCAGAACCTCAACATCCTCTTCAAAGCATCGAATATCCCTATCAATCCCCTCTATCCTTTTTCTGAACTCATCTGTTTCCTTGAGTTTGTCAAAGCACCGCTGAAGAGTGTCAATAAATTCTATTGTCTCTTTGGGAAGAACCCTGCTGGTGAGTCCCAACGGCTTGACTGCATCTTCCCAATCCGAACGCCACTCGGCAATCTCTCTTTCTGCTCTTGTAATGTTTTCCTTCGCATGCTCCAAAGTTCTCTTCAAATCGCGTATTCTGGCCTGTAACAATTCGCGTCGTTTATGAGCTTTTTCATGGATGTCAAGCAGTTCACGAGCGTAGACAAGAACATCGTTCAGTTCCTCTCCAGGAAAGTCCTTTCCTTTCCCGGTTCCATCAATTTCTTTTAAAAGCTCTTTTCTCAACTCCTTGCGTCGAGAGACCTTAATCGATTCGTCTTTTACATGCTTTTCCAGGGCTCCGACCTGAAGGCGCAGATTTTCAAAGGCACCGATCCATGCCCGCATTTCCAAGGGTGATAATGGTGTAACAGCAAAGTGATCCCAGACATTATGCCAGCGGCGACTCACCTCAGCGACTGCACTTTTGGCAACTGCATCAGATTCGCAAATTTCAGCAAGCCTTCTTTCAATAGTTTCAGCCCTGTTTTTTAATGACGCATGCTGCTGAACCCGATCAGCATCACGGTAAAGCCGGTCGGCAATCTGGTCAGTTACCGAAACCATACGTTCATAAGCCTCAGGCAGGGGGTGTTCGGAATCATACTTCAGGCTCTCCTCAGCAACATCCTCCCGCTGCAGCCATTGACGGCGCAGAAGCATCCAGCCATGGTCTCGCCGATTCCTGTTCCTTCTTAATTCCTCTTCAGCCGGTACGTCAGCAGTAACCTGAAGATGATGCAACTGCTCCTTCACTGCTGTATACTCCTTTGAAAGAGCTTCTTTTTCAATGTCCAGCTGACGCAGTTTATCGCTGAGGAACCTAAACTCCTCATCAAATCGACTCACTGTTTCCGGCAAAGGAATTGCAAGATACCCTGCGAGTTCCAATGGCCCTTTCCAGAGCCCCAGACGATTCAGTGCAGCACAGCATTCACTTTCAGCCCTTTCACGATCCAGCCTGAGACTCATTATTTCCCTGTCAGGATCACCGGCTCTGTCTGCGGCTGAAACCACAAGTGAAAGCCGACCGGTCTCAGTAACCGGCAAAACCATATGCAACTCACTCTCGGCATCATGTAACGCCTTTTGAGCTTCCTCTTCCTGAACCCTTGCTCCTCTGATTAACTGCATAAGAGCCGCATATCTGGTGTCAAGCTCATGCACAGCCCGTCGCTTTGCCAAGCCGGGACGCAAGCTTTCTACATCATCAAGTGATAATCCAGGCTTAATCTGCCTGAGAAGATTCCCCGCTTCTGAACGGGACGCCATACGCTGCCCATCACGCAGTGGACGGTCATTTCCCGCTTTCAGGTACTCTCCAAGGCGCTGATGAAGTTCCTCGATTATGTCCGCCTCATCCAGGACTGACCTGTTAAGAGACAGCCCTTTTATTTTTTCCAGCCGCATAAGACGTCTTACCTGTAGCTGTTCATGCTGTATGCGTGACTCTCTCTCCTTTTGTTCGAGGATAGTGCGACGTTCGCTGAAGTCAGGCGGCAAAGTTCGCACCGATCCCAGCTCAGCCAACTTTTTGAGTAGACTTTTGCGTTCCCACAGATCCGGCAGGGCCTGCATTAATCTCTCAAGCCGGCGTTTTTCTGTTTCCAGTTTTTGCCGGGACGATTGGAGTTCGTCTTTTTTTCTTACAGCCTCATAGAGAGCGTGGTTATGATCATCCCAATCCCGACTTGAAAGCGTTGCCTGTCTGAATTGCTGGTGCAGCTCCTTATAATGAGCCAAAGCTTCATTGATTGCTTTGCTCGACCCCTGAGGCCTGAAAAGGCTGTCGCTTTCATTGTCAAGATCATCTAAAAGGGGCTTCAAAGAAGCAAGACCTGCACCCGCTGCAAAAAGGGCTTTTCCAACCTCTCCCTTCTGATCAAGAATCCCTTGCCCACCCGATACAAGCGTTTCATGATCAATGCCGTAAAGAGCTGTAAACATGATCTTATCAAGTCCATGCAGAAAGGGAGTCAGTACCAGTGGATCTATGGAATTGTCATCGCTGTCAAAAAGGTCGTTCTTATTTCTTTTCCGTCGAAAAAAAGTCAACTCATCTCTACTACTTCCCTGCAGACATCCTCCAACAAGAAGTTGAGGGTTCTGGTGAATAAAGTTATCGCCGCTACGGGCCGGAAACCCGAATAACAGTGCCTGAAGTGCTCTCATGGCACTGCTTTTACCGGCTTCATTCGGGCCATAAACAATATGCAACCCAGGCAGGCTTGACGAAAAATCGAGAACCTGACCGGAAAAAGGGCCAAAGGCAACCAGGGAAAGGCTTTTAATTTTCATATTGCCCCCGCTGCTGTATTTTGCCTATCAAAAGCTCTTTCACTTCCTCGCGAATGGCTGCAAGCTCTTCTTCTCCCGGCCTGAATGGATCACCATCGCTGAGAAGTTCGGGCGGAAGTTTGCTGCGAAGTTTCTCGAATTCCGGGATAAAATCTATAAGAGTATCTTTTTCGAATTGCGGGGTTTCAATCGATTTCATCAACGATTCGACAGGCGAATCACCTGAATACATTGTTGGGAGTACCTGCGGTTTCAGTGTCTTTATAACTGTTTTTTCGATCCACACATCACCAAGGCTGGCTGCAACAGCCCGCAACTCTTCATTAAACTGCTGAGCCTTTTCATGAAGCTGACCATGCAGTGGCGTGACCCCTTCCAATACAAGCCTGACTGCCAGCGGCCGTCCATCTGCACGGGCTCTCTCATCCTGAAAGTTTTCCCTGACAAGGTCGAGCAAAGCGTCAATGCTCTCGCATCCGGCCGTATCAACCCGAGAGAGCACCCAGCGAAGAACATCCAGCTCCCTGTGTTCGACCGATATAACACGTCCATCTTCAACAGACACCAGCGTGCAGCCTTTGGAACCTGTTTCGCGGATATGTCGGCCCTGAATATTACCGGGAAACACAACCCAAGGATCACGGCTGACCTCCTCTCGTTGATGAACATGCCCTAACGCCCAATAGTCATAACCTTTTGAGCGCAAGGCATCAAGCGTACAGGGAGCATAGAATTCATGACCGCTACGTCCGTTAAGACTGGTATGAACAAGGCCGATTGTAAAGAGCGCAGGATCACCCTGAGGAAAGTTCCGTACCAGATCATCCGTCACCGAACGAGCAGAAAAGCTCTGCCCATGCAATGCAACCCCGTATCGATCAATACTATGGGTACCAACATGCCGATGAGGGAAAAGAGTGACGTTATCAGGAAGTTTCAGTGAACGTGTTATCTGGCTCGCTGCATCATGATTTCCCGAAACCATAAAAACCGGAATACCTGCAGCACCCAGTTTACCCATCCGATTAACAAAATAAATGCCAGTATTATAATCCTTCCAGTCGCCGTCGTAGAAGTCGCCGGCAAGCAGAACAAAAGCTACTTTTTCATCAATAGCTAACTGTACCAGATTATCAAAGGCACGACGAACAGCCTGCCTTATCTGTTCAAGTGGAGCATCCTGGTACTCTTCAAGTCCTTTTAAAGGACTGTCGAGATGGATATCAGCAGCATGCAGAAAACGAAACATATGTTTCTCATTTAATTGTTAAGGCAGAAGGCTGTAAAATAATCAGTTACTGCGACCCGGTTACCACAAAACAACGAGGTTCACCAATCAGCTAATCAGATGCACACCTATAAGTATAGTAATAATTACGTAATATACACATAATATCTTCCACGGCAACTTATGTTTACCATTCACGAAGAATGAAAGAGTGAGATTTGAATTACATGACTTGCATAACATCGGTGGACAAAGAGTTGATGTTAAGATGAAAAAAATGTTTAAAAACAAGGTAACTTCACGAAAAATATTGAACTATCGTTTTACTGAAATGTTAAGATTATGAAAAAGAAGACTAAATTATACCATGAATAAGGTATGGGTCACAATTGTATGATGTTTATAAGGAGTGCTCCTCTGTTTTAATATGAGAGGTTGAGTTTTTTATGGATTCATTGATAACAGCAAAACTCTACATTGCCATGGGAACAACAACAACAACTAAAGCCGACCTGGTTAACGCAATCGCTCAAAAAACAGGTCTCACGAAGTATGAAACAGAATCTGTTGTTGATGCTTTTTTTGAAAGTGTCATTGATTCGCTGAAAACAGGAAAACGCATTGAAATCAGAGGATTTGGCTCATTCAATATCCGCCACAAGAATCTTCGTGATGCACGAAACCCGAGATCCGGTGAAAAAGTGACCGTTGAGCCAAAAGATGTTCCTGTCTTTAAGATTTCCAAAGAGTTCAAGCACGCAGTAAGCGAAAGCCTTAAAAGCAATACTTAACCCTCCCCGCTTCGATATTGATAAAAACGTGTGGCGGAATTTTATCAAAATTTAATTTTTTATTAATAATCCTTTAGGGTTTGGTTGATTACTATTTCCTCTTTTGATATATTTTTGTCCGATATGGAGAGTAACTGTATGTTAATCATCAAATTCAAGGAGACTGACATGGTGAAGAGTACCCCCTGGTTCATCAAAACCGTTTTGTTTTTATCAAGCTTCGGATGCATCGCATCTAATGCATATTGCAATGGAACAATCGCCGGTACCATTGAAACTGACTTGGCGAAATACAAAGGAGATACAGTCGTTTATCTGGAAGGCGTCAATGAGCAGGTTACACCACAGCATAAATCCATTGATCAACTTAATCTGACTTTTGTTCCTAAAGTAATAACGATACCTGTCGGTTCTACAGTTGATTTTACGAACAACGACAAAATCTATCATAATATCACTTCGACAAGTGAGAGCAATAAATTCAGCCTTGACACCTATGATCCGGGTGTCACAAGGCCTGTCACCTTCAATAAGCCGGGTGTGGTTCACTTCCTCTGCAAAGTCCACCCTGAGATGTCCGGCTGGGTTGTCGTTACTGAAAATCAATATGCCGCAGTGACTGAACATGACGGCAAGTTCACTATCCCCAACGTTCCTGTCGGTACCTACCAGATCGAGACCTGGAACGAAAAACTTAAACTCAAAGGCAAGACAACAGTAACCGTAGCTGAAGGAAAAACTGTCCCGGTAGTTATCAGGCTGTCTGACGCCACCTCCTGACCCCTCACCACCCACTCAAGTACCCCTGACTGAATAAAATTTCATGTCGGGGGACTTATTTAAACGCAAGGCAAAACAATACCCGGCTCTCTATCTTCTTATTATACAGAAGTAGCTGTTCGTGGAATGCGTCCACATCCTTTGCATGGCTGGAGGCGTTGCGGCCTATGCTCGATTGCCCGAGTTCCTTGTTCCCTTGGGTTATATCATCAAACGTTATTGGATTTTTTCTTTCCTTCTCCTGAAAATACACAGCTATATTATATACGATATTTTACAAATAAGTAACATATCTCGGTTATATTCAGAAAATACAGAGGATTTATCGTTTATTTATATATATTCTTATATAAATAAATTGTTAAAGCGCGTAACGGAAATGTATTCCGTAATAAAACAAGCAAGGGCACTAAACAGACATATATTCAACTCATGCAGCCCAGTACCTTTGAAGCCGTCACAGACAACATTATTGTCGCATGAAAATGCTGAGCTGCGAACATCTGATTCAGTGGCTGCGATTAACAGTAAAAGGAGATGCGGAAAATTTTTTATCTGAGAACTCAAGGCTTTTCAGTATCCATCGGGAGTCCTTACGATATAGTTTACTATGGATAGCGGTACTACATCTACCATAACGGGCGCTGGTACCGTTCTTATTATTACCGCGGACCGTGGGTTCTTATCCTCGATTCCGGGCTTCCTTATCAGATACGAAGGCATCGTTGGGACGACATAAGAAGGTACCGTGATCTTGAGTACCGCAGACCGGATAGTCGGACTAACCAGTATCAGCGCAATGACGACAACATGAGGAGAGATATTGATCAGCGGAGCGATGCCAACAACAGAAAGGTGCAGGCTCAACAGAACATAGCACTTCAGCAGCGCAGTGATGAAAACCATAACCGATAACACTGAATCATAGACAAGGAGATTGTATGATCAAGGCAAAAAGAACACCGCTGGATTTAATGGATGACATATACAGCCTTGCCTATTGGCTGACCGGTTCTGAGACAAAAGCGACTGAACTGGTAAACAGCACCTATCTGAATGTTGACAATGAAAGTTCGGAAACCGAGGTATTTACAACATTCAGAGCCTGTTATCTGGAAAGTATTGATCAGGATGATGCAGGCAGTCTGCCCGAAACACCTTGCTTTTCAAAGGAAATACTTGCAGCATCACTCCTCGAACAGGACGCAGATATACGCTTATCAGTCTTGCTATCCGCGATTTCAGGACTCAAACACCGTGCAATATCCAGAATTATAGGAAAGCCACTTAATACAATAAGAGTATGGTTATCTGAGGGACGAAAATCATTGGTACATGGGATCAGGTTTGAGTGTCTCTTTTTAAATATGAGTGCTTACAGAATAAGAGGGGAATCATGAAAAAACTACGCATTGCCCAGATTGCACCTTTAGTGGAAAGGGTGCCCCCAAAAAAATACGGAGGAACAGAGCGGGTGGTCTACCATTTAACTGAAGGACTGGTTGATAAAGGGCATGATGTCACCCTGTTTGCTTCGGGAGATTCTTTGACAACTGCCCGGCTGGTTGCTCCGATAAGAGAGAGCCTTCGCCTTGGCAGAAAATCCCATACGCCAATGATGGTGAACATGATGATGTTAAGCAGGGTTTATGAAAAAATGGCCCATGAATTTGACATCATTCATTCCCATCTCGAATACCAGACATTGCCCTATGCCTATAAGGCACAGGTGCCTACGGTTCTAACCATGCATGGCAGACTTGATCTTGGTGACAGTGCTGCAATGCTGAGATCTTACCCCGATATGGCATATGTCTCCATCAGTGATTCACAGAGACGTCCTGTCGAGGAGATCAACTGGGTCAAAACGATTTATCACGGTTATCCCGAATCCTGCTTTGAATTTAACGATACGCCCGGTGATTATTTTCTCTATCTGGGGCGTTTTTCAGAAGAGAAAAAACCTGAAGATGCAATCATGCTGGCCAGGGCATGCAACATACCTTTAAAAATTGCGGCGAAAATTGATCCAACCGATAAAGGCTATTTTGAGAAGAAAATAAGGCCACTGCTTGATCATCCGCTGATCGATTATATCGGTGAGGTTGATGACACCCGCAAGGTGGAGTTGCTGAAAAATGCAAAAGCATTGCTGAATACGATAGACTGGCCGGAACCTTTCGGGCTGGTGATGATTGAGGCGCTTGCCTGCGGAACGCCGGTGATCGTGAGAGGATGCGGTTCAGCCCCCGAAGTGATTACCCATGGCAAGACAGGGTTTATCTGTAACACTCGTCTTGATTTTATCGAGGCTATTCGAAATGTGGATCTGTTATCGAGAAAAACCTGTCGCAAGGAGTTTGAAAAGCGTTTTTCAAGAGAGTGTATGGTCGATAATTATGAACAGCTTTATTACAATCTGCTGCCCTCGCATCTGTTCAATAATTACACCGTATCCCGCCGTTACATGAGTACGGTGTGACATGACTTTCCGCTGATTCGACGGCAGGTAAGAAACGATGATTAACTAATGAAAGCTTGATGAGCAATGATCGAAATCAGCGGATATTTTTTACATCATTTTAAATCAGAGCACCATGAGTACATACCAAATTGCTGTCATCGTTGGCAGTCTGCGCAGGGAATCGTTAAACCGCATGCTGGCCAATGCCATTGAAAAGCTGGAACATTCAGAATTATCATTTAAGCAGTTGCAAATCGGTGAGTTACCGCTTTATAACCAGGATGATGATGATAACCAGGCTGAACCAGTCAAACAGTTGAAACTCGAAATCATGTCTGCCCATGGCATTCTGTTTGTAACTCCTGAATACAACCGCTCTATCCCAGGTGTGCTAAAGAACGCCATCGACCATGCATCGCGTCCCCATGGCCAAAACTCGTGGGCAGGTAAACCAGCCGGCATTGTGGGCGTTTCGAGCGGAGTCAACGGTACAGCATTGGCACAACAGCATTTGCGCAACATTCTCGCATGCCTTGACGTACCAACACTTGGCCAACCTGAAATGTTTATTCAGTTCAAGGATGGGTTGTTTGATGACTGTGACAACTTCGGTGAAAACAGCAAATCATTCCTCCAGAATTGGATGAACAAGTATGTCTCGTGGGTGAAAAAGTTTGCGGTATAACAATATCCGGAGTCAAGACATCACCACCATCACTACCGCAATTGGCATAGAAGATACCGGCACTCAGGGTTGACAACCTCAGCCATGAAACAGGTATAGATCCTGTTCATTAATTGTTTGGTACCTGCCAATATCAGAGGGAGTTGTCAATAATGTCAACTCCCTCTTTTCTCCCTGCCGCGGTCTGTAAATAACTCAACCACAGATAAGAACTCCATGCATTCGGAACTTTATATGTGAATATCCCGTCTAACTATCTATACATCAACAATGTATGCTCCACAACCAATTCTTTTACGTAATTTAGTACAGATGCACTGCAGATAACCCATTGTTTTACAGGCAAGCAGACGAAAATATGCGCCATGGTGCAGCAAGCTAAATCCTTTTCACTTAAAACGCTCTTCAGTTTTCTCGGTCCAGGGTTTCTTGTTACTGTCGGGTTTATTGATCCCGGCAACTGGGCAACGAATATAGAAGGAGGTTCCCGGTTCGGCTTCGAACTGCTCTGGGTTGTCACACTCGGTACAGTTATGCTTCTCCTCATCCAGCACATGGCCGCAAAGCTTGGTATCGCCACAGGAAAATCATTGGCAGTAAATATTTGCGAATACTTTCCGAAGCAGGTAGCAGCATTTCTTGGATTCAGTGTTGTCCTTGCCTGCATCGCAACCGATGTCGCTGAGCTTTTGGGTGGCGGTATAGGATTTACCCTGCTTTTTGGTTTTCCGCTCTGGCTCGGTGTTCTTCTGACGTTTGTTCTTGAGGTATTCCTGATAGTCAGCCAACGCTACCATCGAATTGAAAAGATAATTGTCGGATTTCTTGGAATTATTACCCTGTGCTACATTGTTGAGCTTCTGATCGTCCATCCCGACTGGAGTCTTATAGCTCCAAGCCTTGTTGTTCCCACTGTAGGAAGAAAAAGTATATATATAGCGCTCGCTATTCTTGGCGCATTGGTGATGCCTCATAACATCTTTCTGCATTCAAATATTATTCACAGTCGTGAGTCGGGGATTTCGGAAGAAGAAAAGAGGGATCAGCTTCGATATGAAAAAATAGATACACTTTTTGCCATGATTCTTGGATGGATTGTTAACTCAGCCATGATCATAGTTGCGGCATCGGTATTTTTTCGCAATCATATTCCGGTAACCACCATTGAACAGGCATCAGTAACCCTGAAACCTCTTGCCGGTCAGTTTGCCGGTCTGCTTTTTGCCGTTGCCCTTGTTTTTTCCGGAATCAGCTCCTCCATAACGGTTTCAATGGCGGAAGCCAATATTATAACCGGTTTTCTCGGTAAACCCGAGGATCCCAGAACTTTACTTTACAGGCTGGCGGTTTTTGTTACCGCAATTCCAGCACTCCTGATCATTCTGGTAAGCGTCGACACCTTTCGTGTTCTTATTTTAAGCCAGGTTGTGCTGAGCATCCAGCTTCCCTTTACCCTTATACCCCTTCTTATCCTTTGTCGTAATGCTCAGGTTATGGGCAGTTTCAGGAGTCGCAACATCGAGTTTTTGGCCGCATCAATAATTTCTGCCCTTGTTATCGGCCTCAATATTTATTTTTTTTATACGACAATGACCGGAGGAAACTGATATGCTCGAATACAGAGAAATTCTCGTTGCTATCGACTGCTCAGAGGTCGATGAAATCATTCTCAACCACGTATCAGTCCTTGCACGCAAGCTTGATGCCACACTGCATCTGCTCCATGTCGTTCACTCCCACACCCTTGATCAGGAGCGTTACCTTCGCCAACGCTCTCAAACCATTCTGGAGGGTCACCGCAACAAGCTTCAGGCAGAGGGCATTGCGGCCAATATTCTGATCAGAAGCGGAGAACCCGAGACAGAAATTCTCAATGAAATTGAAGAACGTTCCTATGATCTTATCGCAATGGCAACTCATGGCCACCGTTTACCAGGAAGAATCATGTTCGGCAGCGTTTCACGGACACTTCGCGAAAAAATACCTATCCCCCTGCTTCTTGTCAAACCTGAACATTGAACATTCACCATTATCCAAAGCAGAATTTCAGAGTGATTATCAATGAATATGACAATTGCCTGATGCAACGATAATAATCATCTTCCCTCTGGTGCCGGAGAGAATGGTTTACACTGGAACTCTGTATTGCTCAATGCTTTCACCGTTTTTCTCAACATCCTTTACCCAACCCGGTTTCGGGCCTCTTCCAACCCAATATTCGTGTTCGTTCTTCCGATATTTTATAACAGCAGGGCTTTTTGATAAAGCAGGTTTTGTCTTCTGCTGGATTTCTTCTACACTGATATTGTAGTTTTCGAGTTTTGCCTTTATCTCTTTGATTACGGCTATTCTCTCGTTTTTGATAATATCATCAGCTGCTTTTTGAAGTTCAGCAATTTGTGATTTAATTTCTGAAAGTTTTGTTGATGACATAATTGATCGATTTTTTTATTGAATAAAGCGTTCAGCCTTTCAGGCATCACATTAAATTTAATAAAAAAATCAGATTTATACTTATCAATTCATAAGTGTGCAAAGCAGACTTGTTTTAGACTTCAATTGAACTGATCTTACTCATAGTGCCAAGAATAATGGATCAGTCCATTAATTTGAAATGCCTGATTGAAATGTTCATTTAACAAGTAAATGGTTGAAGAACACAGTAAATATTTTTTATCGCTTTATTATGCATCAGATAAAAAACGCTTTGCAGTTCCTGCGATCTCTGCTCTAATCAGGCATGACAGGTCGAGGAGAGCATTATTAGCTGTGTCTATGAAAAAAAACTTCCTTTTCCCGGGTTCATGAAAACCCGTATATTGTCTGTATTTTTGCACTTATTCCGTTGAATAACACATAAGGGTTTTTCACCGAGCTTTTTGTCTTTTTATAATGTATTGAACGAATTTCCCGTTTTATATGAGTATTGAAACCCAAAAACATATCACCGGCAGCCGAACATGGCCTCACCCCGAGGTTGTTGAAGATCTTGCCCAATTGCGTCAGAGCGCTCCCCTGACCCATTGTATTACCAACAGTGTTGTTACGAATTTTACGGCCAATGTGCTTCTTGCTGCCGGAGCCTCACCAGCAATGGTTGTAACCATTGAGGAGGTTGCCGAGTTTGTCCGCATTGCACAGGCACTTTTAATCAATGTCGGCACGATAACAACCACAGATGCGGAGGTCATGCTTAAAGCCGCAGCAACTGCTCAACAGACAAACACACCCTGGGTTCTTGACCCTGTTGCCGTCGGAGCCCTAAGGTTCCGAACGGATATCGTTGATCAACTCCTCCGCTCTAAGCCAACGGTCATACGAGGCAATGCTTCTGAAATTCTTGCTCTTTGTGGATTTGCAGGCAAAGCAAAGGGGGTAGACTCCACGGCACCATCTCTTGCAGCACTGCCGGCAGCCTTTCAACTGGCTGAGCAGACAGGCGCTGTCGTTGCTCTCAGCGGTGAGGTCGATTACATTACTGACGGCAAAGAAATCATCACTATCCCTGGCGGTCATGAGATTATGACTAAAATCACAGGCACAGGCTGTTCGCTTGGTGCCTTGATTGCAGCTTTTTTACCAGTAACCAGAACAGCAGTCAGAGCAGCTTCGGCTGCTTCGGTGATCTTCGCTGCGGCAGGAGAACGTGCTTTCAGGGAAGCTCGCGGTACTGGCAGCTTTTGTGTGGGATTTTTGGATCAGCTTTCAACGATAGGCATCAGAGAGTAGATGGACTCCATAAAACATAAAAATGCCATGCTCGTTAAAATACCGGAAGCTGTAATAACGCAAAAGGAAGCTTGAACATAATGTCAGCGCCCTTTTGCGTTAACATACATTACGATGCTTTCAAGATCATCTTACCTGCGATGCCCATGATGATGGTGACGCACATAATGATGATGATGCCTGCGAGATGCCTGAGCATCAACATTGAGTGTACTGATAAGAACTGCCACAATTCCAACAATCCCTGCAAGCTGCAAAAATGATTTTTTCACTATTATTCTCCTGTTAAATGTTGTAAGGTTCAAACGGAAATTTTCAACAACGTCTGTCATTTCAGTAATAAGGCTTCAGCTGTCGTTATTTAGTTATTTTTTCGTTTATAAACAAATCAAAGGAATACCCCGCTTGAAATTATCTTTCTGATCACTCTGAGAGGAAATTTATGGTAAAAACTTGGAGATCCGAAAATATTGGGTTTCAATAAAAAAGTAATACCTTAAGAAAATAAGGTTACACCCAAGTAATGCTTCTGTGATCTTTTTTGTCTGCAGGAGTTGTTTATACACCTTTTCGGAAAGATCATCCGAAACCCGACACACCGAAAAACAACATACGTACCTCATTTGAAACCCTGACCGAAGTTGCCGCAAGCTTTGCTGCAACATCTTGCAAGTCAACATCTGGATCATCACTGCATTTATCGGTATACAGGAGGACGCTGTTCAATTTCAGCACCATCAAATAAAATAATCTATTTCATCCACAATTTTAAATAAAGTGCAACATGTCAAAAGCCGAATTAGTTGAGAAAATTGCCGAACAGGCTAACCTCACCAAAGCAGACGCCGACCGCGCAGTGAAGGCCTTCATTAATGTTGTATCATCATCTTTGAAAGGTGGTCATGATGTTGCCCTTGTTGGATTCGGGACATTCACTACGGTTGACAGGGCAGAAAGACCAGGACGTAATCCGCTCACCGGTAACGCTATTACCATCGCAGCTAAAAAAGTTGTAAAGTTTAAACCAGGAAAAACTCTGAAGGATCAGGTCGCTGGATGATCATTGACTGTTCCGAATTCTCTCTATTGCTACATATACACCTCTTGTCATACTACCGAGATTTATCGAGGAATCCAGAATTCATGGCTGCTTCGATAAATCTCTGAATGACAGCGGAAGTTTCAGAACATCGAATGAGCACCAAGCTCCTGGCCTGCAAGCCCCCCTTTCAATACCCGTGCATAGAAATCCCTTAAGGTGTCATTACCGTAGGATGGGGTTGCGTCTGCATCGTATTTACCCGTTGCGGGATTTAGCAGCAGCATGGACTCAGAAGTATAGTAACGACCGATCCGGGCAAACTCGGCCTTATCCTTAAGCATCGGAAAAAGCTTTGAAAGAACTGTTAACACAGGAATAATCACATCAAAAATCAAGGGCGGGACTTTTTTGAACTTCGGTTCACGGCCCAGAAGTTCAAACAGCAGCTCACCCTGCTCTTTTGCTGAAATTGCCTTGCCGGGCCCCCCGACAGGAAGAATTTTATTCCGTTTCGACGGATCTTCGAGACAGTCAGCCATAAAACGCGCCAGATCCGCCTCGCTGATCGGCTTGCAGGAAGTAAGCTCGCCGTTACCAAACATGATATAGGGCTTCCCTTTTTTTACAGACTCCACCTGACCGGCAATAGATTTAAAAAAAGCCGTCGGTCGGACAATGGAGTACATTAAACCGGATTCGACCAACTCTTTTTCGAACCTGAGCTTGGCTCTCTGAAATTCAAGCAAAGGCTTCTGGACGCAGATGGCCGACAGCAGCACAAACTGATAAGCACCGGCTGCCTTTCCTGCTTCAAGAGCATTGTGCGTTGCCTGATAATCAATCATCCAGGCATCCTTTATCCCCCCTGTTCGCGAGGTCAGACAGGAAACAACAGCATCGAACTTTTCCCCGCGGATACCATCTTTCATTAGGGAGTTCATATCGCAAACATCGCCGAAACGAACCTCCGAACCCTGCAATTGCTGCCGAGTCAGTTCAGATGTAGTCGAAGCATTCACTCCTGAACGCTCACGTGCAAAGCTTACAACCTTATAACCTCTGGCAACCAGTTCGCGGACTACAAATTTGCCGATATAGCCGGTGGCACCCACTACAAAAACGCGTTTTGGTGATACTGAAGAAGTGTTATCGGAAGAAGAAAAATTCAATGCTCAGTAATATTTATACGTTTGAAAACAAGGCATGTTCTACAGAACACGAAAGCAAAAAATAAAACCCACACCGCTTTTCTCCAAAGCAGTTTGAGGTTGAATATAATGAAACGGAAATTAAGCGATTCCTCACTTTGTTTCGAAATGACGAATGCAAAATGAGGAACGGCAGAAAAAAGGTATGGAAACAATAAGCGGTGGCTAGACTTACATGCTGCCGGTGGTAAGAAATCGCTGATGCCAGCTTAAAGCTTCGTCGAGCAGATGCGGCGTATGTTTGCCATGGGAATGAGCTATTGCCCGTTTCTGGTAGTCCTGAAGTGCCGGTTTGAAATCCGGGTGCGAACAGTTTTCGATAATTACCCTGGCACGCTGAGTTGGGGAAAGGCCACGCAGATCAGCAAGGCCCTGCTCGGTAACAAGTATCTGAACATCGTGTTCGGTATGATCGACGTGAGATACCATGGGCACAATGCAGGAAACATGACCGTTCTTGGCATGAGACGGCGTCATGAATATTGATATGTATGCATTGCGTGCGAAATCCCCGGAACCGCCTATACCGTTCATGATTGAACTGCCCATAACGTGCGTCGAATTAACATTGCCGTAAATGTCGGCCTCAATCATGCCGTTCATGGCTATAACACCAAGACGACGGATGACTTCCGGATGATTGCTGATTTCCTGAGGACGCAGAATAATCTTGTCCCTGTATTCATCAAGATGGGTATAGAGTGTCTCAAGTGAGTATTCCGGCGAATGTGTACCACTGATTCCGGACGAAAGTGTACCACCTATTCCGCGACAAAATGTACCACTGATTCCGCGGCAAAGTGTACCACCTTTTCAGGACGGATTTGCTCTTAGAACTTACACAATTTTATCCAATTTCCTTCTCCTCATTGACTCTCCTTTTAACTCAAGCCGGTGAGCATTTCCGACTAATCTATCCATGATT
>JABDHL010000037.1 GCA_012972825.1 Chlorobiaceae bacterium
ATAAGATTAATGACAACAAGATGTTCGTCATCCCTAAGCCGCTTGAAATCGAAGAGCTTGAAGCGCTTCTCATTGAATTTGGTATCGCTAACTAAAAAAAGGAGTACACACACATGTTAATGATCAGAACAATCGTCAGACCAGAAAAAGTTTACGAAGTCATGCAGGGACTGCTTGATGCTGGCTACCCTGCGGTTACCAAAATCCCGGTTGTGGGACGCGGCAAACAGCGCGGACTTCGCGTTGGTGACGTGGTCTATGATGAAATTCCGAAAGAGATGCTTTTCGTTGTGGTTCCTGATAGTGATAAGGATTTCGTCGTAAGGGCCATCCTGGACAATGCAAAATCAGGTGCAGAAGGCAAATTCGGTGATGGCAAGATCTTTATTTCAGCCGTTGAAGAGGTGTACACCATCAGCTCCGGTGAAAAGGAAACCGAACCGACACTCGCAGCAGCAGAGGAGGCATAACATGAAAGAAATTATTGCAGTCATCCGGATCAACAAGGTAAACGAAACCAAGCAGGCGCTCATCGATGCAGGTATTCCTGCCTTTACAGCTACAGGCAGGGTTATGGGACGCGGTAAGGGTCAGGTTCATTTCGACATTCTCAATGGAGCCGCTGCAGGACATCCCGAAGCAATCGCGCAGCTTGGCGGTGCACCGAGGCTGGTTTCAAAAAGGATTGTCACTGTTGTCGTCCCTGAAGAGTTATGCAAAACAGCAATCGAGACCATTATTAATACAAACCAGACAGGTAAACCTGGTGACGGAAAAATATTTGTAACACCGATTCTCGAAACCATAAGAGTGAGAACCGGCGAAAAGGACCAGGCAGCGCTGAATTAAGAATATCAATTTTCAAGGTGTAAACGGAGAGAGTTACATGGAGGCGAACAAAATTTATCCAGATCCTTTGCAGGTAAGGGAGGAGCTCATACAACGGTATCCGAGCAAGGTCGCAAAAAAACGTGCCAAGTCGATTATCGTCAATGACCCGGAGATTATTCCTGAAGTACAGGCGAACGTGCGAACTGTTCCCGGCATTATCACACAGAGAGGATGTTCTTATGCCGGTTGTAAAGGCGTTGTGCTTGGACCGACGCGTGACATCGTCAATATCGTGCACGGCCCTATCGGCTGCAGTTTTTATGCATGGTTGACGCGCCGTAACCAGACACGGACTGAGTCTTTGATGGACGCAAACTACATACCCTACTGCTTCTCAACTGATATGCAGGAGGAAAACGTTGTTTTCGGCGGTGAAAAGAAGCTTAAAATAGCTATCCAGGAGGCTTATGACCTCTTTCATCCGAAGTCCATCGCTATTTTTTCGACCTGTCCGGTTGGTCTGATCGGTGATGACGTTCATGCTGCATCAAAAGAGATGCGCGAGAAATTTGGTGACTGTAACGTTTTTGGATTCAGCTGTGAAGGGTACAGGGGCGTGAGCCAGTCTGCAGGACACCACATTGCCAACAACGGTGTCTTCAAGCACATGGTAGGCCGAAACAATACCCCAAGTGTCGGCAAGTTCAAGCTGAACCTGCTTGGTGAGTACAACATCGGCGGTGACGCATTCGAGATTGAGCGCATTTTTGACAAGGTAGGCATTACTCTGGTCTCATCATTCAGCGGCAATTCAACGGTCAGCCAGATTGAAAACGCCCATACGGCCGATCTTAACGTGATACTATGTCACCGCTCGATCAACTATATGGGTGACATGATGGAGACGAAATATGGAATCCCGTGGATGAAGGTGAACTTTGTTGGTGCCGATTCGACAGTAAAATCACTGCGCAAAATTGCCGAGTACTTTGGTGATGAGGAGTTGAAGGCTAAGGTAGAAGAACTCATTGCCGAAGAGATGCCGAGGGTCAAGGCAATTATTGAGGAGATACTTCCAAGAACAACTGGCAAGACAGCCATGCTCTTTGTCGGAGGATCACGTGCACACCACTACCAGGATCTCTTTAGTGAACTTGGCATGACAACGGTAGCTGCAGGCTATGAGTTTGCTCACCGCGATGACTATGAAGGCCGTGACGTGCTGCCGAAAATCAAGGTTGATGCCGATAGCAAGAACATTGAAGAGTTGAAAGTACTGCCCGATCCGGAGCTTTACAATCCAAGAAAAACCGAGGCGGAGCTTGAGGCTCTGAAGGAAAAAGGACTTGAAATCAACGGCTACTCGGGTATGATGAAGCAGATGACAAAGAAGTCGCTCGTTGTTGATGACCTGAGTCACTATGAGTCTGAAAAGCTGATCGAGATCTACAAACCGGATATTTTCTGCGCCGGCATCAAAGAAAAGTATGTAGTACAGAAGATGGGGATTCCTTTGAAACAGCTTCACAGCTACGACTACGGCGGTCCCTACACTGGCTTTGAAGGTGCAGTGAACTTCTACAAGGATATCGACCGAATGGTCAATAACCCGGTATGGAAACTGATCAAGGCACCATGGCAGAAAGCGGGAGCCACAAACGGAAAAAGCAAAGGACTCGAAGCCAGTTACGTTACACAGTAATTAAGGAAAACGGAGACTATTGAATTATGCTATTACGACACACATCAAAAGAGGTTAAAGAGCGTGAAGGGCTTACGATCAACCCGGCGAAAACCTGCCAGCCGATCGGAGCCATGTATGCAGCGCTCGGCATTCATGGCTGTCTTCCTCACAGCCATGGCTCCCAAGGTTGCTGCTCATATCATCGCAGCACCCTGACCCGCCACTACAAAGAGCCTGTTATGGCGGCGACTAGTTCGTTTACCGAGGGAGCTTCGGTTTTCGGCGGACAGGCTAACCTGCTTGCGGCCATCGATACTATCTTTGCGGTCTATGAGCCTGACATCATTGCCGTGCACTCAACCTGCCTGTCGGAGACCATCGGTGATGACTTGCAGCAGATTACCAGAAAGGCAAGAGATGACGGCAAAATTCCTGAAGGCAAGCATGTGATTTTTGCCAGTACGCCAAGCTTTATCGGCTCGCATGTAACCGGTTACGCCAATATGTTAACCGGCATAGCTGAACAGTTTGCTGTTTCAACCAGTGCAAAGAAAAACCAGATTAACATCATTGCCGGTTGGATGGAGCCTTCGGATATGCGAGAAATCAAGCTGCTCTCCAAAAAGCTCGGTATAAAGATTGTGCTCTTCCCTGATACATCGGACGTGCTTGATGCACCGCAGAGTGGAAAGCATGTTTTTTATCCGAAGGGCGGCACAACGGTGTCGGAACTCCAGAGCACTGGCGACAGCCTCTTTTCGATTGCACTTGGTGCCATCAGTGCTGAACCGGCAGCAATCGCATTGGAAAAGAAGTGCAAGGTCGGCTTCGAAACGCTTGACATCCCGATCGGCTTGACAGCAACCGACCGATTCATTATGAAGATGAGTGAAGTAGCAAACGTGAGTGTACCTGATGAGATTACCGAGGAAAGAGGACGGCTTGTGGATGTGATGGCCGACATGGAGCAGTATCTCTATGGGAAAAGGGTGGCGCTCTTCGGAGACCCCGACCAGCTTCTGCCGCTAACCGAGTTTCTGCTTGATTTGAACATGAAACCGGTCCATATCGTCAGCGGTACTCCTGGTCAGCGTTTTGAAAAGCAGATGCGCCAACTTCTTGACGAGAGGTCACCTGAAACAAACTTTCGCAACGGGCTTCAGGCTGATATGTTCCTTTTGCACCAGTGGATGAAGAATGATCCTGTTGACCTGCTTATCGGGAACACTTATGGAAAATATATGGCCCGCGACGAGGATGTTCCATTTATCAGGTTCGGCTTTCCGATTCTTGACCGTATCGGTCATAGCTATTTTCCGAATGTCGGCTACAGCGGCAGCTTGAGACTGGTTGAAAAGATTCTCAGTGCCATTATGGACCGTCAAGATCGCGATGCACTTGAAGAGAAGTTTGAGCTGGTTATGTAAAAGGCAATGCGGTAGAAAAATTATTAAAGGGGTCGTAGTCATGGAAAAGATCACTATTCTCGAAGGGAGGCAGAAGCAGATCTTCGAAAAGAAATCAGGTGTTGAGCAGCTTGATATTTCCTGCGACACTTCAAGCCTGTCAGGATCTGTAAGCCAGCGCGCATGCGTCTTCTGCGGCTCCCGTGTGGTACTCTATCCTGTAGCTGACGCCCTTCATCTTGTCCATGGTCCTATCGGGTGTGCCGCCTATACGTGGGACATCCGCGGGGCTGTCTCTTCAGGTCCTGAATTGCACCGGTTGAGTTTTTCTACCGACCTGCAGGAGATGGACGTGATTTACGGCGGTGAAAAAAAGCTGTACCACTCGCTCATTGAACTGATTGAGCAGTATAAGCCAAAAGCTGCCTTTATCTATTCGACCTGCATCGTCGGGCTTATAGGTGACGATATTGAAGCTGTCTGCAGAAAAGTCGCGAAAGAGACAGGGATTCCAGTGCTGCCCGTGCATTCCGAAGGGTTCAAAGGCACTAAAAAAGATGGATACAAAGCAGCATGCCATGCCCTGATGCAGCTTATCGGTACAGGATCAACTGAGAATATCAGTAAATACAGCATCAATATCCTCGGCGAATTCAACCTTGCCGGCGAGGCCTGGATTATCAGGAAGTACTACGAAAAAATGGGTATCGAAGTTGTTTCAACGCTTACAGGCGATGGACGCATCGATGCAGTAAGGCGCGCACACGGAGCATCGCTCAATGTCGTACAGTGCTCCGGCTCCATGACCTGGCTTGCCAAAGAAATGGAACAGAAATATGGTATCCCCTATATCCGCGTCTCATACTTCGGTATTGAGGATATGTCAAAGTCGCTCTACGATGTTGCAAAACACTTCCCCAAGCGCACGGACATTATGGAAGCTGCAAAACAGGTGGTAAGTGAAGAGGTAAAAGAGCTTTATCCTTCACTCCAGAAGTTCAAAAAAGCACTGACCGGCAAGAAAGCAGCAATTTATGTCGGTGGTGCATTTAAAACATTTTCACTCATCAAGGCGCTCCGTTCAATCGGTATGTCGGTAGTGCTTGCCGGGTCACAGACCGGTAACAAAGATGATTATGCAAGGCTAAAGGAGATGTGCGACGAAGGCACAGTAATCGTGGACGATTCAAACCCTGTTGAGCTTTCGAAATTTATCCTTGAAAAAAAGGCTGACCTGCTTATCGGAGGTGTTAAAGAACGGCCGATCGCCTTCAAGCTCGGTATTGGATTCTGCGATCATAACCATGAGAGGAAAATTCCTCTCGCCGGATTTGTCGGTATGTACAATTTTGCACTGGAGGTCTATCAATCGGTCATGAGTCCGGTATGGCAGTTCGCTCCAAGAAAAGGAGTCAAGATATGAAGCACGCAAAAACAGCAACACAGAACGCCTGCAAACTCTGCAACCCGCTTGGGGCATGCCTTGCTTTCAGGGGAATAGAGAACTGCGTGCCGTTCCTGCACGGATCACAGGGATGCGCAACCTATATACGCCGCTACCTTATCAGTCATTACAAGGAGCCGATAGATATCGCTTCATCAAACTTCCACGAAGAAACCGCAGTATTCGGCGGCAGTCATAACTTGAAAATCGGACTGAAAAATGTCAGCAAGCAGTATAACCCGGAAGTTATCGGCATAGCTACCACATGCCTGAGCGAGACAATCGGGGATGATGTGCCCATGATCATCAGGGAATATAAACAGGAGTTCAAAAACGGCTCACCGATGCCGATCATGATTCATGCTTCAACGCCAAGTTACATGGGCAGCCATATCGACGGTTTTCATGCTGCTGTCCGAGCTACCGTAAAAACTCTGGCAGAAAAAGGAGCGAGGGAAAAGCTGATCAACATTTTTCCAAACATGGTATCACCGGCCGACATCAGATACCTCAAGGAGATTCTTGAAGATTTCAAGGTACCCTATATGCTTCTGCCCGACTATTCTCAGACAATGGACGGCGGCCCGTGGGGCGAATATCATCGCATTCCCCCTGGCGGCACTCCTGCGAGCGCAATTGCCATGGCAGGAAGTGCAATAGCCAGTATAGAGTTCGGCTCAACGCTTGAGGCATCGAAATCAGCTGCAGGATACCTCGAAGAGGCTTTCGGTGTATCTCGATATCATATGACCCTGCCTATCGGAATCAAGAAGAGCGACAAATTTTTCACTCTGCTCGAAACGCTCACTCAACAGGAGCGGCCTGAAAAATATGACGATGAACGTCGCCGTCTGATTGATGCTTATGCAGACGGACATAAATATGTATTCGAACAAAAGGTCATTATCTATGGCGAAGAGGATCTGGTAGTCGGCATGACCGCATTTCTCAGCGAAATCGGCATAACCCCAGTACTCTGTGCTTCGGGCGGAAAAAGCGGCATGCTGAGAAAAAGCATTAAAGAGCTTATTCCCAACATGGAGGAACTCGGAATCAAAGTGCGGGAAGGCGTTGATTTTGTCGATATCGAAGATGAAGCGAAGTTACTGAAACCCGATTTTCTTATCGGCAACAGTAAAGGGTATACCATGTCACGTAAAAACAATATACCGCTGATCAGACTCGGTTTTCCGATACACGACCGCTTTGGAGGCCAGAGAATGCACCACCTGGGGTACAGAGGCACCCAGGAACTGTTTGACCGGATTGTCAACACCGTGATCGAACAGCGGCAGAATGCTTCATCAATCGGCTATACTTACATGTAAAGGGAGGAAACCATGTCACTGAAAATAGAAAACCACCCCTGTTTCAACGATGCGTCCCGCCATAAATTTGGACGTATTCACCTCCCTGTTGCACCAAAATGCAACATCCAGTGCAACTACTGCAATCGTAAATTCGACTGCATGAACGAAAACCGTCCTGGCGTAACAAGCAGGATCCTTTCGCCTCTGCAGGCTTTGCACTATCTGGAACAGGCCTTAGTGCTCTCACCGAACATTGCTGTTGTCGGCATTGCCGGCCCGGGGGACCCTTTTGCCAACCCGGATGAAACCATGGAGACGCTCCGGCTGGTACGGGCAAAATATCCTGAAATGCTTCTCTGCCTGGCAACCAACGGGCTTGAGCTTTTGCCCTACATTGATGAACTTGCAGAACTGAAGGTGAGCCACGTCACCATTACCATTAATGCAATCGATCCGGTAATCGGTGCAGAGGTCTATGCCTGGGTCAGATATAAAAAGAAAATGTACCGCGAGATTGAGGCTGCCAAGGTGCTTATCGCAAACCAGCTTGAGTCGCTTATAAAGCTTAAGAAAGCTGGCATAACCGCAAAAGTGAACTCGATTATTATTCCAGGTGTTAACGACACTCATGTGATTGCTGTTGCTTCAAAAGTGGCTGAGCTTGGAGCAGATATTCTAAACTGTCTGCCCTATTACAGCACAACAGAAACAGTCTTTGAAAACATCGAGGAACCCTCTCTGGAAATGGTAGCGGAAATTCAGACGGCCACCAGTGCATATCTGCCGCAAATGAAGCACTGCGCCCGGTGCCGGGCTGATGCAGTCGGGATTATCGGTGAACTCAACAACGAAGAGATGATGAAGAAGCTCGCAGAGGCAGCAGCGTTGCCGAAAAACCCGTCGGAAAAGCGCCCCTACATTGCAGTAAGCAGCATGGAAGGCGTACTGATCAACCAGCATCTTGGCGAAGCAGAGCGCTTTCTGATCTATGGCTTCAACCATCAAAACAGTGACTGTATCCTTATCGATTCCCGAACAGCACCGCCATCCGGCAGCGGTCAACATCGGTGGGAAGCACTCGCCGACACCCTGCACGATTGCAGAGCGCTTCTCGTCAATGGGGCAGGAGACTCACCGACCAGAGTAATGAAGGCTAAAGGCATTGAGGTCATGGTGCTTGAAGGAGTAATAGAGGAAGCTGTCCAGGGAATCTTTAACGGCCAGGATCTGAAACATCTTATGAAAAGCAGTCAAATCCACGCCTGCGGATCAAGCTGCTCAGGCACCGGAGGCGGCTGTGGCTAAAAAATTATAAACATTCAGTAACCATAACACTTACGAACCACCACCATGGACAAACCAAAACATCACATCTTCGTGTGCGCAAGTTTTCGCGCCCAGGGAACTCCCCAGGGCATCTGTCACAAAAAAGAGTCGCTCAGCCTTATTCCCTATCTTGAAAGCGAACTCTCTGACCGTGGAATGACCGACGTAGCCGTCTCAGCAACAGGATGCCTCAATATCTGCGAGAAAGGACCTGTTGTAATTATATACCCTGAAAACTTCTGGTATGGAGAGATTGACGGCGAAGACAAAATCGACGAAATCCTTGACGCACTTGAAAATGGTGAAGCCTGCGAAGCACACTTGATAAGCTGATACTTTTCTCATTACACCTACCCGGCGTTTTCCGGCGCCGGTATTTTTTCCAGCACCAGAACTACCTGCAATTACAGCAAACAGGAGTAGATTCCTCACAAAAATTCGTAATCACACAGTGAGAGACAGTGACCAGAATGACAATGAAATGAGGGTCGGATATGGCAAGGTTTTCAGACAAGCAGCACAGCGCAGATCCGCTCGATCTCCTCTTCTTTCAAGTAGGGATGCATCGGCAGCGCGAATATTCTGGTGCTGAGATCTTCGGAAACAGGAAAATCGCCAGCCTTATAACCAAGAGAAGAGTAGGCTTTCTGGAGATGAAGAGGAATTTTGTAATAGATCATTGATGGGATACCATCTTTTTGAAGTGCCTGCATAAGGTGCTCCCGTTCTTCACACGAAGCGGCAAGCACGGAGTATTGAGCCCATGCTGAGGTGTAGTGTTCCTGAATCAGGGGAACGACAACTTTATACTGCAACCTGTTGCTGTAGAAATCAGCAATGTTTTGACGAACTTGAAGCTCTTCGTCAAAGATTGTGAGTTTTTCAAGAAGAACTGCGGCCTGTATGGAATCGAGTCGGCCGTTTATACCGATACGGTCATTGCTGTACTTGTCGACTCCGCTGCCATGTACTCTTATTGATCGAAGCACCGAGTCAAACTCTTCATCGTCAGTAAATATCGCGCCGCCATCGCCGTAACAACCAAGGGGTTTTGCCGGGAAAAATGATGTAGCTCCTGCAAGACCGAAACTTCCTGCTTTACGACCTTTAAAACTGCCCCCGAAACTCTGGGCTGCATCTTCAAGTATCCAGAGCTTGTATGCATCGGCAACAGCTTCGATACGTGTATAATCAGCCGGCTGGCCGAAAAGATCAACTGGAATAATTGCTTTGGGCTTCATCCCTTGCTCAACCGCCTCTTCAACAGCTCGCCCGATAAGCTCAGGATTGATATTGAAGGTATCGGGACAGACATCAACAAACACTGGAGTTGCTCCGACAAGGTTGATAACTTCTGCAGTTGCAACAAAGGTAAAGGGAGTTGTTATGACACAATCCCCCGGACCAATGCCTTTTGCAAGCAGAGGCATAAGGAGTGCATCAGTTCCTGATGAACAGGATACGCAGTATCGGGAACCAACATACGTGGCAAGACGTGACTCAAGTTCTGTTACTTCCTGTCCCATAATAAAATGGCCACTGTCCAGAATGCTTTCGATGCGATGAAGGAGTGCTGTGCGAATCCGGTCTTTCTGAGAAAGAAGATCTATAAACTGCATAACTATAACGGTTGAAATCCATTAACATAGTACCGGCTAAAATACAGATTCATTTTATTTCTTTTACAGTACCTCATGATTCTTTTGCTAAAAAAGAAATCATCTGAACTCTTATTTCTTAATCATGATACCTCCACTAACAGTATGAAAGTTGCGCTCTACGCACTTTTTATGTATATAAACCCAGAACGCTCCATATAGCAGTCCAGCAATCTGAATACAATCAACTCAAGATGAGTTCCATCTACTTTCTGGGTATAGGCGGTACTGCAATGGCATCGGTGGCTGTTGCCCTATCACATGCCGGTCATGCCATTTCCGGCTCTGATACACAGCTTTACCCTCCTATGAGCCTCTACCTCGATGACCATAATATCAGGTACTTCAATGGTTTTTCTACTCATAACCTGCAACATGCCTTACCGGATATGATTGTTGTCGGTAATGCAATAAGCAGAGGAAATCCGGAACTTGAATATGCCCTCAACCATCATATTGAGCTCGTATCCATGCCTGAACTGGTTCGAGAGCAACTTATCGGCACCAACACCTCGTTGGTCGTTACAGGAACTCATGGAAAAACAACCACTACCTCGCTCTTGGCCTGGTTACTGGAACATGGGGGACTCAAGCCGGGATTTCTTGTAGGCGGTATTCCTGAAAATTTCACCATCGGGTGCAGGGCATCAGGTCGCAGCGAAGAGGGTTATTTTGTCTCGGAAGGTGATGAATACGATACGGCATTTTTTGATAAGCGAAGCAAATTCATACTGTACCGTCCCGATATTGCCATTATCAATAATGTTGAATTTGATCACGCTGATATTTTCAACTCACTGGATGATATCAAGCACAGTTTCAGAGTATTTGTCAATCTTATTCCTGAAAACGGTGCTCTTTTTGTGAATGGGGATGATTCTCTTGCCGTTGAAATTGCCTCCAGGGCTTTCTGCAAAGTTGAGAGGTTTGGACTGACAACAGAGTCGGAATGGTGCGCCAGTAACATATCGTCAGAGAGAGATGCCTCATCTTTTGATATCTCTTATAAAGGCATTCTTTTAGGCAATATTTGCGTTCCACTTTTTGGTAATCACAATATTATGAATGCCCTTGCGGCGGTAGCGGCAGCAACAGGTACAGGACTCTCCTTTGACGCCATTAGAAGGGGTCTGGCTCTTTTCCGACGCCCGAAACGTCGAATGGAAATCATCGGTACTTTTCCCGGAAACATAACTCTTATTGAGGATTTTGCCCACCATCCGACGGCCGTCAGGGTCACGCTTGAAGCTATCGAAAAGCTTTATGAGGGACGGCGAATTGTAACCTGTTTTGAGCCTCGTTCCAATACAACTACCAGAAACATCTTTCAGCAGGAACTTTCAGAGTGTTTTGGGCCAGCCTCCATTGTTGTTATTGGAAAAGTTCACAGGCCTGACCGTTACCCTCCTGAAGAGAGCCTTAATACCGAATTATTAAAGGAATCACTGCAAAAACAGGGGAAAACAGTATTTTTAGCCGGACAAAATCATGGCACATATCCCGATGATATTGTTGCATTTCTTCAAGGCCAACTTATTTATGGAGATATTGTTATCGTCCTGAGCAATGGTAGCTTCAATAATTTGAAAAACCTTTTATCTGAAAATTTTCAAAAAAATTCCTGAATAATTCGAGTTTCATAGTATATCTTAAGAAACATTTTTCGTTTTGAAAAAGACATTTCTTACACAATAAACACAAACAGTAATTTCAATACTACACCAGGACGACATTATGGCAAAAGTGAAAGTCGGCATTAACGGATTTGGCCGCATCGGGCGTCTGGTTTTTCGCCAGGCATTGAATAACCCGAATTATGAAATTGTTGCAATCAACGATCTCTGTGACCCAAAAACTCTCGCACACCTTCTCAAGTACGATTCTACCCACAAAAAGTTCAATGGTGAAGTGAGTGTCGATGGCAGTAATCTTGTGGTCAATGGCAAGGTTATTACCATTATAGCACAGCGTGACCCTGCATTACTTCCATGGAGAGAACTTGGATGTGATCTTGTCGTTGAGTCTACCGGGTTGTTCACTTCAAGAGAAGCCGCAACCAAGCATATTACTGCAGGTGCAAAAAAAGTTATTATTTCCGCTCCGGCAAAAGACAAAATTGATGCCACTATTGTTCTCGGTGTCAATGGTGACTCAATCACCGGCAAAGAAGAGATCATTTCAAACGCAAGCTGCACGACCAACTGCCTTGCTCCTATGGTCAAGGTTCTGCAGGACAGCTTCGGCATCGAAAAAGGATTCATGACCACCGTTCATGCCTACACAAATGATCAGAACATCCTGGATCTTCCTCACTCTGACCTCCGTCGTGCCCGTTCAGCTGCATTATCAATCATTCCAACCAGCACCGGTGCAGCAAAAGCAATCGGTGAGGTTATTCCTGAGCTGATTGGCCGTCTTGACGGGTTTGCCATGAGAGTACCAGTACCAGATGGTTCTGTTACTGACGTTACAGCAATTCTTAACCGCCCTGCAACCAAGGCTGAAATCAATGCAGCAATTAAAACCGCAGCAGAAGGACCAATGAAGGGATTCCTCGAATACTGTGAAGATCCTATCGTATCACAGGACATCGTCGGCAACCCTCACTCATGTGTTTTCGATTCACTGCTTACTATGAGCTCAGGCAATATGGTCAAGGTAGTTGGCTGGTATGACAACGAACTTGGATATTCAACCAGAGTTACCGACCTTCTTGACATTTACTCGAAGTTTGTATAAAACGCTCTTGAAAAAGAGGCTATGACAGTAGAAAGGCGCTCTAACCAGAGCGCTTTTTTCGTTTTTTCGTTTTTTACCTTATTTTACACTTAGGACTTCATACAATTCAATTTGGTCTTTTCACAGCTACTATTCTTTTTTTATGACACATACCGCAGCTAATCCTATGAAGGCCATTATCCTGTTCGACAGCAAAACAGCTGGTGGATCGACTGAACATCTCATTGATTCTATTGGTCTGGAACTGGCAAAAACAGGGGCTTATGTCGAAAAAGCAAGATGCAAGACTACTGGGGATTACAGCTTCATTAAGGATTTTGATGTTGTGATCATGGGTGCTCCTATTTACTATCTTCTTGTATCATCAAACCTGCTAGGAGCTTTGTTGCAAAGCAACCTTAAAAAGTACCTGACGGGCAAAAAAGTTGCACTTTTTCTTACCTGCGGCAGTCCTGAACTGATGGCAAATCTGCTCTACCTTCCACAGCTGAAATTAAACCTGGTTGACAATACAATACTTGCTGAAAAGATTTTTGCGCCTGATCAGCTTTCAGACCGGACGATCATAGAAAAATTTGTCCGTGAACTGAACGAATCCTTCAGACAAAAATAAGACCATACATTATCTGCTTTATCGGCATGGAGTAATAGCCATTCCCCTGAAAAAAGGTTATACTCCACTGCCTTATCATCACCTTGTCTTCCTGTACACTTTTTTCGTATATGATGTATACACTAAGCAGCATATTCAGTACGACAAGCTAATTATACTCTTTAACTATCAAATAATAACAAGGGAGCTATTCAATTAGATGGGTTATTCAAAAAAATCAATAGCATTACATCTCCAAACGCGTGGTAAAATCGAAATCCGGTCTAAAGTCAGCATAAAAACGAAAAATGACTTGTCTTTGGCCTACACCCCTGGCGTTGCGGCCGTCTGCACAGAAATCGGCATGAATAAACAAAAATCTTTTACCCTTACCAATCGAGCCAATCAGGTAGCTATTGTTACCGATGGAACAGCAATTCTTGGTCTTGGTGACCTTGGCCCTGAGGCGGCAATGCCGGTAATGGAAGGCAAGTCAATAATTTTTAAGGAGTTTGCTGACATTGACGCCATACCGCTCTGCATAAATTCGACCGGTGTGGAAGATATCATTAAATTTTGCAAGCTTATTGAACCAAGTTTTGCAGGTATAAACCTCGAAGATATTTCAGCACCAAGATGTTTTGAAATTTTTGAGCGCCTTGAACAAGAGTTATCAATACCGGTTTTTCATGATGATCAGGATGGAACAGCAATTGTAACACTGGCTGCCATCATCAATGCCTGTCGTGTAACGGGTCGCAATATCACAAAACTGCATGTTGTCATTAATGGTGCTGGTGCGGCAGGTATTGCTATTGCCAGACTATTAATTCAGGCTCAAGTTAAAGAAGTAGTTCTGGTTGATACTCAGGGAGCTATTTATGATGGCCGCCCGGGCATGAATTCTATTAAACAAAAGATCGCTGAAATCAGCAACAAAGCAAAGCATACTGGAGATTTACAGAGCACAATGGCAGGGGCAGATGTATTTGTCGGGGTCTCTATAGGAAATATAGTCACTCAAGAGATGATTAAATGCATGAACAATGCTCCGTTTATCTTTGCCATGGCTAATCCGAATCCTGAAATTATGCCTGACCTTGCCTATGAAGCCGGGGCCAGTATTGTCGGTACTGGACGATCAGATCTGCCAAATCAGGTTAATAATGCCCTTGTGTTTCCCGGATTATTCAAGGGCTTGTTTACAGCTGGTGTCAGAAAAGTTACACCAGAAATCAAATTGGCTGTAGCTGCTTCAATAGCCCACTCCATTGTACCTACACACGATCATTTAATGCCAACAGCATTCAACAAAGACGTTGTCCCGAATATCGTTGATGTTATTTCCAAAATCCAGGAAAGTTCAAACCCCACTGACAGTGACAACGAAGAAGAAGAGATCAAGTTGGCAGTGAATTGGTAACCCCTTTTGCGTTTGCACCTATACAAGAAAAAAGCCGGTAATAAACCCGGCTTTTTTCTTGTATGGATAAACCTTATGTCTTATGTAAATATATCACGTGCTTTTTCAAAAAAGCCCTTGGAATTTTTATCATTATGCGCCGTCGGTGAAATCCCTGAAGATTTCTTCAGTTCCTTCAGAAGTTCCTTATCCTGATGCGAAAGATCTTTGGGGACAAAAACATTAACTTTCACATACTGGTCGCCTCTCGATGATCCACGCAGATGACCTATGCCGTGACCTGCGATGCGGAGCATGGTTTCTGGCTGTGTCGAGGGCGGGACGGTTAGCTTGACTGCTCCATCCAGTGTAGGCACTTCGACTTTCGTACCAAGCACAAGGTCAGGAAAACTGACTGCAAGGGAATACACCACATCGTCTCCATGGCGCGAAAAGAGTTCGTGAGCTGTTTCCTCAATGACCACGATCAAATCTCCAGCAGCACCACCTCTCGGGCCTGCATTGCCCTGCCCACGGAGGGTCAGATAATTGCCGTCCTCAACACCAGATGGAACGGTGACCTTGACGGTCACTTCTCCAAGTTTGATACCTTCGCCGTAACAGGAAGTACAACGATCCTTGATTATTCTGCCTTCACCTCCGCATGTAGGACATGCAGCAATATTAACAAACTGACCGAACATTGTTTTTGAGGCCTGCCGAACCTCTCCCGTACCATGGCAAGTCTGACAGTTTTCTGTTGCCCCCGATTTGGAACCACTGCCTTTACACTCCTGACAGATAACCTGTTTTTTGATCTTCAATGTTTTTTCAACACCTTTGGCAATCTCTTCAAGGGTCAGTTTGAGACGTATTTTCAGATCAGTTCCGGGAATACCGCTGGACGCTCTACCTCTTCTGCCTCCACCTCCACCGAAAACCTCTTCAAAGCCGAAGGGAGCACCGCCAGCCCTTGTTTTACCACCACTAAACATATCGTTGAAAGCACTGAAAATATCATTTAAATCAGTAGCACCTCCTCCATACTGCCCGCCACCACCTGAGGCGGCCGATGAACCGACACCAGCATGTCCGAACTGATCATACCGACGTCGTTTGTCATCATTGCTGAGCACTTCGTATGCTTCATTCACCTCTTTGAAATGCTCCTCAGCATCCTTGTTATCAGGATTTTTATCAGGATGAAACTGAAGCGCGAGCTTCCTGTATGCCTTTTTGATCTCATCCTTGGAAGCCGTACGGCTGACACCAAGAACCTCGTAATATTCTCTCTTCATAATACCACCAGCAAATTTGCTTATCTATTGTTCACTGTATTTAAACGTAACGAAAAAGACTATCTCGCCACGATGACCTTTGCATGCCTGATAACCTTTTCACCAAGCATATACCCTGTCTGGTACTCTTCGATGATCGTGTCTGGCTCCACTTCGGGATGATCAATCTGGGAAATGGCTTCATGAAAATTCACATCGAGCTTCTTTCCTTTTGATTCTATCGCTTGCACCCCTTTCTGATCGAGCCACTTTTCAAGATTTTTTTTCACCATCTCCACTCCCTCAATATATACCCTTGCTTCCGCAGATACTTCAGAATCAAGAGGTGCATGCTGAAGAACTCTTTTGACATCATCAACAACAGGGAGCAGCTCCCTTATAATATTTTCAAGCGCCCTGGAAGAGGCCATCATTGCCTCGCGTTCCTTTTGTTTACGGAAATTCTCAAAATCCGCAGCTTTTCTCAACAGCTCATCACGATACTTATCGGACTGCTCTTTCTGATTGTTCAATTCGGATTCAAGTTCAGCTATTCTTGTAATAATCGACTCATTCCCTTGTGAGGAATCTTCCTGAAGCGGTGAGGTTTCCGTGAGATCATTTTTCTCTTTAACCTCAAAATGTTCTGTACAATTCTCCTTTCCATCCGATGCTTTCTTTGTCATAAATACATTATCTGTTTAGTTAACATCCGACAGCGTTGAAGAAAGACTATCGGCCATATAGTTGAGAACGCGGACAGCGTACTCGTAATCCATTCTTTTCGGTCCAAAAATACCGATTTTTCCAACCATGTTTCCAACATAATACGGTGTAGAAACAATGGTCAAGTCCTCCGCCTGTCGTTCACTGTTCTCCTTGCCGATATTGATGGTTATATCCCTTCCTGCCGACCTAGTAGACTCGACAGATGACGACCTGCTATGTCCTACAAGCTTCGCCATGCTGAACTTATCATCAATCATGGTGATAAGTTCACGAACCTTTTCGGGGTGTTTGAATTCAGGCTGATCAACAATGTACTCAGTACCGGAAATATAGAGCCGTTCAAAAATAGGGGATTCATCAAAAAGATTTCCTGCAGAACGTACAATGAGATTTTTGAGGGCATTGTCACAAACACTGTCAGAAATACGTCTGCTGATAGTCCGTCGAATTTCAGAAAGCGTCAATCCGGAAAGCCGCTGATTGAGAACATCAACAACCTCATCGACTGTCTGACGGGATACCTCGATATCCAGCTCCATAACAATAGTTTTGACGAACAAAGACTGTATGGAAAGAATAACCATCATCCTGGTCGAACTCAACAGAACCATGTCAAGTTTTTCAAAAATAGCGTTCGATAAGGTCGGAGACAAAACAACGCTCAACTGCCGTGAAATAGTACCAAGAACTTTTGCCGCTGAAAGCAGAACATCTGATGAGGTTCCCTTACGATCAATAGTGATTTGACCAATATTCGCCTCTATCCGTTTTTTTTCTTTATCATCGAGAGACTTGAAGGTCATAATGAGATCAACATAATAACGGTAACCCTTATCGGTCGGAATTCTTCCCGCCGAGGTATGCGGTTGACTTATATAGCCTTCATCTTCCAGTACAGCCATGACATTCCTTATCGTGGCATCAGAAAGACCAAGATAATAATTTCTTGCTATATACTTGGAGCCAACCGGAGCAGCAGTAACTACATAGGACTGGATAATGATACCAAGTATCTGCCGTTCTCTCAAGGTAAGTTCACGAGAATCCATCAACGTACATCATAGCGATTACAATACAAATACATAACAGGAGAAAACAAACAGGTGAATTTAAAAAAACTTCGCTACATCCTTTATATAAACAAAACCGAAAGCAAGTTAATTTCCAATAGGTATAATTCCTGAAATAACCCTGTCAAGACCGGAATAATCTCTTGATACGGTTATACCCGTAAAACCCTGAACGGTCATGAGTTCAGAGACAGTTGCGGCAGCATCAGCATGCAGTTCAAAACATATCTTTCCGCCCGGAACAAGAAGCTTTGCTGCCTTTGTTATAACCGCCTCATAACACTCAATTCCCTGAGGAGTCGTCAGCGCAATCCTTGGCTCATACTTCCGAACCTCTCGCTGAAGACCCAACCACTCCGCTTCAGGGATATAAGGAGGATTCGAGACAATCAGATCATACGTATACTCCGGCAGCGATGCTGCAAACGACTCAGAAAACATATCGGCAGCAATAAATGCTATCCGGGATTCCACATCATTGCCAGCTGCATTCATACGTGCTACTTCAAGAGCATCAAGAGAGCAATCGACAGCAGTCACCCTAAGCAAAGGACAAATCTTTGCAATGGAAACTGCAATGCACCCGCTTCCAGTGCCGATATCTAAAATCTTTGCTTCACTGGAACCACCTCGACCAGTCATGCCCAGACATTCAAGAACATGCTCGACAAGAAGTTCGGTTTCCGGACGTGGAATAAGAACCCGTTCATCTACTGTAAACTTCAATCCGTAAAAGTACTGTTCTCCAATAATGTACTGAACTGGACGACCATCGAGCCTCTGGCGGCAAAGCACCCTGAAACGATCAAGCTCATCCGGATATACCGGCCTGTTGTGATGCAGATAGAGCTGAAGCCTGCTCTGCCCAAGAACATGTCCCAGAAGAAGTTCTGAGCTGATTCGCGGTTCATCAACCTTCTTTTCCTCAAAATACCCCGTAGCTGTCTTAAGCAGTTCAACAACCCGCCAATCTTTCAGTTCTTGCATTCGAAATGTACCATAGTGAGTTCTTTTTTAAAAAATTCAGTCACGAAACGTTACAAATAGTACATTAAAAAATCGATCGTGATAACCGATTTGTGGCCAAACCACCAATTATTACAATATGCCAAAAGCAATGTCACTATGAAAAAAATTCTGCTTACACTCTTTATCTTCCTAATTGCAACTGTAATACACCCTGTTTCAGCAGCTTCGAAATTTACCGGCATTATGGCGATGATAATGAAAATGCCGAACGGTTCGGCTGAAATCACCTACTACTTCGGAAACGACGTACAACGCATGGATATGACCATGCAGATGGATAAAATACCTGAACCGTTAAAAACAACCGTCATCACAAAAGCCTCGCAGCCAGACCAGGTTTATGTCATTAATCATCAGGGAAAAAATTACAGCATTCTCAATCTCAAAACCGCTGCAGAAAATGCCATGCTTCTTAATTTCGACAGCAACTACAAGCTTGCAAAACTTGGCAAACAAACTATCAAAGGCTACACATGTGAACACATCAGCCTGACCAGCAGCACCGAAAAACTTGAGCTCTGGGTTACCCGCGATATAGGCGATTTCTCGACGTTCAGAATCCTTCAGACACAAAATCCCCGCCTCTCAAATACATCGCTCTCAAAAACACTCAGCGATGCAGGCATTGAAGGATTCCCTGTCAAGATGGTGCAATATAATGATAATGGCCAGTACGTTATGGAAATCATGCAAATCTGGCAGAAAGCACTTCCTCCATCAGAATTCAATATTCCGTCTGGATATCAAAAAGTAACCAACAATCAAAAACCTCTTGGCAATCAGGAAAAAGAACACCTGAAACTGTTAATGGAAAAAATGAAAAAGTTTGAAAAGTAGGTTGTATATTTTGCCTATCTAATTGCATTCTATAACAGTCATTTACAGTTAACGTGGCAGATAAAATCACTTCACGGAAAGAAGATTATTCTCAATGGTATATTGACCTTGTACGTTCTGCAAAACTTGCAGATTATGCCGATGTGCGAGGCTGTATGGTTATCCGGCCTAACGGTTATGCAATATGGGAAAAAATGCAGGCCGCTCTTGACCGAATGTTCAAGGAGACAGGCCACGTCAATGCCTACTTCCCGCTCTTCATTCCCGAAAGCTTTATAGCAAAAGAGGCTGAACATATTGAGGGATTTGCCCCTGAATGCGCAGTTGTCACCCATGGAGGAGGCGAGGAACTTGCCGAAAAGCTCTATGTCCGCCCTACTTCAGAAACTATCATCTGGTCTTCATATAAAAAGTGGATCCAGTCATACCGAGACCTGCCGATTCTGATCAACCAGTGGGCAAATGTTGTGCGCTGGGAAATGAGAACCCGCCTCTTTTTAAGAACCACCGAATTTCTCTGGCAGGAAGGCCATACCGCTCATGAAACTCCTGAAGAGTCGCAGGAAGAAGTGCTTCGTATGATCAACGTCTACAAGATATTTGCCGAAGAGTATATGGCAATGCCGGTCATTATGGGCAGAAAAACCGACAGCGAAAAATTTGCCGGTGCGATTGAAACCTACTGCATTGAAGCAATGATGCAGGATACCAAAGCACTTCAGTCAGGAACTTCCCATAATCTCGGTCAGAACTTCGCCAAAGCATTTGACTGTCAGTTCCAGACAAAAGAGGGAAAACTTGACTATGTCTGGGCAACAAGCTGGGGCGTTTCGACAAGACTGATCGGAGCCTTGATCATGGCACATTCGGACGATCGCGGTCTTGTTCTTCCTCCCAAACTTGCCTCACGTCAGGTCGTTATTATCCCTATTCTCAGGGGGGATAAAACCGCCGTCATTGCTCGGGCAGATGCGATTGCCGATTCTCTGAAGAAAAGCGGAATACCTGCCTTCGTTGACAGCAGCGAACAGAATTCACCGGGCTGGAAGTTTGCCGAATATGAGTTGCAGGGCATTCCGATCCGTATCGAACTGGGGCCAAGGGATATCGAAAACAACATCTGTGTTGCTGCACGACGAGATACACTTGAGAAAACCGAAGTTACACTAGACGAAACCCTGCCCGTAACCATACAGGAAATCCTGAACTCCATTCAACAGAGCATGTTCGACAAGGCACTACAGTTCCGTAATGATAACACCTTTGAAGTCCAAAGTTATGAAGAGTTCAAGACGGTAGTTGAAAAAGGATTTGTTATCGCCCACTGGGATGGAACTGCAGAGACGGAGGAAAAAATCAAGAAAGAGACTAAAGCAACCATAAGGGTACTGCCAGAAGAAGCGGATTATATAACCCGATACAGAATTGATGAACCAGGAACATGTATCTATTCAGGTAAGCCAGCCTCACGAAAAGTTGTTTTTGCAAAAGCATACTGAGACCATATACCCCGCTCTTCATAAAAGAAACGGGGAAATCGGTCATCAATAAAACTCAGTTCTCCTTGAAAAACTCCTTCAACCCTTCATCAGTCGGCTTCATGGTCTTATCACCCTTGTTCCAGTTTGCAGGGCAGACTTCACCGTACTGCTCCGTAAACTGAAGGGCATCAACAAGTCGGAGTACTTCGTCCACATTCCGACCCAGCGGAAGATCATTGACAACCTGATGACGGACAACTCCCTCTTTATCAATAAGGAATAAACCCCTCAAAGCAATTCCCTCACCATCAAGAATAACATCATAATCAGCTGAAACTGTCTTGTTGATATCAGAAAGAAGCGTATAGGTGACACCCTCTATACCTCCACGGTTTCTTGGAGTGGTAAGCCATGCAAAATGGGAAAATTTTGAATCCACCGAACAGCCCAGCAACTCGACATTCCTTTTACGGAATTCCTGAAGCTTTTCCTGAAAAGCGTGCAGTTCTGTAGGACAGACAAAGGTAAAATCAAGCGGATAAAAAAACAGCACAACATACTTCCCCTTGAAATCTGAAAGCTTTACAGAGTCAACAAACTGCAACCCATTCACAACCGCAGCTACATCAAAATCCGGCGCCTTCCGGCCTACTAAAACACTCATGGTATTCTCCTTACAATGAAATCAGGTTAAAAAAAATATAAGACTTAATTAATCCAATATAAGACAATTTTCTTCCTTTCAAAATATACCCTAATACAAAGCCTTTATATCAAGACACTTTTGGCAATTGAGCAATACTTCTTTCGTTCACTATTACTGCATAGGCTGACGGATAATGGTTTTCCATTTCGATGGAGCAGCTTTTCGAATATCGCTCAAATAAATTTCATGATGCTTTCCTCTCCGGTGACTCATAGCGTCAATGAAGTTATGAACCTTTTCGATAGTTGGCCCCTCTTCAGAAAATGGACCAACGTGCAAAATTTGTGCGCACTTCCCTTCCGACAGTGATTCAAATCGCACAATAGAGATAGCTGGCAATTTTTTCTTTTTTTTCACCTCAATGAGAGCAACCTCAATAATTTTCGGAGTAACAAAAAAAGGCTGCATGATCATCACTGTCCATTTCCAGTTGGACTTATCTTCATGTGTAAACTTCGTCATATCGTCAGCCCACCAGAGCCCTTCCAGAGGCATTACTTTATAGTCAATTTCCATAGGTACTCTCTTGATCAGGAACTTCAGGGTATAGGAGAGTGCAAACAAGGCCGCAATTGCATCGGAGAATGCCTGCGAAGTATTGGGATCACCCTCACCATCGACCATAAGAAAATTCATAGGCGGAACATCAACCACAACAACTGATTTTGGGGAAGCTTGATAAAGTGGTTTCAACTCCTTCTTGATATCAATTACCTGCATAGTATAACACAGTTGATGAACGACGTTAAACTCTTTTTTTCTTTTTAAACAAAATAACAAATAACTTTCTGCGAATAAAAAGAGACCCAAATACTCTGGTGGCAGCTCTTTCTCCATCCTGAGCATTTCAGCATTTACAAATGCCCGTTTTGACTCATAATGATTACCTTATCTCATTGGGTCTGTTACCACTACATGACATAAATCATGCAATCCTACTTTGACTTTAAAAAGCATGGTACCAGTTTTCGGCAGGAAACACTTGCTGGTATCACAACGTTCTTCACCCTCTCATATATTATTATTGTCAATCCGGCTATTCTTGCTGCTGCAGGCATTCCCAAAGATGCCTCAATGACAGCGACCATTCTCACGTCGATCTTCGGAACACTGTTGATGGGGGTTTATGCCAAACGTCCTTTTGCTGTTGCTCCCTATATGGGCGAAAATGCCTTTATTGCCTATACTGTTGTTCACACGCTCGGCTATTCATGGCAGACAGCCATGGCGGCCATTTTTATCAGTGGCGTTCTTTTCACCTTGATCACTCTCGGCGGCCTTCGCCAATGGCTGGCCAAAGCCATACCAGGGACGCTTAAACACAGTTTTTCAGTTGGTATCGGCCTATTCCTCGCTTTTTTGGGGCTGAACGACATGGGGCTAATCACTCTTGGCGTTCCAGGCGCACCTGTCCAACTGGCCAATATTGCAAAGCTTCCAGTACTGCTGAGCCTCGGAGGGTTGCTCATAACTGCCGTTCTTCTGATCCAGCGAGTTACCGGCGCTATTCTGGCCGGTATAGCCACTACTACTGCAGCTTTTATTCTTACAGGCCTCGTTCCGCTTCCAGCAACGGTTTTCAGTATGCCCCCATCGATTGGACCAATCTTTATGAAAATCAACCTGCAGGGAGCCTTGACCTGGGGATTTGCAGGAGTCATTACCAGCGTACTGGTGATGGATTTTGTTGATACCATGGGCACCCTTTTTGGATTGTCGTCAAGGGCAAACCTGCTCGATGAAGAGGACAATCTGCCTGAAATTGAAAAGCCAATGCTTGTGGATGCACTATCAACCATAGCAGCCTCAATTTTCGGAACCACAACTGCAGGGGTCTATATTGAATCCGCAGCCGGTATCGAACAGGGTGGAAAAACAGGGTTTACTGCGCTTGTTGTTGCAGTACTTTTTGCCTTTGCCCTATTTTTTTCTCCAATCCTTACCATTGTTCCTGCCTATGCCTACGGCCCAGCACTAATCGTTGTCGGCATGTTCATGATGCAGTCGGTCACAAAAGTCAATTTCATGGACTATAGCGAGCTCTTGCCGGCATTTCTTACGATTGTTCTCATGATATTCACCTTCAATATCGGCGTCGGAATCACCGGGGGTTTTATTGCCTATGTTATTCTGAAAATCTTCACAGGAAAAGCAAGGGAGGTTCGTGCCGGCATGTGGATACTTGCTTTACTATCATTTACCTTCTATCTTTTTTATCCCTACCATTAAACCCCGAAAAAGGATGCTGACCGCTAAACTGCGAATAGCCCAAATCGATTGCACACTAGCCAATTTCGATGAAAATCTTGCACAGCACTGCGTCCTTATCGAACAGGCTATCAAGGAGGGTGCTGACGCTATCGCTTTCCCTGAGCTTTCACTGACAGGATATAATGTTCAGGATGCTGCACAGGATATTGCCATGCATATCGAAGACCCACGACTTGATCCACTTCGTGAATTCAGCCGCAAAATCTGTATTATCTGCGGAGGGATAGAATTAAGCGATGATTACGGCGTCTATAACGCAGCATTTATGTTTGAAGAGGGTGCAGGTCGAAGTATCCACCGTAAAATCTACCTGCCGACTTACGGTATGTTTGAAGAGTTGCGATATTTTTCAGCCGGCCAGCAGATCAAGGCAGTCAATTCGAAAAAGCTTGGCCGTATCGGTGTGGCAATCTGTGAAGATTTCTGGCATGTATCACTTCCTTATCTGCTTGCTCACCAGGGAGCGAAACTGCTCTTCGTGCTCATGTCAAGCCCTCTGCGCATGTCCCCTGGAAGCGGTAATCCGCCAATCGTAACACAGTGGCAGACCATTGCCACCACCTATGCATTTTTATTCAGCACCTATGTGGCCTGTGTAAATCGTGTTGGTAATGAAGACAGTTTTACCTATTGGGGTAACTCATCTCTTACCGGTCCTGACGGCCTCCTTCTTTGCGCTGCGCCTCTGTTTCAACCGCTAACAATGGATGCAGTCCTCGATTTTGCCGAGGTCAAACGAGCCCGACTGAACTCCTCCCATTTTCTTGATGAAGATCTCCGCCTTATCGGTGCAGAACTGAACGACATCATTACACAAGGACGGCAGTTATAATTACTGAACACTAACTGGGC
>JABDHL010000038.1 GCA_012972825.1 Chlorobiaceae bacterium
TGAAAGCTGTAAAGCTATAATTTTGCTTTGTTGCCTTTCTTTTTTGTATTTCTGTCCTTGAAAGAGGTACCGTTTTTCGAATAGCTCAGTTTAGGACAGAGTTACCTGCTGCTGGCGATAGTGCTGCCAATGTTGCTCATAGGGATCTGCACACCTGAACGATCGGTTGCTGAGGTTTCGGAAGTGCGTATTGCAAAGCAGTATGGGCTAACCTATCTCCCGCTGATCATCATAGAAGAGCAGAAATTGATTGAAAAGCATGCCCATAAAGCAGGACTTGGAGATGTGAAGGTTACCTGGCAGATATTTGGTGGTGGTTCAGCAACTAACGATGCGCTTATTTCCAATGCAGTTGATTTTTCAGCAAGCGGCGTGGCACCGCTTATTATTTTATGGGCCAAGTCTTCAGGTCAATATAAGGGGGTGGCTGCCATAAGCAGCTCGCCAATGTACCTTAATACGGTTAATCCCGAAGTAAAGTCGGTCAAGGATTTTACACAGAAAGATCGGATCGCCCTTCCTGCCGTCAAGGTCTCCATTCAGGCAATTGCACTGCAGATGGCGGCGGCCAAGGCCTTTGGAGATAACAATTTTGCCAAGCTTGATCCCCTCACCGTTTCAATGAAACACCCTGATGCAATGACAGCTCTTCTGTCAGAAGGTTCAGAGGTTACTGCCCACCTCACAACCCCGCCTTACAGTTTCAGAGAGCTGAATAATCCACGGGTGCGAAAGCTTTTCAGCTCATACGATCTTGTTGGCGGCCAGCATACACAGATCCTTATTGCTTCATCAAATACATTCCGTCAGAAAAATCCTCGTACCGTTGCCGTTGTGCTGAGTGCACTGGAGGAGGCTGATCTCTTTATCAAGAAGAACAGAAAAGCGGCTGCTGAGCTCTATCTCAAATCGACAAATTCCAAAGAGAAGCTTGAAGATATCCTTGCTGAACTCAACTCTCCAGAGGTTGGTTATTCAACAACCCCTCAGAAAATCACAACGTTTTCAAATTTCATGTATAAAACCAAAACTATTGAAGTCAAACCTAAAAGCTGGAAAGAACTTTTCTTTGATAACATTTATCAAAAACAGGGGAGTTGATGTCAATCGCTTCGATTGACAGTACTGCCGAACAGAAAAAGGTGATCCTTTCAGTAGAGGATGTGACACTGGAATACCTGACTCAGGCGCATCTTGTCACGGCTATTGTACATACCAGTTTCAAGCTCTTTGCCGGCGACCGTCTTGTGCTCCTGGGGCCGTCAGGATGCGGAAAATCTTCGTTACTGAAGGCTGTTGCAGGTCACTTGAAGCCAACAGCCGGACGCATCCTGTTGAATGGAAAACAAATCCGAAGTGCCGGTCCAGACAGGGTTATGGTTTTTCAGGAATTTGATCAGCTCCTGCCATGGAAAACGGTTCTTGGTAATGTTGTTTTTGCACTGACAGCAAGTGGAAATATGAAGAGAAAAGAAGCAGAACTTGCGGCTACGCACTACCTTCATAAGGTTGGCTTGAACGGATTTCTTCATGCTTATCCCCACACCCTTTCCGGGGGGATGAAGCAGCGTGTGGCTATTGCCCGCTGCCTGGCTATGAGACCGGAAATCATCCTGATGGATGAGCCATTTGCCGGCCTGGATGCTTTGACCCGTCAAAAAATGCAGGATGAGCTTCTGGAATTATGGCGGGATATAGGCTTTACAATGTTGTTTGTCACCCACTCGATTTCAGAGGCCCTTTTGCTCGGCAACAGAATTCTGCTTGTTTCTCCCCATCCGGGTCAGATCAGGGCGGAAGTTACTGTCGATCCGAACACTTTCGGCAGTGAAGGGGATACTCGTTTTCGTGAGATTTCAGAGAGAATTCATAACACCCTGTTCAGAGATATTGCAGATTACAGCATATAAAGAGAGTGATAAGCCGATGGACGTTGAAGAATTACTGATAGAGAGTGACCTGATTCGGGAATTCCAGATTGATAACCATGATCCAGCCACGGCCATCGAAGCGGCAAGACCGCTGCCGTTGTGGCGGAGAATATGGGAAATCAGTGCCGTGCGCAAGCTATTCCTCCTTGCCGTTATGGCTCTCATCTGGCAACTCTATGCAATCAAGCTTGGCAATACTTTGGTACTTCCAAGTTTCACCGTTACCGTTCAGGCGTTTCTTGATGCATTAAAAAGCGGAGAACTCATTTCACGAAGCGCAGTGACCCTGAAAGTTCTGTCAATGGGGTACATTGGCGGGGTCACTGCAGCAGCAGTTCTTTCCGTTTTTGCTATCGGTTCCCGCCTGGGCGCTGACCTGCTGGATACGCTGACTTCCATGTTTAACGTCCTGCCTGCGATTGCTCTGCTGCCATTGGCACTGCTCTGGTTTGGACTGGGAACGCCCAGCATCCTCTTTGTTCTAATTTACGCGGTTCTCTGGCCTATGGCCCTGAACACCCTCGCAGGCTTTTCTTCCATCAGCCCAACTTTAAGAATGGTAGGAAGAAACTATGGTCTCAGAGGTCTGCGATACGTGTTTCTGATCCTTATTCCTGCTGCATTTCCCAGTATTGTAACAGGACTGAAAGTCAGCTGGGCTTTTGCCTGGCGAACCCTTATCGCTGCTGAACTGGTTTTTGGCGTCAGCTCAGGATCGGGCGGATTGGGATGGTTCATTTATGAACGGAAAAACCAACTGGAAACAGCGGATGTGTTTGCAGGTCTCTTTACCGTTATACTGATAGGGATTCTTTTCGAGAACATCGTCTTCCGCCCCCTTGAACGCAAAACTGTTTTTCGCTGGGGAATGCGGTCATAACTTAAAAAATACGTGATTTTGCTGATGAAATTTCTCGAACTTTTTTTGCCTGTAATCTTTTCCCTCTGTTATCAAGCTCGAAAACCACGTCAGCATCCTGCTTGAGGAGCTTGAAACGATGATGTGAATCAATGTTTGAAAAATGAACAAAAATGTCATCCCCCC
>JABDHL010000039.1 GCA_012972825.1 Chlorobiaceae bacterium
CGACAATTCCCGCAACCCAAACTCTTTTTCGAGTTCTCGCGCAAGGTCGGTGCATTTGTGTTTGTAATAGTGAAGCTCGGCGGCCTTCTCCTGCTCGTGGTCGATGCGGTTCCAGACGACATGAAGATGCTCTTGCCCTTCCAAGGTATGCGCCACAATAACGCGCTCATGCCCTGTCAGTTCTAACTTCTCTTCCAGACGGTTGACGCTTTCAAGAAACTGATCGCGGGTTAACTGCTCGTCTTTCCCTGCCCTGATCTGAACATGAAACAACGGCTTTTCGCATTGCGTCCCTGCGGCGCTATGCTCAAAATCCGCAAGAATATCTTGAATCCTGTCGCCCTGCTCAAAGCCGTTGGCTTCCCATACCTCGATGCGCTCGTTTTTCTCCTTGTTCTTTTCAAAGCGCCCTTCGCTTAACAGGTAACTCCCAAGGCTGCTGCCGTTTGTCCTGATATTGCCTTTGACGATCACCGCTTCCTCGCCTCCCGAAGCAATTGAAGCGTTTCAAGATGCTCCTTCAAGGCTTGGCGAAGCTGCTCTTGATCGGGGGGAAGATTCAGGTTTGCCGCATGGGCGATTTGATTGATGTTGTTCCCGATGCGCCGCATTTCAGCTATGGCGCGTTCAAGGATTTGACTGTCTACGGGGGTACGTCTTTTCGTTCTTGGCGTTACCCTGCCAAGACCGCAAGCGCGTAAATAGCCTCCTGCGCTTAACCCTGCCGCTACCGCTTTTTCGTTGATCTCAACGTACTCTTCCGGCGTTACGGCGGCTTTTATAGCTTTGGTTCGTGTCCGGTTTTGGCTCTTGCTCATAGCCTCCCCTGATAGGTTTTTCTTCTCTTTTCTTGCTTTCTTTTGCGCCGTGGTCGGTAGACACTTAGGCGCACATTTTCGGGGGGTACACGGGGGGATTTTCCCCCCTGTCAAGTCTTGGGCGTGGAACACGCCCACAACTTGCTACTCTTTCTGATTCGCTAGAAATATACTATATTAACCATATAATATCAAACCAATACAATGCCTTAGCGAATCACTTTATTAACCGCAATAACTGGGGGGTCATGCAGCAAAACGTAGAAATTAAACCGCAACACGCTCGGAAGTTAATCCTGTTTTTCAAGGTACTTTGGGCTCTCGTTACCCTTATCATCGCCCTCTTCCTGCTCGCCGATTTCAAGAACATTTTACATAGTGGATTGTTCGAGGCGGCTCCCCAGGTTTACCTCTCGTTCGTCTTCGGTTTTTGGGGACTGGTCGGGGCGGCTGGCCTTTTTTCCCTTCGCTTCGATACGCGACAATGGATGATCGCGCACCCCGCTTTTGGATGGGTTCGCAAAAGGTGGTTTCTCGGCTCTATCTCGCTTGGCCTTTTTGTCGGGCGTTTCGCGGTTGCGGCGGCGGCAATGGGTATCATCTATGTGGAAAGTGGATTTACCCGTTTCTTGATCTATGTGTTTGCGGCTCCCGTCTTACAGTTCTTCGTTGGACTCATTACGGCTGTTGTCCTGCTGGCCTTACTAAGTGCAGCTTTTATGCTCTTTATAAGCTGGCCGATTACCATCTTTCAGCAAGTCGCCCAGTTTGAAAGGACGTGGGTCATGTATCGCCAATCCAAGGATGGATTGACGGGCTATATGGTGCGTTTTGCGTACTGGCTCTCTGAAACTGAACCGCCTGAACCGTTGCCAAATGAGGCTCACGGTGCTCGGTTTGCGACGCCGGAAGAAAAAATCAGTCTGATTAATACCGGAAGACAGGCCAAGCATGGGGCGGTGTTCGGTCATTTTGCGGATGTGCCGTTGCTGCTGCATACAGAAAAGCATGTGCTGGTCATGGCCTCAACGCGAAGCGGCAAAGGCGTCACCATCATCATCCCGCACTTGCTCCGCTATGCTGGCTCGGCCTTTGTTCTTGACCCTAAAGGCGAAAACGCCCGTGCAACGGGGCGACATCGCGCAACGCTCAATAACAAGGTGCATTATCTCGACCCGTTCGGCATTTCCGGCAAGCCGCAAGCGCGATTTAATCCCCTTTCCCGCTTTACCCTTGAAAATATGGAAGCGGAAAGCAAGGCGCTTGCCGCGGCAATGGTCATGGGACAACAAAGCGGGGTACGCGATTACTGGACATCAAGCGCTCAACAATTGCTGGCGGCAATTATTCTCCATGTCTTCACCTCGCCTGATATTCTGCCGGAAGAAAAAGACCTTCCTACGGTGCGCCGGATACTCCTGAGAGAGGTTGCTGAAGTGTTGGATATTATGCTGACAAGTACCGCAGGCGACGGGCTTCTTTCTTCCCTTGCGGCCTCCTTCATTGATACGCCACAAAAAGAATTTGGTTCCATTCTTTCGACGGCGCAACGGGAAACGGAAATTCTCGACAACCCTTTTATTGCGGCCTGTCTCGCGGCATCCGGTAAAGGCAAGGAAGTTGATTTTGCCGACTGGAAAAAGAAAACCATGACGGTTTACCTCTGCCTGTCGGCTCCCAAGTTTCCGGTGTTCAATCGTTGGTTACGGCTGGTGCTGACCGCCGCCCTTGATGAAATGACCGATACCCTTCACCCCCCTGCCCTGCCTGTCTGCTTCATGCTTGATGAGCTGGCCACCCTTGGGCACCTCTCGATTGTAGAAAATGCGGTTGGTCTGTCGGCTGGTTACGGGGTGCAATTGTTCACGGTTTTTCAGGATGTGGCGCAAATGAAAGACCTTTACCGTGGTCGCTGGGCTTCCTTTATTGGCAATGCTGGGGTGCGTGCCTTGTT
>JABDHL010000040.1 GCA_012972825.1 Chlorobiaceae bacterium
GAAACCCTTCAATTTCTTGGATTTACCTTCTATTGTACATGCAACCTGAAGGGTAACTTCAAGGTGGGAATACGCACTGAGAATACCCGGGTTCGTCGCAGTATGTTTCGTCTTTGCGATCTGATGAGACGAATGCGACATCAGTCTGTTCAAGAGCAGGTGATCAACCTGAACAGCGTTTTGCGTGGTCATTATGCCTACTTTGGTATAGCAGTGAACTTCCAGGTTTTACAGAGAATCCACCGAAGTGTGGAACGATACTGGAAGAGAATGCTCAGTAGCCGGAGTCAAAAAGGGGGAATAACATGGGAGGCATTTCACCGCCTGAAATTGCGGTTTCCGTTACTGCGTCCAAAGTTGTCTATCCCATTTTGGAAACTACAAGGACTTGTTATGCAGTGAATCATCTTCTGAAGAGCGTAGTGCGGGAAATCCGCACGCTACGATCTGTGGGAGCAGAGAGCGGGAGACCGCTCCTGCGACCCGGTGGCGAGGGGTAACTGGCATCCCTACCGCGACTGACTATTTGTATTAATAAGGTGGATGACGCTTGAGAGGTTATGGAGATTCACTTCTGCAGCTATAATGATGAATCCCTTCCGGGTCTCATCATGGGGGAGCAGATCTGATAGTTTGCATTGCTCTGCCCGGGTCCGATGGGATCCGGGACAATGGGACTATAATGGAGTGAACGGGAGTTCTCTCCGCTTTGCGTCGAGATTACAGAGAGGGGTGGGATAGCAGAGGTTGAAGTTGAGTTCGATGGGTAAAGAGGGGGCAGGCTCTGCTCGTGCTAATGAGTGCCGCAGATGGGGCAGTGTGAGTCCTGGGTTACCGGGACTTTTCTGATTTCTGTGGAAAGGGAGTCGTAGGTCAGGAGGGTATTGGTCAGGGGGATTCCGATGGTGAGGAGATATTTTATGGCTTCAATTGCCTGCATGGAGCCGATGACTCCGGGGAGTGCTCCGATTGGGCCTGAGGGGGTGGCAGCGGCTGGGATTCCATCTTCGTGGAAGACGCAGTGGTAGCATGCGGTTTTTCCGGGATGGACGGTCATGGTCTGGCCGTAGAATTGCTTGATGCCTGCATGGGAGTAGGGTTTATCTGCCTTATGGCACGCTCTTGCTATCAGAAATTTTGATTCAAAGTTGTCGGTTGCATCGATGATGAAGTCATACTGGGCAAGGATGTCGGGTGCGTTTTCGGGGGTCAGACGGAATGGGTAGAGGTTAAGTGTAATGCCGGGATCAAGGGCGAGAAGCCTTGTTTTTGCGGAGTTGACTTTTTTCTCACCGATTGTTTCAGTGGTATGGAGAATCTGGCGCTGCAGGTTGCTGAGGTCTACGGTATCGCCATCCATAAGTCCTATGGTGCCGATGCCGGCTGCTGCAAGATAAAAGGCCGCAGGGGAGCCGAGTCCTCCGGCACCGACGACGAGTACTTTTGACTGAAGCAGTGTTTCCTGTCCTTTTTCACCGATTTCTTTCAGTGTCAGGTGGCGGGCATAGCGCTCTTGCTGTTTGTCGTTCAAAGACATGGCTGAGGTTTTACAGGGTGAAGTATTGTGTTGTTTACGTCTGCAGGGCCGTTGTAGGCAGGATCCCAGTTTTTAAAGACTGGTTCAATATTTTTCGCCCGCATGGCATTGCAGAATTCATGGGCGCTGCGGTCGTCAAAAACATCGAACTGACCTTTGCCGTTGTTTTCGGGGTCGTGATAACCGCCTACAGTGGTGCGGCTTTCTATGCTCATTCTGGTTATGCCGAGTCCTGCCATGCCGTCGCGGTAAGCTGCACTTTCCCTTGTTGAAAGGACAAGCTCTACATCTGGCAGTGCGATGCGGAAGGCGAAAATAATGCGGGCAAGAGAGTGATCGTCAACAGGAAAGGGTGGTTCGTAGCCACCGGTTTGCGGCCTCATGCGGGGAAATGAGACGGAAAGGCCTGCCCGCCAGAAGGTTCGACCAAGATAGCGTACATGCCGGTAAAGGCTTAAAGCATCTTCTCCCGGGTCTGACAGACCGAGCAGTACGCCGAGTCCTGCGGTTTTTATGCCGCCTTCGAGCGCTCTCGCCGGCGTTTCAAGCCGTTCGATAAAATCCTTTTTCGGTCCCCAGCGGTGGAGAGCTTCGTAACGTTCGCGGTTGTAGGTTTCCTGATAGATGGTGATGGCTGTGCACCCGCTGTCGGCAAGGGCGCGGTATTCCCGTATACTCATGGGAAATGCCTCGACGGATACCCGCTGCATCTCCTGTGCGGCGATGTCGACACTTCGTAGAAGATAATCGAAGTCGGCATTGTGGGTGCGTTCACCGGTGAGCAGAAGGATGTCGGTGATTCCAAGCTTTTTCATTGCGGTCAGTTCGCGGCGGATGTCATCGGGTTCAAGGCGGCGGCGAGGGGTCTTTCTGTCGGATGCAAACCCGCAGTAGGCACAGCCGCTGGAACAGTAGTTCGAGAGGTAGAGCGGTGCGTAGAGCGTCATTGTGCGTCCGAAACGGCGAAGTGTGAGTGCTCTGGATTCGATGGCCAGCGATTCAAGAGAGCTTGATGAGGAGGGATCAAGCATTGCGGCAAGTGTCGCGGAGTCCCTGCCGTCAGTAAGCCAATCCGGTAAATTGGTCATACCTTTGCTCCCAGAAAGGCTGTGAGAGGGCTTGTTGCTATGGCAAAGCTGCTTTTCGGCATCAGTCCGGCTTTGAACGCTTTTCTTCCAGCATCAACAGCTCCGGCAAAGGCTCCGGCCATCGCCGGCGGGTTGTCGGACACGGCTATGGCACTGTTGACGAGAACTGCGCCGCATCCCATTTCCATGGCAAGGGCGGCTTCGGAAGGGGAGCGCAGCCCGGCATCGACGATGACAGGGATATTGCTTTCCCTGATGATGATATTGAGCATCTCGGCCGTAGCAAGTCCCTGACCGCTGCCGATAGCCGATCCGAGCGGCATGACCGACGTGCATCCGACCTCTTCAAGACGTTTGGCCAGGACAGGATCGGCGGCTATATAGGGCATGACAAGAAATCCTTCTTTTGCAAGAATGCGGCATGCCTCAAAGGTTTCTATCGGATCGGGCATTAAATGCTGGGGATTCGGGTGAATTTCCACTTTGATGAAGGGACTTCCTGACAGTTCACGTGCTATCTGGGCAGCGCGGACGGCTTCTGCTGCAGTTGATGCACCTGAGGTATTCGGCATTAAGGTTATTCCCGGAAGTGCCCTTAATGGACTGAAAAGATCGTCAGCCAGCTGTTCACGGTTGAAGCGGCGAAGGGCAACCGTAACAAGCTGTGCACCGGAAGCTCTGACAGCTTCGAGCATGACTGTTGCGTTGCTGAATTTTCCTGTACCAAGAATCAGACGTGAAGAGAAGGTATAAGAGCCTAATTGCAAATAGTCCATAGGGATTAATTCTATCTATGCGGTTTAGCCTCCTCCGGCAAAAATCAGGATTTCAACCCGATCACCCTCCTGCAACTGGTGAGTTGATCGTTTATCTGGGCGAATGATACGATCGTTGATCACTACTGCCACGTTATTGTCAACTGATCCGATGATTGAAAGGAGGTCGGTAACGGCAGAACCATGAGGAACTATCTGTTGTTTTCCATTCAGTTCAAGAGTAAGCATGTGCGGCATTTCTATGTTGTTTTATCTTACAATTCGCAAAGAGCATTCAGAAGATCAGCTTCAAGGTCGCTGGCATTTTCCAGACCAATAGAGATGCGGACAAGGTTGTCGGTACACTTTCTCCGTTCTCGCTCCTCTTGAGAAAGGGCTCCTAATGTCATTTTTGCGGGGGAGGCAATCAGCGATTCAACGCCACCGAGACTGTCGGCAAGCACAAACAGTTTGATTCGCGAAATCAGTGTTTCAACAGCTGGCAGTCCGCCTTTCAAGGCAAACGTCAGCATTCCCCCGAATCCGCTCATCTGCGCTTTTGCCAGTTCATGCTGCGGGTGGGAAGTAAGGCCTGGATAGAAGACCTGTTCCACTGCGGGATGCTGTTCAAGGAATCTTGCAAGATGAAGGGCACTTGCCTCATGTTCCTTCATACGGATTTTCAGGGTTTTCAGACCGCGAAGGATAAGCCAGCTGTCCCATGGTGCCGGTATTGCTCCGGCGGCGCCCTGATAGTTTTTTATTTTTATATGCAGCCCAGGATCGGAGGTGACGACGGCACCGCCTATGACATCGCTGTGGCCGCCGAGATATTTGGTGGTGCTGTGTACGACAATATCAGCACCAAGCTCGAGTGGCCTCTGAAAATATGGGCTTGAAAAGGTGTTGTCTACGGCAACAAGAATGCCTCGTTCACGGGCGAGTCGGGAGACAGCACGAATGTCAGTGATTTGAAGCAGAGGATTGCTGGGGGTTTCAAGCCAGATCAGTTTTGTTTCGGGAGTAATGCATGCTTCATAACTTGCAGTAGATCCGCTTGCTGCATAGGTTGTGCTGACTCCCCACGGGCGCATAAGCTGCTCAAAGGTACGGTAGCTGCCACCGTAGATATCGGTTCCGGCAACGATATGGTCACCTGGTTTCAGTACCTGAAGTGCAGCAAGGGATGCTGCAACTCCGGAAGCGAAGGCCAGACCAAAGCGGCCGTTTTCAAGCAGAGCAAGCGTTGATTCAAGTGCCTTTCTTGTTGGGTTCCCGATTCTTGAGTAGAAGAATTCACCACGATGTTCCAGGTCTTCGCGTTCAAAGGTGGATGTCTGGTAAACAGGAACGGTTACCGATCCTGTCTGGGGGTCAGGTGCTTGGCCATCATGAATGGCAAGGGTTTCAAACTGCATCTATTGTTTATCGTTACGGATGTTGGTGTTATCGGTGACAAAGATAAGCGATATATTCATTTTTAAGCGAGAAGTATTTCACGTTGGCAGTCATATCGCATTATCGTCTTTGAATATGATCAATCACTTCAGCCAATCGGTCGATCTCATCTCTGGTATTGTAGAATGCCAGTGACGGGCGTATGGTGCCTTCAACACCGAAGCGTCGTAACGATGGCTGCGTGCAGTGGTGACCTGTCCGGACAGCAATGCCCTCGCGGTCAAGCAGTTTGCCGACCTCTTCATTGGGCAGATTGTTGAGCACAAACGAGAGCACACCCACCTTGTTGCGAGCCGTACCGATGATGCGCAACCCCGGAATCCTGATCAGCTTTTCAGTCGCATACTCCGTCAACTCATGTTCGTAACGCCCGATATTGTCAAGCCCTATTTTACGGACATAGTCGAGCGCAGCCCCCAGCCCGATGGCATCGCCGATCGAAGGCGTTCCAGCCTCAAACTTTGCCGGTGCCTCATTGTAGATGGTCTCTTCAAAGCGAACATCCTGTATCATGTTGCCGCCGCCCTGCCAGGGGGGCATAAGCTCAAGCAGTTCCCGTTTGCCGTAGACCACGCCGATGCCGGTTGGAGCAAAAATCTTGTGCCCTGAAAAGACAAAGAAATCAGCATCGAGATCCTGCACATTGACCGGCATATGGGCAACCGACTGGGCTCCATCAACCAGCACCTTTGCGTCAAACCGCTTGGCCAGCTCTATCATCTCTCTCACTGGCAGAATGGTTCCAAGTCCGTTTGAAGCCTGGGTAAGCGAGACAAACTTTGTTCGGGGCCCGAGCAGTCTGGTGTACTCTTCCATGATGATCTCGCCCCGGTCATTGACCGGCACAACCTTGATGCGTGCCCCTTTTTCCTGCGCAACCATCTG
>JABDHL010000041.1 GCA_012972825.1 Chlorobiaceae bacterium
TGTCCTTAACAGATATTCTACACAGGCATCGACAGTCTCGGATGAAGTGTCAATGATCAGCTCTGCATCTTCGGGTACTTCATAAGGAGAAGATATTCCGGTAAAACAAGGCAGCTCACCTGAACGCGCTTTTCGATAAAGCCCTTTTGTGTCCCTCTTTTCGCAGATATCAAGAGCAACACACAAGTAGATTTCAACAAATTTCTCCGCTCCAATGATGGAGCGGGCCATCGCCCGATCCTCTCTATACGGTGATATAAACGACGTAATCACTATCACTCCTGCATCCATCATCAGTCGAGCCACCTCAGCTACCCGACGGATATTTTCAGACCTGTCAAGGGGTGAAAAGCCAAGGTCACGGTTCAGACCATGACGAACATTATCCCCATCCAATACGCAACACATCATCCCCATGCTTATCAAGCGCCGCTCCAGCGAATAAGCAAGAGTTGACTTACCGGAACCAGACAGACCGGTAAACCACAGCGTCATCGATTGATGACCAAGCAGAGCCTGACGCTCAAATAACGTCACTTGGCTGCTTTGCCAAGCAATTTCTTTTTTGATCTGCACTATCTCAGCATCATTACCCGGTTAATATTATTTCAAAGAAGCCGTTGTTCCTTTAATTCCTGAGAGGTAAACGTTAAAGGGCTAGACCTTCCATGCTGAGCAAACCAGGCTACATGTTCAGCAACTAAATCGAATCGCAGAATGTATGCATCTTTTGCCGGCAGTCGCAAAACTCCATTGATGACACACTCCTGACTGATTTCGACAGGTGTCGCATTCAAGTCGAAACGTGCATAATTGAGGTTAACAACCGCTTCATCCGAATTCAGAAGCTGAACGCCTAATCTGACTTGTCCCGCTTGTACAAGTTCGGTCAACCACTTCCCTGTACCGTTATTCCGTAACGTCAGAGCGAAGCGCAACCCCGGTGAACCCCCGACAGATTCTTTTACCAAAGAGAGCAACTGCAATTCACCACCAAGAGTTTTCAGTTGACGACTGTCCATTTGCGCTTCTCCCTTTTGAAGATAAAAGCACTGAGTATCGGTCACCTGATTAACCAACGTCTTCAATAAGGCATGTGCACGTTTTACACTTATCCCTTTAGTACTCCATTGCTCAAACTCTGCAAACGAAAGTTGCTGTGGCTGTTGAAACTGAACCAGAACTTCGGGAGGCCTCAAACCAACCTGAGCTGCAATTTCAGCTATCCGGGGCAGGCTTACATTATTTTCAATTACTTTATACTGACTCATCTCAGTCTGTGACTCAATGGTCTGGGAATGCTCCGGACCAGGTTCCAAAAAAGCGACACGCCCACCCTGCTTAAGTACTCTTGCAAACTCCTTTAATATTGCCGCTTGATCGCGCAAATGGTGAAACGCTTCAAAACAGACTATGCGGTCAATACTCTCATCGCTTAAAGGCAGACGGTAGCCATCGTAACAATGAAAGTCCATAGAGCCATCGCTCTTCACCCTACGCGTTGCTTTCAGTCGCTCTGCGAGCCTGATCGCTGATGGCGTTACATCAATGCCAATCGCATCGCAGCCCATTTGAGCCAATCCAAGCGTCAACCATCCGGTTGAACATCCAAAATCAAGTACCCTGGCCCCCCGAAACAAGTCAGCAGCCTGCAACATGATTCCCAGATGAATAGCAAGCTTCGGTGACTGGGCTGGATCTGAAAACGGTTTTTTATACTGAATCGAGTCAGTTGTAAAACGAGCAAAATATGCATCAGCCGCCTTAAGTAATTCGGTATCAGAGAGTTGCGCAATACGTTGTTGGACATCAACACCCTGATTTTTTGAGGCAAATAGCTTCTTGTTTGGCTTTACAAATTTGAATGATATCATTTATTCTGAAACTTATTTTGTTTCTCTAATGTCCCGCATTTATCAATTACACCGCCTTTATTACTCATTTATTTCCATCCTAGCGATAATTTTTTCACTCTTACAGAACCACTAGAAATCATTTTCCACCCTAATCGAATGTTTCTAGTCCCAAAAGGTAACGTAATTTGATGATTTTGATTGCAATCGAAGGCTTTATTGAGGAGAATTTCATCATGGAAATCCAAGCACTGCACTAAAAATTGAAGTAGCTGCCCGCCACTTGTCACCACATGAAATCTCCAAATCCCAAAAGCTCTGAGCTGTCCCGGTGCAATAATGCCTAAGGACCACACCTCTTCAAACTGGTCATCGGGAAGTTCCGAAACAATATGCCAGCCGTAATCATCTAACGATGCAAAAGTCGCTTGACCTAACCATACGCCAAATACCTCAGATAATTGCTGTTCGCTGAGAAACGGTACTACACTATTCTGCGTGTATAATGGTGGTAGCGCATCAGCTTCGGCCATTAATAACTGAAGATCCAATCTCAAAGGTATCTGCCTATCTTCCACCATGCGTGCTGCAACGGGGTGTCCAATGCCTTCACGGCAGTAATTGAAAACATCAAGAGCAACGGCATCATTATTTTCATAAAACCTATTAGCTAAACCTTGCAGCCACTCTTGCGCAAGCTCGTTAGCTATCACCTCATTTTTTGCTAGCGCGTTACGAGCTGCCAAGGCTAACACTGGCCTGTAAGCTTTGTCGATATCGACAAGTTGGGTATTCTGACCGGTCCAGACAAAATAACCCCCCTTGCCTAACACTTGGGCTGGTGTATATCGCGTGGCAAGCATCATGTCCAACAAATAATTTGGCCCATAGTAGTCTTGGGGTAACCATCCGGATGTCCAATAGGAGTGCACTTCAGTCTGATCTGGCCATGCAAGGTTTTGTGCGACTTCTGACAAGGTTAGTCCCTCTAATGCGATCCAAGGCACTATTCGCAAACGCTGATCTTTGATATGTTCGGAAGCCTGACTGAAAATAGAAGCTGGCACCACCAGCACAAAGATCCAGTTTGTGTAGCTTTGTTGAAGCGCACACTCTTGGAGTACCTGTATTTGCAAAAAGGTTTCAGCGAAGGCCATTAACAACACTGGAGACAAAGGCGCCAACAAGCCATGCCCCCAGAGACGTTGAGCCACTGCGTCGAGCCGATGGGCATAAGTGTGCTGCAACATCACAGCTCGCACCCCAACCAATGCCTGTCTAGCTCTTTGTATATCGTCATTCACCAATGGGACAAGAAGTTGTTTCATGTCTGCTCCATCATCGCTACACAACACAACATCGCCAAAAAAGCAGCGAACCCCGACAGAATCATTGCTCAATACCATAGTACCTGAGCCCAACAGTTCAAACACCCGGCGCGCAAACATGGTCTGGGAATGTTTTACTGTATTAATATTGAGTCCAAATCGGTAACCCTTATAGGCAAGGTGCATTTCGTCGACACTCAGCATACCTTTGATTAAATGACGGTACTCAGTTGGAAAGCGATAATTGGCATCATCGCTTTGAAAGTTACGATCAAAAATATCAACGGTCATCAACCCACTGACAGCATAGAGGAGATTGCGTAAATCAATCGAGCGATGAGGAAAGCGCAGGTAGTAAGAACCTGCAAAGCAAGCCCCTGTATTTCGTTCTTTAATCTCTACCGGGTTGTGTACCTCTGGTTGGCACGCAAATGGCAAAAGATGCACCCTATCATGCCCTAATGCTTTTTTGTAACGTGGTATACATGAAATATCAGTAGTGAATACTCTGTCAAACAAACTTGCCGTAATTAGAAAGCGCTCAAAATGAACAGGGTCTTCTTTGTTCCAAAACACCGTAGGAATGTTGTTCACTTTGCACCATGCCACCAGCCCTCGCAACTCTGAAGCAGCTTCACTGATCTTGCGATGCCAAAGTTTAGCAAAACCCCACCAGGCTGACTCCACCAACAACAAGTGAGGAGGATTTAGTGCAATCTGGTTTTTCCATCCATCTGGTGTCAGTGGCAACAATTCACATTCAGGCAAAAAACAAGACTCTGTAAACTCGTCCATTATCGCAGCTACTCTCAATTGCCGTATGCTATTCATTTGCTTTTTTGATAAAGCAAAGGCCAAATGCTAGCCAACATAGTAAGGCAATACAAGAGTATAAAATTCGGTATAACTTCAATTATTTTTTTTAAGCCAATGATATATAATGGTTTTATCTGGTAATCATCGGCTCCCAATATACTTATAGAGCTTTTAATACCGCCCGAGATTTGGATTCCATTCAAATGGGTAAACTTCGCATTTAAAGTCAAAAAGATACTCTTTCCCCAATCTCATGTAATCCCCGGAATCAGAATATTTTCTGGTTTCATCATGCCAGAGAGATCATTGAAGCATGGCGGAATGATTACAATAACAACCAACAGTAAAAGTATTATATGGATTAACACCAGCAGAATTTGCAGTTCAATTGACCTATTCCCGTAAAACCGGACGAATATAACCACCGAGTAACTATAGCCTTTGCATAGGACTTCCACCTTCACCTGCGAATTCAATCGGCACATGCATCATGTGTTCAGGATCATGCGTAAATGGCAAATTGAAATTCAAATCAACGAAATCATACTTATCAACAGTACTTTCTATGAATGAAGTAAATGCATTAGCCTTTTCTTCAGAGTAAGTCGCGTAAACGCCGTCGATTCTATTCATAAATGACCAACTGTGTAATACGAAAACAATGGTATCAATTTCTGGGTGGTTGCTTTCCAAGATTTTTAGATACTGAATGTAGTCAATTCCCTTGGTAAATATTTGCGCTTCAAACCCGACATACTTCTGATTATTGGAAAACACTGTTGGACCGCGGACACATGTCGTGGGAACCTCAATCAGCCCATTCGACCATTGGAATACATTCAAGATACCTGCATCCGGTCCATGAGGAAACGAAGATCTTATCGCCGAAAGTGGGTAATAATTGAAAGACAGCTTTATTCCTGCAGACCATGCAGCATTAAGAGTTTGGCGACAATATCGCCAAGAACCAGCCCGGAAGGCCAACGGCTGAAAGCCGGTAGCCTTTTTGAACAGTTTTACAGCATCTTCGTAAACATAAGTCGCTGCAGTTTCATCAAAATAATTTGCCGCCCATGTCGGTTTCTTATATCCACGTTGATGCCACCACAAATCGGGTAGATGCTCGATATGTGCATGTAAGCTCATATGATGGCCGTTACCGAGGATACATTCCGAAACATCATAATTAGCACCGTGCCTACTATATTCTGTGAATACATCGTAAAAAAAATTGATCTTTACGCCGTATTTATCACATATTTCCATCATTCTTTCTATACCACCACATTGCGAATCACTTGCAAAAACTTTGCCAAATATATTTCTATAGAACGAATCGACTTTGATTGGGAATTCAAGCGTCTCTGTATCACACGTCAAGATCAACTTTTTTCTAATCGACATCTTTATATGAATCTATATTTTTTCAAAGCGCATCAAATACATCACCTTATTCCATTAAACACTCAGAGCATTGATTATTAAAGAAATTTGGGCATGACTATTTATTTGCTTTTATGGATACATCAACGCAATCTATTAACCTTAATCATCTATTTCAGCTATTGCAAAGCTTAAGTAACAGTTGCTCTCGCAAGTCAAGAACTTAATTTTCCAATTGTTATTTACACAAAACTCTTGTACCGCCTGTACCACTCCATAACTCCAACCTGAGATCATATTTCCCTGACAATAATCATGCCCTGATATTAACCCGCCTTTTTTTACCTTATTTCTCGATATTACCAATTCTTGCGAAGTAATTTTATAGTCATGGACAGTATCAATATAAATCCAGTCAAAGTAATTATCTGGAAATTTTTGAAGAACGTCAGTTGATAGGCCTAAATTAATCTCAACAAGATTAGACGCGATCTCGTTTGAATATTTTTGTCTTACACTATCCAAAAACGCCCCATATCGCTCTGAATCCCAACAATCTACAAGGTGGAGCTTTTTCGGTTTGCATATATTTAGAATCTCTGATGAAAATTCTCCTGCAGCAACACCAATCTCTGCAACAATTCCGCCCTGTGGCATTTCCGTTAGCATACGCTCACGGGTCGATAATAATCTCGCCCCATCCAAATGTTTATCCATAAGCTTTGGATATGGATAAGACAGCAAAATGGCCTCTCGATTTGCCTTCATTTTGACTTCAAATTCAAAAAAAGAGCTGACTTCGTCACTCATTACTTATCCCTATTCCATTTATTAAAATTTCAAAATACTTAGCTTTCAATCTCAGGATTAATACTTGTCGTGTCAAAATAACTCAATCATATATTTATTAAATTGATATCTCAAAAAATTAATTATTCATACGATTTATGTAATAATTCAGTTTTATTCTTACGACTGATAACCTGCAGGTTGTACACTCCCCCTTGGAAGCAGTCTAATTCGAATTAGCTTCGAAGTTTTACCGCTTTGATAAATGGAAACACATGATTTGGATAATTTTGCCAGTTTCCAAGAGATATTTGTGATTTGATTGTATTTGCAAACGCCCTAATTTCCTCCTCTATTTCCAAATCCCAATGGTGTCCGATTGTAGGAGATAAAGGATAATCCCTATCCACTATTTCCCAACCCAAGGAGATTAGTATGGATTCGATTGAACCGCCATTATTATTATAACAATAATTATCAATATAATCGATAATTATCGAAGGTATTTCGAACTCGTCACACCAAACCTTTCTCACATACTTCGGCATAAATGGTAACCAAGGTATTGCAGCATGTCCTTCATAACATATATTAGGGTCCTGCCATTTTATGTACAAAACACCACCAGGTTTAATAACGCGAGTAAGTTCTCTAAAGACAATACCTATTTCAGAGATATGTTCGAAAACATACCATGAATACATGGCATCAAAGTGATTCTTGGGAAATGGTATATGATCACCATCATACAGACACAAATAACGATTAAGATGGCTGTAATTACTTTTTGCAAAAGTTTCGATAGCTAAGTTATAGTTATTTACATCTACCTCTAACCCATAGCATTCAACGCCATCTATTAAGGCTGATAAGCAACACTCACCAGAACCACATCCAATTTCAAGCAATTTTATTGGTGATTTATCAAATTTGATTCCCATTTGCCCCAAATGATACTTAAAATGAGACCACTGAATATTTGCCTTGTCCATTTCTTTCCTTAAACTTATAAATTTATAGGAAATTTGATCCGTAAAATCATTTCGCTACGGCGCTATCTGCAAATATCATTTGACTGTATGTGGATATTTGCCAAGATAGCCAATACAGAAAATTGTTCATATTTAATAATTACTAATTCTTCGCTTAGATGCTCCACATCTCTTTAAAATTTTTGTCGTAACAGCTGAAATCTTGTCTTTATGTTTTCATTTACAATTTTTTTGTAGATCAGATCCGTGAAACGGCTTTCAATCTCTTCATAATTTAAGCGTATTCTTTTTATAGATCCGGCTACTGCCTACCCTCCATACTAATCAGTAAGTTTCTAAAGCCAGCCTTGTTAATATAATATCGATAGATATATATTGAGCGATAATATATATTGCAGTCCCCAGTTATTGATCCCCAATAGATATTTTTCAAATTCATCTAGCGTGTAATGCTCGTGAATCTCGGTATTAACTGTCGGTGGTTTGAAGTGGTTGTTCGCCTGAATTATACATCATTATCCTGGACGAAGAACTCGATAAATTTCTGCCGGAACAAGGTAATCTTTTTCAACATGTTGCATGACAGCTATTGCAACAAAAACGTCGAAGGACTGATCTTCGTTTTTTTTCATGTTTGTGATGTCCATTTGGAAGTCAAACCATGACACTGGCCGAACATCAAATGAAATCACTCGATTCGCTCCACGAAAAAAATATTCGAGTTCTGGTGTTCCTGGAACACAAGCAAGAATTTCCTTATTTTCAAATAAAAACTCTAAGGACAAATATTTGTCGTACATGTCTTTGAACCTCCGGTGTCTCTCAAATGAAAGACATTTGGGACACCGAATCCTCTGCCCTCCCAATGAGATAAAAACGTCATAACTTTCTCCACAAATATTACATTTAAGTTCCATTGTTATTATGCGCCATTAAAATAATCCTCGGACATACGGATAATAAGCATGAGCGTTAAAATTACTTCCTGTTTAAGGCTACTCCACTTTCATAATATTTGCGTAACATCTTTATATGCCCCAATCCAGTCATTGACTGCAGATTCCCAACTCAATGTCTCTTTGGCAACTGTTTGACATCTTGTCGACACGATCAGTCTGTCAGCTCTAACTTGTTCCACATATTGAATAATGTCGCGTAGGAAATCAGGATCGGATAATATTTTTTCGTTATCCAAGCATGTAACTGGCACTATGAAACCAACATTCTTCTCTATGGCAAGACGGCTAAAGTCGCCAATACAGTCTGTCATCAGAACAGGTAATCCTGCAGCCAAATACTCCCCAAATTTCGTAGGTGAAGACACCTCATTAACGGGGTCATTGCGGCGCAGTAATAAGCCCAAGTGGCCACGATAAAGATGCATTGGAACATCTTGGTGATTTACTTCCGCAACATAATAAGCTTTATCCGTAAGCCCAAATTTGACCGCCCATTCAATGACTTTACCCTGGTCCGGCTTAGGGATTAGCAACATAAGGTAACAGCGATCATCGAACTGATGAAGTAATGAAAACAATTTGATCATTTCCATACCACATTGCCAATGCGCTAGGCTTCCTGTGTACAAGAAAATGAGTCTATTATCCGTTAATTCCATGTTTTTTTGGCTAGTAAATCGATCATCCGACACACAACATGGAACGGTAATTAGACGCAAGTTCATCAGTCTGTACTTCCTCTTATAATGATCCCTCATTGCGCTAGAAACAAATATATTTAAGTCACTCTCCGACAACAAAGCTTGCTCTAGAAATTCAAGAAATGCTATTCGTTGCTGACTGGCCCCTCCCATTCGCGCTTCTTCAGGAACTACTCCATGCCAATCGATAGAAAACGCAACATGGGGTATTAATTGTTTCACGGCTTTTGCAATCCGTGCACAGTAAAGTGCTTCCGCATGCAGAACATCGATGTGATTTTCTCGAATAATATATACCAATTGCTCAATTGGCAACTTGAAGCTTGATAAGTCACCATGTATACCAAAAAAATCGGCAACCTCTATCAGATGCACACAGCAGCCGAGTCGCGTGAATTCGCTCATATGGCAGCGCTTATCACCGGAAAAATTTACGTTCATAGAACTATTTTCTGGTATTAAACAAGCTATATGCACGATGCAGCCATATTTAACCAATGCCTGAACTTGTTGCTCCACTCGGATTCTGTAGCCGGATCGAGAACCAATTGGAATGTAAGCCAGCAGCAGCATAGTTGGAGCCTTCCTAAGAAACGAGCGTGAAATAGCAACTTGCAATGTTGGACAATTACGACTACGGACTTCCTGGCACATTATCGCTTCAATCTTGTCACAGATATTCCCTTCATCGAATCTAAGTTGTGAAAAGTTCCGACAATATTCAGACTCCTGTTCGAATATATGGGATATTGAGTTCCTAAGAATCATTTTGGCAAGTTGTTCAACCGTTCCGGCAACATACTTGGAAGGATAAATCCGCTCAGCACCGATCCAATCCCTGATAGCCGGTACGCAACCTGTCGCCATTCCTTCAGCGATTGATTGATGAGACCCTTCGAAGTCGCTTACCGAAAGTATATGTCCGATTTCTTTGTACCAAGTTGCCATGTCTTTGCTGTAAGGATCAAAGATGATAACGCCAAGATCGCGAAGTTCCTGTATTTCATCAAATACTCTCTGATACCATTCTATTTCGGAACTGCGATGGGTCATCCAGTCATAGTCTTTGGGGAGAGCCCCTTTAATCTTGAGAAAATAACGCTTATCGGATTTACGTAGTGTTTTTAGGATTTCTATCGCGAGATCCAACCGTTTTCGTGCTGGAACTATGCCAACTAATCCGAGAACAAACCGACTTTCTTGACGTTTTGTAACATTTAGTTTTCGTATAGCGGGAATTGGGTTGTAAATCAACGCTGAACGATTTATAAGAAGCGGAAATTCCTTACGCATCCAATCATAAAGGTGATGCGTGATGAGAATCAGTCGGTCAACCTTGTCCCAATGAATTTTCCATATATAATCCATTCGATCACGCGCCTGAACTTCCTGTAGGTGAAGTCGTACGATCAAAACTTGATCCTCGCGCTTCCGTTGCGAAAACCATACGGCATTACCAAGCGCCCATTCGCAAAATATTACGTTGGAACAATTTAAAGCATTTTGTGCTTCTGCTTCATCAATAATCTCGTGGCACGAATGCTGAATGATTCTCAACTCGAACATATCTTTTGATTGAAGGTGCTCAATCAGTGGAAGCAAAAATTTCAAGTCATGACCTATGAAAACTATGTTAAGCTTTGACTTATTCATCTTTACATCAAATTAACAGTATGAGGGTCTGCTACTTCGCTGCGAGCGTAATGAAGCATAAAATCGAACCCGGCACGCGTACTGATCTGAAAACCTAGCGCATCAAAATGGCAAGCATTGGTGTGGTTCAGCGCTTCCGACAAGAATGAACTCCCAGCAGACACAATGATCGAACCCTTATATACCCTATTTCCCAATAGACCGATCCGCGAAGCATGTTTGAAAGAACGGGCTGATTGACCCATGCTTTCTATAGTCGATGCGTCAAGTTGAGAAGATCCCTCCATGGAGATACGCGCATCAAGCAAATAGGCTGGACCATAATAATGGCGACTCTCGCATATTGCAACCAATGATGAAGCATGGCGGTTTCGGACATATGATGGGATATTTTGTGCAGGAAGAATTAATGATCGTAATCCGCGAGCTTCAATAGCACACTGATGCTTGATAGAAGAATTGGCCGAATCTGCCATTGAGACAACCACAATTTCATCGGGTTGCTCGAATTGTTCGGCAAGCATGCCAGCAAAGCTCACTTCATCCCCATTGGGGAATACAACGACTAACATAGATGTCCGATCTGATCCGATAAGGTTCAACCCTATGGCTTTGGCAATCTGGCCAATTCTGTGTCGATACGTATGGTGACGATAAACTTCACGCATCCCAAGCACTGAGGTACGGATCCAAAACTCGTCATCCGTCATCAGACGCCCAAGTCGCAAATTTGCCTCATATTCGGACTCGACCGTTGGCACCAATTCTTTGAACATTTTCCTTATTCCTAAGGATTCTGTTGAAACTACCGGCGTACCACATGCAAGTAGCTCGAAAACCCGGCGAGAAAACATCGTTGGAGAATCCGATACGGAATTTACATTCAATGCAACACGATAATGACGATATGCCTTTAGCATATCCTGATAGATAAGAGACCCCCTCACGAATTTTTGCAGGTCGGGTGGGAACTGGAAGCGCTTTTTGTCTGTGCCTTGCAAGCCATACATCCGATCATAAATATCAAGCCCGTAACGGGATGCCACCTGCAATAGCATGTCCATAGCTTTGCGTCGCCTCTCAAAATCATCGGCGTAATAAGTACCGGCAAAGCACGTTCTGCTATTTCTGGGCTGATCGAGAACAGAATTATGAATCCTAGGCTGTGCTGCAAAAGGCAAGACGGCAATGGAGGTGCTTGTGCTACACAGTAGACGATAACGTTCTATGCAGTTTTCATCAGTTGTAAAAATAAAATCGAACTCAACGGCTCTATCAATAAAACGGTCGAAATTCGCTGGGTCTTCCTTGTTCCAGAAGACCGTTGGAATGCCGTTCTTCTTGGCCCATCGAATAACATCCGACAATTCATTTCCTGGTGCTCTCTCGTAACTGGCCACTCGATACAACCAGCTGTCGTCATTTCCGTGCCATGCAGACTCCACGAGGAGTAGATCGACCTCCATCCCCAACAACTGCTGCTGCCAAGCTTCAGGAGTAATAGATATAAGTTCGCATTCAGGTTCAAAGCATGCCTGCGAAAACGAATCCAAAACGGATGCGACTCTCAGTCGCCTCTTGATATTGGATCGAGGCATCTCGAACGGCAAACATTGAATACTTGGTCGCAAACTCTCCTTGCCGTCGTTCTCTAAGAAGGAGGTGATTTCTTCCACACGGTTTGCCTGAAGCGCAGCGGAACCTGGTCGCATCTCACTATCGGATTCCGAATTATCCGAAGAGAGCTTAATACGATGTTCGCAAAACTGAATATTCGCTCTAAAATTCTTTTCCCCAATTTGATCAGCAAGCCGCCGGTAAAGAATCAAAGCAGCAGAAAAATTGCCGCGCATGTATTCCTCGGCTGCACGGCGTACCATAGACTGATACATAGCTAACTGCGCTCCTCTATCATGTTACTTTTGGCAATAAGGCCAACACAGTCAACAACTCTTAGATGCTTACTAATCTCAGACACCATTTCAACAAACGACCGATGCTTCACCAACACGCAGACCACATCTGCGCAATTCAACGCGGCTTCGAGCGGCATAAGTTTTAAGTTTGGCTTAACAAGCTTGCCTGTCAGTACCTCAATATTTGGCTCTACGGCTTGCACCTGGCATCCGAGATGGGCGACTTTTTCGGTGATTTCTACAGCCGGACTTTCACGCAAGTCGTCAATGTCTGGCTTGAACGCTAATCCCAGGCAGGCTACCTTCACATCGGCCATGGACTTGAATGGCTGGGCATCAAGTACATCGGTGATCTTCGTTTTGATTTTGTCAAACACCCAGTCTGACTTATAGTCGTTTACTTCGCGTGCTGTACGGATGATGCGTGCTTCATCAGGCACTGTATCAATGATAAACCATGGATCAACAGCAATACAATGTCCTCCCACACCGGCACCGGGATGCAAGATGTTTACTCGTGGATGCCTATTAGCGAGAGAGATGAGCTCCCAAACGTCAATGTCCAACTTCTCGCAAATGATTGAAAGCTCGTTTGCAAAGGCAATATTGACATCGCGATAACTATTCTCTGTAAGTTTGCACATTTCAGCAGTACGAGCATTGGCTGCAATAAGATCACCCTGTACAAATATTTTATATAACGCAGCCGCCATAAACGTAGCTGCGCGAGACATACCACCAATGACACGGTCATTTTCTACTAATTCATGCACTACTCGGCCTGGCAACACACGTTCCGGGCAATATGCAACCTGAATATCAGCAGTCTCTGCATCATGTTGTGGAAAACTAAGCATAGGACGCTCTTGAGCTAACCACTCAGCAAGTTTCTCTGTTGTACCTACTGGTGAAGTCGACTCCAATATTACTAAATCCCCTTTTTTCAAAACAGGAGCAATTGAGATTGCTGCTGCTTTGATATAACTCAAATCGGGTTTATGACCATCAGAAAATGGGGTAGGAACTGCAATAAGAAACGCTTCTGCTGGCTCCGGTTTTGCTGTTGCTCTTAAGTAACCTGAAGCCACAGCGGCTTTAACCAACATATCCAATTCAGGCTCAACAATATGAATCTCTCCCTTATTGATGGTATCGACCAAAAGTTGAGAGATATCGACACCAATAACCTTCTTTCCTCTGGCAGCTAAAAGGGTGGCCGTTGGTAGACCAATATAGCCGAGGCCTATCATGGAAATGGTGTTAAACATATTTTATTTGTTGTGATGTGAGGTTTTCTTCAATTCCTTTTTAAGGATATCACAAATGCGGCTTGCAGCCAATCCATCACCATAAGGATTATGGGCTTGAGACATGGCTTCAAAGCATGCTGGGTCGTCGAGCAAGCGATTCGTTTCTGTAAGAATTCGTGCCTTATTCGTGCTAACAAGTTTTACCGTACCGGCATCGACCGCTTCTGGTCGCTCGGTGGTGTCGCGCATAACGAGAACGGGCTTTCCTAATGAGGGTGCTTCCTCTTGCACTCCACCAGAGTCTGTAATAACGAGGGTACTTCTTACCATGATATATACAAATGGTAAATAATCAAGAGGTTCCAGGAGAAAGACATTAGGTAGCCCAGAAAGGATGCGTTGAACAGGTTCTTGTACATTGGGGTTTAGGTGAACAGGATAAATTACTTGAACATCACCCCGATCAACAATCTCCGCTAAGGCATAACAGATATTTTCAAATCCTTCACCAAAGTTTTCACGACGATGACCGGTGACCAAGATCAAGCGTTTATTTGGATCGATGAAATCGAATCGTTTTTCGAGATCGATGGTTAAGTTGGGGTCATGGCGCAAACGGGCTACTATATCAAGGAGAGCATCAATAACAGTATTTCCTGTCACATGAATGGTTGATGCAACTACCCCTTCGTGGAGAAGGTTGTCACGCGCTTTTGCCGTGGGAGCAAAATGAAGATCCGTTGTACATCCAGTAATACGGCGGTTCATTTCTTCCGGCCATGGAGCGTATTTATTATTAGTGCGCAGGCCAGCTTCGACATGTCCAATCTTGATTTTGGCATAATAGGCCGAAAGACTGGCCGCAAGCGTTGTGGTAGTATCACCGTGCACGAGTATGATATTAGGCAACCACTGCATGTAAACTTCACGCATTCCTAACAGGACATTACAGGTGATATCACTAAGATCCTGTCCTGGTTTCATAAGGTTTAAATCAAAGTCGGGTTTGATATTAAAAAGGTGAAGTACCTGATCGAGCATTTGGCGATGCTGAGCGGTGATACATAGTTTGATATCAAAAGTTTTGTCGGCGGAAAGGACGTTATAGACAGGAGCCATTTTGATTGCTTCAGGACGGGTACCAACAACACAGAGAATTTTCACACGTTATTTATTAGTTTTAGAAGATCCAATGCTGATGAGGTATGCTTCTTTCTCCAATTTGCGTTCAGTAACAATAAAGCTATAATCGTTGTCAAGTAATTCAGTCTTCCAAAGTTGAACAATTTCCTTTTCATCATCACGAATGTAGTCATCAAGAAGTATGTCAATATGAGCTCCCCTGAAATGCGTTAGTACCGCAGGCATAGCTGGATAGCGAGCATGCTTTCCTGTCGAGGCGGGTGGCCCATCAACAAGAACAAATACACGGAGGCTTGCTATTGAATACGTTATACTCAAATCTTCCAAGACTTTTTGACAGCTATAGTATGAATAAGTGTTCCCGTTCGAGGCAAGGTAAGGAAGTAGTGGGCTATGTATGAGTTGCACTGCATCAACGAGGCCGGTTTTTTTCAGACTGGCAAGAGTTTGATTATAGTATTGTTGCAGATGTTCAAAGGAAACAATTTTTACCTTGGAATTACTTTGATGATCAGCGATCTTGGCAAGAGTTTTAGCCATAATCACTGTTGATATCCCTGAACCGAATTCAATGATTAAATCATAATCGTTACTTTCGAGGAGTTCAATAAGATAAAGTGCAAAATCAGGGCTTACTGGCCAGCTATGTTTCTCTGTTGATAAATTAGGTAACTCACCTGAGTTGAAGTAGCCTTGAACACCAATAAAAGCCTCAATTTGTTTTGTGGCATTGAGAATTTCCCTTTTGAAACTACTCTCAAGAAATGTTCTCACTATAATAAGATCATCAGATTGCTTTTTCAGTTGAAGACTGAGTTCGGCATATTGCTTTTTTAATGTTTCGATACTTTCAGTGAGGCCAATAGAGGAGGGTGACGAGTAGGTAGGTATTTCTTTTATATTATCCTTCGCTTCTATCATCAACTCTAATAGATTTGATGATAGACCAAGCATTGCAAGTTGTTTTCCAATTCTTGACTGAGTGATTAATGATACAGTACACCCAGGGACATAAGTCTCGATTGATCTTTCAAAATGTTTGAATGCTCGTGATTGCTGCCCTGTAAGAACAGCTAAGCGTCCGAGGCTATTATGAACACCGGCAATCAAGATTTGACTCAACAATTTTTTATTACAACCCCAATCCTGCGAAAGGCGGATAAATTGCTTTCCTTCTGCCATATTCCCTCTTTGTATGTGACCTGCGGCAACTAATAGAGCAAGTTTGGCTCGATCCTGGTGATATTTCAGGATATTGCAATCCATATTGGCTAAGGATTCCCAGTCACCGAACTGCCAGAGTGTTCGAAAACAGTCAAGAAAGTTTTCATCGTATGGGGAAGTATTGGATATTTCTTTTTCCATGCTTATCACTTCAAAAAACGGTATAGATTCTACAGATTTATTCACTTCATTGAAGTTATCAATATGATCTTGTGTATTTTTTTTTCCAACAGACGACGAGGAATCAATTGAACTTGGATTATTTTGTAACTTTTTTGGTTTAAAATTTGAGCTTATAGGCTAATGTTCAATTAATACCACAGTTGTATTTAATCTATCAAACCTCTTGCAAACTCAAATTCTATCCTCACGGAGAAGTACATTAGTTATGAGTTCAATCTGCGCCTCAGCTTTCAGCATTTCATCATTTATTAACTGCAGGCTTTGCTTTTGTTCTGCTATTTGTAATTCTAAACTGCTTATCCGATCACTTGCCTTTTGAACATTTATTTTGAGAGCTGAAATTTCTACCTGCCTCTCAGATGCAAGTTTTGCATGATGGTCTCGTGACTCCTGCAGAATTCTTTTCTCACCCGTTAAAGCTTCAAGCTGAACCTTAAGCTCTTTGGACTCCTTTTCAGCTTCATCTTTGAGTTTCCCTATTGCCTCAAGTTGCTGTTGTTGTCCTTGAGATTTTTTTGTCTCTTCATCACGCAATAGTGTGAGTTGCTCCAACTGCACCTGCCTCTCAGAAGCAAGTTTTCCATGATGGTCTCGTGACTCCTGCAGAATTCTTTTCTCACCCGTTAAAGCTTCAAGCTGAACCTTAAGCTCTTTGGACTCCTTTTCAGCTTCATCTTTGAGTTTCCCTATTGCCTCAAGTTGCTTTTGCAACCCTTGAGATTTTGTTGTTTCTTCATCACGCAATAGTGTGAGTTGCTCCAACTGTACCTGCCACTCAGAAGCACGTTTTGCATGATGGTCTCGTGACTCAAGAAGAGATCCTTTTTCCCCTGTTAATGCTTCAAGCTGAACCCTAAGCTCTTCAGACTCCTTTGCAGCTTCATCTTTGAGTTTCCCTATTGCCTCAAGTTGCTGTTGCAACCCTTGAGATTTTGTTGTTTCTTCATCACGCGATAGTATGAGTTGCTCCAACTGCACCTGCCTCTCAGAAGCAAGTTTTGCATGATGGTCTTGTGACTCCTGCAGAGTTCTTTTCTCACCCGTTAAAGCTTCAAGCTGTAAATTTGTTACCCTGTATTTGTTTTTCCAATTACGAATATAAACCAAGGAACCAAGGGCTGGTTGTCGCTCCTCTTCCAAGGCGATGCAATAGAAACCTTGTGAAGCAAGAAATATATCAAGTTCATTTTTTGAAGCGCCAATTTCTGAACATCTTTCTTCTTTTAGAATCGCACGGGTTATAACGACTTCAAGATCTTCAATAAATTTACCTGTTCCCTGAATGACTTGCAAAGCAGGCAAACAGTCGATAACACACCAGTTCACCGGAGCAGCAAGAGTGTTCTGGGAATTTAAAACTGACTCAAGAGTTTTCGAATCAATTTGCCGTTCTTCTTGTGTTTTAAGGTTTCTCCAAAGGTCAGTGAAATTTTCCGGTTTAATAACACCATGCTCATTTGGATTTGATGCAAGGAAAAATGTTTTACTGCACTCCTTATCACTTATCAACGCTTTATGAGCAATCAATCCTTCTTGCATTTGAGTTGCTGATGCGAGTTGTTGAAAAAGTGTTTCTTCTGCTTCAATCAGTAACGCACAGGATACTCCCCATCCTGCATAATGAGTTAAGATATGTCCACTTCCGACACCTACGTGCACAATTGCTGTAATAGGAAATATGGCGCGTAAATGGTCAACCCAACTCTGCAATGATTGATTACTTAGCATCTGAAACCTAATTTAATCCGATTGATAACTACGGGAATACTTTGTGAAGGTGAGTAAACGCTACAGGAGGCTTAACGATAGCGATTTAAGACGTATTGCAATAAGCCTATGATCGTCAGGATCTTGCTGTGTGGGAGACATAAGTTTAGGGAACTTGAACTGTATATCCCAAATGCTGGCTTTCTGGATTTCGGAGGTTGAAAATTCAGCCTCAAAATATTCAGGGCCTCCATAATATTCCTTTATTTTCAGTGGCATCTGCATACCGTTCACCGAAAGCTCCAATCCACTCATAATTTCAGGATCAATTGCATCGGCTATATCAAGAATGATGCTGTAACGACCATCACGAAGCTCAGGAACTTTGAGAGTGCTGATGTTGTCAGGACCTGCCCATCGACCGTCAAGCTCAGCATCGTACCAGTTTTCGCCTGTTATTTGGCGCCTCATGTCAATGTGAATTTCTGATGGCTGCTGTTCATGCCAGAACTGGGTAAGAAAAGCAATATTCCCCGATTCACGCCGAACGTTACCATTCAATTCCTGGTATTGTAAAAAGTAATGTTCCAGTTCTTCCTGAACCTGATGCAACTGGAGCAGCAAAAGTTCGTTTTCCTGCTGTAATTCAGTTGCCTGAACTTGCCGGGCATCGGTTTCAGATTGCTTGCTGATTAACGTGCTTCGAAGTACCTCAAGTTTTGCCGTCAGTTCTTCAAAGTTGTTCTGGCGACCCTCAGCCAGCTTTGCCTGTTCATCACATGACAGAGTGAGTTGTGCAATCTGCTGCTTATGGAGCGTTATAGCTTTTGAAAGTTCGCTTATACTCTGAACGGCCTGGTCACGCTCAGCAAGAGTTTGATCCAAGTCAGAAAGGAGGCTGGTATATTCCTGCCATGCAAGCTGTTTTTCTGCTGACTTTATGCCGGAAGCATTTTCGGAGATATTGGCGCTACTTTCGAGTTCACAATAGAGGACTCTGGCGTCTTCATAGTCTTCAATAAGTGTTGATGCCAGAAGCGCAGGTATAGCAGTCAACTCATGAGTTTCACCTTGATTATCAACGTTAATAAACTTAAGATCAAGACCAAAAAGATCAGCCACGTGCCCTATAAACTGTTCAGGAGCATGAGTTATTGAAGATATATTAACAAGCATGCACTGGTCCGTGTGTCTATAATAAAAACGAAGTAACTCATTGTTGCAGGCTTCCCAGTCAGCAATGATGTTTAGAATCGCCTCTTGTGTTGATGGTTGATTTCTCAGCGCTTTAGCTACAGCAAATTCCGGAGAAGAATAGATCAACACAAAACATATTTCCGGTTCAATTTCTTTCCAGAAATCAAGAAGCCTTACCGTTCTTGCATCCGCCCAGCCCCATTCTCTATGATCAGAGTTGCTTATCAGAAAATGTAAAGCAAGTTCATGCCAAATTCTCCCTGGAGAAAGTTGTACACTACTACCCAAGGCCCTGGACTCTTTTTGATAGGCTTTGAAAATCATTTCCTGTATTTGATGCACCGTAAGGCCTTCCCACTGCGATGCCCCTGCTTCCTTGAGGCCTGCAGTGAGTAATTGTTGATGTGCGGTCTGAAAACCAGAATCAGGATATCCGGTGGTAACAATAATTTTCACGATGATTTTTTAAAGCTTTGAAAAAAAGCATCCCATTTGGGTAGAATATTAGCCGGAGTGTAAAGAGCAGAAACTTGACGGCCATGGTGGCGAAGGTTTTGGCGAATCGATCCTCCTTCTTCGACCAGAACTCGCTGAATTACCATTGACGCATTTTCAGAAGAGTATGGATTAAAGTATTCAGATGCTTGTTGATAAATTTCCCGATGAACAGGGATATCCGACGAGATCACAACTCCCCCTGATTGCATGGCTTCGACACCTGAATAATCAAATCCTTCGCCGACACTCGGACAGATGGTCGCTGCCGCATGTTTATAAAGCACCCGAAGCTCTGTTACCGGCAGGTTGCTAAGATGAAACAATTCACCCTGCTTTGCCCAGGGTTGAAAGCTCTCTAAAAGCACTTCGTAATTCCACCCCTTATTTCCTACAACAACAAGTTTGAGGTTCGGCATAGAGGTGTATTTTAACCGCTCCCAAGCGGAGACAAGGAGCAAGTGGTTTTTTCGAGGCTCCAGAGTCGAAACCATGAGGAGATAGGTAAAGTCTTGACCATTGTCCTTTTTAAACTCAAGTTCAAGCTCTGTTAAATCTGTAACAAACTCTTTTGAAGATGAGAGGCGATTGCGAATAATCTGGATAATGATTCCTTTCGGCGACTCTTCATCACAGTATTCTGTGGAAACAATATTATGAATAACGTTACTTTTTGTTTCAGCTTCCGGAAAGATTTTAACAAGATCATTTCTCGTTGATTCTGAAACACAGGAAAACCAAGCACCAGCTTTTACATTTTCCTGCAATGCATAATAATGTGAAGAGAGGTGGAAAGCTTTGTCTTTAATCGTGTGAGGCATAAGCATAGGAATAGAATCGTGATAACGAACAACCATCCTGGTTCCTTTTGTTATTTTGCCTGGAAATGGGGTTTGTGCTACAAAAAAATCGTACCCCTTTGTATTGATCGGTGCATAGCGTGGGGGAGAAAATAATTTAATCCCTTCCAAGGCAGCCCGGTGAAAGAGTTTTCGTGACTGTTTAAGAATACGAAACCGGCTGAGCGAGATCGGCTGCTTTTCATCAGCATGAAGCGTCTTGCTAAAAAGGGTACTCCAGACAAAGTCTTCAAAATGCTCACCATCAAAGTTACTCAGTGAAATAGGAACCCCTGTAAGTGCGCGTAGTTGTAATTGCAGGAGAGCGAAATAATTCTGACAGAGCTGAGCAGAAGTTTCAAGGATATTTTTAGATGGACTATTGAATAAAGAGACAACCAAGCGAGAGTGTTGATAAATTCTCCGCGAGGATGAAATATCTGTTTTATTTGATGGAGAGGCTGATCGCAATATTTTTCCACCATGCTGAATAAGCCCTTCTCTATCGTAACCATCAAGAGTTCCTAACCAATAAAACAGTAAGCGACTCTCCTGTGGTATGCCAGCGAAACCGTCCAGTGCTGGTTTGAGGTCAAGCAGGATTTTTATTTTCGGCATTTCCCTTTTTTACAAATAATTCATACGGTGACCGAATGTTCATGGTAAAATGCCATTGCTTTATCTATCTGCTCAAAAGCATACAATTTCCCAGCCACCAATACAGCGGCCTTGTCGCAATGGGTCTTAATGAAATCAGGCTGGTGGGAGACAATGATCATGGTACGGTCTTTGCGCTTTTCAAAAAGTTCATACTGGCATTTTTCATGAAACCGGCTGTCACCAACGGCGATGATCTCGTCAATCAGGAAACAATCAAATTCAACAGCCATGGAGATGGCGAATGCCAAGCGAGCCCGCATACCCGAAGAATAGGTTTTAACCGGTTCTTTTAGGTACGGGCCCAGTTCGGAAAACTCTTGAACATAGTCGATGCGGCTTTCAAACTCAACACCATAGATGCGACAGATAAAACGCAGATTGTCCAGCCCTGTGAGGGTTCCCTGAAAAGCTCCGCCAAAAGCCAGAGGCCAGGAAACGCTCATCGAGCGTTCAATTGAGCCCGACGTAGGTTGTTCCGCACCGCTGATAAGGCGGATCATGGTTGATTTTCCAGAACCGTTACGACCGAGAATCCCTACCTTTTCTCCATTATTAATGGTCAAATTTATATGATCGAGCACTGTTACCTCTCCATGACGGGTATGGTATTGTTTTACAACGTCCTTAATAAAAATCATTCAGGGGTCACCCTTTTACTGATATATCGCTCCTGGGCAAGAGCAAGAGCTGTCAGACCAAAACACACGGATGCCATGTATGAAATGTCGTAATGAGCATGCACGAAAGAGCCAAAATAACCTTCACGCAATAATTCTACTCCGTGGACCATTGGTAGAAAAAGAATAACCTTTTGCGCTGCCGGGGGAAGAAAATCGACTATAAAAGCCGCTCCTGACAAAGGAAAGAGAAGGTATGAAGTCGGGTGCCATATTTTATCAACAACTTCACTCCGCTCACTGAGACATCCAAGAAGCAACGCAAGCGATGCTCCAAACCAGGCCAGCATGAACCACCCAAATAAAACTTTTAAAATATCCTGAGGAGGCTGCATCCAGCCAATAGAAATCCACAGGATGGATAGCACAAAAAATGAGGTGGTCGCACCTGCTGCTTCAAGCAGCACTCGAGCAGCCAATACATCAATGATTTTTACATTGCGATGATACATGAGCGACAGGTTCGGCTCAACCGCCCCAATGGTACGCCCTGGCATGTTACGCCAGAGTAATACGGATGAGTAACCAGTAACCGCAAATGCGACAATGGGAATATTTGATCCATGATGGGCATTTGAAAAGGTCCATAAGGCCGTAACCCCTAAGGTAAACAGCATGGGCTCAATAAAAAGCCACAAGAAGCCGATGTTGTGCCGGCCATACCTCGTCAGCACTTCGCGCATCAAAAGGGCTCCGATAACCCGCATCTGAATCCTGAATGAGCGGAACAAAGAGGTTTCGTGCAATATGGGCGGCATCTGGTCAGCCATGATGTTCACGGACTCCGGCAATCAGCATGGTCAATATGCCCCAAACAACTAAACCCAAAAGAAAAACGCTGAGGATACCCCTCAACCGGTATGGCTCAATTGCTATATCAGGCTTATTCGGCTGCACAATGCGCTCAAGGTAGAGCTGCTTTCGCTGGGCATCGCTGCGGGCTTGCTCCAGGGATGCCATGGCAGCAGCAAGCTGCTTGTCGGCAACTGCACGTTCCAAGGCAAGCATTTCGTATTCAACAGCTTTATTGGTGAGCGAAGTGCTACCACCGGCCACTTTAGCCATTTCGCTCTCTATCGATGCCTGAATACTCCCGATTCTGTTTTTCAGAGCAGGCAATTGAGGACTATCAGGAGTGAAAGCCTGTACCTGACTCAACTGTGTTTTACTTGCAATCAGCTCATCCTGTAGTTTTGAGATTTGCTGCAATTGCAGTCCAGATTGTTTTTCGGGATCAAATATCCCTTGCTTGTTTCGAAATGTTGAAAGCTTTCGTGAGGCTGCTTTTGCTTTTTCTACGGCGATGTCCACTTCGGAAGAGGCGAAGCGAATAAGATCCTGCCGTCCGCGTTCATTGAGCCGGTTGATGAATTGCTCCCCCATCTGCAGCAGCATTTCATTCATGCGGTATGCGTCGTCCGTATTGAAAGCCTTGACTTTGAGCACGGCGATTGAGGAGGATGTGTTCAAGTTGATTTCGACATGATTCTGGTAGAAGCGAAACAAGGCTTCAATGCTGTTATCCAATCCTAACGCATTAAATCGGCTGAAGATGTCAATACCGCTCCTGGCGAAAGCTTCCCTGAGATTGATTTGATAGTTGATTTTACTTAACGCATCACGGGAGAGCATAAATTCCTGGACATTGTAGGTGTCGTCCTGGGATCGGGAAAATCCTGCTCCCTGGATAATTGCTCCCAGACCGGTCGGAATCTGCCGTTCCGGATTCCTTACAACGAACCGGGACTCGGAGATATAAATATCGCTGGCAATAAACCCAAAATAGATGATGGAGAGTAGGGTCGGAATAATGACGGTACCAAGAAACAGGCTGTTGATTTTTGCAAGGCGGGTTTTCAGTTGTTTAAGCAAAGTAAAACTCTTGCTTTTTAACGGTATTGTTGAACACATTGTATTTATTTTTTTATGGCAACCTGATTATCTCTATCGGCTCCATATTTTGAAACAGTTTTTTTTTGCCGCACAGTTCGTATCGGCACCTTCCCAGATCAATCCTGCACCGGATTCTGTGCTGTCGAGTCTTTTGTAATAGCTTCCATTCAGCTGGGTTTGTGCAATCACATACCGGCGAAAACGATAGAACAGATTACGGTCTAACTGATGCGTCGGTGCTTGATTCCAGAACTCATCAAGACTGCCCTGAAAGGTCAATCCGTTCATGTTGTAGAGTGCCGAACCGAGAACCTTCAAGGGTTTACCCTGATC
>JABDHL010000042.1 GCA_012972825.1 Chlorobiaceae bacterium
ATTGCGGCACTCATCTGGTTTGGTGGTAAAGGGGTGATTGGAGGAACAGTTTCCTTTGGTGTTTTATATGCCTTCGTAGGCTATATCCGCCGTTTTTTTCAGCCGATAAATACGGTATCGCAACAGATGAACACGCTTCAGTCTTCCATCGTCGCCTCAGATCGTATCAGTCGAACTCTCCTGGAAATCCCCGATATCCAGGAAGTTGCAGATGCAGAAGCACCGGAGGTAGCGGGCCTGATTACGCTCGACGGTGTTTCTCTTGCCTATCGTCAGGGTCATCCTGTGCTGAACGATATTCACATGACAATTCGACCCGGAGAGCGTGTTGGTTTTGTTGGCGCTACCGGAGCTGGTAAAACCTCTATTATGAATCTGGTTACCAGGTTTTATGATGTTACCGAAGGTGCTTTGATTATTGATGGAAAGGATATTCGTGAGTGGCCTTTGGACGTCCTTCGCCGTTCAATCGGAATTGTTCAGCAGGATGTAACACTTTTTTCCGGCACTATTATTGATAACATCCGTTTTTTCCAGACTGATATCTCTGAAGAGCGGGTTAAGGAGGCATGCAGGCTGGTGGGAGCTGAACCATTTATTCTTCGCCAGCCACTGGGGTATGAAACCATTCTTTCGGAACGAGCCAGCACCCTTTCCGCGGGCGAACGGCAACTGCTCTCTTTTGCTCGCGTCTTGATATTTGATCCCCGAATCCTGATTCTTGATGAAGCAACGGCAAGCCTTGATTCTCGCACCGAAGAGGTTCTTCAGAAAGCCATTCACCGCGTATCGGCTGGCCGCACACTGCTTGTTATTGCCCATCGTTTGTCCACAGTACAGCAGATGGATACTATTTGTGTCCTGGATAAAGGGAAAATTGTGGAGATAGGCTCTCCTGGTGAACTGATCAGTCAGCAGGGCCACTATTGGCGCCTGCATCAGGCCGGAATAATGCTTGAGGAAATAGCATAGAAATAAAAAAAGGCGGAGGAGTATAATATTAATTGCTTTGCTCTGTAGAGCAATGGTTGCCGAGTTAGCTTTTTTATGGTATGAGATATGCCGTTAAGAGGGGATTTATAAACTCGATTTTCTTCTTTATCTATTGTATACAAAGAAGAGCTGATTTTTTATAATGCATAAAATATTATGCAACACCCGGACATCATTGAGTCTCATGTCACAGAGTTGTTGTTTACACAGATCGAATCAATCGACATATAAATTTTCTTCTTGATGTAGTGGCTGATTAATACAGAACAATTAATAGAGAAGCCGTTTTTTTTGTCAGAAAATCGGCTTTTTGTTTTTCAGAAATATCATTGCACATATATCCGTACTTGGCAGGATCAGATATCAGTTGCACATGTTCATGATATTTATAAGATCGGGGATGAAATGCTTCCAATTGTCCAAAGTAAGGTGGCATAAAAAACGGAACTTCCCACAAGGTTCATAAGTGTTATTCGGAAGATGAGATATTGCCTGTTAATAGTCATAACGGAACAGCTATCAGAGGATTCATAAAGTATTGCTAACAAGGATCATTCAGATGAGTATAAAGCAAGGCAAGCATATTGCCATTTATGGTAAGGGTGGAATTGGAAAATCCACAACAACGTCAAACATCAGTGCAGCACTTGCCAATGCAGGCTATCGGGTTATCCAGATTGGTTGCGACCCCAAGAGCGATTCAACGACAATTCTGCGAGGGGGGAACGATCTTCCAACGGTGCTTGATACACTGCGTGAGCAGAGTAAGGTAAGACTTGAAGATATCTCTGCTGTCGGTTTTGGTGGTGTTCTTTGCATTGAAGCAGGTGGTCCGGTTCCAGGAGTCGGATGTGCCGGTCGAGGAATTAACGCTGCTGTTGAGCAGCTTCAGGAATTGCGCGTTTTTGATGAGTTCAAGCCTGATTTTGTGCTCTACGATGTCCTTGGTGATGTCGTTTGCGGGGGTTTTGCGGTACCTATTCGCGATGGCCTTGCTGATCGTGCTTATGTCGTAAGCTCCTCGGATTTCATGTCAATTTTTGCTGCCAACAACCTTTTTAAGGCAGTTAACAAATATGCCCCTTCTGGCGGAGCGCGTCTTGGCGGCATTATTGCGAACAGCATTCTTGCAGCTTATGCACCGGCGCTCATCGATGATTTTGCCGGTAAAACAGGTACCCATGTAATCGGTTATGTTCCTCGTTCTTTGGTTGTCGCACAGAGTGAATTGTATGGTAAAACTGTCATTGAGGCAGCACCGCAATCCGAACAGGCCCAGGTGTACAGGAACCTGGCTAAATACATCGACGAGAATGAAGACTCGGTGATTCCAAAACCACTCAATTCGCCTGAACTGAAGAAGTGGGCACGAGAGTGGGGTGACAGGATATTTGAGGTCGAAACTGGTGTGGTGCACGAAATGGCATCTATATGATTGATGCTTTAACAGAGTAAAACATCTGAACATAGTATGAGTCCATTACGTGCAAAAGCACCCCGCAGCCGCGAAAAGCGCCTCGATACTCTGGGTGCCTGGTTTGGCCCTGTTTCCGTTGCATCTCAAGAGTTTGCCGGTGATGAAATTGCCCAGCGCATCAGAACCTTTGCTCAAAGCAGCAATGATGATCTGCTTTATGCGTTGCGCATCCTTTCAGGGATACGAAACAGTGTCACTGTTATTCATGGCCCGCGCGGTTGTGCTGCCGCAGGCCTTTATCATACAGCAACCGGCAGCAATACCCGCTGGATTGTTACAGATCTTGATGAGCGCGATACGATCATGGGTGCAGATGGCAAGTTGCGTAAAAGTATTTTGGCATTGTATCATCGATATCAACCGTCTGTTGTATTCATTGTCGGTAATCCCGTGATTGCCATCAATAATGATGACATTCAGTCTGTTGTCGAAGAGTTGCATCAGGAGCTTGAACTTCCGATAGTACCTGTTTATGTGACAGGGTTTTCTTCACAAAATGCTGTTTCCGGTTATGATACGGTGTTACATTCCTTGCTGAAGTATCTCTCGGGAAAGAGTGCGCCAACGAAAAAAAATGAGACGTTCAATCTCCTTTCGGTTGCTGAACATCCGAACGACAGAAAAGAAGCTCTGAATCTTTTGGCTCTCTTTGGTCTCGAATTGAATATTGTTCCTGATGATTCCACGATTGAACTCTTCAGATCTGCAGTTGCCGCAAAAGCCTCTATTCCATTATGTCCTGATGCACCGGAGTACCTCGGTTTAATTTTACAGGAAAAATATGGGGTGCCGCTCATTAAGGTGTCACGGCCTGTAGGCATTGAGGGAACAGGTCGCTGGCTGAAGTCTATTGCGGCCTTTCTTGGAAAGGAGAGTGTCGCCGAAGAACTCCATACACGAAAAGCCGCTGAAACCGCTCGTAAACTGGGTGATTTTTCTCTACAGGGAATCAAGGTCTATATATCATTATCATCTTCAAATGCTTTCAGTGTGCTTGATCTTGTCGAAGAGCTGGGCGGGGAAGTTACAGGCCTTACCATTACACATCTTGACAGATTGCATGTCCGGCATCTTGATGAGCTGACCACAAGGAACCCCTCACTTCAGATTCATGTATCGGATGGTCAGGCATTTGAAGAAGTTTCAATCCTCCGCAAACTCTCCCCTGACCTTTATCTTGGTGATTCAACCCATCTTGGTCAGGTTGCCCGTCTCGGCATTCCAGTGGTCTCCTTAGAGTCGCTGGCTCTTGTCGGTTACAGCGGTGTTGTTCGTCTGGTTCGACGGATCAAAACTGCACTGGCAAACGGCTCTTATGAGCTTGCATTGGCAAAGGCTGCTTCGCCCTATCATGAGGCATGGTTTCGCCGCAGTCACAACTGGCATATCAAGCAGGAGGTCAAATAGTATGTCGCATCATTTGGAAGCATCCCGTAACTCATGCGCCTTGCACGGAGCCTTACAGCTTTTTGAAGCGATAGATGGCGTAGTTCCTGTTATTCACAGCACCTCTGGATGTGGTGTACAGCATTACCTTGGAGTAACACGTTTGTCAGGAGGAAACGATACTTTTGGCAGTCCGCCGGTTTCATCCAGCAATATCACTCAAAAACATGTAGTGTTTGGCGGAGGTTCCCGTTTGCGTGAACAGCTCAAAAACACCGTGAAGGTGGTTCAGGGTGAGCTATATGCTATCGTTACCGGGTGCTCAACTGAAATGGTTGGCGATGATATACCGGCGATGGCCCGGGAGGGGCGTGATCAGGAGTGGCCAGTCATATACACGAATACTCCTGGCTTTGGTGGCGATATCCATCATGGATACCATTTGGCTTTGAAAGCATTGATAGAACAACTGCCGGATATCTTGAAAAGCCGGGAAGAGATTCCTTCTGGACTGGTCAATATCTGGGGCATTATTCCGAATCAGGATCCCTTCTGGCGGGGCAACCTCCAGGAGCTGGGGCGTCTGTTGGAAGGAATTGGCTTAGTTCCAAATCTGCTTTTGGGAAATGGTCAGAATGTTGCTTCATGGCAACAGGTGCCCGGAGCACTCCTTAATCTGTTTATCTCTCCCTGGGGAGAGTTTCCTGCGCGACTGCTGGAAGAGCGCTATGCCACTCCTTCGATTATCTGCGAAGGAGTGCCGGTTGGCAATGCTGCATCGATATTGCTTCGTCGTCTGACTGATCGACTGGAGCTTGACCCGATTCGGACAGAGGAGTTTATCACCCGGGAGGAATCACGTCTGAATCAGCAGTTTGCCCGTTTGGCCGACAGCTATTACCGTGCAGGTTTTCAGCGTGAATTTGCGTTGGTTGGCGAAAGTGCGCAGGTGATTGGCATAGGGGAGTTTCTTGTCAATAGTTTCGGCATGTTGCCACGTACGCTGGTTATTACTGATAATCCTTCTGAATCGATACAGGAGGCGCTGGATAGTCGTCTTATGGCGATTCTTCCCGGGTACTGCACCGATGTGCTATTCAGTGAAGATCAATCCGAGATCCATGATGTTGTCAGGGCCGGGCAGCCTGGAATCATTTTGGGAAGCAGCCTCGAGCAGGAGGTGGCTGTTGAGTTGGGAGTTCCTTTTCTTGCACTCTCTTTTCCTCTGTTTGATCGTATCGTGCTTGAACGTGCTTATGCTGGCTACCGTGGAGCAGCTGCTCTGCTTGAGGATCTGGGAAGTGCCATGCTTGCCGGCAGTAAATACATAAATGAAGCCTCATAATGGAGTGGGTATGGATATCATAAAAGCAAAAGAGCTGCACAAGACATTCAAGCTTAAGCACGGTCAAGAGGTAAACAATAACGGCGTCATTGCAAATGAAATTGAGGTTCTGAGCGGTTTTGACCTGAATATAAAAAAATGTGAATTTCTGGTACTTGTAGGTCCGAGCGGAAGTGGAAAATCAGTATTTCTTGATTTGGTTGGCGGGTTAAGTACTCCTACGAGAGGGGTCGTCTATCTTGACGGCAAACCTGTAGAAGCGCCAAGTGCGAAAACAGGGTATGTGTTTCAGCAGTATGCGCTTTTTCCATGGCGAACCGCTCTGTCGAATATTGAATTCGGGCTTGAATCACGAGGGGTTGATAAAGAGGAGCGGGTTAAGGTTGCCCGAGAGTTGCTTTCCCTGTTTGGCCTTTCTGATTTTGAAGACAGATTTCCTTACCAGCTATCGGGTGGGATGCAGCAAAGGGTTGCCATAGCTCGGGCACTTGCCACCAGACCGGAAGTGTTGCTGATGGATGAGCCCTTTGCGGCTCTCGACGCCCAAACGAGGGAAATTCTCCAGAACGAACTCATTCGGATTTGGGAGGGTACCAAAACCACGGTAATCTTTGTAACCCACAGCATTGATGAGGCGGTATTTCTTGCAGACAGAGTTGCCGTTGTTACTGCACGTCCCGGCAGGATAAAAGA
>JABDHL010000043.1 GCA_012972825.1 Chlorobiaceae bacterium
GTGGTAGCAAATCATTTTGAAATGACGTAATTTAAACCCGCTGCCTGGGTGATTGCTAATTTCCGAAATTGGATGATTTTTAATTTCCGACTACATATCTCCTCTTGAGGCAGTTGTCAGCGTCACTTCAGTGCCTTCAGGAATGGATGCTGCCAACGAAATTGTTCCATTTTCATGATCGACGGATAATCCGCAGCGCAATTGAAACAGGCTTTCAGTGTCGTCAGAAGCATTACGGTCAATGATACCAAACGGATATTCCAGACAGACCCCAGGCAACCTTAACGCTCTTTCTTCACCCAGAAAATCCTTATACATCTCAAGCGCATTGGTGTGTTCAAATTCTTTCACCACATTTCCTTCAGAGGAAGTACAGATAAAACTGTTTCCGATCGATGTAAAACCGCTTCGTACACCAATGCCAGTCCTGAACCCCTTCTTTTTAATCACCATCAGACCAACAATAGTGTCTTTATAGACCATCCCGTTATAATACTGAAATGTACTTTCGAACCGTTCGTCATCGCCAAGGTAGCCTCCGGTAATCTCAAAATCTTTACCTAAAATCAACTGCAGACCCTCAAGAACTTTTAGCCCATCACCACCCATTCCGTTAGGAAAAACCAAGAGAGAGGCGTTTGGGTCAAATGCAACTTTTTTAAGAATATCGTTCGCCATTTCCACACTGCAGGCGGCTTCATCACGGCTCATATTGTGTCCGATTCCTGTCACAAACTCAAGATTTTCATTACTGATCGCCATGACAACGACTGATCCTGTAGAAAATCCTGCGGTAGAAATCTCTCCTGCAGTTGTTCCGCCAACCATAGGTATGTTTCCGGCAACAGAGGAAATTCCTGCAATCAGTTCGCGATGATTAAACCGCATCGCGCCAAACACAATCAGTACCTTTGGTTTTCCGTTAAGCTTTCCAATAGCTTGCTCGGCAGCTCCTTTTCCTGCAGAAAATGAATCTGGAAGTGAACTGAATCCAACTCCTATTGTATTGCTTGTCATAGTGTGCTCTCCACGATAATCAATCATATTAGCTAAAATATTATAAACCTTGTCTTGCCTCTGAATGTCGAACACCAAACATTGAGAGCATGCAAGCAAATACCATACTCTTTTCTTGAGGTATGATGATTAACAGCTAAAGTGGGGGGCTTTATTTCTTTTCTAATATACGATCACAGCATGCAATTGTCATTGAAATTTTCAATACAATTAGGTTTTTTTAGATACAACGTGCAGAATTTGCTATAGAAAAAATAAACTTTTTAGCTACTCAAAAATTATTGAGTTCTTGTGAGAAATCAGTCATGAGTCAGAGCTTGATGACATTGACGGGGTGATTTCATACCGCTTTTTATGATTGAAGGGCTTCTATTGTCAAAAGCCTCCTGCTTCAGACGAAGAAGAGGCTTTTGATTGCAAGATTTAAAAGCTATCTCTTATAAAGAAACCGAAAGATCAGAAAGGTAGGTCTTGATTGACTGGTGTTTTCCCAGGCCAAGTTTTTTATGCATCCTGTAGCGTATGCTTTCCATACCTCTTGTCGATATACCAACGGAACGGGCAATCTCAACTGTGTCGTAGTTCAACTTGACCAGGAGGCTGATTCTAAGTTCACGCTGGTTAAGGTTAGGATGCTTTTTCTGTAGTTTTGAAAGAAAGAAAGAGTCTGTCTCAGTCAGTTCAATGTTCAGCCGTTTTTCAATCGTTTCGGTTTCGATCAGGCTCAGGCAGGAATCAGTCATAGCTCTTTTTACGCTGGCATCAATTTCCAGTGCGTGTATCTGGTCGAGAAGATTCCTCAAAGCATTCGTTTTTTCAGCGATTGCAGTTGAAACTCTTGTAAGTTCCATATCCTGAGTTGCCACCCTTGTTTTAAGAGATGCTATCTCTTTTTCGAAATCAAGAGTCGATTTTGGGCTCTGTATTGCTTCTGTTTTCATTGTATTATCATGTGGGTTATTCAATGTTCGAAGTAATGTATAGGGCGGGAAAGCATGGTTCATTTTCTCTTCGCATGCTTCCCATTATCAGAATAAAAGTAATCATCACTTCTTCGACGTGTTATCGGCTGTAATATGGATTTTTTTTACAAAATACCAATGAAATTCGTTTTTTCTGTTTAAAAATACTTTTTTTATGTGCCAAGTACGCTGAAAAAAGTACTTGTCTTTTCCTATTCACATAAGTCACAGTACGCTCTTTTTGCTGCTGTTTTTTTAAGGCATCTCTGCTATTTATTCAGTATTCACTTATGATGAACAGTTCTCGTTATCTTTTTATTTTTAATCCTGCGGCTGATAAGGGTCGTGCTGCGAGCAAGGTTGCCTGGCTTAATGCACTTCTTTCAGGACGGGAAGACTCTGCAATGGTTACCACGACCCATATTGGACATGCAGAGGATATTGCCCGTTCCACGATTTTGAAAAAGAAATGTCTTATTTCATGTGGTGGTGACGGGACTCTTCATGAAGTGATAAATGCTGTTGCCGGAAAAGGGGTAACGGTCGGTATTTTACCGGTCGGTTCGGCTAATGATTTTATCAGAAACCTGAATCCTGATAACCGCTCACATCCTGGCATCAGTCATTTGTTCGATTCGAAGAGTAAAAAAGTTGATCTTGGGAGTGTTTCCTTTGGAAGTGCCGGCCACAGGTATTTTATTAATTCTCTGGGTATCGGCTTTACAGGCAGAGTTGCGAAGACCGTTCAAAGTGTACCATGGTTAAAAGGAGAGCTTTCTTACGTGTATGCGCTTTTCAGAGTGCTTGCAGGCTATAGTGCTGTAAAAATGAACATTAAAATTACTCTTGAAGACTCGTTTCTGGAGCTTCATGAGGATGTTTTTGCTTTTTCGGTTTCTAATGGGAAAATCGAAGGGGGGAAATTCAAGATTGCACCTCATGCCGAATTGTCGGATGGACTGCTTGATGTGTGTATTCTCAGGGCGATATCGAAACATGAAATTTTCCGCTATGTGCTTAAATTTCTTAATGGAACCCATATCAACGACTCAAAAGTTCTTTACTGCAAGGCAAAGACTGTGGAGCTGACACTGGCGAAGCCGGATACCATGCATCTGGATGGAGAGGTTTATGATGACGTTCAGGGGAAGATCGATATTTCAGTTGTTCCACAAGGACTTTCTGTGCTTTACGACCACCATGTATCTGGCTGATAGATAAAGAGAATCAATATCATATTACATGAGCCGATAGAGAGCCCTTGAGCAGATGTTATGATTGAATTAAGCCCTTAAGCTAAGCCGACTTTTTATATATTTCTTTGCATAACAAGTGAAGATCAGTTTTTTTGCGAGACTTGCTGCTGATTTGTGCTGTGGTGACCTGAGCAGCCTGTAAAATATTGGGCGTTATAAAATGCAAGTTATAGTTTTTGAAGATACCAGGGTTACTGAGCTGAAGCCTCTTGTCAGCCTTAAGCCAGTTTATGGCCTGTATACCGGGTTTCGCTCCCTTCTGGATAAGCTCAAGCATTCTATCCATGGAAGGGTGAAGCTTACCTATCATTTGCGTCGCTATCTTGCTCCCTATTATGCCGAACAGCATCCGGCATCTGTGCTCAACAGACTTGAAGAGGATGATGTGCTGCTCGTCAATGGACGACTGGTATTCACCGAGGCTGCAGCACGAATGATAACTGATGGCGTTGTTGAACCCGGTAAGGCATATATGCAGGGAGATGATATGCTGTTTGCCAGAGTTCATCCGCGTCTTTTTGCAAACGACAGAGGCTTGATGCCTGATCTTATCGACACATCCCACATTGCAGGACAACTTGTTCGTGAATCGGTCACAGGGTTCAGGATTATCAATCATCTCTGGGATGTGGTAGCTTTCCATCCCGATGAGATGTTACGGGATGCCGAAACGCTTGAGCTTGGCCGTTTTCAAGGCAATGTGCATCACTCTGTTGCCGTTATCAACCGCTCAAACATTTATGTAGCTCCTGGAGCAGTTGTACGGGCTGGTGCAGTACTTGATGCAGATGAGGGATTTGTTGCTGTCGGGGAAGGAGCGATTGTTGATCCGCAGGCAGTACTTATGCAGAACGTTTTTCTTGCTCCCCGTTCGAGGGTTAAGACAGGAGCAAATCTTTATAGCAATGTCACCGTAGGAATGGCTTCTAAGATCGGGGGTGAAGTTGAGGATTCCGTTATTGAGCCGTTTGCCAACAAGCAGCATGACGGTTTTCTTGGGCACTCCTACATTTCCTCCTGGTGCAATCTTGGTGCCGGTACTAATACGAGCGATCTTAAAAATAACTACAGCCAGATAAAGCTTATTATCAACGGTCGGGAGGAGATGACGGGACTGCAATTTCTTGGACTTTTGATGGGGGATCATGCCAAGAGCTCTATCAATGCAATGTTCAATACCGGAACTGTGGTTGGCACCGCAGCCAATGTTTTCGACGCTGGATTTCCTCCTAAAGAGGTTTTTTCTTTTTCATGGGGAGGAAGCGGAGGCTTTGAGAGTTATGATATTGAAAAGGCTGTTGAAACAGCAAGGACTGTTATGGAACGCCGCGATGTTGTGATGAGTAGCTCATACGAGTCTATGTTTCGTTTTGTTGCAGCAATGGAGGGTTCAGACCGGTTATTTGTATAACTATTAAGCATGAGTATTCATGATTCTTGTCGTCGATAATTATGATTCTTTTACCTATAACCTGGTACAGTATATTGGCGAGTCCGGGCAAACTGTTGAGGTCTACCGCAACGATGAGCTTTCTGTCGCAGAGATTTTAGAGCGTAATCCTGAAAAGATTGTTATTTCGCCTGGTCCCGGCACTCCCGATGATGCCGGTGTTTCGGTATCTTTGATTCATTCTGTAAAGGGCAGGATACCTCTTTTGGGGGTTTGTCTGGGGCATCAGTCTATCGGTGCCGCTCTTGGTGGAAAAGTTGTGCGGGCATCCAGCATTATGCATGGAAAGACATCACTGGTCTACCATGACAACCATGGAATATTCAGTGGAGTTGAAAATCCGTTTACTGCAACCCGATATCACTCTCTCATTGTTGAGCGGGAAACGCTTCCTGATGCTCTTGTCATCCGGGCCTGGACTCAGGATGGTGTGATCATGGGAATGGATGCAGAGCACCTGCTGCTTTATGGCGTTCAGTTTCATCCGGAATCCATCATGACCAGTGAAGGGAAAAAAATTATCAGGAATTTTCTTGAGCTGTAGTTTTTGATTGAGAGAGTTTGAACTTATGGATATTCCTTGAATTTATAATATGGTGGTGTTGTTCAGTCGTTGAGCCAGCGCAGAAGTTTTTTTGTTTCCTGATCGGTCAACTGCATGTCTGGATTCCATGTATAATAAAGTCGTTGATGCATTGAGCCTTGAGCAATAACCCGTCTGATTTGAGCTTTTTTCGTGCTGGATTGTTTGTTCCACACTGAATAATTCAAGACATTGCGTCCTGAAGAGACCGTCGATGACAACAGCCAGGATATCGGCGCTATATAGGCAATCCCTGTCCATCTGGTTTCATTTGAGTGGCAGTCATAGCAGGCTTTTTTCAATGAGCTTTTTATGACAGTTGGAGTCTGAATGTCTGAAACCGCAGGTGGGTTAATGCGCTTCAATGGTATGAATTGCATAAGCATGAGCATAAGAATGGACCAGCTGCCAATGGATTTTAAAGAAAGACTCATTGTTCCCCGAAAATTCTGAAAATAATTCTTATAGTACTCCTTTAATTTCAAGATAGTGTTATTGTGATATTTCCCTGTGAAAAAGCTGTATGGTACCATCTTCCTCAAATCAGGGCTGATCTTGCTCTTGAGCTTGTAAAAACGGGAATGACCCAGTCGCAGGCTGCAAAAAAACTAGGAGTTACCCCTGCTGCCGTGTCACAGTATATTCATAAAAAGCGAGGACTTCAATTGCACAAGAGCAGGAGCTATCGCCAGGAGATAAAAGCTGCGGTAAAAAAAATCTGTGAAGAGGCTTCGTCGGATGACCTTCGTATTCTTGTCTGCAACTGTTGTCATTTACTGCAGAAAGATGATGAACAAACGCCGGCAGATACCAATGTCACTACAACTCCACAATAATGTGCGATTCGGTTGAATGACCACTTAACAGGTTTTTCAGCGTGTCGATGAGTTCCATTCCGTATTTATTGAGATAATAAAAAATATTGATCATTCTTTCCTGAGGCATGCCTTCAGGGAACATTGCATTTTCGGCTTTCAGGATCTGGTCAAGCAGCTCTTCGTGTTTTCGCCTGCTGGCCTTCCATGCTTTCTGTTCAATACCTTCGACAATTTTTGTTGACTGAACAGACGAAGCGGCCAGCAGTGGTTCAAGGGTTGGGTCAATTTTTGAAAGTGCGGGGCCGAGAGTTGCAAACGTCCGACGAATCTCTTCCTTTGCCTGTTCGAACAGCGCGTCAAGTTGAGGGTTTTCAGAAATACCTACCGCGTTTTTTTTCACCTGCTGAAGGTCGCCGAATACTGCAAGGTAAATCTGTTTGCGCGAAAATCCCGGCTTGCCGATAACCTTGAGCAGCTTGTCCATGATTCTGTTTATTTTCGGTTCAACCAGTGTAAAGCTTCCTCTGGGGATAATAAATGGCATCGAGATGCCAAAGTGCTCATAATTTTTCCGGTACTGCGCCAGGTAGCTTATTTCACCGGGTCCGGCAATGCAGGCAAAGGTAGGCAGTACGTAATCCTGAACAATTGGCCTGAGAACAACGTTTGGACTGAACCGTTCAGGGTGATCCTGACACAGTTCAAGTATCTGGCTTTTTGAATAACTTTGTTTGTCGGGAACAATTGTGAAGGAGTCATCTGAAGGGTGTTCTATTTTTTGGCGCTGTCCATGTTGGTTGATATAAAAAAGATTGACGGTTCTTGGCTTTGTCTGTGCAGTGTAGCCGAGGTTTTCCAGACGGGAACTTTGCGAAATGACATTATATGAGGATGCCGGCGACGATGAGAGCTCCCGCAAAAAAATGCTGGCTGAAAGTTGCTTGAACTCGGGCTCCTGGCTCGAAAGCAGAATCAGGGGCTGCTCCTTGAACAGCTGCATCATGGTTCGGGCAAAGCTCATCTCGAAGGAGCTTCCTGGATAATAGCACTCAGTCAGGATTGTTGAGATGCTTTGTTTGTAGGTTGAATCATGAAGAAGCTGGATAAAATCTTCAACGGTTTGTCTGATCTCCTCTCCGAAAAAGGAGTTGGCAACCATCTGGTCGGGCAGACGTTTGTAAGGTTCCTGGTTGAAGTGAACAATCTGGTTTTCAGAAAAAATTGCAGTATGGGCCGATTCAGTGTAGTCATGGTCTTCACCTTCCAGCCAGAAGATCGGTACAAAATCATATTCAGGAAAGAGCGCCTTTTGACGTTCAGCAAATATAATGGCTGTCAGAGCTTTATAGACTGTATAGAGAGGTCCGGTAAAAAGTCCGAGTTGCTGTCCGGTGACCACCGCCATACATCGTGGAGATCGGAGCTTTTCGATCTCGCGAAGATGAAGTTCTGTGCATCCGTAACGACTGTTTTGCCTTGAAAGAATTCGTATAATGGTTTCGCGATCAAAGGTTCTTGAACCGAGCAAACCAAGCTGTCGGTAGTAATCCGCTTCTTTTTGGTAATCCAGATCAAAACACTCCGAAATCAATGCAGAACGTTCGGAACCATCTGATGTATAGTCACGAAAAAGCTTTGGAAATCCCTTTTTTGGTGTCAGAATATTTTTGTAATCAAGAAGAAAGGTGTTCACTCTTTTATTTTTGCAGGTTCCATTGTTCCAGCTGGCCGATACATCCATGGTTTGTCAGATCACACGAAAGCGGGGTTATAGCTACATAATTTTGTCGTACGGCAAATTCATCCTTGCGCATATGTTCATCGAGCAGCAGCAGTGTGCCACTCAGCCAGTAATAGGGGTTATTGAACATGTCGTTTCGCTCAATGGCATCCTCTTCCCAGCGTGAACGTCCCTGCTCTGTGATTACAATCCCCGCAATCTGTGATTCGGGAACATTCGGGATATTGACGGAAAGAATTGTATCCGGCGGAAGTCCTTCAGCAAGCACTTTTCTGGCAAGTTTACGAGCAAATATTCCGGCATAGGTGAAATCAGCATGTTCATAGGTGGTCAGAGAAAATGCCAAAGAAGTGATTCCCTGGATAGCTCCCTCAAGAGCAGCACCTACTGTGCCGGAATACAAGGTATTTGTTGCCGTATTGCTTCCGTAGTTGATCCCTGATACAATAAGGTCAGGTTTTGAGGGGAGAATATGACTTAGAGCTACTTTGATGCAGTCTACAGGGGTGCCGGATACTGTGTATCCGAAAAAGCGATTGTTTTTTAAAAACTTTTTAATCCTCAGCGGGACACCGAGTGTCATGGCATGACTCATGCCGCTATGTGGTTCCGCAGGGGCAACGACCGTAACCCTGCCTATTTTTTTCATCGAAGCTGCAAGCACATGAAGGCCCTCGCCTTCAATCCCGTCATCATTACAGACCAGTATATGAGGTTTTTCCCTGGTATTCATGCTATAGCTGTTCCTTGATCATAAGTATGGTTCTGTTCTGTGTTGCGAAAGTGCGTAAAAATACAAAAAAGTTCTGCTCAAAAGTCATGTCCGAGACTGAAATAAAAGATGGTATCTGAAAATCCAAGTGATGAAGAACCGCTGTTTGCCGCTGTTTTAAGAAAAGCGAAAGCTTTTGAAACGGTGAACCTTGCAGGGCCGAGAGGGGTTTCCCATATCAGACTTGTTCCAGTACCGTGAATAAGCTGGGCAAAAGAGATATCATCACGATCATCCCAGGCATTTCCCACATTGTAATGGAATACAATTGAAGTTGGAAAGAACAAGGCGAATGATGGTTTGTAGCGAAAATGTATTCCCACAGCAACAATATTGTTGCCGGGAAGGTCATTTTCTTTCAGTCCGATGAATTGTTGGCTGTAGCTTGTTCCCGGTCCTCCAAGAAAAAATTTTTCTGACACTGGAACGCTGATGCTGCTCAGTCCGAACAGTCCGGAAAGCTGTAAGGTGGTTTCGCGCCCGAGCTGGATATTTTCTTCATGGTTACCTGATATCTGCCAGAAAATATCATGGAGGTTGAACGAATCCGAAGAATTTGAATATCTGAAGTTTGTATAATTACCGGAAGTGGGAATCAATGGGTCATTTCTCGAATCAAGAGTAAACTGTGTGCCGATCGTCGCCATATTGATATCAGCTATTGGCAGTGTTCCTTTGTTGCCCTGTTCAGCATACGACAGGGAGTTCTGAAAGGTCACATCAACAATGAATTGTCCATTTTTATTGATTCTTGTACCGAACGCGGAGCTTATTCCATATTTCTGTATTCCATAAGTGCCTATTTCATTTGAATGAGAATTGAAAAGTGCTTTTGAAAAGGTTATATCGCGGCTGTCAAACAGATGCTCGTCATAAAAAACACGTGACGACATGGTAAAGTGTGATGACTCTATACGTGGAATATTAAATTCAATGTCTATCAAATTGTTTCTTTTTCCCTCTTTCATCCAGCCGCCGATTGAGCTGGTTGTCCCTCCGAGATTTTCATTTCTGAAATCAAGAAGAAACTGGGCGTTGTTCGTTTCATCATAACGTAATCCAAGCCTGAGCACCGATGGGGGCTTTTCTTCAAGTGAAAACTTAAGCATGGTATTCCGGCCGGTATCAGATTTTGCACGTGATTCTGCCGATAGGGAAACACTGTTGAATGCTCCGGTTTCGTAAAGGTTATCGATGGACTCTTCTGCCTTTTTATAGCTGAGGGTCTGTGTGGTGTCAATTTTTATTTCACGCTTTATAGAAGTTAATCCTGTCATGTTCTTGTTGCGTTGAAACTCGATGCCATCCGGCTTTCCGGAAGAGAGCTTTACTTGAAGGGTGCTGCCGCTCAATGAAGTTCTTTCGATCGTTACAAGAGAGTGTCCTTTGCCTCGATATTTATTGATAAGTGCTTCCAGTACCTTTGTCCCAGCTGCATTGGTATAGAGAACACCCGTTATCGGTTTGAAACAAGATTCGATTTCATCTGAGGCAAGTGCATCGGGTGGTCCTCCAGTGAGAATTATTTTGTTTATTCTGGGAAGCGGGTCTAAGTGAAATGTCACTTTCTTGTGCCGGTTGTCCAGTTCAGCAGATACTCTCGTGAAAAGATCTGTCGCAAGCAGGTCGTGCAGGGTTTTCGATGGCTCGGCAGCATTTCGTATAATCCCTGAAACAATAAGGAAATGCTCCCTGAATTCCGGACTCTCATCAGGAAAAATGACTGTTTTTGAATATCCTCCGATAGCGGTGCTGCCTGGACTCTCTTTAACTATACTCTGTTTTATGGTTTCAGCCAGGACTTTTCCTTTGCTATAACCCGCCTCAATAAGAGTGGTGATATCAGAAAAATCGGTTGCCTTATGGTCATTGAGATCAGGGTTAATGACGATATCGGCTTTTGCAAGCTGTGCAGGATATTGCAATTTAGTCAGAATGGTCATGGTCTGATCAGCAGCTTTCCACGGCAGATCAAGTTCTTCGCCTTTCGTGTACATGCTTCCGTGAGTATCAACCGCAATTTTATAATGTGCGTTAAAGGTTTCAAGTTCATCGACAGGAAGATTTGCAACAAGCCCGCCGTCAACAAGTTCATAGCCATCACGTATGACTGGTTCAAAAAGAATCGGCACGGTACTGCTTGCCCGCATCGCTTCTGACAGGGAACCGGTCGATAGAGTAATTCGCTTTCCCGATACAAGATCGGTCGATACCGCCCTGAAATTAACCGGTAGAGAAGAGAACTCGCCGGTACTCTTATAAACAGCATTCAGAGTCAGAAGATCAAGGGTTTCGGTCATCTTTTGAGCGGAATTAAGAGATTTAGGCATCAGCAGCTTCAGTTTTTCGAACCTTAATGCGATTGACGCCCGGTCGCGGATTCGTTGCTGTTCAAGAAATATGTTGGATCGTGCATAATCATTATTAAAAGAAATAATGGATTGCCAAGGCAGAGTATGGGCAATTTTTTCAAGCGCATCCGGGCTGTAACCGCAACTGTAAAGACCTCCGATAATGGCGCCTATGCTTGTGCCGGCAATGAAATCAACTGGAACTCCCTTTTCCTCAAGAGCTTTGAGAACGCCAATCTGTGAAAGGCCGTTGGCGCCCCCGCCAGACAGGGCAAGACCTACGGTTTTTCTGGCTGGCCTCATAAAAGGGCGCAGGGCATAACGGTGCTGAGGAAGTTCAAGCGTGTCGGGATAGACAACGGTGATTGCAGAGGCAACGGCAACGGACGGTGCGGTTGTTACCGGCAGAAAAGCGGTAATGATTGCCGCTATTGAGAATAATGTTCTGACGTTCAGCAATGGGTAGTGCTCCTGGTTCAAAAACCTATGATCGGATCTCTATAGGCTGTTTTTGAGATCTCATGCGGACTTTATATCTTGAGCTTTAATGTATAATCTTTACTTCTAATTGTGAAAATGGCTTGGTTCAAACGGGTGAAACCCTCAATACGTCCTACCGACAAACGTGATATGCCTGAAGGGTTGTGGTGGAAATGTGAAGAGTGCGGCGCGATGCTTCATAAAAAACAGCTTGAAGATCATTTTTTTACCTGTTCGGAGTGCAGTCACCATTTCAGAATATCTCCTTATAAATATTTTTCAATTCTTTTTGACGACGATAAGTATTCCGAGTTTGATGATCAGTTGCGTGCCGCGGATCCTCTTGGTTTTACTGACACCAAAAAGTATCCGGACCGAGTTCACGATACGATAGAAAAAAGCGGTAAGACTGAAGCCTGCCGCAATGCGCATGGTGCAAGTGGAGGACAGCCCCTTGTTGTTTCAGCGATGGATTTTGGCTTTATCGGGGGGTCTATGGGATCGGTGGTCGGCGAAAAAATTGCGCGTGCTGTTGACAAGTCACTTGAACTTAATGCTCCTCTCCTTGTAATTTCGCAATCAGGGGGAGCCCGAATGATGGAAGGTGCATTCAGTCTTATGCAGATGGCTAAAACAGCAGCCCGTCTTACCCGTCTCAGCGAAAGGAGACTGCCCTATATATCCCTCTTGACGGATCCTACTATGGGGGGCATCAGTGCTTCCTTTGCCATGCTTGGCGATATCAATATCAGCGAGCCTAAAGCCCTTATAGGCTTTGCTGGCCCCAGGGTGATCAGAGATACCATTAAAAGGGATTTGCCTGAAGGGTTTCAAAGAGCCGAATTTTTGCTTGAACACGGGTTTCTTGATCGTATCATCCATCGAAGGGAGTTGAAAAGCCAACTCGTCAGTCTGCTCAGCATGCTGAAAGTTTAAAGCCAGCCGAGAGCAGCAGCAGTAAAAGGAAACTGGGCTATGAATATCTTTTTGATTGCAATGGCAATTTCCCTGTGTTCCTGTTGTGTGCTTTTATCTGTCCGTACCTCAAGATAATGGATCCAGCTTCTCACGGAGCCCTTCATATAGAGCTTTGTCCGGGTACCCAACGGCAGCAGTACCCTTGCACACTCCTTGGCAATTCCCTTTTCAAGAGCGATGTTGTATTGTTCCAAGGTCACACGGGCAATACGCTCCTGTGCTTCGTCAAACCATTTTTTCGTCGAAGCATCAAGATCGTCCAGTGAGTTCTGCCGGTTTTTGCTGTCCTGGCGCCTTGGTTGATATCGTTCTATTTCCTGTGCTACGGCGTACCGTTGTGAGAATTCCTGGAACTGAAAGCTTTTGTGACGGAGAATCTGCGGCGAGATGGCTCTCGATGTCACAATCTCAACACTCATATCCACCATTTCAAAAACGCTCCAGTGCCTGTGAGTAATACAGTAGGCAAGCAGTTTTTCATAATCAAGGGTTTCCTGGTGAGGGCTTGATACTCTTGCGCAATATGCGATAAGTCCTTCGGAAGAAAGCAGCTGGTCTTCAACCTTGATAAGCGGAGCTGTAACTGAAATGAGGCGAACCTGCATGTTCCTCAATTTTTTGATGGTTGTTATTCAATATAGATAAATAGACAGATATTTTGTCTCTTTCCATGTTGGCGGAAAGCATCATTTTTTGCTAATTGGAACCGTGTTTCTTGATTTGTTGTTATCACTACGTATTTTAACTGATTCTATCTGGAATTCTGCAAATGGATTGCATTCGCAAAGTCAATCCGATGCTGTTCTGGTTTTATAGAAAGGCTTTCAAAATTCAAACGACAGGACAGTTATGGCAAATATTAATTTTGGATTTGAGCATTATGCAAAAAAAATGTATTCGGGAGCTATAGAGCAGGGTATTACCAACACTCTTGTTCCCATGGTTATAGAAACTTCAGGACGAGGCGAAAGAGCTTTTGATATTTTTTCGAGACTTCTGCGTGAACGCATTATTTTTCTGGGCAGCGGCATTGACGAACATGTCGCAGGCCTGATCATGGCCCAGCTTATTTTTCTTGAGTCGGAAGACCCCGAACGCGATATCTATATCTATGTGAACTCTCCCGGTGGCAGTGTGTCTGCAGGGCTTGGGATTTACGATACCATACAGTATATCCGTCCCGACGTTTCAACGGTCTGTGTCGGCATGGCCGCAAGTATGGGAGCTTTTCTTCTTGCCAGTGGAGCGAAAGGCAAGAGAGCATCACTTCCTCACTCAAGGATAATGATCCACCAGCCCTCCGGTGGTGCTCATGGACAGGAGACTGATATCATTATCCAGGCGCGTGAAATAGAAAAGATCCGGCACCTGCTTGATGAGCTGCTTGCCCGCCATACAGGGAAAGATGTTGTCCAGATAAGGGAGGATTCCGAAAGGGATCGCTGGATGAACGCACAGGAAGCGCTTGATTATGGTCTTATTGACTCAATTTTTGAAAAACGCCCCATGCCTGAAAAGAAGGACTAATCATGAGCGATCAGACGGTATCATTCAATCTGGAAAAAACCTATAACCATCATGAAGTTGAAGACCGATGGAGAAGTTCTCACTGGGAAGCCATAGGGAGTTTTCATGCCGAAAGTTCCAGAGTGCTGGACAACGGAAAAACTCCCTATACAGTCCTTATGCCTCCTCCCAATGTTACCGGAAGTCTTACTCTTGGCCATGTACTGAATCATACACTGCAGGATATTTTTGTTCGTTACAATCGAATGACAGGGCATGAGGCACTTTGGCTTCCAGGGACCGATCATGCAGGCATAGCGACACAAACGGTGGTAGAGAGAAAGCTCAAACATGAAGGTGTGACACGTCACGATCTCGGACGAAAGGAGTTTCTCGACAATGTATGGCAGTGGAGGGAGGAGTACGGCGGTCTCATTCTCAAGCAGCTTCGCCGCCTTGGCATATCATGTGACTGGCGACGTAATCTTTTTACTATGGATGAGCGTGCCTCGCAAGCGGTTGTCAATGCTTTTATTACGTTGTATCGTGACGGGTTGATCTATCGCGGTACCCGCATTATCAACTGGTGTCCGGTTTCACAGACTGCTCTTTCCGATGAAGAAGTCATCATGAAACCCCGGAGGGACAATCTTGTCTATGTTCAGTATGCTCTTGCCAGACATCCCGGACGATACATTACCATTGCGACCGTAAGGCCCGAAACCATTCTCGGTGACGTAGCTATTGCAGTGAATCCCAAGGATCCACGGTACCTTGATCTGGTAGGAGAACTTGCCATAGTGCCCGTTGCCGGAAGGCATATCCCGATTATTGCTGACGATTATGTCGATATAGAGTTTGGCACCGGTGCGTTGAAAATAACTCCGGCACACGATGCAAATGATTATGAAGTTGGCAAACGACACAATCTCCAGGCAATATCGGTTGTTGGAAAAGACGGACGAATGACCGATGACTTCGGATATGCAGGTATGGATCGGTTTGATGCACGCACAAAAATTCTCAAGGATCTTGAAGAACTTGGCAATCTTGTTCGTGTTGAAGAGTATGAGCATAATGTGGGTTATTCTGAACGTGCGGATGTGGTTGTAGAGCCATATCTTTCTGAGCAGTGGTTTGTAAGGATGTCGCCTCTCGCAGAACGTGCTTTGCAGGTTGTCAATGAAGGAGATATCCGTTTTCATCCCCCGCACTGGATTAACACCTACCGTCATTGGATGGGAAATATCAGGGATTGGTGCATCTCACGCCAACTCTGGTGGGGTCACCGCATTCCTGCCTGGTACGATAATGAAGGAAAGGTATGGGTTGCAGCGAACTATGAACAGGCATGTCATCTTGCAGGTACCGACAAGCTTTTCCAGGACGATGATGTGCTGGATACCTGGTTTTCTTCGTGGCTCTGGCCGCTTACAACTCTTGGATGGACTGATAAGCATAGTGACAATGATGATCTTCGATCGTTTTATCCCACCGATACCCTGGTAACCGGACCCGATATCATTTTTTTCTGGGTTGCCAGAATGATAATGGCGGGGCTCTATTTCAAAGGAGAGGTACCTTTCCGTGATGTCTATTTTACCAGCATTATCCGCGACATGAAAGGCCGAAAACTTTCAAAGTCTCTTGGTAATTCACCTGATCCGATCAAGGTTATGGATACCTACGGCACTGATGCTCTTCGATTCACCATTATTTATATCGCTCCTCTTGGTCAGGATGTCTTGTTCGGTGAGGAAAAATGTGAACTCGGACGAAATTTTGCCACAAAAATATGGAATGCATCACGTCTTGTTTTTATGCAGCGTGAGAAGCATTTCGGTAATCATGATGAGTTTTCAGCTGTATACAAGGATTTCAATCCACATTCAGAGAATGTTGATCTTGCCGGAAAGTGGCTTCTTGCTGCCTATCACGATATGCTCGATCGTTATCATACCTCCTTCAGTCAGTTCAAGGTTAATGATATTGTCCGATTACTCTACGATTTCTTCCGTGGTGATTACTGCGACTGGTATCTTGAAGCTCTCAAAGTTATGCTTTCAGGAGATTTGACCAGGCAGGAAGCCCAGAAAGCTGTTTGTCTTGCTGTCCATATTCTTGAGGGTTTCCTCATGACGCTTCATCCGGTCATGCCGTTTATTACTGATGAAATATGGCATCAGATTCTCCATCGTCCTTCAGTTGAAAGTATTGCACTTTCATCGATGCCGCTTCCCGATCCGGAATTCCGCGGGCTGGATGTTTCTGGTTTTACCTTGATTCAGAAGCTGGTTAACGAGGTCAGAAGTCTGCGGTCATTGTTCGGTGTCCCTCATAACCGCGAAGCAGAGATTCTTCTCTGGCCGTCAAACGATGTCGATCGCCAGGTATTTGAGGTTAATCTTCCGCTTATTGCCGCACTTGGCCAATGTATTCCAAAGGTGATGACTGATGGAGAGCGGCCACGGCATGCGGCAGGATCGGTTGTTGAAGGCAATGAACTATTTGTTCTTCTTGAGGGGTTAATATCGTTTGATAAAGAGCGTGTGCGTCTCCAGAAGGAGATTTCGAATATTTCTTCTTTTGTCGCAGCGCTTGGCAGGAAACTTTCAAATGCAGGTTTTGTTGACAATGCCCCTGTGGAAGTCATTGAAAAAGAACGTGCAAAACTCAAGGAAGCCGAGGACAATCTTTCAAAGCTCAACAGCAACTTAACTGTTCTCAATGATTGAGGATAGATTGAATTCTAAGAAAATAAATCGTATTTTTAGATTTAATCAGCCTGAAATGATATTTTTGGTTTTTTTTCGGTAACACGTCAGCCGTCAGGACAGGTTTAAATCGCTGAAGTTCGCAAGGGAGAATATACATGAGGCAGCTTAAAATAAGCAAACAGATAACAAATCGCGAGAGTCTTTCCCTCGATCGTTATCTGCAGGAGATAGGGAAATATGATTTATTGACCGCCGAAGATGAGGTCAAATTGACAAAAGCTATCAAAGAGGGCTTTGATATGCCGGTTGATACGACTGAATACAAGAGGGCAAAGCGTGCACTTGATAAATTGATTAAGGGAAATTTGCGATTTGTTGTTTCAGTGGCTAAACAATATCAAAACCAGGGGCTGACTCTTGGTGATCTGATCAATGAAGGTAATCTTGGACTTATAAAGGCGGCAAAACGTTTTGATGAAACCCGTGGATTCAAGTTCATCTCCTATGCTGTATGGTGGATTCGCCAGTCCATCCTCCAGGCGTTGGCCGAGCAGTCGAGAATTGTCCGCCTTCCTTTGAACAGGGTAGGTACTCTCAATAAGATCAGCAAGGCTTACAGCCAGCTTGAACAGGAATTTGAACGCGACCCCAATACCAGGGAGCTTGCCGTTCTTCTCGAAATGGATTCGCAGGATGTCGCTGATACTCTTAAAATTGCCGGACGGCATGTTTCGGTTGATGCACCCTTTGCTCAGGGTGACGATAACCGCCTGCTTGATGTTCTGCAGAATGATGGTCATCTGCCCGATTATGGTCTTAACCGTGACTCTCTGACTCTTGAGGTTGAACGATCTCTTTCCGTCCTTGCACCAAGAGAAGCTGACGTTATCAAGTCCTATTTCGGGATCGGCATGGATAACCCGCTCACTCTTGAGGAAATCGGGGAAAAATTCAAGCTGACCAGGGAACGCGTTCGTCAGATCAAGGAAAAAGCAATACGCCGTTTAAGACAGTCAGCTTACAGCAAAATTCTCAAGGAGTATATCGGGAGCTGATTGTCAGTTTTACGGGCTGCCCCTTTTTCAGTCCGAGCGTATGGGATGCATTGCCGTTTCTTACAGCGATCTCAATCATGCCGCTGCTTCCCGTACAGGCGAGCGGCTGTTGAACAGGAACATCACTATAGGTGATGACAACCGGAATCCGGTCATGGTTTCCCGCCTGTACCACCCATTGTTTCCGGGCATCAAACTGTTTTGAATCAAGAGAAGTCACAAGATTGCCGAAATGATCGGTATATATGATGCTTCCATCCCAGGATTGTCCGTTATCACAGGTATGGCATTCAGGCATCGGAATTTTTATGCAATCTGCCGGGTCAATGGTTTTGCCAAGCTCTCGCAGTGGAATGCCAGAGGCAAGATGCGCTGCCGCAGGAGAAAAAACATCCCGTCCATGAAAGGTAGAACTCCGAGCGGGGAGCATGTAACGCTCCTCAGTGATGGTTACACAGTGTGTTATTTTCTCGATTTGAAAAACAGCGGTGAGCAATCCGTTATCCGGTGCAAGAAAAGTGTGTTTATCGGTTTCAAGAGCAATTGCCTGACGTGACGAACCTACTCCAGGGTCGACCACTGAGATAACGATAGATCTCTCTGGGAAAAAAGGAACAGACTTGGCAAGAAAGAATGCACCCTGCGCAATATTTTGAGGTGATATGGCATGGGTCAGATCAATAATCTGAATAGAAGGAGCAAGTGAAAGGATGACTCCCTTCATCTGGCCTACATAAGGGTCATTCAGTCCGAAATCGGTCATCATGACAATGACGTAAGGCAATTCGATACTCATTGAATTGTTAGTCGACAGCTGTTTTATAAATCGCATAGCCGATGCACAGGAAAAGCATATTCGGCAGCCATGCAGCCAGCATAGGGCTCATAATCCCTTGATAGCCAGCAATCGCAATGGTTCTCTGCAGTCCGATAAAGAGAAATCCGATAAAAAGCGTAATACTTATTTCTGAAGCCAGCCCTCCCCGCTTTTTTTTAGCCGACAGCGGGACGCCGATCAGAATAATGATAAGCGAGGCAAATGGTAAGGAAATTTTTGTATGAAACTTTACCATGGCGCGCTCCAGTCCTGAAAATCCGGCATTTTCTTTCTCTGAAAGGTAACGGTAATGTCGGAAGATGTTCATTTCGTCTGGTTGCAGATTGAGATCCTCAAGTGAATGCGGCGTCAGGCTAAGCTTGATTGGTTTAAAGGGTGCCACTGTCAACCGTTCATCATCTCCGCTAAAAAAACGAGTTGAAGCATGCTGCATTACCCACTCTCCGGTTTTTCGGTCATAGCGCATGGAGTCAGCGTCTATTCGCATGCTGAGATGAGAGCCGCGGAATTCCTCTACGGAAACTGCGCTGACGTTTAATCGCTTACCATCAAAAGCCTGTAAAGACACAAAACGGTTTCCCGGTTCAAGTATATGAAGAGTTCTATTATTCTGAGGCATGGCAGCATTATCATTGACATAATGTTGCTCAAAGTTATTCATGCCCGTAAATGCTTCGGGAGCTATCCAGCAGGCATTGACCAGATTTATGCCGCAGATAAGAACACCGCCAGCAAAAAAAGGTGTCAGCAACTGGCGCATACTGACCCCTGCAGAGCGTATTGCAGGCAGTTCGCTTGAGGTTGAAAGTTTTCCTGCCACAAGTATTGAGGATAGCAGAGCGCTTATCGGAGATGTTATCAATATGGTGGAAGGTATTGACAGTACATAATAATGGGCAATCTCCATAAAGCTTAGATGCTTGTCAATAAACTTATCAAGTTTTTCTACCATACTGATCAGAATGAACAGAAATACAAAAGCCAGGCTTGTAAAAAGAAATGCCTTGGCAAACTGCCCGAATATGTATCGGTTGAGAATCTTCATGAAATTCTATCAGTGTTTTCTTTTGCTCTTTTTTCCTGCTTGATTGGCAAGCTCGTCCATTTACAGGGAGAATAATAAAGAAATCCCTGACATTGCTAAAAGCATCAAAGCAAAAAAGGAACTTGAGATCTAAGATGGTAGTATTTCCAATAATCCAGAAAGTAATCTCCTTATTCTCGGTGATTACCGTAACGACGACGAGGCAGAGCAGCAGATCACTCAGCTCATCAGGTAAGTGCCGCACATTTCAGAATGCCATGGCGTCTTTAAGCAAATCATACTATGAGTGCAAGCTGCAGCCGATCGCGGGGAGGCCAATGTCCAGTTTTGTGCAGTATACCGACCATCTTTCTTGGATGGTCAATTTACTTCTTACATTACGTAAAAACAGAAGGAGGTATCATGCAAGCGGCAAAATTTCAGAGATACGCAATCAGCTTCAGCTGAATGACGATAAAATATATTTTTATACCATTGACAAAGATGGTACCAAAATGTTCCGTAAAGCAACAGACTATGAGTTGCTTGCGGAAGAAGGTTTAAAGGAAATTTATCTGATGGAGCCCGAGGGCTTGTGGGAGCAATGCCTTGAGGATTACTCAGCGTGAGGTTATTCTTATACCTTTTCTGTTTTCAGATCTCTCAGGAACAAAGGTAAGGCCCGCGCTCGTCATCTCAAATGATGAATATAATACCAATAATTATGACGTTGTAGTTCTTGCGGTAACATCAAACCTTTCACCAGGCCCATTTAAGGTATTTCTCGATTGCAACGATCTCGATACCGGATTCCTGCCTGTCAAAAGCGCAATAAGGGTCGATAAGCCATTTTCGTTCCTGCAGGCCAAAGCGCCATATTGGGCAAAATAAAATGATGCCTTGTATCTGGGACAGAAAAGTAAAACAGTTGTCAATTTGCTTGAGAATTTACGACACTCAGAACGGATTGATAATGCAGGAACCCGGAAATCTCCCATCATGCTGTTTGCAGAAAAGAATGCAGAAACAACTACGATGATAAAGGAAAAAGAAGACCCTGAGTTTCAGGCTATCCCCAATTTAAGTTGAAAAACCACTCAACAGTTCACAAATCTGATGGAATGACGTAAGGTTGTAAACTCCGTGATGTTACGTATACGGTTTGTTCGGTGGATATTTTTGGCCTTTATAAATGTTAGTTGGTATATTCAGTCAGATGGTCAACAGTTCAACAGACAAGGGCACCACGATATGGAGAGTTTGCGTACATGGTTTAACGCGAGAAAGGCTGCTCAGGTCGCCGCATTTTTTGCGCTTCAAGAAAACGGAGTGATAAATGTTTTGAAGCTGACGAAGCTCATTTATATCTCTGACAGGAATCACATGGACAGATATGATTACCCTATTCTGAATGATAAGTTTGTTGCTATGCCTCATGGCCCTGTAAACTCGTTGACTTACGAATTTATAAACGGTGATCAGGATAATGACGGATGGAATGAATTCATAACGGATAGAGAGCATCATAACGTCGGACTGACAAACCCTATATCAATTAGCGACCTTGATGAGTTGAGCGAAGCGGAAATCGACACACTTCAAGAAGTATGGGCTTTCTTTGGTTCTATGGGCCAGTATACAATAAGAGATTGGACACATGAACACTGCCCTGAATGGGAAGACCCTCACGGTTCCTCAAATCCAATTCCGTACGCGCGCGTCTTCAAGTACCTTGGCAAAAAAAACGCTGAGCTTTTAGAAGATAAAATAAATGAAAGTTGCGAGTTAGCTGAGATTTTCTCTAAATAGCAATGCCTTTCTTGCCCGTAAAAAAAGGCACTCTACTCAAGCTGAGCGGAAATAAAGAGCATCTTTTCGTAATTTTGACAGAAGAGTGTTCTGAAAAATGTCACTTGTTGGTAAACTTTTCTTCGATACATGATAACGTTTATCACGACGATGCTTGTGTTGTGAATTCCGGAGAGCACCCATTTATCAAACATCCCAGCTATATTGAATACCGATTAGCTGAAACAGTAAAAGCAAGTCACTTGGCGAAATGTAACTTCACACAAAAAGAACCGGTAAGTGACGAACTTTTTAAGCGAATTTGCGATGGGCTTATATTGTCAAGGCATGCCTCAAAAAGAATAAAAAAATACTTCATAGATAACTACAGAGCATAACTCCCTCGGTTACTTCGCCAACTGAATTTGCTGAGAAGAGATTGTGGTCGTGCAGTTCCTGCATCATTGCCTGTGGAGGTTATGAGAGTTGCCCTGACCTCTCTCAAGAGCTGCCAATTCTAGGTCCATATCTGAAAGGACTGAGGCGATGGCGGTTTGTTCAGGAGACGAAGGAGCTGGTGTCGTCAGCTTTGGGATATTCTTTTCACTGATACCTGACACCTTTCTGTCTACTGCATAAAAATATTATAGATATCCCTATGAATGCCGAGCTGGGGCTCGGCGTTCCCGGATGCTCTATTACTTTGAGGGTGAGCTGTTCATTTAATAGCTGAAAATATCCTCAAGAGTCAGTTCTTTAACAGTTCCGTATTTCCTTAGAGTCTCCATGTCAAGATTTTCTTTTTTGCCGAGAACCAGCATGACATGTTTTTTATTGACAAAATGGTTCCTGTGGAATTTTTCAATATCGCTCAGGCTCATGGTCGCAGCATCACGATAAATATCCTTTCGGATATCATAAGGGTGACCGAGTCTCACTGCCTCTTCATAATTGAAAAGAATTTCCGTTCTGGTAAGCCGTTCGGTGGATATTTTTTGCAGAATCCCGTTTTTCGCTGAAGCAAACGACTCGGGTGACTTGGGAAGTTCATGCATCAGGGTACTTATTCCCTCAAGAGCTTCAGGAAGTTTGTCTGCCTGCGTGCCGATATAACTCACAATATAGTTGTGCTCATGTCTCTGTTTTGGCGTTTTGTATACCGAAAATACGGAATAAGCAAGGGCTTTGGCTTCCCTCAATTCCTGGAAGACGACTGACGACATTCCCCCGCCATAATATTCGTTGAAAAGGTTTATCAGAGGTGCCATGGAATAATCGTAAACCTCATCTTTTGTCAGCAGAAGTACCTCGGCCTGGGTCATATTGTAATCAACCAGATAGACAAGATTATCATGCTGTTCAAGGTCTTTGTAAGGTAAGGATGCGGGTACCGTTTCGAATGATTCGGGATACTGTCTGACGGAGCGCAGTTCACTCAGGATCCTGCTGGAAGTGTCGGGTCCGTAATAGAGCACACGATGGCGGTAGTGCAACAGCTTTTGAATCTCTGCCAGCAGTTCTTGAGAAGTTATTGTTTCAAGTTTCTCATTGCTGAGGACATTGGTGAATGGAGAAACGGGGCCATACTTGCCGTAATTGGCCATAGCTTCAAAGAGTATCTTCTTTTTGGACTGTTTTTCATCAGCTCGCTCTTTTACTATTCCGGCTTTAAGCTTTTCAAGCGTAGCGTCATCGGGCCGAGTGTCGACGAGAAGATTTTCCAGCAGTTGAATTGCTGCAGGGAAGTTTTTTTCAAGTCCGGAAAGCTTCAGGTAGACGTATTGATCAGAGGTGAATGCTGAAAAGCTTGCACCGATTTTATAGAGTTCCTTGTTGAATTCCGCTGGTTTGAGACTTGATGTACCGAGATAGGAGAGATAGTCGAGTGCAAGTTCTATGTTTTTACTGATATTTTTCCCTACATCGAAGACGTAATAAAGGGAGAAAAGCTCGTTTTCGTGATTTTGCAGGTAGTGCAGCCTGATACTTGGATTAATATCAAAAAACTCGATATCCTTTGTATAGTCCAGAAAGGATGGTTCAATGGTATTGGATTTCTGAGCCAGTATCTTTTCTGCAAAACTCGACGAAGTATCCCTGTTCACCTTAAGAGGAGTGATCAGAGGTTTCTGGATTTTCGCTTCGCTTTCCGGTGTGCCATGTTCCTTGTAAACACTGACATAATTAGCATGGTAGTGATCTCGGGCGAACGTTACAATATCCTCTTTGGTAATGTTCGCCAGACGTTTGAACTGGCTGACGAATGCCGACCACTCCATTCCCCATACATACGAATCAACATAAGACTCAACGCGTCCCTTATTGGTTTCGTAAAGTTTAAGCTGTTCAATTTTCAGATCACTGATTGCTGCCTCCAGCAGCCAATCGGGAAAGTCACCCGTTTTGAGAAGTTCGAGCTGGCTGAGCAGCAATTCATTCACGTTGTCAAGGCTTTGACCTTCCCTCGGCTTACCACTCAGAATATGAGAGGAATAATCTTTCATCATCACCAGCATCGAACCGCCATCAAGGAGTGTCTGCTGCTGGTTCAGGTTAAGGTCAATAAGGCCGGCAGTCTGATTATATAAAATCTTGTCAATAAGGGTCAGGTAATCGGCATCAGAGCTGTTTATTCCATTGAATCGGAAACCTGTGACAACTTCTTCGGATTCCGGTCCTTTCACTTTGATGACGGATGGTTCCGTGACGGGCTCTTCGACAGCAGGTGTAAAGAGAGGAATGTCCTTGGCCTGCAGTACTGAAAATTTTTCATCGATAAGTTTTATGGTACTATCCGGCTCAAAATCTCCGGCTATGCACAGTGCCATATTGTTCGGTACGTAATAGGAGCGGTAGTAATTGACTACATTTGCAATAGAAGGGTTTTTCAGGTGCTCTGCTTTGCCTATCGTGGTCTGAGTGCCGTAGGTGTGTTTTTTAAAGAGTCCGGCAAAGAGACTTTCCCATATTTTTCTGCTGTCACTGTCCATAGTCATATTCTTCTCTTCATACACGGTTTCAAGTTCGGTATGAAAAAGTCTCATGACTGGATTGCGGAATCGCTCAGCTTCCATGGTCAGCCACTGGTCGAGCTTGTTCGATGGAATATCGTTGAGATAGACGGTTTGTTCAACCCAGGTATAAGCATTAGTGCCATGGGCGCCGATGGAGTTCAGGATCTTGTCATATTCGTTGGGTACAGTATAGCTTGCAGCTACATTTGACAGAGTGTCAATATCCTTATATATCGCCGCTCTTTTGTCAGGATCAGCGGTTGAACGGTATTTCTCATAGAGTTCTGTAATTTTTTCAAGCTCGGCATGCTCCTTTTCATAATTAAGAGAGCCGATTGAATCAGTTCCCTTGAAGAGCATATGCTCGAGATAGTGTGCCAGTCCAGTTGTCTCAGCCGGGTCATTTTTGCTGCCTGCACGTACGGCAATTGAGGTATATATTCTTGGTTCGTCATGGTGAGAGCTCATATAGACGGTCAGGCCGTTACTGAGTGTGTAGATTCTTGTATTGAGAGGGTCTCCCGGAACAGTCGTGTATGGATAAGGCTTGACTTCGTGGGTCATGGGTTTATATGATATAAAGTGTAAAAAAAGTATCCCGATAACGAACATCGGGATAGGCCGTTTTTGAAACCGTGAAATTTATCACGCATATAAAAAATATAATAATGGGATATAAAGCCAAGAATTGCAACCTTCTTCAATATCCTTTTTGAATAATATATGATCTGTCAGTCCAAGTTTACACGTAACAAGTAATACCGGTTGACCGATGACGAGTTGTAACGTTCTCAACCAGGTAAGATTGGTCGTGAAATCAATCAGCCATGCTTGGCAAGAACTAACAACTTGTTTTAATAGTTTCTTTTATGCGTTTGAAAGAAGAACAATGAAATAACAGTCAAGAGGAGAGTTGTTTATGAACATGAGTGAGAGCGGAACATACAGGCTTATGAGTCCATACAGTCCGACAGGAGACCAGCCGAAAGCCATTGAAGCGCTCTCTGAAGGAGTTCGTTCAGGAAATCCCTACCAGACGCTGCTTGGCGTCACTGGTTCCGGAAAAACTTTTACCATTTCGAATGTCATTGCCCAGGTTAATAAGCCTGTTCTGGTGATGAGCCATAATAAAACCCTTGCCGCACAGCTCTACGGAGAGTTCAAACAGTTTTTCCCGGACAATGCCGTTGAGTATTTTATCAGCTATTACGATTTTTATCAGCCTGAAGCCTATTTACCCGCTCTTGACAAATATATCGCGAAAGATCTTCGTATCAACGATGAAATAGAACGGTTACGACTGAAGACCACAAGTGCTTTGCTCAGCGGCAGAAGGGATGTGATTGTAGTCAGTTCCGTCAGCTGCATCTATGGTCTTGGTTCACCTGAAGATTGGAAAGCACAGATTATTGAACTGCGTTCCGGAATGGACAAAGACCGTGATGCATTTCTGAAGGAGCTGATAGCACTTCATTATATCCGAGATGATATCCAGCCAACTTCAGGGAAGTTTCGGGTAAGGGGAGATATTATTGATCTTGTTCCAGCGCATGAGGAACTTGCTCTGAGAATAGAATTTTTCGGCAACACTATTGAAAGTCTTCAGACTTTTGAAATTAATAGCGGGGAAGTGCTTGGAGTCGAGGACTATGCGTTTATATATCCGGCACGGCAGTTCATCGCTGATGAGGAAAAGCTCAATGACGCCATGCTGGCCATTGAAAATGAGCTTGCAGGGAGGTTAAACGTTTTTCGTGCAGAAAACCGTCTGCTTGAGGCTCGCAGGATTGAGGAACGGACCCGCTATGATCTTGAAATGATTAAGGAACTTGGGTACTGTTCAGGGATTGAAAATTACTCGAGGCACCTTTCAGGACGCCGGGAGGGTGAACGACCTTACTGTCTTCTTGATTACTTTCCTTCGGATTATCTTGTTGTCATTGATGAATCTCATGTAACCCTCCCTCAGATACGAGGCATGTATGGCGGAGACCGTTCACGGAAAACCATTCTCGTTGAACATGGTTTCAGACTTCCGTCAGCGCTCGACAATCGTCCGCTTCGTTTTGAAGAGTTTGAGGAGATGGCGCCACAGGTCATCTGTGTCAGTGCCACTCCCAGCGATCACGAACTGATGCGTTCAGGCGGGGTGGTGGTTGAGCAGCTGGTTCGTCCTACCGGTCTGCTTGACCCTCCGGTGGAAGTGCGTCCTGTCGCAGGACAAATCGATAATCTCCTTGCTGAAATCCGCATCCATACCGCCAAAGGCCATAAGGCACTTGTCATGACACTTACAAAAAGAATGGCTGAGGATCTGCACGACTTTTTCAGAAAGACGGGTATTCGCTCGCGTTATCTTCATTCGGAGATAAAAAGTCTTGAACGCATACAGATTCTCAGAGAGTTGAGGGTCGGTGATATCGATGTGCTTGTAGGGGTTAACCTCCTTCGCGAAGGGCTTGATCTTCCTGAGGTATCTCTGGTGGCAATTCTTGATGCCGATAAAGAGGGCTTTTTGCGCAATACCCGTTCGCTTATGCAGATTGCAGGCAGAGCAGCCCGCAATATCGATGGATTTGTTGTTCTTTATGCTGATGTTTTAACGCGTTCCATACGCGAAGTGCTCGACGAAACTGCAAGGCGTCGCGCCATTCAGCATCGATACAACGAAGAACATGGCATTACACCACAGTCGATCATAAAATCGGTTGACCAGATTCTTGACACAACCAGTGTAGCTGATGCCGAGGAGCGCTATCGGAGAAAACGTTTCGGTCTTGAACCAAAACCTGAAAGGCTTCTTGCGGGTCTCATCGAGACTTTCACTCCTCAGGAAAGTTATGCAATGGCCGCAGAACTCCGGCTTGAAATGCAGGAAGCTGCTGTTCAGATGGAGTATGAAAAAGCAGCATACCTTCGCGACGAGATTTCAAAGCTTGAACAGGCAGTAAAACGCCTGCCAGCTGAAGGATAGATTTTCTCTCCGGTTTGTTTAGTTATCGAGAAATACGTTTGTTATATAAGAAGTACAAGTGACTGCCCCCATTATCTTTTAACAGGTTGTTTCCTGGAGTTTATTACGCAATGTTAGCTCAGATAGAGAAGGATCAATACAATAAACTCAACGAGATACTTGCGCTTTCACGCCGGAATCTTAAAAACGTTGATGAATCTCTGATCCAGCGGGCCTTTTTTATGTGTTATCGGGCACACGAAGGAGAAAAAAGGGCTTCAGGAGAACCGTTTTTCTACCATCCAGTCGAAGTCGCCACAATTCTTCTCAATGAACTTCCTCTTGATGATGTATCCGTTGCGGCTGCACTTCTGCATGATGTTATTGAGGACAGCGGATATACTTTTGAAGACATTGTTGCAGAACTGGGCGTTGAAGTAGCTGAAATTGTTGAAGGGCTTACCAAGATTTCCGGAATTACGATCAACAGGGAAACTACCCAGGCAGAAGGTTTTCGCAAGATGCTGCTTTCTATGGTTAAGGACATCCGCGTTATTCTCATAAAGTTTTGTGACAGGCTCCATAACATGAGAACACTTGAATCGCTTCCGGAGCATCGACGTATGAAGATCGCTCTTGAAACCAGGGATATCTACGCTCCTCTGGCACACCGGTTCGGTCTTGGAAAAATGAAAGTTGAGTTTGAAAACCTTGCACTCAAGTTTATTGATCCTGAAATGCACGACTTTCTGCAGAAAAAGGTTCGTATCAGCAGGGGAGAGCGGGTCAACTATCTCAATAAAATGATTGTTCCCATAAAAGCTGATCTTGAAAAACAGGGGTTCAAAGTGGATGTGGAAGGACGGGCCAAACATCTTTTTTCGATCTACAACAAGATGCGCAACAAGAACAAGAGTTTTGAAGATATTCACGATCTCTATGGTATCAGGGTCATTGTCGATACGGAACGTATTGCCGACTGCTTTGCTGTCTATGGTTTTATAACACAGAAATTTCCTCCTGTTCCGCAACATTTCAAGGACTATATCTCAATACCAAAACATAATGGATACCAGTCTCTTCATTCAGCCATTATAGGTCCGAAAGGTCATATGGTTGAACTGCAGATTCGTACAATCCGGATGCATGAGTTTGCTGAACTTGGCGTTGCCGCTCACTGGCGGTACAAGGAAAAAATTTCAAGGGATGATGCCAGCATTGATTCGTTTCTTCGCTGGGCCAGAGAGCTGATCAAGGATGCAGATTCGGCTGCAGCTTTTATGGAGGGATTCAAGCTCAATCTCTACCATGACGAAATCTACGTTTTTACTCCTAAAGGAGATATGAAAACCATGCCCGCAGGAGCAACCCCGATAGATTTTGCATATGCCATTCATACTGAGGTCGGCAACGGTTGTATAGGTGCAAAAGTTAACGGCAAGATTGTCCGGCTGAATGCACAGCTTAAATCGGGCGACAGGGTCGAGATCATTACATCAAAAAGTCAGAAACCAAAACCCGACTGGCTTAAAATCGTTGTCACTCAGCGCGCAAAGCTCAAAATCCGATCTGCCATCAATGAGGAACGGCGCATTCAGATTGAGAAAGGACGAGGGATATGGGAAAAAATGCTGTCCGGCACAAAAAAGCTTTTTTCCGATAATGATATCATTCGGCAGGTTAAACGGTATGGTATTAAAACCCCGGCAGATTTCTTCAGCGCTTTGGCCAGTCAGCAGATCAATGGCGAAGAGGTTATTGAGAGGGTGACAGGCTCCCGCAAGGATGAGCCTGCAGCTAAAACTCCCATTGACGAAGCTCGTGAGGTTGAGGATTATCTTCAGAAAGCACGTCAGGAACAGGAGCAGGAAGGTATATCGGGAAAGAAGGACGAAGTCAGTATTGCCGGCATGAGCAATATTGCATATTCTTATGCCAAATGCTGCCAGCCGGTTCCCGGTGATGATGTGATTGGATTTGTTACAACCGAAGGAGTTGTAAAGATTCACCGCAAAAACTGCGTCAACGTCAGTAATGAAAATCTGCTGAAAAGCGAGCGTGTTGTCTCGGTATCCTGGAACCGCAAGGTTGAAACCGATTTTCTTGCGGGAATTAAGATTGTCGGTGAAGATCGTATTGGCATTATCAACCAGATAACGACAGTTATTTCTAAGTTCGATACCAATATCCGCAGTATCTCCCTTCATGCCCGTGATGGAATGTTTGTTGGTACGCTCATGATCTATGTTCGTAATGCAGAAAAACTCACTACTCTTATGGACAAGGTGAAAAAAGTTCAGGGAGTCTTTACGGTTGAGCGTCTTATAAGCTGAAAGTTATAAGTTCCTCATACGTCCATTAGCCGACATCGTTAAAAATGGTTTTCCACCTTGTTCTGTAAGGAATCAGTATTTATATATCGGTTTTTTATCAACGAACTGGTGGTGCATGACCGAAATGCTTTGATTATCATGTTTACATGTTTTTTTACAGTCAGTTGCAGCGCCGATCAATCAATTTAGGAGAGAGTGGTTATGAAAAAAACAGCATTGTACTCCTGGCATCAACAGGCTGGAGCAAAAATTATCGACTTTGGCGGCTATCTGATGCCGGTACAGTATTCTGGAATTATTGCCGAGCATATGGCTGTAAGAAATGCGGCAGGGCTGTTTGATGTTTCTCATATGGGAAACTTTTACGTAAAAGGCGGCAGGTCCAAGGATTTTCTGCAGTACCTGACAACGAATGATATTGAAAAACTGGAAGATGGTTATGCTCAATACAATCTCATGCTCTATCCCCATGGTGGCATTGTTGATGATCTTATTATCTATCGCATTGATCGTGACACCTATTTTCTTATAGTCAATGCCAGCAATGCTTCAAAAGATTTCGAATGGATGCAGCAGCATATCAAAGCTTTTGAAGGAGTTGTCCTTGAAGATCATACCGATTGGTTTTCATTGATCGCACTACAGGGACCGTTTGCTCTGAATATTCTCAAAATCGTTTTTCCCTCTCCTGCTATAGACTCTCTTGGATCATTTCAGTTTTGTAACGCTTCTTTTCAAGGTTCCGAGCTGATCATAGCCCGAACCGGCTATACAGGTGAAAAAGGTGTTGAAATATGTTTACCAAACAAGGTTGCATTGCCTTTATGGGAGGCACTTATGGTAGCGGGGAAAGAGTTCAGCATTCAGCCAGTCGGTCTTGGCGCGCGAGATACTCTTCGTCTTGAGATGGGGTACTCACTCTATGGACATGAGATTGATCAGGACACAAATCCGCTTGAGGCCAGACTGAAATGGGTGGTCAAAATGAATAAAGGACATTTTCTAGGAAAAGAGGCATGCCAGCAGGTTGAACTCAATTTGACGCGAGGAGTCGCAGGTTTCAGTCTGGATGGCCGGGTCCTTCCCCGCCAGGGTTTTAAGATTTTCAATGCCGACCGTCAGGAGATTGGCTGGGTGTGCAGCGGCACCCTTTCACCGACACTTCAGGAGCCTATAGGTACCTGCAATATCGTGCGTGAATATATAAATCCGGGGACTGCCATTCTGGTGGAGGTTCGCGGTACATTCCATACAGGTGTGATAAGAACTCTGCCTTTTGTTACAACCTTATTCGACTGACAGTAAAAAGGTATCAAGGAGCGATTGCACAAGTGAAAATGAAAAAAGAGAAAAAAGGAGCAAGGGGAAAGACTCATGACAGGGAGTCGCTGAAGAGAGAGTTGTCAGGTATAGTATTCATGCTCGTTTCGTTTTTTTTGATCAGTTTTCTTCTGAGTTTTCATCCCGAAGATGAAGCGAGTTTTGCGACAATTGCCTGGCACGATATTTTCAGCAAGGCAGCCAGAGATGCTGCCGAGACTGTTCATAATCCATTCGGGCCGTTAGGGGTTAAGCTTTCCTCCTTCTTTATTCATACCTATGGTTATCCGGTTATCCTTCCGTTAACGGCCATATTTTTCTGCGGCTGGTCGCTTTTTCGAGCTATAAGTCTTAAACCGGCATTGAAATTTTTTCTTTACAGCATTGCCATTTCAGTCGATGTCGAAGCCATGTTCGGCCTCACTTCCACTCCATTCAGTGATAGTATGGCCGGGACGATCGGAAGAATGCTTGCAGAAAAACTGAAGGTTGTCGGAGAAGCAGGTGCATGGGTTCTGCTTGGTGTTCTTGCTGTTGTCTTGACTATTTATACAGGACGGGGAATGTTCCCCGATTTCCGGCAGGCATTGATGTCCATAAAGAACATCGTTTTGAAGCCTTTCACCGTCATGAACGAATGGTTTGCAGAGAGACGTAAAAAAAAAGAGGAAAAACAAAAACTGAAAGCTAAAAAAAAACAGCAGCAAACGGAGGAGCATAAAGAGGTGAGGCGCGATAAGCCTCCCTTGGGATTTGGGCAGCCGGTTTTACCGGAACCTGTTGCTTTGTTGATATCCGAACCGAAACAGCAGCCGAAGCCTCCTGGCGAGCCTGAAATGATCATTCAGAAAGCCGTTCACGAAATCGTAGCCGACCTTGACGAACGCAGTCTTAAAGTCCGTACCAAAGACCGCGAAGCATACCGCTTTCCCTCGATTGACCTCCTTGAAAAAGTACCTGATGATGATGATCAGATTGATGAGCACCATCTTTCCGAAAGCAAACGAAAACTTCTTGAAAAACTCAAGATATTCAATATCGATGTCGTCAGAATTACTACCACTGTCGGTCCAAGAGTGACGCTGTTTGAATGTGAACTTGCACCTGATGTCAAGGTCAGCCGGGTCATATCTCTCGAAAATGACCTTGCCATGGCGCTATCGGCCAGAGGAATCCGTATTATAGCTCCCATTCCCGGCAAGAACGCTGTCGGGGTTGAAATCCCTAATGCAAAACCTAAAACGGTATGGCTTCGCTCAGTCCTGCAGGTCGAGAAATTCAAAAACAGCACGATGACGCTGCCTATTGTTCTCGGTAAAACCATAGCGAACGAAGTCTATATTGCCGATTTGGCAGCCATGCCGCATCTCCTCATTGCCGGTGCTACAGGAGCCGGAAAGTCTGTCTGTATCAATGTTATTATATCCAGCCTGCTTTATGCCTGCGACCCTGATAAGGTGAAGTTCGTCATGATAGACCCTAAAAGGGTTGAACTCTTTCAGTACCAGCATCTTAAAAACCATTTTCTTGTGCGTTTTCCAGGTATCGATGAGCAGATTATAACCGATTCCCAGAAGGCAGTCTATGCATTGAAGTGCGTGGTAAAAGAGATGGAGTTCCGTTATGAAACTCTTGAAAAAGCGGGTGTCCGAAACATCAAGGACTACAATCGTCGTTTTCCTGACGAGCAACTGCCTTACATAGTCGTAGTTATTGATGAACTTGCAGATCTCATGATTACCGCCAGAAGGGAAGTTGAAGAGCCTATCACCAGGATCGCCCAGCTTGCCCGGGCTGTAGGAATTCATCTGATAGTTGCGACACAGCGCCCCTCGGTTAATGTCATCACAGGTATTATCAAGGCCAACTTTCCAGCACGAATTGCTTTCCAGGTGGCGAGCGGAGTAGATTCCCGCACCATCCTTGACGGTTGCGGAGCCGAACAGCTGCTCGGCAGTGGCGATATGCTCTATCAGCCTTCCGATCAGCCGAAAGCCATGCGTATTCAGGGGCCTTTTGTTTCTTCCGGTGAGGTTGAAGAGATTACCTCCTTTATCGGTTCACAGCCGGCATTGAAAATTATGTATGAGCTGCCGGAGCCTGATCAGCAGAAAGGCAACGGGTTGCAGTCATCGGGAAATCAGGACAACGACAAGCGAGACGAAATGTTTAATGATGCAGCCCGGCTTGTAGTGCTCCATCAGCAGGCCAGTGTTTCAATGCTGCAAAGACGTTTGCGTCTGGGATTCAGCCGCGCCGGAAGGGTTATGGACCAGCTCGAATTCAACGGGATTGTCAGTGAAGCTGATGGAAGCAGAGCAAGAGAAGTCCTCATCGACAATGAGGACTCCCTGGAGCTTTTATTGAAAAATCTTGACTGATAAAGGTATTAAACCGACTCGACGCGTACAATTTCCGGATTTGCTTTTTTAATAGCCTGTTCAACTCCCGCACGCAACGTAAGGGTGCTCATCGGGCATGACCCGCATGCACCAAGCAGCTTGACATCCACAACAAAATCCTTTGAAATGCCTACAAGCTGACAGTCACCCCCGTCAACTTGCAGATAAGGACGTACAGTTTCAAGTGAGGCAATAACCCTGTCGTAAAGTGCATCGCTATTTGGAAGATAATCCTTACTGCTGCTCATGGTATAATTGGTTTACAATGATGAAAAAATGACGTTTGTTTCGTTACTGATAGAGCTAATATCAAACCTCTTGCGCAAAAAAACAATATCAAAGTTATGAATGTTCTTCTGTGTGCTCGGCATTTGTTATGGAAACCCTGCGGGCAACCTCCATTGATGCTCGAATGATTGCATTTGACGTTGCAGAATCAGGATGGCCAAGAACATAAGGTATTCCATTGTCACCCCCTTCTCGGACAGCCCTGTCGATCGGTATTTCACCGAGAAATGGAATGCCCTGGGTTCTTGCAAATATTTCCCCGCCATGGTGCCCGAAAATAAAGTCCTTGGTTCCATCCGGAAGTTCGTAATAGCTCATATTTTCCACCAGACCAAGAAGAGGAACATTCACCTTCCGGAACATACTTACGGCTTTAGATACATCAGCTAGGGCAACATCCTGAGGCGTTGTTACAATAATAGCGCCGCTTAACGGAATAGTCTGGGTAATGGTGAGCTGAATATCGCCGGTACCCGGCGGAAAGTCAAAAATCAGGTAATCGAGTTCTTTCCACTCCACTTCACTGATAAACTGTTTGATAGCGCTCGAAGCCATGGGGCCTCGCCAGATAAGCGCGGTTTCAGTTTCAATCAGAAAGCCGATCGACATGAGTTTTACACCATACTTCTCAAGAGGAACAATGTTCTTTTCTGCCATTTCCGGTTTTGCATTCTGCATCCCGAACATGGTTGGAATACTCGGCCCATAAAGGTCAGCATCAACCAGACCGACTTTTGCCCCTGTTTTAGCAAGAGCGACGGCAAGGTTTACCGCAAAGGTCGATTTTCCTACACCGCCCTTTCCTGATGCTACTGCAATAATGTTTTTTACCTCTTTCAATGGACGATTATGATTGCAGTGATGATGGCTGCAGGATGAGGTTACTTTTGAAGTCATGTTCACCACTATAGCTGCTGCTTCAGGCACAAGGGTTCTGATTGAGTCAATACAGGACTGTTTGATCTGCTCTTTCAAAGGACAGGCCGGAGTGGTAAGCACCACAGTAAACGACACATTGTTATCGGTATCAAGGGCAATATCCTCTACCATGGCAAGGGTGATGAGATCTTTTTTCAGGTCAGGTTCCTGAACTGAGCTCAGCGCTGCTATGATTTGCGCTTCAGTGACTGTCGGCATACGATTCATTACGTTGATGTTGCTTTAAAAAAAAGGCGGTTTCTTTTGGGTTACATTTTCTATTTCTGAAGAAAACGCATTGAAATGGGAACTCCATCCAGACTGAAATGTTCGCGCAGTTTATTTTCAAGAAACTTTCTGAAATTATTCTGAACAAGCAAAGGGTCATTACAGAAAAAAGCAAATACAGGCCATGCTGCATTGATCTGCGTCATGTACTTGATTTTCAGCTCCTTACCTGATTTAGTTGAAACATGTGTTTGCGAAAGCGCTTCCTCAAGGAATTTGTTGAGCACGCTGGTGGAGATTTTGCGCGATCGGTTACGGCTGATTTCCTGGGCAGTATCAATAGCCCGATACAGATTTTTTTTGGTCAGCGCTGAAATAAAGAGAACCGGTACATAGGAAAGGTTTCCCATGTTTGATCGCAGGTTATCTTCGTAAATTTTGCTTGTTTTAGAATCCTTTTCGATCAGGTCCCATTTGTTGATGAGGAGCAATGCTCCTTTTTTTCGCTCAACTGCCATATTGATAATTTTCATATCCTGCTTTTCAATCCCCGGTTCTGCATCCAGCATTACCAGAGCAACATCGCATCGTTCAATGGCTTTTTCCGTTCTCAGCGAGCTGTAATACTCTATTCCGGCATCGATCTTGGTTCTTTTTCGCAATCCGGCGGTATCGATCAAAATGAACTCCTGCTGCCTGCGTATAAAACGGCTGTCGATGGCATCCCGTGTTGTACCCGGGATGTTTGAAACAATCAGGCGGTTAGAACCCAGCAGGGCATTGACAAAACTCGATTTTCCGACGTTTGGTCTCCCGACCACGGCAAGTTGGATCGCACTATCCTCTTCGCTGGCAGTTTTTTCCAGTGAAGGCAGTGTTTCAAGGATGTCATCAAGCATATCGGCCACACCGGAGCCATCTTTTGCCGATATAAAATAGGGCTTTGTGAATCCGGTACTTATAAATGACTCTGCATCAAGGGTGAGCTGCGGGGTTTCAACTTTGTTGACCGCAAAAAAAAGCTGTTTATGCTGAAATGTCCGCTGCAGCAGCCTTGCAAGTTCAAGGTCTTCATAAGAAAGGCCAGCCCGGGCATCAGTCAGAAAAATAACAATGTCAGCTTCACGGATAGCCATAAGCGTCTGCTCAAGCATAGCCATACTGATGACATCTCCATCGGCGTTATAGCCGCCCGTATCCATCAGAAGGAACTGTTTGCCCTGCCACTCTCCCTCTGAAATATGCCGGTCTCGTGTGACGCCGGGTGTGCTGTCGACTATGGCGCTTTTCTGGCGCAGGATCCTGTTGAACAAAGTAGATTTACCGACGTTTGGCCGGCCAACCAAAGCAATTAAAGGCTTCATAAGAACAAAGACAGACTTGGTAAAAAAAAGTAGAACCTGACCCTCCGGGAATTCCTGATTAGATATAAGGTATAATTTGTAGAATTAAGAGGAATAATTTACATTGATGAACTTTATTTTTCCGTAAAAGTCCAGTTAATTCTATAGTGAGAGCATGAGCAAGACGATAAGTTTCAAAACATATTCGGCAAAGCCAGCAGAAGTTGATCGTAAATGGTATGTCATAGATGCCGATGGTCAGGTGTTGGGCAGAATGGCTTCAGAGATTGCAAAAGTTCTTAGAGGCAAACATAAACCACAGTTTACCCCGCATATTGATACCGGCGATTTTATAGTGGTAACCAATGCCGAAAAAGTCGCCTTGACCGGCAAAAAAGAAGATCAGAAAAGCTACTTTTCCCACTCTCATTATCCTGGTGGCGTCAAAATTGATCATGTCAAGGATCTTCTGAAAAAAAGACCCGAAAAGGTTATAGAAAATGCGGTCTGGGGAATGTTGCCGCACAATAATCTCGGTCGCCAGCTTTTCAGAAAACTCAAGGTTTATTCAGGTTCAGAGCATCCTCATGCGTCGCAGTCTCCTGCGGAAATGAAAGTCAACTAAACAATAAAGAATTGGGAATGAAAGAGGTTATCGATACAGTAGGTCGCCGTAAAACCTCGGTGGCTCGAGCGATTGTAACTCCGGGAAAAGGCCGGGTTATCATCAATAAGTTGCCGGTAGAAGAGTATTTCAAGGATGAATTCAAGCGTCAGCAGGCTCTCAGGCCTCTTGTGATTACCGATAAATCAGAACAGTTTGATATCAAGATCAATGTTCATGGTGGCGGTGTCAGTGGTCAGTCCGGAGCAGTCAGTCTTGCAATTGCACGCGCTTTAACTGAGTTTGATGAAGCAGCTCGTGCAGTCCTGAAAACCGAGAAGCTTCTGACCAGAGATCCCCGCATGGTTGAAAGGAAAAAATTCGGACGCAAAAAAGCCCGCAAACGTTTCCAGTTCTCAAAGCGTTAATACGAATTATCTCATTGCATTTACAAAACACAACTTCACATATCATGTCAATCTGATCACTGTTCAGATGAAGCTTTCCGGAAGTGTCCGGCGCCCTGCGCCGGATACCGGTCAGTAGATACATGGTAGAGGAACAACTAAATAACAGGAACGCAACTCATGTCACATTTTCAGCTCGAAGAGATGCTCCGCGCAGGAGTCCACTTCGGTCACCTTGCACGACGCTGGAGTCCGAAAATGAAGCCGTACATTTTCATGGAAAAAAACGGTGTTCATATTATTGATCTGCAGAAAACCGTGGTGCTTGCCGATGAAGCGCTTAAGGCCCTTGAAGCAATCGCACAGACCGGTAGGGAAATCATGTTTGTCGGTACAAAAAAACAGGCGAAACATATTATTTCCGAAGAAGCAGAACGAGCAGGCATGCCTTATGTCTGCGAACGCTGGCTCGGAGGTATGCTTACTAATTTCCAGACCATTCGCCAGAGCATCAGGCGCATGAACTCCATCGACAGGATGGCTACCGATGGCACCTTTGACATGATTACCAAAAAAGAACGACTCATGCTTGCCCGCGAAAAGGAAAAGCTGATGAGGATTCTCGGTGGAATTGCCACCATGACAAGGCTGCCAGCCGCACTATTCATCGTTGACATCAAGAAAGAGCATATTGCCATCAAGGAAGCCCGTTCACTTGGTATTCCAATTATCGCAATGGTCGATACCAACTGCGATCCAGAACTGGTTGACTTTGTCATTCCTGCAAACGACGATGCTATCCGATCTATCAAGCTTATGGTTACAGCCGTAGCCGATACAGTCATCAACGCACGTGCGCTTAAAGTCGAACAGGAAGTACTTGCCGATCTGGATGAAGTGGAAGAGGATGGCGGAAAAGAAGAAATCAGCGAATAAGAAGAGTTTATAATCAATCAGAATGAAAGTTCAATGAGCCAGATTTCAGCAAAAGATGTAAAAAATCTTCGTGATATAACAGGTGTAGGAATGATGGACTGCAAAAAAGCCCTTGACGAAACAGGTGGCGATGTGCAGAAAGCCATAGACTATCTCCGCAAAAAAGGAGCCGCACTTGCTGCCAAGCGCGCAGATAAAGAGGCTCGTGAAGGTATGGTATGTATAAAAACAACTCCTGACCATAAGACGGGAGTTATTCTTGAGCTCAACTGCGAAACTGATTTCGTTGCCCGTGGTGATGTTTTTACCGGTTTTGCAAATGCACTTGGCGACCTTGCTCTTTCCAATCGTATTACATCCACTGATGCACTCCTGAAGCTTCATTTAGGTGAAGCCTACGGTGGTGAAACAGTCGATGATGCCATTAAGACAATGACCGGAAAGCTCGGCGAAAAGATCAATCTCAAGCGTCTTGTTTTCTGTGATGCTCAGGATGGACTTGTCGAAGCTTATATTCATCCAGGTGCTCAGCTTGGCGCAATCATTCATGTAGCTACCGATAATCCTGAAGCCGTCAGGGAACTCGCCAAGGATCTTGCCATGCAGGTAGTGGCAGCCGCTCCGATAGTAACTGATCGTTCGGCAGTTCCAGCTGATTATATTGCATCAGAGTCGGAAATTTATAAACAGCAGGCACTCAGTCAGGGGAAGAAGGAAGAATTTGTCGACAAGATTGTTCAGGGCAGACTTGAAAAGTATTACCAGGAGGTAGTGCTCTCCGAGCAGTTCTTTATAAAGGACAATAACACGAAGGTTTCTGATGTTCTCCAGGAGTTCCGAAAGAAGCATGAGGTGAAAGTCGATGTGATAGGATTTGTCCGCTATCAGTTGGGAGAGTAAAAAAAAGCCTCGTTATTCGAGGCTTTTTTTTTGTAGAATAGTGTCATGATGGTTTTTATAATCCATTATTTCGGAGAAGAAGGATATGCTGCAGTATAAGCGCATCTTGCTGAAATTAAGCGGTGAAGCACTTGCAGGGCATGATGGCTACGGTATAAATATTGAAATGCTTGAACGTTATGCCGAAGAGATCAGAGAGGCACGTCAATTAGGTGCCGAAATTGCTTTGGTCATTGGAGGTGGCAATATATTTCGCGGCGTGTCAGAAGCTGCAGCCAAGATGGATCGGGTTCAGGCCGACTATATGGGTATGCTTGCAACGGTTATCAACTCAATAGCTTTTCAGGATGTCCTTGAACGCAAGGGTGTCTTTACCCGGCTTCAGACAGCTATTAAAATGGAGCTGATGGCAGAACCCTTTATCAGACGGAGAGCTATTCGCCACCTTGAAAAAGGGAGAGTTGTTATTTTCGGTGCCGGAACAGGAAATCCCTATTTCACTACCGACACAGCCGCAGCACTGAGGGCTATAGAGATTGAAGCTGATGTTATTGTCAAAGGAACCAGAGTTGATGGAGTCTACGATTCTGATCCTGAAAAAAATCCCGATGCACTTTTTTATTCAAAAATATCCTATTTCGATGTTATCAGCAAAAATCTCAGGGTTATGGATATGACTGCAATCACCCTCTGCAGGGAAAATGCATTGCCGATTGTGGTTATGAACATGAATGAAAAAGGGAACTTTACCAGATTGCTGCAGGGAGAGAAGGTTGGCTCGCTTGTACAGAGTGACAAACTTTAGTCGAAGTTGTCAAAATCTTAGCCGGGCTTAAAATATTTCCTGATGACGATTTGAATATCTTTCCATTCAAATCCCCGGTTATACAGAAAAACTTCAAGTTTCTTTTGCCTGCAGGCCTCTGTTGACCCACGCAGTGAGCCAATTTTTTTTTCAGCAGCCCGATAACAAAGTTCCGCGCTGTCGTACTCTTTAAGCAGCTCGCCAATCATTGATTCCGAAACCCCTTTCTTTCTCAGCTCCGCACTTATTTTAACTTTTCCGCATGGTTTTCGCCTCGAACGACTTTGCAGCAATGCAGAGCCGAACATAAGGTCGTCCAGCACTCCCTGCAAGGTCAGTTTCTCAAGAACCGGCCCGATGCTGTCAATAGTGTACCCCTTTTTCAAAAGCTTCACCTCAAGCTCTTTCCGGCTGTGACTACGCAGCCCCAGCAGCTTAAGCGCAAACCCCATAGCGCTCATCGAATTATCGTTCACCATTGATGTAAGCTCTATTATTTCTGCATTTTACCCATCAAACTCACCGTATACGTCACATCTGTCCTATAGGCCCTATTCAAGCAAACCCAAGCCACACGGCGAGAGCACGATTCATCGACAACATCGTGGCATCGTCAAGTCGCCCGAATACATCTCCCAATTTTTCACTGATAACGGTTTGAACTTTATCGTCCATCACCTGCGATCTGTTTTTCAGGTCAGTCCCCTCTATAGGTTCAACATCAATCCGAAATAACGGGGTTTTACGAAGGTTGCATGTTACGGGCAGGATGGAGCTTGCCATACCAGCATCTGAGCGGGTACTCCTCAATCATGATTGCACAGTAGTTGCACTCGATGCAGCGCGATGCCGTCTGCCTTCCCTCCTGTAGTTTCCGCACAATGTTCGGCTCGATAACAAACGGGCGCGACATGGAAATATAATCAGCCGTACCGCTATCAAGAACACCGGTGATATTCTTAAGCGTATGGATGCCGCCGACGGCAATGACGGGAATTGAGACTGCCTGCCTGATTGCTTTTGCAGCATCGAGATTGTAACCTCGCCATGGTTTGGGCGATGGCATAGCCAGGCGAAGCAGAGGCGCAAGGGCTTTCTTGACCGGTGCAGGCAGCGACTTGAACTTGAAATTGCTGGCAAGCAGCGCTTCTGAAGGAAAGACAGGTCCCCGCATGACGGAAAGCCCCTCCTCCACTGTACCCGAAGAAACCTCTATAGCCGAACATCCTGAGGCTTCGAGCTGGCGGGCGATTTCTACAGCTTCAGGAGACCGCATCCCTCCCCGCCGGTTATCGAATCCGTTGATTTTGACCAGCAAGGGATAGTCGCTCTCCTCTTCCCTGATGCGGCGGAATATTTCCGAGACGATGCGGAACTTGTTCGTAATCGAACCTCCCCAACGGTCGCGGCGCCTGTTCGTATAGCTTGAAAGGAACTCTGAAAGGAGGTAACCGTGTGCCAGATGGAGCTGGACGCCGTCAAACCCCGCTTTTCTTGCCCGCACGGCAGCCGCAACAAAGCTGCCGATGATTATTTCAATCTCACTTTCACTGAGTTCGTGCGGTCGCTCCTCGTTGAAAATGAAGTCCTTCAGCGGCGAAGGGGCGACCGTAGGCATACCGGTTACCGCCTTACGGGTCTGGCGTCCGCAGTGGGCAATCTGCAGGACGATCGGCGTCCCGTGACTGTGAACCGCATCCGTGAGCTTTCGATATGCAGGAATCAGCATGTCATCGTTTATCATCAGCATGTTGGCGAGGCTGCTCTTCCCGTCCTGCTGCACACCCGCATAGCCGGTAATGATGGCGCCAGCCCCGCCTTTCGCCAGCGCCGTGTAAAGTTTTTCATGAGCCGCACCGGGCGCTCCGCTCCCGTCGGCCAGACTTTCATGCGTGGCGGAACGTATAAGGCGGTTCCGCAATGTCATCCCCGCAAGGGTCACCGGCTTGAAAATCTCAAGGGTCATAATGGCCATATTGTCAATTCATCAATACAATTATGACATGTTAACTAATCGAACCCCAAAAAAACAAACGGCTTTCCAGTGCCATATCACTATTTTTTGCATCCTGCAAAACGATCCACCGGGTTTCCGCAGTTTACCTTTCAATTGTGTCGGTAATAAAAAACCCCTTCATATAAGAAGGGGCTTTTGTCGTCATCAATACTGACAGCTTGTTTTATCGTTTCATCGTGTCATCATCATTAGCCTGTCAAGCCATCAGTATAGTTCAGATGTCTTATCAGTTTTCTTTGCCTTCTTGTTTTTCATCCTTCGTTTTATAATCCAAACTCCCCATGCAGAAATAAGGGCACCAGCAATCCAAAGGGGAGTTTTAAAACTTTCAAGCCTTTCATTCATATGAAGAGACATTAAAAATGCTCACGATGTAATGCTCTCATCTTGAGCAATTGCTTGGATAATGAGGTCTTAATGTTTAACGCTAAATGCTCTTAATAAGCCCACACACACATTCATTCTGACGTTGCTATGTCCAAGTTCTTGCACTAAATTCTTTCCGCTCTAAGGATTGTTTTAAAAAAGGGGGTGATTATCTATTCTTATGTGCCTTTATGATGTTCAAGCTATATTGCAATCGCCGTTACAACTTCCTTTTGTACCGTCGCCTTCCCCTTGCTCAGCTCCTTGTCAATTTTCTAAGTTCAGGTCCGCCTGCTTGTCTCGCAGCTCAAAGTGGGTGGGATAGTTCACCTCAAAGCCTGCATTTGCATGGTCGATTCCCTCCGATGCGCAGAAAATCTCAAAGATTCTGTACTCGGTCAGCTGCAGCTGGGCCGCCTTGCCGGCAAGCAGTGTGTTGAGTATCTGAAATTCCGTTTCCATGGCCATCGCCGAAACAACCTGGGCGCGATAGGTTTGCACCGGTGTGAGGTGTGCCATGCGGTTGACCATTTCAGTTTTCTTGTCGATGGTATTGAGCAACCCAGTCATTGCGCCGGCATCGGCCTGGAGCAGATAGGGGGAGCTTGCCGTGTGTCGGGATCCATGATAATGACGCCGCCTGCACCGATAGAAGCCTGGTCGTTGAGGTTTTTCACGAGCGTTTTATGGTTCGCACCCCCTGATCATCTGGGGCTGATGAAGCAAAACTATTGATTCAAGATGCGCTATTCTGCAGTAACAAGCGTCAGTTTAGATGTGCTTCCAGTATATTACGAACAAGACGATACTCAGATGTGCCAGTTGTAACAGGCCATCCTGATGTTTTATTGTTATCTTGTTGGGATGCTCTCCGGATTGCGGTTTCAACCATCTCGCGGGTAATTTTACTTGCGGCTACTCCCTTGTTATAATCAGCAAGATGACGACGTAAGCGTTCCCTGCAAGTTCTTTAACCCCCTTCGGTCGCAATGATGAACAGTTTTTTGTACCGACGTGTACCGGATGGCCGATTAAATCGCCTTCTTTTTTCCCCCATTATTCCAGCGCTCCATTCGACGGTTCACAAACAAATGCACTAAACTTGCCCGTAATCGGTATTCGGGGGATACCACCCAATCTGCCTTGCAGATAGCTTTTACGAATGTCTTTATCAAACCGGACATCTTTGTATTCGCTGAAAGATCGCAACTGAGAAGCTCCGGAAGAATCTCGTTCTGCCACCCACATTTCGTCTCGGCGCAACAAATGCTGATCCATGAGCAAAACATTATGGGTTGTAAACAACAGTTGAGATCTACTTTCTGGAGCGCAGCTCTTCAGATATCCTTCGAGCAGGTGCCTTGACAAAAGGGAGTGAAGGCTGCGATCCACTTCGTCAATGACAAATACTTTTGCTGACTTCCTAGCAGATATTTCCAGAAAAGCGGGCAGGAGATCAATAATCCTTTGCGATCCATCCGACTCTTGCTGCAACTCGAATTTTGTTTCAGTGCCATCCGGTTTTTGATGGTACGTAACCAGTTTTTTAGCAATCAATTCACCCTGCTTTCTTGTAACGATATAACGTTCAACTGACGGGTCTGAAACAACACGGACACTCATTCCTTCCCGGACATCTTCCTTAAGCATTGTTTTCAGTGCGTCAGGAAGAGGGAGGTTATCAAAAGGAATTTCCTCTCCGCCAAGATGTGCTATACCGGTATCCAGTTTTTGCAACATTTCATTCATCGTGGAATACAAGGGATGCTCTTCATCCAGAAACTGCTCAAAAGGCTCAAACCGTGAATCAGGTGCAACGAGTTCCAGGCAATTGTTGAACCAGTCATAGACGGGACGAAACGTATCAACTTTTTGAGATACAGAGTTTGTCAAGAAGAGCTGATTATCTCTTGTCCCTTGAAAAGCGAAAGAAAGAAATGGGATGTCTGTAACTTCAGCCCCAAAATTTGGTTTTCCATCCCGACGATCAAACAAGACTTTTTCGCTGGTGCTGGTAATTTTAACAAGGCGTTCCTCAAGAATCGCTTTTCTTGTTACAGCAAAGCTGTATTCATAGATCGTTTCATCAATCAGCAACTCAAACGAAAAACGTGTGGCCTTGGCCGCACTGTTGCCGTCAAGACGATAAGTCTCAACCGGAATCAAGCTATCTGGTTTTGTCCCTTTGAGAATAAGGTTTTTGGTAAAGCTTAATGCTTTGAACAAATTTGTTTTTCCCGAAGCATTACCGCCATAAATGGCTGCTATCGGAAGGATCCTTGTCTGGTACTTTCCTATAAGCGGCACGTGGTCTCTATTTGTAGGTTGGTCACTCTCTGAGCTAAAGGGGTTATGCTTTGCAACAGGTGATCCTCAGCATTTTTTGCATAATAGAGATCCCATCGCTGTTGGAGATTCATCCAGAAGTCAGGCGAAAGGTTAAAATATTTCGCGAGTCTCAGCGCCGTAGCTGGAGTTACACCCCGTCTGCCATTGATGATTTCATTAACCCGCTGATACGGAACGTGGATAGCATCAGCTAACTGTCGCTGAGTAATTTCCATAGGGCTCAAAAACTCCTCAAGAAGCATCTCTCCCGGATGAGTCGGTGCACGATGTGTCGGTATATGTATCATTGTCGCTTCTTGTTGTCAAGTCAAGCTGTTCAGGTTGTCTGAATGACTGCTTCCATAAAATTACTACTAAATTTCCTCTGTGTGCCAAGTAAAATACATGACTGTAAGAACGCATATCCGGCGTTAGCGTGAAGATGCCATTTTTAGGTCTGATTTTGGTATTTGGATTTTCCCTGCATGAGCGTGCAGTTTTTCCACAATTCAGCTGCCTCTTTCGGGGCTTTTTTGTTATATAATACGATACAGGCACTATCTGTAAAAAGCTAATGACGTTAACGGCAGGATTGACAAAACAACATTACGGAAACAGTAACTGATGGCTGCAGTCATTCTCAAACTTGAGGGTATCCGCAAGGAGCTTGAGCTTTCCCGGGATATACGTCAGACCATCATTCCCAAACTTTCCGTAGAAATAATGGCAGGGGAGTTTGTCGCTATTACCGGGCCCTCCGGTTCGGGTAAATCCACATTGCTCTACATCATGGGAGGGCTTGACAAGCCAACATCAGGGAAGGTGTGGCTTGATGGGGAGGCGATTAACGAAAAGAGTGAAAAGGAAATGAACAAGATCCGGAATGAAAAGATAGGGTTTATCTATCAGTTTCATTTTTTACTGCCTGAGTTTAACGCTGTCGATAATGTCAGTATGCCCATGATGATCAATGGCAGGCGCAGCAGAAAGGAGATCAGGGATCGAGCGAAGATGCTGCTCGATCTGGTTGAGATGCAGAACAAGTACACCAACAAGCCAAACCAGCTTTCAGGAGGTCAGCAGCAGCGTGTGGCCATTGCCCGTGCTTTGGCAAACGAGCCGAAGGTGCTCCTTGGTGATGAGCCGACCGGCAATCTCGATTCCCGTTCTGCGAACAATGTCTATAATCTTTTTGACCGGCTCAACAGGGAGCTGCATCAGACCGTTATTGTCGTTACTCACGATGAGGAGTTTGCAAACCGGGCGGGGCGGAGGATCAATCTTGTTGACGGCATGATTGAAAGCGACGTTCAGTTGCGGCCGATGGCAGAATATACCACTGAATTCCGGATGCATGATCAGCATTAATATCCTATACCATAGTTATCTATGTCATTGTTACTCAATCAGATCAAGCTGACTTACCCTTATCTTTACAAAGCGTTTTCATCTCTTGAGGATGGAGAGCAGCATCTTCGCCGCATCAAAGAAGTTGATCGTTACTGGGAGCTGTTGAAGCATCCTGTTCGGCAAGTGATTATACCTGGAATCAACTTGCCCAAAAATGCTGTTATCAGCGGCGAGTATGATTTGATTTATGCAGGCGGGACGCTCAGTCTGCTCCACGCAGCTGTGATGGCGAAAAAGTATGGTCGGAGGGTTATGGTTTTTGATCGCCAGACACCAGCCAAATCCACCAGAGACTGGAATATTTCAAGACAGGAGCTTCTGAAACTCTCAGCTACAGGTTTGTTTACAGAGAGCGAAGTTGACTCGGTTATTGTCCGTCGCTACAAGACCGGCTGGGTTGAGTTTTACAAGCCGGATGGCAGTCAGAAGAGGCTCTCTATGAAAAATGTACTCGATTGTGCTGTTAATGCAGACAAGCTCCTTTGCATGGCAAAAGAGAAGGTGATGGAGGTTCAGGGGAGCACTATTCTTGCAGAGAGATCCTTTTCCTGCTGTTACCGGTTTGACGACCATATTGTTGTCAAGGTTGAGGATAACAAAGGTCAGGCAATCTATTACAAGGCTAAAGTGCTTGTTGATGTCATGGGGATACTCTCTCCCATCGCCATGCAGCTTAACGAAGGAGTTCCTCAAACGCATGTCTGCCCTACAGTTGGTACCATAGCCAGTGGCTTTTTAGATGCTGATTTTGATACCGGTGAAATTCTCGCCAGCATAGGCCCTGCCGACATGGTTCCGGGAAGGGGACGGCAGCTTATCTGGGAAGGATTTCCCGCTGAAGAGTCGCAGTATATCACCTATCTTTTCTTTTATGACGAGGCGGACTCACCGAACGACAAGTCACTGCTCGGACTTTTTGATACCTATTTCAGAAAGCTTCCCGAGTATAAAAAAATCGGCACGGAGTTTGTTGTTCACCGCCCTGTTTATGGCATTATTCCAGCGTATTTTCATAACGGGTTCAACCGGACACGCGAAATTGCCGATGACCGGATTATTCTTTTCGGTGACGCTGCTTCACTTGCTTCGCCACTTACTTTCTGCGGGTTTGGTTCCATGGTTCGCAACCTGCCGCATTTGACGGCTGATCTTGACCATGCTATAGCCGAAAACAATTTTTCAAAAAAGCATCTGGAAAAAATCAGTGCCTACGAACCCAATGTTGCATCGATGGCGAATCTCATGAAGTACATGTGCTTTAACTCCGCTACCGATGCGCCGAACTTTGTCAATGATCTGATGAATGAGGTCATGATTGTTCTTGATGAACTGCCCGAGCGCTACCGTCAGGCGATGTTCCGTGATGAGATGAAGATTGAGGATTTAATGCAGGTCATGTTTCGGCTTGCCTTGCGTTATCCGAAAGTGCTGATGGTGACATGGGAGAAGCTCGGAGTTCAGGGCTCTGTAGGATTTTTAAAAAATCTCGCCGGTTGGGCATTTTCACCAGTCAGATAACTTTGTTCTTGATCAATGAGAGATATCACAAGCGCCCGGGAGATTATAGCGCACCTTCGCAAAGAGATTGAGCACCATAACTCTCTCTATTATATCGAAGCAAAGCCTGAACTCTCCGATTACGACTTTGACAGGCTTCTCGAAAAGCTTATAACCCTTGAACGGCAGTTTCCGGATCTTGTCACTCCCGACAGTCCATCGCAGAGAGTTGGAGGAACTATTACCAGGGTATTCCCTACGGTGCAGCATCGTGAACCCATGCTGAGCCTTTCGAATACATACTCTTTTGGTGATCTGGAGGAATTTTACAATCGGCTTAAAAAGCTTCTTGTTCTTGAAGGTGTCCACAAGCAGGATATGGTTGCCGAACTGAAGTTCGATGGGGTTGCCGTAAGCCTGCTGTATCGCAAGGGTATACTTGTTCGCGGTGCCACACGAGGTGATGGTTTTCAGGGTGACGATATTACTGCAAACATTAAAACGATTCAAGCCATACCCTTGCGGTTACCTGATTTCGGGAACCTTTTCGCTGAAAGTGAAGAGAGCGAGATTGAGGTGCGTGGCGAAGTGTTTATGCGCAAGGAGGATTTTGAGCAGCTTAATGAAAGCCGTCCGGAGGAAGACCGGTTTGCAAATCCCCGCAATGCAACTGCAGGGTCGCTCAAACTGCAGGATTCCGCTGAGGTTGCCCGCCGCAACATGAGTTTTGTTGCATATTTTCTGAAAGGTTATGATGAAGAGGATGCATCGCAATTCCTGAGACTCAGGCACCTCGAAAAGCTTGGGTTTTATACTGGCGATAACTACCGGCTGTGCCATGAACTACAGGATATCAGCAGGTTTATCCAGGAGTGGGATGAAAAACGATGGAAGCTGCCCTACGAAACCGACGGTGTGGTACTGAAGCTCAACGATGCCCGGCTTTGGGAAAAACTTGGCGCTACGTCTAAAAGCCCTCGATGGGCAATTGCCTACAAATATCCGGCTCAGCAGGCAAAAACTGTGCTGCATGACGTTGTTTTTCAGGTTGGCAGACTTGGCACCATCACTCCGGTTGCACAACTGGAACCGGTGCTGCTTGCCGGCTCAACAGTTTCGCGTTCTACTCTCCATAACTTTGATGAGATTCAGCGCCTTGGCATTATGGTGCATGACCGGGTGATTATTGAAAAGTCAGGCGAAGTGATTCCCAAGGTGATCAGTGTTGTATTTGATGAGCGTCCTTCAGATGCTGAAGCAGTTCAGGTACCTTCGGTGTGTCCCGAGTGCGGTACACCTCTTGAAAAGCCTGAGAGTGAGGTAAGCTCCTACTGTCCCAATGAGGATGAGTGCCCTGCCCAGATCAGGGGAAGGCTGCTGCACTTCGCATCGCGGGATGCGATGGATATCAAAAATCTCGGCAAAGCGCTGGTCGATCAGCTTGTCAACTTAAAGCTTGTAAAGGATGCTGGAGATCTTTATCTATTGCAGGAGCCGCAGCTCGAAAGACTTAAACGGATGGGCCGGCAATCGGCGCAAAATCTTCTGCGTGCTCTTGAAGAAAGCCGTCAGAAAAGTTACGAACGGTTGCTCTACGCTCTTGGCATCCGTCACGTCGGTCGTGCCACGGCTCGCGAACTGGCGAGTGCTTATCCATCACTTTCAGCACTCAGGCAGGCAAGCGAGGTGGAGCTTGCAACGGTGCCGGATATCGGGCCGGTGGTTGCCAAGAGTATCTGCGACTTTTTTTCAAAACCTTCAGTATCGGAGTTTCTTGAAAAGCTTGAAACAGCTGGTTTGCCATTGAATGCTTCAGAGCGGAAAGAGCAGGTTAATCGTAATTTTGAAGGAATCACTGTGCTCTTTACAGGAGGCCTTGATCGCTATGATCGTCAGAAAGCCTCCGAGCTGGTGATTGAGCGGGGAGGCAGGGTTGTCGGTTCGGTCAGTAAAAAAACCGGTATGGTTGTCGCCGGACATGATCCGGGCAGCAAGTTTGACAAAGCTGTGAAGCTTGGAGTCAGGGTAGTATCAGAGGATGAGTTTGAAGCTATGCTTTAAGGGGGAAGGAGAGCGAAAACACTTTTTTCAAAAGGAGAGTCATGGATCTTCATTACCGGGTGGCAATATTCGGATCAGCCAGAATTCAGGAAGGGGATAAGGATTATAAGGATGTTTTTGAAATAGCCAGAGGCCTGGCGGAATCGGGCTTTGATATTGTGACAGGCGGCGGCCCCGGACTGATGCAGGCTGCAAATGCCGGGACGAAAAACGCTCACTCTGCAAGCCGCTCCATCGGCCTGAACATCAGATTGCCCAGAGAGCAGAATCCGAATGATTTTCTTGATATCAAGCAGGAGTTCAGCCTTTTCAGCAACCGGCTTGATACTTTCATGGCACTCTCTGACGCAGTGGTTGTGGCTCCAGGAGGCATTGGAACCCTGCTCGAGCTCTTTTATGCATGGCAGCTTGTACAGGTGGAACATATCTGCGAAACGCCGATTATTCTGTATGGTGAAATCTGGACTACTCTACTTTTATGGCTGGAAAATGAAGTGATGGAGCGGAAGCTTTTCAACAAAAGCGATATGCACATGATTTTCCATGTTACGGATCCTCTAAAGGTTGTGGAGCTTATCAAGAAAATTCATGCAGACCGGTTGAAGGAGGAGCATGCCTGCCGTAATTTTACGAAATACCGAGCTGAAATGAAATCAATCAATCATGAACCAATTAAAACAGTTATTCAACGTGAACGATAAACAACTGCGTGTGATGATTGCCTTCCGACTGTTATTGGTCGTAACTCTGGTTTTTATAAGCTGGCAGGCTACAATCCGCAATGGGATATCGGTACCTGTAGCGAATGGCGATAAGGTACTTCATTGCCTTGCGTTTTTTACCCTTGCGTTTCTGTTGGATTTTGCCTTTCCAAGAAGTCGTTTCGGATTGCTCAAGATTATTGTGCTGATTAGTTACGGGATCCTCATAGAGATCGTCCAATCCTTTCTGCCCTACCGCTCTGCAGAAGTAGCTGATCTGTTGGCGGATACTCTTGGTGTTGGTGCTTATCTGGGTTTGATACCGATCCTTCGACGATTCTTTTTTTATCAGCAATACCGTCAGGTCTGATGTTCTGTCGGTATGTGCTGTTTGAAAGGAGAGCCCGTTTTACTTGCCGGCAATGTAAAGAATCGAGGTTTCAAAGGTCATCGGAAAAAACTCAGCTTTTTTGAACCCGTTATTTTTCAGAATAGCAATGAATGCCTGAGTCTGCGGAAAATGTTCGACAGAGTGGGGCAGGTAGTCATAGGCAAAACTTGATTTACTGAACAATCCGGCGATTCTGGGCAGCACCTTTTTAAAATAGATCAGGTAAAGTTTTTTCATCACATCATTACGCGGGATCATCGGCTCAATAATAAGCGCATACCCGCCTGGTTTCAGAACACGGTGAAACTCACGCATTCCTTTTCCAAGGTCTTCGAAATTTCTCACGCCAAACCCTGCGCTGACAACATCGAAACTGGCATCCTGAAACGGCAGTTTTTCCGCATATCCTTCGATAAAGGTGATTTGCGGGTACTTCTTTCGGGCCAGTGCAAGCATTTCAGGCGAAAGGTCAAGAGCAGTTACTTTTGCTCCTGATATTTTCGCCATAGAGTCAGCCAGATCACCAGTGCCGGTTGCAACATCAAGAATTCTTGGCGCGGGATTTTTTTCAAGGAGTTTTTTTGCCTTGCTGGTTGCTTTGGCCCGCCAGTAATTATCTATTCCCAGACTCAGCAGATGATTTAAAAAATCATAGGTCGGTGCAACCTCGTCAAACATTCGCCGAATCGAGGCTCTTGATTTAGACTTGTTAAGGGATTTTGCGCTCTCTTTTGATGGACTTACAGCCATGTCAGCTTTTTTTACCATATACCTCTTCAGGGTTAAACATCAGTGTATCACAGATTTCCAGCGTTGTATCATCTTTAGCCCTGCGATAAAAGCAGGAGTGATAACCGGCATGGCAAGCTCCGCCTATCTGGGAAACCTTTAACAGCAGGGTGTCGCCGTCGCAGTCAATCAGAATGTCGTGAACCGATTGCATGTTTCCGGAAGATTCCCCTTTCAGCCAGAGCTCCTGTCGGCTGCGGCTCCAGTAACAGGCTTTCTTTTTGTCCAGTGTCATCTCAAGGCTCTCACGGTTCATCCATGCCATCATCAGGACTTTCCCTGTTTCATGGTCCTGGACAATCGCTGGAACAAGTCCTTTGTCATCGAACTTTACTGTTTCAAGAAAGCTTTTCTGTAAACTTTGATTATCGCCCATTGAAGGTGTAGATTATTAGTTTTTTATGCAATACTCACGGTATTGTATTGTCAGAGATTATCAGGGAAAGAAAAATGTGCTTAAAGATTGATAAAATTATGGAAAAACCAAGGTCAGAATGGATAAAAAGTTCAAAACATGTAACTTCCTTATGATGAATATATAATTAACAGTACTAATGAAGTCCCTGCAAAAATTTCTTCCAAAATATTCCATAGCTCTTGCAGTTGTTTTTATTGCGACTGTTGTTTTCCTGATCACCAGAGGTAATACTGTCGATATTGAGGCTGGCGAGGTTACTTATGCAGAACTCGTTCAGGCCATCTATGGTACAGGGTTTGTCGAGGCAGATGCCGTTGCCAGCCTCAGTGCTGAATATTCAGGAACAGTCAGTTATGTCGGTGCGCTCGAAGGCCAGAAAGTCAGAGCCGGTCAGAAAATTCTTGAATTCAACAGTCCTGCACCTGATCTTACCGTTCGTCAGGCCAAGGCGGCCTTTAATGAACAGGAGGCATTGATGAAAGATAACACTCTTCAAAGTAACAGAAAGAAAAACCTTTTTAAAGAAGGGGCTATATCCCGTCAGGAGGTTGATGATGCCGAAAAAAGCCGCATTCAGGCAGAAGAGCTGCTTCGGCAGAAAGCTTTTCTTGTAAAGATGCGTGAAGATGATCTCAAAAAACTGACCGTCAGGGCCCCTTTTTCCGGTACGATCACATGGCAGAACGTTAAGGAGGGTGATTATATCACCGCCGGTACTCTGGTTGCAAGAGTTGTTGATACATCGAGTTATCTGGTCAGTGTAGAGGTTGACGAACTTGATGTTCCGAAGATCCGCAACGGTCAGGCCGCCACCGTTGCTTTTGATGCCTATCCCGATAAACGCATCTCAGCAGTTGTCTCCCGTATTGTGCCCCAGACAGACAGGATAACAAAGACCTCAAAGATTTATCTCACATTTATAAAACCGGTGAGCAATATCCAGGCTGGAATGACCGCTACTGCAAACATTATATACAATATCAGGCAGCACGCTCTTCTCGTCAGGAAAAGTGCTGTGTTTGAGGAAAACCATCAAAGCTATGTATGGAAAATTGATAATGGTCGATTGAAAAAACAGCTTATTCGGCAGGGTGCCAGCGATATGACCTTTATTGAAGTCCTTCAGGGACTTAAGAAGGGGGATAAAATTGCGCTGGTTCCAGAAAAGAGTTTACGTGAAGGCCTGGATGTCAAGATCATCACTGTTCGAAAGTCATGAGATGAAAATAGCTGTTATCCTGGCAGCGCATGGAGAGGCTGAAACTACCCGTTTCATGGAAAACTACAGGGTGACCCGCCAGACGCTGGCTCATGCCTCGCAGATCATGCATATCCCAGGTTCTTTGCAGAAGACGATAGCAGTTACCTCATCGCTCAAAAAGCTCATTCGCTCCCGTACCAACGCCCAGTGCTCACCGCATAATCGGATTACGCGCGATCAGGCTGGAGCTTTGCAGCAGTATCTTGACAGTTCACCATCTGCAGCGGCATTCGACTTCGAGGTACATGCTGCATTTTCAGCCTCACCGCCCTATGTCGAGCAGATTATTGAACGGACACGATTATACGATGGACAGGTGATTGTTTCCATGTCGCCCATTGACAACACACTATCCTGTGGTCAGCTCTGTTCCTGTCTGGCAGCCTCTCACAGTCCGGAGGAACTTGGAAAAGTAAAAGTACTCAGCAGGTTCTGGAGCGATGAGAGGCTCTGCTCCATCTACTGTGATTATTTATTTGAGGATGTCTCCGAACATTGTCGACCACAGTCGGCTGAACACAACGAAAGAAGAGTTCTGCTGCTTCTTTTTCATGGCACACTGGTTAAAGATGCAAAGGGCGATTCTCCTCTTTTCCGAACCGGTCGAGAGGAAACCATACAGTTTGCAGAGCGCCTTCAGGCACTTATGCTGAGTGATCCAAGGAACCCTTACAGCAGGATTATGACGGTTTATCTCAACCACAATGTCGGCGGAGAGTGGACCAGACCTTCATTTGAAGAGGTCCTGGCAATGTTTAAAGAAGATAAAAAAGCGAGTTCTGTTGGCGTAGATCTTTTTGGCTGCGGCTATTTTGCAGATGGGAATGAAACCATACATCGGGCAGGAGAGCTTCTTCACTCTTCATCAGTCAGCAAAGCGAGATCAATTCCCTGTCTCAATAGTACTCCGTTGTTTACAGCATACCTCGCATCGAGAGTAATTGATGCTGCACGGCAGATCACGAGCTTGAGAGGGTTCACATTCCCTGCTTTGTAAAATTGAATGGTTAATGCCCGCCAGATGTTTACTGTTACAGTTAGGGTCATTATGCAACACTAATCATAAGAGAAATAGAGAGTATGGGCCGCGCTGCTGTTTTTATAGATGGTGCAAACCTTTTTTTTACCCAGCGTCATCTTGGCTGGCAGATTGATTTTTCCCGTCTTATGGCATTTTTTATGTCAGGGTATGCCTCGGTTCAGGCAAATTATTATGTTCCGGCATCTGAACCTGTTTCCGAGGAAAATGCGGCATTTACCAGAGTGTTGATTGCACACGGTTACAGGATCACTTCGAAATCGGTCAAAAAAATTTTCAATAAGGAAACAGGCGTGATTGTCATGAAAGGCAATCTTGATGTTGAACTTGTTGTTGATGCTTTAATCGGTATTGATCAGTACGATACGTTTATCCTGTTCAGCGGCGACAGTGATTTTATTCCTTTGCTCAGGGCTTTAAAAGAGAAGGGGAAGGAGGTTATCGTTTATTCCACGCAGGGCTTGAGCGCAAGAGAGCTGCTTGCCGAGCCGGGAATAGTTTATGGTGACATCTCAGTTCTTAAAGAACGGATCGAGCAGGTCCGGCAAGGTGATACAGCGCGTATTGAGGGTGCTCTTTCAGGCAGTGAGCAGGAGTTTTCTGTTCGTCTTCCCGATATCGGCCAACTGTTTACCGGTTCAGTGCTGAAAGTCCAGCCTTATGGTATTTTTTTAAGTAATCCCTTTCATGTGAAGTGTCTTCTTCCCCTCAGTTTTCTTGGGATCAGCAAATATATCAAGGACTTAACTGCGATTGTGCGAATGGCCGATGTTTTTGAGGTTTCAGTTTTTCATGTCAATACCGCTCGTGAAATTGCTGAAATCACAGTTAAACTTGTTGATAAAAAAATGGCTGAAGAGCTGGCTTCGAGGATAGAAGGATAGTTTGATCTGCATGTCATCAAAATGGAGAAAAATTCATGGATATATTCAGTGATGCAGTAGCCGCTCTAACCAGTCAGCTCTCTGGTTTATGGCCTCAGCCCAAGGAAAAGCCGCAGCTGGTAAGCGGAAAGTTGAGAGCATGTCCAGGCACACCGAACTGTGTGAGCAGTGAAAGTACGGATCCAGTTTTTAAGATTGCCCCCTTAGCCTTCAGTGGTTTTCCTGAGCAGGCCTGGGCTGCTCTGAAGCTTGTTATCAGAGCACAGGGCGGAACAGTGCAAGACGAAAGCAAAGAGTATCTTTGGTCGACCTTTACGGTGCCTGTTTTTGGCTTTATCGATGACGTTGAGTTCCGGTTAAGCGCAAGCGAAGGAGTTATCCATGTCCGATCGGCTTCAAGGCTCGGTATTTCGGACCTTGGAGTCAATCGTGGGCGGGTCGAGCAGTTGCGGAAAGCTTTTCATGAATAGCTCTGGCAGCAGTACGCCCTGCACCCATTGCCAGGATAACAGTTGCACCACCGGTTACAATATCGCCGCCGGCATAGACATCATCCTTTGATGTGGCCATGGTGTTGATATCTACCACAATGGTATCACGTTTGCTGACCTCGATATCCGGTGTAGTCTGTTTGATCAGCGGATTGGAACCGTTGCCGATAGAGATGACTGCCATATCGATCGGCAGTATGAACTCAGAGTCTTTTATCGGCACAGGACGCCGGCGGCCGGAGTCGTCTGGTTCGCCAAGTTCCATCCTGAGGCATTTTGCCCCCGTAAGCCATTGCTGTTCATTACCGACAAATTCCAAAGGGTTCATGAGCATGAGGAATTCAATTCCCTCCTCCCTTGCGTGATGAACTTCCTCAAGACGTGCAGGCATTTCAGCTTCTGAACGGCGGTAAACGATATAGGCATGTTCAGCGCCCAGTCTTTTGGCTGTTCGAACGGCATCCATAGCAGTATTACCCCCACCGAACACTGCAACATTTTTCCCCTTGCAGTTGAACACAGGAGTGTCATTGTCAGGGAATTGATACGACTTCATCAGGTTAACCCTGGTTAAAAACTCATTTGCAGAATAAACCCCGAGGAGATTTTCACCAGGTATACCCATGAACCATGGCAGACCGGCTCCTACTCCAATAAAGACAGCGTCAAATCCTTCTTCCTTCAGAAGCTCGTCTACAGTGATTGAACGTCCGGCGACAGTGTTGGTTATAAACGTGACACCAAGCAGTTTCAACCCGTCAATTTCGGACTTTACAATCTCCTTGGGAAGCCTGAATTCAGGAATGCCATAGACCAGAACGCCCCCGAGTTCATGTAACGCCTCAAAAACCGTGACCGAATGGCCCAATTGGATAAGATCATTGGCGCAGCTGAGCCCGGCCGGTCCACTGCCGATAACCGCAACTTTTTTGCCTGTTGAAGCTCTTACGGTTGGCAGCTCCACATTACCGGTTTCCCGCTCGTAATCGGCCGCAAACCGTTCCAGGTTCCCTATAGCGACTGATTTATGTTTTTTTGTAAGAATACAGGCTTTTTCGCACTGGTCTTCCTGTGGACACACTCTGCCGCAGATTGCCGGAAGTACATTATCTTCCTTGATCTTTCTTGCGGCGCCCAGAAAATTGCCGTCCGCGATAAGCTTGATAAACTGATCTATTTTGATGTTAACCGGGCATCCCTTAATGCAAACTGGATCCTTGCATTGAATACAACGAAGCGCTTCTGTTTGTGCCAGTTCAGCCGTATAGCCAAGATTCACTTCCTTGAAATTTTTATTCCTGACATCCGCTCTCTGAGAAGGCATTTCCTGGCGCGGAATGGCAAGGCGTTCTTTGGTCGTGATACGTTGTGTGGCCATAGTTATTTCATTAAAAAAATGGTGTGTTGATGCAAAAAAAACCATCCCTGCAAAGAAATAATGCAGGAAAAGTCATCATGACAGAGTAAAAAAATAACAGATATTGTCTTCCTGCTTATTGCATGTTGCATTTGTGTGCAAATGCTTCAGCTGATTGTTTTTCTTCCGGCAGGTACAATTTGTTCCGGTCAGTAAGGTTTTTAAAATCGACATGGTGAGCATCAAATTCAGGACCGTCAACACAGGCAAATTTAATCTGATTGTCCACCGCAACCCTGCAGCCGCCACACATGCCGGTGCCATCAACCATAACAGGGTTGAGACTGACCATGGTTTTGATATTGTAGGGCCGTGTGACCTCAGCTATAGCCCTCATCATCGGAATTGGTCCTATGGCGAGCACATAATCGATTTTTTTCCCGGAGTCTATCAGTTCCTGAAGTTTCTGGGTGACGAAGCCATGAAAACCGTATGATCCGTCATCAGTTGTAATGTATGCTTCATCACTCACTGCTTTCATTTCGTTTTCAAGGATCACAAGCTCTTTTGAGCGGGCACCGTTAATGGTAATCACATAATTTCCTGCTTTCTTAAGAGCGACTGCAGTCGGATAGGCAATTGCTGTACCCACACCCCCGCCGATGCTGACGGCCGTACCGAACTTTTCAATATGCGACGGAGTTCCAAGTGGACCGACAATGTCACTGATAGTGTCGCCGGCAACTTTGGTGTTCAACTCTCTTGTGGATTTACCCATTCCCTGGACAATGATGGTGATAGTGCCTTTTTCAGGATCAGAATCGGCAATGGTCAGCGGGACTCTTTCACCCGACAGGCCAACTCTTAGCATGATAAACTGACCTGCTTTTCTTTTTTTAGCAATACGCGGCGCCTCTATTTCAATTTTTTTGATATTTTCAGCTAAAAATATGGCAGAAACAATCTTATGCATTTGCTTTTCGATTTCGTATGATGATAGAGGCTTTTCGGTTTTCCTGTAAGGTGAAAAAGTTATTATAATAAGCATTATTGATTGAATATAAAAATGAACAGGAAATGAGGCAGTCCGGTTCCAGGGGCTTTATCGACTGTTTTTCTGGACTTTTAAAGGTTTTTTTATGGTTTTTATAGCCGATTACGGTGCTGGAAATCTTCGTTCTGTTCTCAAGGCATTTGACTACCTTGGCGTCAAGGCCATCGTCAGCAGTGATCCCGGTAAACTTGCAGGCTATCGAAAAGTAGTCCTGCCAGGAGTTGGTGCTTTCGGACAGGCTATCGAGTCACTCAATGCATCAGGGTTTACTGAAGCAGTTGCCGAGCATGTCGATAAAGGAGGACAGCTCTTCGGCATATGTCTTGGTATGCAGCTGCTGTTGACTGACAGCGAGGAAATGGGCGATTACAAGGGAATGAACCTGATTCCAGGCAGGGTTCTGCGTTTCATGAGCGACACCGACAAGATACCCCAGATAGGCTGGAATTCGGTTGATCAGCAGAAAGAGAGCGTTCTTTTTCGGGGAATTCCGGATCACACGTTTTTCTATTTCGTGCACTCTTATTATTGCGAGCCGCTCTCAGTTGATGCAGTCGCAGCAACAACCTGGTTCGCCGGAAAAAACTTTTGTTCGGCTATCGAAAAAAATGGTATTTTTGCAGTTCAGTTTCATCCGGAAAAAAGTTCTGATGCAGGATTAAAGGTACTGAAAAACTTTGCCGAGTGTTAAAACCGATTTTTTTACTCTGTTATGTTAATTATTCCAGCGATAGATATTAAGGACGGGAAGTGTGTGAGGTTGACCCGTGGTGATTTCAGCAAGAAAAAAATATATCTCGACAATCCCCTTGACATGGCAATTATCTGGCGCAAGCAAAATGCCAAGATGCTGCATGTTGTTGACCTTGATGCAGCACTTACCGGAGAGATGGTCAATTTTGAGAAAATCAGGGAAATTTTAAGTAATCTTGATATTCCGGTTCAGGTCGGTGGAGGTATTCGCTCTTTTGATGCAGTCAAGCGCTATCTTGATATAGGTGTTGGTCGAGTGGTTATTGGTTCAGCGGCTGTGACTCATCCTAAATTAATCGAAGAATTATTAAAAACGTATCGCCCATCACAGATTGTCGTTGGTATCGATGCTGAGAACGGTGTTCCGAAGATTAAAGGGTGGACTGAAAGCAGTGGGTTGAAGGATTACGATCTTGCACTCCAGATGAAAGAGATGGGAATTGAACGAGTGATTTATACAGATATAACCCGTGACGGCATGATGCAGGGGTTTGGTTATGAAAGCACCAAAAGATTTGCTGAAAAAACAAGGATGAAAATTACTGCTTCTGGTGGAGTTACCAATACCGGGGATTTGAAACGGCTCGATGAGCTTAAGTCATGTGGCGTGGATTCTGTCATTATCGGTAAGGCCCTTTACGAAAACAATTTCCCCTGTCAACAGTTATGGTATAATTATGAAGAGGGTATATGCCTCGACCATAATTTCTCGACTGCCCGGACAAAATAGGCCTCTTCTCAAATATATAAAGGAAGAATGTGCACAAGCACGACCTGCAGTTGCAGCAATATATCGAGGCTGTCATTTTTGCTTCTGAGGAAGCTGTTACCCTCCAGACAATCAGACAGGTTACCGGAAAGGATCTTGATTCCAGTGAGTTTCAGTCAATTGTTGATCAACTCAATGCAGAGTATGCTGAAACCGGAAGGACTTTTCATATCCACCGGATTGCCGGTGGATACCGTTTTCTTTCCAGGCCGGAATTCGGCGACATCCTGAAAAAACTACTAGCCCCTGACATCCGCAGAAGGCTTTCCCACTCTCTTCTTGAAGTTCTTGCCGTTATTGCCTATAATCAGCCGGTGACCCGGGGGGAAATTCAGCAGATTCGCGGTGTGAGCCCTGATTATGCTCTTGACAGGCTTCTTCTTCGCGGCTTCATAGAGGTTCGAGGCAGGGCGGATTCTCCAGGTAAACCACTGCAGTACGGTACCACTAAGGAGTTTCTGGATCTGTTTCACTTGTCTTCATTAAAAGACCTTCCAAAACTTCGCGAGATCAAGGAAATTCTTCAGGAGCATGAAGAGCAGGAGTCCCTGACCCTGCATGAGGGTAAAGCAGAGACCATTATGCGAAAACAATCAAGAGGAGACGATTCAAAAGAATGAAAAAGAGCAGTAAAGACGATGAGGTACGAATCAACCGGTTTCTGGCATCATGCGGCATAGCATCACGGAGGGCAGCCGACCAGCTTGTTCTTGACGGACGGGTTATGGTAAACGGTACGGTGATTACAAAACCGGGGATAATGGTTGATCCGTCCCGCGACGAGGTAATAATCGACGGCGAGCGGTTTGCTCAGCCGGAGGCAAGAAAGGTATACATCCTGTTGAACAAACCCCGAAACGTCATTACCACCAACAGTGACGAAAAAAATCGGGAAATGGTGCTCGATTATATCGACGTCAAGGAACGGGTGTTTCCTGTAGGCCGGCTTGACAGGAAAACAACAGGTGTCATTCTCTTGACCAATGACGGTACCCTTGCACATAAACTTATGCATCCTTCGTCAAACGTAAAAAAAGAGTATATTGCTGTGCTTGCTGAAAAATTTACGCCAAATCTCCTGCAGCAGTTGACAGGAGGGATGCGTTTGAAAGACACCGGGGAAAAGGTCAGTCCCTGCAGGGCAAAAATACTCGACGATGGCATGCAGGTATTGCTGAGCATTCATGAAGGAAAGAACCACCAGGTCCGGAGAATGTTCGAAACCCTCGGTTTTGAGGTTAAACGGCTTGAAAGAGTTGCTTATGCAGGTCTCCAGGCTGGTGAACTCCGGCGGGGCGAATGGCGATATCTGAGCCGCAATGAGGTTCAGGAACTCTATAAGTTGACGGAAAGCCAATAAGCCATCAGCCGGTTTTGTTAACGCACAAAACCCTGAATGGTTATGCAACAGCTTTTCATTGCACTCAAACGTCATATACTCCCCAAAGTCTTGACGATTTTATTTTTTCTGACAGCTTCTTTTTGCCCACCTCCAGTTCTCCATGCTGAAAATCACGATCTTCAGCAACTTTTCGACAGCGCAGAATCAGAAACAAATCTTGAGCAGCTGTTCGAATTCATTGAGAGCTTGAAGAACAACCGGATTTCTCTCAATAAAGCAGATGCTGATGAGCTGCGACAACTTCCCTGGCTGACCACATTCGATACTCATGCCATTCTCTCTTATCGCACCGAGAAGGGAGCGATTCTTTCCCTTCAGGAACTCGAGCCTCTTATCGGAAAAGAGAAAACGGCCACTATTGAACCATATATTCAGCTGCAAAACAATCAGGTTTCCCCTGAAACATCAGCATCAGGCTCCTCTGCACCAACAGTGACCCTCAATAGCCGGCTGTTGTGGGAAACAACTGAACGTAAAGGTATAATAAACGGTGCATACAGCGGTGAAAACTACAACCTCTGTCATCGCCTGCTGTTTTCTGCTCCTCACTTTAAGGGAAGTCTGGTTCAACAAAAAGATATCGGGGAACCCGACATTGCAGACTTTACATCACTAAGCATCCATGCCTATGAACTCGGCATTATTAAAAATGCGGTAATCGGCAGCTATCGGCTCAATTTTGGTGAAGGGCTGCTCATTGGACAGAACCGATATTTCGCAAAAGGCTCCGATCCGACCAGTAGTGTACGGCTTACATCAAAGCCGCTATCGTCCTGTACATCAAGTTCCGAAAGCGGTTTTCTGCAAGGTGCGGCCACGACTCTGAAGTTCGATCCTTTTGAGGTTACTTCATTTTATTCGGCAAACCATGTGGATGCGGTCATCAATAAAAACAGTGGTTTAATTACCAGCTTTGATGAATCCGGAAACCATCGTACCCTGCTTGAAATAAGCCGAAAAGACAACGTTATTGAAACCCTCTACGGTGTACATCTGCTCTATCATTATCAGACAGGCCCCCTGAGTTGCAAAACCGGCGGTACCGTGCTGTTCTACAATTATTCCGAACCGCTCAACAAGCTTGAACCCTATGCTGCAATGGGAAATCAATCCTCAGCAACCCTTTACAGTTTAGATACAGATTGCTCTCTTGGAACAATAAGCCTTTTTGCAGAAGCGGCATTTTCTGAAAAGCCCAATGATGCATCATGGACTGCTGGTGCAGAGTATGAGATTATTCATGGTGTCAGTACGATTGCTTCCCTGAGACGATATGGAGATTCTTATTTCTCACCATTTGCCGGAGCCTTTGCTGAAAGGGGAGGCGGTGCATCAAACGAGGCGGGAGACTATCTTGGCATCAAGGCAAAACTAACCGACCTGTTTTCAGTTGGTGCCTATTACGATCTCTTCACATTCCCCGTGCTTGACGATCACTGCCAATATCCTTCTGAGGGTAATGATTTTCGGCTATTCATGCTATGGAAGCAATCTCCGATGATCAGCTGGAATCTCCAGCTGCAGCATAAATATAAAGAAGAGCAGGCAAATCAGGGCACCAGCAGCAAGCCACTCTGGTCAGCACTGCCGAAAATCGCCAATCGCATCAGGCTTGATTGTGATAGAGATTTTTCTGATCGCGTGCATTTGAGAAGCAGGGGAGAGGTCAAAAAAGTGGTCAATAAATATCTTTCAGGTGATACCGCAGTGTATGGATGGCTTATATATCAGCAGGCCGGTTACCATACTGGAAAGTTTAACGTAAAAGGGCGGTTTACCCTTTTCAATACTGATGATTATGATGCTGCACTTTATGCCTATGAAGATGATCTTCCTCTGACCTCGACTCTCGGGCTGTTCAACGGGCGTGGCAAATCCATTTTTCTTCTCGCTTCATGGCAGGTCATGCAGCAGATGAAGCTTGCAGCACGATACGAAATGACCTGGTATGGTGACAGAGAAGTTTACAGCAGCGGGAACGACGAACGTGCTACAAGTTCTCCCGGTTCAGTCCATGTTGGCTGTACTCTCTCATTCTGAACACATCATGGGGAGGTCAATGCCTCCCCGACGCCCTCAGAAGTCTATCACGGATCGCTCTGCCGAGTCCGGTATCTGCAGGCAGTTCACAATAAATCACCTTAATGCATTGAGCATCACAGTACCGGAAAAATCTGAACAGCTCACGGCCAAACTCCTCAAGATTCAAGCAGATTCTGAACAACGAAACACCTTCAGGGGGGTCGGAAAGACCTATATATGCTGAAGAAGGTCCGATGGCTACTGTTTCATTGGCGTTGTAAAAGAGAATTGAAGCTTTGGGAGCATAATGCGGGTATTTCAGACCAGGGCTTTTCGGTGCTTCCCGCTCATCCGTGACTGCATTCACTCTGATTTCAGGCAGAACAGCCTGCAATTGTTCAAGGGTTATGGCACCGGCCCGGAGCAGAATCGGCACAGAACCTGAACACTCTACAATGGTCGATTCAAGACCTATCGTGCTAGGCTTTCCCCGAAGCACGCAGTCGATTTTCCCGTTAAGATCCTCATAGACCGATTCCCAGCTTGTAGCGCTTGGCAGCCCCGACAGATTTGCTGAAGGAGCAGCAACCGGGCATGAACAACGGCTGAGAAACTCTTGTGCGACCGGGTTTGCCGGGCATCGGACTCCGACAGTTTCAAGACCTGCAGTAACAGAATCAGGGACACATGGATTTTTTTTCAGCACAAGCGTCAGAGGTCCAGGAAAAAACCGTTCAATCAGCAGCCTCGCATCCGAATTTATCTCAGCTGCAACATCAGCCAACTGTTCAAGGCAATAAATATGAACTATCAAAGGGTTATCCCCCGGACGACCTTTTGCACGAAAGACTTTGCTGATTGCTTCAGGATGGCAGATGCCGGCACCCAGACCGTATACCGTTTCTGTTGGAAACGCAACAACTCCGCCAGAGTTAAGGAAATCGGCGGCAATTTCAGTTGAATCGGTAAGAGCGGTCTGCATGATATTCTGGGGATTGCCTATCGGCAAATCGAAAGGTATGGAATTTGTTCAGGCATGACAAGCATATAACAGAGCATACCGACCGATGCGCTGACAAGTGGAATGGAAAGGTTATCGTCTACCTTGAAGCTGCCGATACGCACAATAAAGGCCTCAGTCAAGGTGGCAGCAATTGCCATAACTAAGCCGATAAACACATTAATCTCCGGCACAATGGCAACAATAATAACTGAACAGAAAAAAAAAGCAAGACTTCCCTCGACACTTTTTTCTCCAAACCGGTGTTTTCCGAACGCTTTTCCGATAATTGCCGCAAAAGTATCTGAAATGGAAACCATTGAAAAGGAGGCGACGACAATAATTTTAGGGAAAAAGAGTACCAGAAGAAGCGCTCCCATGGTAATGTATGTAGCTCCATTCAGATAAGGTTTTATTTCAAGTTCATGGCTTCTCAGCATGGCATCAAACGTACTGTGATACCATCTTGCAACAGGCGGGTAAAAATTTTTCAGCAGGTCAACCAGAAAAAAACCGGCAAAAAGCGGAACAAGCAGAAGCAGAGCAATTTCCCTGCTTATAAAGTAATATATCACTGGAATCGATAGAGATGAGAGATGAATGGTTTTTCGCGCAACTTCATAGCGAAACTTTAACCTGTCGATTCTTTTCATAAGGGGAAAAAGTGTACAAGTCGTAAAAAAAATGGTAGCGTGAACATTACAGGATATCTGCTGACATAAGGCTTGAATATACATTGAAAACTCTTTAAGAAGAAAAGGCCACCATCACAGACCTGTTAAATTTCAATCCAAACTCAACCCTCAGCACTGTTAGAACTCAGTACTTTTCCTTTTCGGCATCAAAACATGTATTTTGTATCGCATTGTTAAATCCCTTTCAGACTATTGGTATGGCGACAGAAAAATTGAGAGTGGCGGCCATTGATCTCGGTACCAACTCCTTCCACATGATCATTGTCGAAGAGAGCAGGGGAAAGGGGATTGTTGAAATTGACCGTGTCAAAAATATGATTTGCATTGGCCGGGGCAGTATTTCAACGAAAATGCTTGACGAAGAGGCTATGCAGTCAGGTATCGCTGCGTTGAAGAATTTTCTTGTTCTTGCTGCTCATCATGGCGTTGCGCCTGAAAACATTATTGCATTTGCGACCAGTGCTATCCGTGAAGCAAAAAACCGGTTTGATTTTCTTCGGATGGTCAGGGATGAAACCGGCCTCAAAGTCAGAATTATATCAGGCAGTGAAGAGGCTGAATTCATCTATTACGGGGTTCGAAACGCTGTCAAAATTGGTTCAACGTTTGACCTTCTTTTCGATATCGGTGGCGGTTCAGTTGAATTTATCATTGCGAATCATCAAGGAGTGCAACTTCTGGAGAGCCGTAAAATCGGAGTTGCAAGAATGTATGAACGGTTTGTTTTTACAGATCCGATTGCCCGTTCTGATATCAAGATGCTTGAACAGTTTTTTTCGGCTGAGATGGTCTCAGCTGTTGCAAAAGCATCCAAATTGAAGGTGAATCGTGCTATAGCCTCCTCCGGGACGGCTCTGAATATCGCCCGTATGATCTGTTCGATGAATGGCAGAGCAAGTAAAGCGTCACTCAACAACAGTCACTTTTCCCGAAAAGAGTTTCAGACACTTTACACTGCCCTGATTCCGCTAAGCTCTGCCGAACGCAGAAAATTTACCGGTCTTGACGCAAACAGGGTCGATTTGATTGTACCGGGCCTTATTCTTGTGGATATGATTTTCAGGCTTTTCAATCTCAATGAAATCGTTGTGTCAGATTATGCCCTGCGCGAGGGCATGGTGCTTCACTATCTTAAAGATCACTTCAATGCATCGAGTGAGCAGGAACATGAATTTGAGCTTGATATACGCAAGGAGAGTGTTTATGAACTCGGGTGTCGTTGCGACTGGAACCGCAAACATTCAGAGCATGTTGCCACTCTCGCCCTTCAGTTGTTCGACAGTCTGACATCGTTGCACCATCTTGAAGCACCCTATCGGGAATTACTCGAATGTGCCTCACTTCTGCATAACATCGGGTCCTTTATTTCCATTTCTTCACATCACAAACATAGTCAGTATATCATCCTTAACGGTGAACTCCGCGGTTTTTCTCCAAGTGAAATCGAGATTATTGCCCATGTTGCCCGCTATCACCGCAAATCCCCCCCTTCGGAGAAGCATGCTGCATACAGCATCCTCAAACCATCATCCAAAAGGGCGGTTGATGTGCTGTCCGGAATTCTCCGTCTGGCTAACGGTCTCGAACGCGGCCACCGGCAGAACATCCAGAAGATTCACGTGACGCTTAAAGGAAGTGTTATTACTCTTCACCTTACCCCCCGCTTTGAGCCCGATATTGAAATCTGGGCCGCAGAACATCTGAAATCATGGCTGGAAACGGTGCTGCAAAAAACAATTATCATTGACGCTGCTTGATATGGATGGATCGGCAACCACTCGCCTGATCGCCGATACTCTCACAAGGGAGGGTTCACTTTGGTTTGAATCGGCTTTCTCTAAAGGGTTTAATGGCGGAGCGCTGCTTTTTTCGGAACCGGTAGAGGTGGTTATTCTCTCCTCTCTTTCCGGCCTGACAAGGTTTTTCCAGACGCTCGAGGAAAAACTTGCCGAAAGATATTTTCTTGCCGGATGGCTGAGTTATGAAGTTGGTTATGGTTTCGAACCGACCCTTTTTTCCATCGATGCCGCAGCCATTGCCTCTTCGCCGCTAGCCTGGTTTGGGGTTTACAGGTCACCGGTACATTATTCAGAGAGGGCAGTCCAAGAGTTTTTTTCTGAACATCCATCGGCTTCCCCTGGTGAGATATCGTTCAATCTTTCCAGTGAAAAGTATCGAGAGAAGATCCTGGTGATCAAAGATCAAATTGCCGCAGGCAATGTCTATCAGGTGAACTTTACCGGGCGCAACCGCTTCATTTTCAGCGGCTCTGCATCAGCTCTTTTTTGTGCATTGCGAGGTGTGCAACCCTTATCATATACCGCCTTCTTTAACAGCGGTGAAAGCACCATTCTCTCCTTTTCGCCCGAGCTTTTTTTTAGAAAACATGGAATGGTCATTGAAACCATGCCGATGAAGGGAACTGCTCCGCGTGGAAGTAGTTTCGAAGAGGATACTCATTTTAAAGAGGGTCTTACTCAATGCAAAAAAAACCGTGCTGAAAATCTCATGATTGTCGATCTCTTGCGCAACGACCTCGGCCGGATATGCCGTCCGGGTTCAATCGCAGCCGAGGAGTTGTTTGCAACCGAAACCTATCCGACCCTTCATCAGATGGTTTCAACAATCCGGGGTGAACTGAGAGAAAAAATCGGCTTGTATGAGCTGTTCAAAGCGCTTTATCCTTCCGGATCAGTAACGGGAGCTCCCAAAATAAAGGCAATGAAACTCATACAAACCCTTGAAACAGAACCAAGAGCTATCTATACAGGGACAATCGGATTCATCACGCCCGATCGCGACATGGTCTTTAACGTAGCAATCCGGACTGTTGAGTTATCAGGCGATGAAGGACTCTATGGCTCTGGAAGTGGAATAGTGTGGGACTCTGATCCTCAAGAGGAGTATCGTGAGTGTCAGCTTAAAGCGAAAATTCTTACAGAATCCAGCAGTTCGCATCTTGAACTCTTTGAAAGCATTCTCTGGGCAGGAAGGTATCTCTGGCTTAAGGAGCATCTCGACCGTCTTGTATCATCAGCCAGGGTATTCGGATATCCCTGCGACCCCGCCGCTGCCAGAATGATCCTGACTCAGCTCGAAGAGGAATTGCAGGATCGACCCAAACCCGAACCTCAACCTGAAAACCGCTTCAAAGTCAAGCTCACACTCTCATTTCAGGGTCTCTTCACTACCGCATATCAACCTGTAGAGGTACACAATCCAGTCGCACCTGTTCGACTCTGCCTGGCCGAACAAAGCACTGACTCATCGAAGCACCTGCTCTACCACAAAACAGCTGAGAGGGGACTTTATGACCTTTACTACAGCTTAGCCCGCGAAAAAGGCTACGACGAAGTGATATTTTTCAATGAGCGAGGTGAGGTAACCGAAGGGACTATAAGCAATCTTTTTATCCGAAAAGGCCAGCATTTCTTCACTCCACCACTCAGTTCCGGTCTTCTCAACGGCATTTATCGCCAATACTTCCTTGCCACCCGCCCCTTTGCCTCCGAAAAAATCCTGACACTTCCAGACATGTTATCCGCCGCCGCAATCTACATAGCAAACTCCGTCCGCGGGTTGAGGCGGGCTGTATTCACCGGCGATCGCCTATCGTTATAGGTCGTATATGACTTATAAGTTCTATAGGGTCTATAAACTCTCTTCTCTTATGCCAAAATAACCGTATATTTCCTGTAAGTGATCCACTCAAAAACTTACCCTTCAACAACATGCGTGACCATACTCCCGACTTCAAAATGAATGAGCTTTCCGCCGGCAATAAAGCACTCATTCGTCAGACTACACAGCAGCTGCTTGAAAAGCTTTCAGGTGACGGCAAGCTCACTTCCGACACCCATCTTGAATTCTGGGTTGAAGTTCCAAACATTCAGCGTCCACGAGGTACCTTCAGGGGTGGTTTTCTGATGCCAGACAGTTTTGTTTTTATCAGCGACTATTTTCAGTCCGACAGTCATGCTCCCCATATTCTAAAGCCTGGTCAGAGCTATCTGGATGAGGGACTCACCCTCGATCATGTCTGGGATGATCTGCTGGATGAACTCTACTATCAGGTTGAAATTTTCACCTCTCAGGCAGCTTCAGAAAAAGGCGTGACGCTTGAACTGTGGGCCGGCAACCGGCAGCGCCCGGAGGGTGAGTGGATCTATGCAGTCGATCATAAAGTCGAACTTGGTTAGCATTTCGCGGGGTAATCGCAGACGCTGGTTACCGCGCAAATATCGCATTCCGGCTTTTTCGCCTTGCAGGTGTAGCGCCCGTGCAGAAGCAGGTAGTGATGAAAGTTGATGACCAATGCCTCGGGAATGATCTTCATCAATTCCATTTCGGTTTGCTCGGGCTTGTCAGTCTTTACCAGACCGATTCTATTTGAAACCCGGTGCACATGAGTGTCAACAGGCATGACCGCCTGATGAAAAGCGTTGCTCAAAACAACATTCGCAGTTTTTCTTCCTACCCCAGGCAGGCTTTCAAGCTCTTCCCTTGTTTCGGGAACCTTCCCATTATAGCGCGCAGCCAGGATCCGGCTTACTTCGAGAATGTTTTTTGCCTTGTTATTACAATAATTGATCGAGCGAACAAAGCCGATGACAGTCTCCAGCTCCATTCTGCTCAGACTCTCGGCATCCGGTGCACTCCTGAAAAGCTCCCTGGTAATGATATTAACCTGCCTGTCAGTTGCCTGGGCTGCCAGAATTGTGGACACAAGCAGCTGAAAAGGGCTGTCATAGTGCAGTTCGCTTTTCGGATTCGGGTATTGGGCTCCTAGAACCTCGTTGAGAAAATCAATTTTTTCTTCAGCAGTTTGAGTCATACCTTTCAGGTATCGATTTCAGTTTTCTCAATGTTTCCCTCTGTTTTCTGGAGCTTCGCAACAGACTGATCGATAAGTCCTCTCCCGTTTTTATGGACCTTGCCTTCAGCTTTAAGGTCATTAAAAATGGCGTCAAGAATGCCATTGACGAATTTGCTGCTTTTATCAGTGCTGTTAAATTTTTTTGCAATTTCAATCGCTTCATTGATCGATACCTTAGGCGGAATATCCTCACAGTAGAGAATTTCCGTAAGGGCCATCCGAATTATGTTTTTGTCAATGATGGCAATACGGCTCATATCCCAGTTAAAGGTATGCTTCACGATGTAACGATCAATCTCTTCCATGTGCTCTTTGATATTTTTCAGGAGCATATTGAAAAACTTCATGGCATTGGCGTCCGCCAGAATCTCTTCGGTCAAAAGCCAGCCTGCGGCAGAATCTATGTCGGTATCTCTGATTTCAATGGTATAGAGCGCCTGTAAAATCTTTTCACGAATTTGTCGACGGTATGTCTTCATAAAAGAGCTGTTAATTGATTGAGGAATGGAGGATCTCACTGATAACAATATCAGTCTCACATAAGTTTTTATAGAGAATATGCGGATTATGTTTTTTAAGTTCCTCCGTTGAATAGGAGCCGGTTGCTACAGCAATTGACTTTGCGTTCAGAACCCTTGCACAGGCAATATCGTGTTCTGTGTCGCCAATAATGATAATGTTTTGTTCTGAAAATCTTTTTCCGGTCAGCTGGTATGCTTTTTCAACAGCAACCTGAGGCAGTTCATTGCGACTCGCACCATCATCGGCAAAGGCACCAAACGGAAAATAATGGTTGATATCGGGCAGGAGAAGTTTATGACGTCCTGAACCCTCAAAATTTCCGGTCAGGAGACCAACTATCAGTTCGGAATGTGCTGAAAGCTCATCAAGAAGCTTGCGGACGCCATCCATCAGTACAACGTCAGTAGATTTAGACTGCATGCGAAACATCTCAATATAGGTTTGTTTGGCCTTGTCGAATTTTTCTGCAATCACACCGTCACTCAGTCCTGCGTTATGCAGTACTTCATAGATAATGATACTGTCCATCTTTCCGGCAAAATCGTGAGTGCCAGCACTTCCTTCAGTACCGTAGACCTCCCTCAAGGCATCCATAAGGATACGGCGATTGACACTGTTTACCGACAGCAATGTTCCATCGATATCAAATAACACAAGTTTCTTCAGCATATTGTGCGCCTGAGGCTCTCAACCTCTTATTTTTTCAAGCCGTACGGGTATCAGCTTCGACACCCCCTCCTCTTCCATGGTGACGCCATAAAGAGCCTGGCACGAAGCCATGGTTTTTTTGTTGTGCGTAACAATAATGAATTGGGTGTTATTCTCAAATTTTTTCAGGAGTTTAATAAAACGGGTGACATTGGCATCATCCAGCGGTGCGTCAACTTCATCAAGAATACAGAACGGACTTGGTTTGACCAGATAAATCGCGAAAAGCAGCGAAAGAGCGGTCAGTGCCTTTTCTCCACCACTGAGCTGCTCAATAGAGAGCGGCTTTTTCCCTCTCGGTCTGGCAAAAATTTCTATATGGGCATCAAGGGGGTCTTCACCCGCATGAATGAGCAGATCCACTTCATCTTCCGCATCGAACAGCTCCCTGAAAATGCCGATAAAGTTTTTTCTTACCGCACGGAAGGTTTCGTCAAATTTTTCCATGGCGGTTTTATTGATCTCATCAATGGTTGATCGAAGCTGCATTTCTGCGCTGAGAAGATCCTCTTTCTGTTCAGTCAAAAAATCAAATCGCTTTTTTTCTGCCTCATACTCATCCAGTGCCAGTTCGTTGACAGCACCAAACTGTTCCCGTTGTCTGCTGAGGAGTTCAAGTTTTTGCTGAGCTGCCTTTCGGTCAAATGGCTGATGAATATCCGGCTGCGCCATTGAGGCAAGGTCGCAGTTATATTTAACCTGAGCCTCAGTGAACATATGGTCCAGCGAAAGTTCAAGTTGCATTCGGTCGTTGTTGAGGGCCGAGATAAGTTGCAGTCCCACCTCATATTTTCTACGGAGATCCCGGAGTATTGCCTGGGTTTCATGATGCCGGGCCTGATGTTCCCGATATATCGATTCAAGGTCATTGACCGCGTTCTGTTCTCCGGCAGCCGAAATAAGCAATGCGTCAAGCTCTTCTTTTATCCTGTTCGAAGCTTCGTGGCTGATCTGTTTTTTTCTTTCAGCGGTTTCAATGTCGCTGTTCAGTTTTTTGATCTCTCCATGCAGTGACCTCCGGTTCTCTGTACAGGCGGCAATGTTGAACCGGAGCTTTTCAAGTTCAAGAAGAGAGTCCTTATAGCGGTTCTGACTGGCATGGACTTCCAGTCCGAACTGGTGATGGCGAGCCTCAAGCGAAGTAAGATTTTCCTGCATCTGCCGGATGTTATTCCCGGAAAGCATGCTTTTCGAAGCACTGATGCTTATTGCGGGAAGCAGCTCGTTAAGCTCCTTTTCGCAGGCATTCTGTTGCTGAAGAAGAGCGGTGATCTCCTCTCCGGTCTGCGCTTCGTCCCTTGTTCTTTCACTCTGTTCGGCCTCAAATCGTGCAAACCTCTTTTCAACACAACCAAGTTCCGTCACCAGCAATTCAATCACCCTGCGTTGCTCAGCCACCTTGATTGACGCCATTCTGTTGCGCAGCTGCAGGAGAATCGCCTCGTCCGCTTCGATTCTTTTCTCAAGGTCAGCAAGCTCTTTCCGAAGGAGGTTGCGTTCTGCTTTTTTTCCTAACCGCAGTCCTTCATTGCTTTTTGAACTTCCGCCAAACAGGAGCCCTTTTCCGGAAAATATTTCCCCTTCCAGCGTAACAAATGAGCAATCGCGATGAAGCAGGGCAAGTGCTTCCGCCGTTTCGAGCTCCGTAACGATATAACTTTTGTTGAGCATCAAAAGAAGTGCATGATGAAGTTCCTGAGGATAGGTAATGACCTCAAGAGTTTTTTGCGCACCTCTTATTTCCGGATAAGCATTATCTGTCATAGGGGCTACAAGATCAAGCACAAGAAAATTTACTTTTCCCTTGTTTGAACTCCTGAGATTGGCGATTCCCTCCTTGGCCTCACAGAGCGACTGGCACACACAGTAGCTCATGCTCTCGCCAAGTGCTGCATTGACCGCTTTTTTGTATGAACTTTCAAGCGATACAAGGTCCGACAAACAGCCCATTCCATGCTTTCTGTTTTTCTGTTTTTCCAGAAATCCTATCCCTTCAGGCATACCCTCAAAATTGTCGAGCACTGAATCAGCCAGCAGAATCTGGTTATGTACTTTATCCCGACTCGACCTCTGCACAAGGAGAGCCTCTTGTATAGCCTCAATGCGGCTCGTCACCTCTTCCTGTTCATCCCTTAGCATCTTTTCCCGGTTTTTTGCCTGGGTAATCTGCTCTGTTTTGATCGTTATCTCTTCTGATAGCCGCTTTTCATCTGTTCGGGAGGTTCTCAGGTTTTCAAGAATTGCCATTTTTTTTATTTCAAGCCTTTCAACGGTTGTTCGCAAATACTCTTTTTTTGATTCAAGCGTGCGTTTTGTCAAAGCAATCTGGTTGGCGGCACTTTGTTCTTCTGCGCTCAGCTTGCGTTCAAGAGCAAGTTGAGTTCTCTGCTCCTTCAGTGTCATATTGAGCTGGTCGTGTTCAGCAATGAGGCTTTGAAATGCTGAGTGCAGTGTGCTGCATCTCTCTTCACAAGGAGCTTTACGCTTCATCAGCTCGCTTTCAAGGATCTCCTGTTCACGGATTTTCAGCTCCTTTTCACAGATAACTGCTTTGAAACGCCCGGTTTCCGTTGCAAGGTTCTTCAGATGCTCTTCATAGTGCAGACATTGCTTTTCCAGAGCATGAATCCGCTGATTGCTTTCATTCAGCCTTTTCTGTCGTTCCGACAGCGTTGTTTCTTCCTGAAGCAGAAGCAGCTCAGTTGACTGTACCCTGCTGTCCTCTGAGGCGATTTTAGCAGCACAGGCATGGTTCAGCAGCTCCTCCTCCCTGATGCGCAGCTGCAAAGGTTCAAGCTTTTCCCTGAACTCCTCCATGGCAAGCCATGAGAGCGTAAGGTCAATCTCTCGAATCTCTTTTTTCAGCTCCCTCAGCTTTTCGGCTTTTCTTACCTGCAGCTTCAGGCTTCTCAACTTTTTTTCCACTTCCGCCAGGATATCATCAACTCTCGAAAGGTCTCTTGAAGCACTTTCAAGCAGCTTAAACGTCTGTTTTCGTCGCTGTTTATAGCGCGTTATTCCAGCTGCTTCCTCAAAAAGCTTAAGGCGCTCCTCACTTTTATTGCTGATTATCTCCTCAATCATTTTCAGCTCAATGACCGAATAGGCATCACTGCCCATCCCCGTATCAGTAAACAAATCAAGAATATCCTTTAACCGGCAGCTCACCTGGTTTAAAAGAAACTCGCTTTCCCCACTCCGGTAAAGCCGGCGTGTAACAGTTACTTCACTATATTCTATAGGCAAAACGTTGCGCGTATTCTCAATCGTCAGAGAAACTTCCGTCAGACTCAGAGGCTTAAGATTTTTCGAGCCATTAAAAATAATGTTTTCCATTTTCGTCGACCGAAGCAGAGAGGACTTCTGCTCTCCCAATACCCAGCGCATGGCATCCACAACATTTGTCTTGCCGCACCCATTAGGCCCGACAATAGCCGTAAGACCACTGTCAAATTTTATCCTGACCTTATGCGCAAAGCTCTTAAACCCAAAAAGCTCAATCTTCGAAAGATACATCGCCCCTCCACCCTTTAATCCCAAAATTCCCAAACCACCCCCACTGTCATCCGGAGGGGCTTATTTTCCCCTCGTTTTTTAACATACTACCTGAACTTTCTGTGAGGGATCTCCTTTTTTTTCAGTGTTCTTTCCTCTCCACTCTTCTCCATACTCTCAAACACTGGTCAGCAGCCTCAACATCATGCACCCTGAGAATACTCGCCCCATTCATCAGCGCTATGGTTTCAGCCGCTAAAGTAGCAGCAAGTCTTTCAGAGGGTGGCGGAGGTTCATGCCCCGGGTCAGTAAGAGCATGACCAAGAAACGATTTTCTTGACAGACCGGCCAGAAGAGGTCTGCCGAGCATGAGCAGAGAGTTGAGCTGGCCAAGCAGGCGGAAGTTTTCAGCCACGCTTTTGCCGAATCCGAAACCAGGGTCGATGATAATGTCCTTAATGCCATGCCCTTCAGCCCTTGCTATCGATTTCCGAAGAAAACGACTGACACTTGCCATTATGTCTTCCCCTCCCGACTCTATGCCGGTACTCCACCCCATTGAATCTGGCTTTACCTGAGTATGCATCAGAATCACTGCCGCCTTATAGCTGCTGCAGATGCAAGGAAGACGGTTGTCAAAAGTGAATCCAGAAATATCATTAACAAGATGAGCGCCTGCCTGCAAAGCCTTTTCAGCAACATCCGCCTTATACGTATCTATAGAAATCAACGCATCCGTTCTTTTTCGCAACAGGGCAACAAGCGGTGCCGTGCGCTCAATCTCCTCAGCCGATGAAATTACTTCTGCGCCAGGTCGCGAAGATTCACCGCCAATATCGATAATCGATGCACCAGTCCGAATCATCGAAACCGCATGATCAAGCGCCCTGTCAAAATCTATCCCGCTTACCTTTTTTTGAAACCTTCCCCCGTCATAAAATGAATCAGGTGTGGTGTTAAGGATGCCCATGATTACTGGCCCTCGAGAGAGATCAAGTATGCGACCGGCACAGTTGATCCGGAACCTGGCATCCTTCATGTCATTCCGAACGGTACCGGTGTGAATGTTAAAACAAAGATCACAATTGCCAGCCATCCAAGCAGAGTTCGCTGTGCCGTCAAGGGATGGTCATGCCATGTAGGAGGATGATTCAGACCGATAAGGCGTGAAAGCACGAAAGCCCACAGCATCCAGCCAGACCATGACCAATGCAGAAGCACAGGAGGAATAAGCACAACAGCATCCGGTTTGAAGAGGCTGAAGAGCAGTTCAAGAAACGCAGGAAAGCCAAGAAGCACAATAAACAGCAGAAAAGCCCTGGCTGCGTTTGCATGTCCCTTTCTCCCGAACATGGCGTATGTGATATGTCCCCCGTCAAGCTGTCCGACAGGCAGAAGGTTAAGAGCCGTTATCAGTGAACCAAGCCAGCCGGCGAACAGAAAGGGATAGTGATACATCTCGCTCATTGGCGGGAGGTTTTTCGGAGCAATAAAGTACTCCAGTGCTATCCATAGCAGGTTTTTTCCAAGGCTGAGAGTGCCTTGCGGGACTGGGGTTTGCCCATAACCTTGTGTCAGGTATTCAGGATGAACGGTATAAATAAAATCTGCCGGTGGAAGATGGAGAAAGCCGTAGACCAGAACTCCTGCGCATACTGCAAACCCACTCAGAGGACCTGCAATACCGATATCAAAGAGGGTGTTTGTATTCGGTATACGCTCCTTGATTTTGATCACCGCTCCCATCGTTCCAAGGCTGAGAAACATCGGCAGGGGAGGCACAGGAATGTAATAAGGCAGAGTAGCGCGTACACGATGATGCAATGCAGTAAAATAATGGCCAAATTCGTGAACGCTTAAAAAAAGAAGCAGGCAGAAAGAGTAGGGGAGTCCTGAGAGCAAAGTGCCTTGCCCGGCCCAGAACGCTCCTGCCCAAAGCGTGGTCAGCACTGTCATAAGAAAGAGTGCCAGATGCAGCGGGTATTTTTCTAAGGCAGGAGTGGTTCGTGGTTGATTAATTGAAAAATTCATAACATCTCGACTGAAACCCTGATTATCCTACTCTTTCTCTTTGTTTTTGCTCTTCTTTTCACCAAATGTTGCCACAAGGCCATCAATCAGCTCCTTTTTTTCCACAGTATTCAACTTCGCTTCCGGATGAGCAGGCAGATAGATAAAGAGAGGCATTTTTCCCTTTCTAACCTCAGCAGCAGCTTTATCACCTTCATTTTTACCTTGACGTCCCCACTCAGAAACATTGAAAACCTTCCGGCCAAATGAGACATCAAGCGCCGTCAGCCAGGATACAGGAGCGTACGAACTATACCAGGGCCAAACAGTTTCATTAGAATGGCAATCTTTGCAGCCTCGGTTAAAAAGTTCATGAGTTCTCGGAGAATCCCATTTAGGCTCGCCAGTCACCAGAGGATTCTTATGATCACGACCATAAGGCACAAACTGAATAGCCACAAGAGCAATCACAGCACCAGCCAGAAATTTGACAACCTTCATACCTGACACTCCTTGTCTTTATTGATTTATCGCGAAATATTTTACACCAATATAACTGAATTCCCCAACATTCCCCTCCCCCGCAATCAAACCCCCACACTATCAAACGCATCTTCCCTGTCATCCCGATCGAAGAGAGGGATCCAATTCAACAAACAAAATCCATTTCAATAAATTAGCACCACTTCCTCTCTTCACTACCCCCTCAGCACTGTTATCACACTCAAAGGCCACGAACAAGCAACCTCGTGACTGTTTTTCCCCGCGGCAACCTCCGCAATAATATCCAGTTCCAGTTCCGAATAAAATTTTCGTGCCGAAGTCAACCCATCAAGCGCAAAAGAACCAAACCCCTGCAAACCGGCAATCAAAGGTACACCACATGCAAGCAAAACGCTTCTGTATCCATCAATCCCGACAAACCCTCTCGTACTATATTTTACAGACTGGGCAATGATAACCGCAAGTTGCCCTGGGCTGAAATGGTGCAGACTTTGAGACATAACCACAAGATCAAACTCTCTCATCTCTATCTCTTGAAGGTTAAAGGCATTCAGTAATTCGAAACTGACAGGAAGTCCTTTGTTCATCGCATGCAGATTACCCTCTTCCACAAAAGCAGGGACAATATCAGAGCCGGTAATACGCACCCGCAACTCTTGCCTCCGCACCTCCTCACCCAGAGCCAGGGCAAGTCCGCCACTTCCGCTTGCCAGCTCAAGCACCCGCACCTCCCGTTGTTCATGCCGGGCCGCCTCTTTGATTGATGGGAGAAGAATGTCTACATAACGGCCGTAAAGCCCCAACATCATGTTCTGCCGATCCAAAGCCCTTACCAATGCAAGTCTTTCGCTCTCAGCCACACCATCCTGGTCCATAACCTCGCTCTCCGACGTACGTATTGCCCTGTCAACAAGCTCAGCCGCCAAAAACCCTCCCCCAAGCTCCTGAGATACTGTAAACCTTTCTTCAAGAAAACGTGCAACAGCATCATCAGCATTTGTTTTCAGCTCATCCATATTCACCCACTCCACCGGTAAAACCCCCATCTCCCGCAGATTGTCAAGCGCTTTATAACCGGTAGTTTTCAGCTGCAGCATTATGATCTACTCCCTTTATTATTAACATCATCACATCCAGCCAACGCAAAACTTCAGCTGATTAATCTTCTCAAACAAAAAATACCTCTTTTCCTGATAAATCTTCACCTCTTGGCATAGAAAGCTCAATCGAAGCAACCCTTCATATTCAGGTAAGAAAACCAACAAATATGACAAATATGAAAGTTATTGCCACTGTAAATTTGATACTTTATTAAAATAGTAATATCCTGTATGTGATGAGTAAATTCCAATTTATAGCAAACCCCGTCAAGGTAATGCTATGTTCAAAACCCCCGAAAAACCTTCAAATGTAATTGAAGGTAGCGAAGCTTTATTTAGTACCTAAACTGAGCTATTCGAAAAACGGTACCTCTTTCAAGGACAGAAATACAAAAAAGAAAGGCAACAAAGCAAAATTATAGCTTTACAGCTTTCA
>JABDHL010000044.1 GCA_012972825.1 Chlorobiaceae bacterium
ACAAGGCACAAAACATGTCGAATAATTCAGGCGTTACGCCCGAAGGGTATGAAATCGGCCGGGCGCAGATTGCCCAGGCCGAGGCAGCCCGGGTTGTTCCTGCCGCTGATATGAATCCAGTGCTTCTCAAACCGAATTCCGATACCGGAGCACAGGTGGTGCTGCAGGGAAAGGTCTGCACTACTGAAACAGCACAGGGATATTTCAGAGATACCACCATCTGGGCTGCAGCCGCGAAGGAGAGTCTGGAGCGGTTGATGATCCAGCACGAACTTGTGGTTATTGAAGGTGCCGGTTCCTGCGCCGAGATGAATCTCTATGAAAGGGATTTTGTAAACTTCAGAACTGCCAGGGCTGCGGGTGCAGCAGTTATTCTTGTCGCCGACATTGACAGGGGAGGGGTTTTTGCACAGGTTGCAGGAACTCTTCTCATTATTCCGCCGGAAGACAGGACGATGGTCAAAGGAGTTATTATCAACCGTTTTCGTGGTGATATTGAGCTGTTTAACGATGGCGTGACCATGCTTGAATCAATGACTGGGGTTCCTGTTCTTGGAGTTATTCCCTATTTCAGGGGGTTCAACATTGATGCTGAAGATGCTGTACCTCTCTCGGCAAAGGTTGACCCTTCAGGAGAGCCTGAAGTTGGGAAAATAGGGGTTGCTGTTATCTATTTTCCCCACATATCAAATTTTACCGATCTGTCTCCCCTTGAGCATGACCCTGCTGTTGCGCTGCACTATCTCCATTATCCCCGCTCTTTGAAAGGCTACAAGGCACTTATTCTTCCCGGATCGAAAAATGTGCGAGGTGATCTTGACTGGCTCTTTTCGCTCGGCTGGGAAAAGGAAATCCATGCATTCAGGGAAGAGGGCGGGATCATCATGGGCATTTGCGGAGGATATCAGATGCTTGGAAAGAGTATTGCCGATCCGTATGGCGTTGAAGGACCTGCCGGTATAAGTGAGGCTCTTGGTCTTCTTGAGGCAGAGACCGTGCTTGAACAGGAAAAATACCTTGCAAATGCCAGGGGTATCATTGTCGGTGAAACCTGCGAGGCCTGCGGCTATGAGATACACATGGGTCGGAGCGTTGTTTCGGGGTCATGCAAACCATTTCTCAGTGTATCATCACGAAATAACACTCCGGTGGACGACCTTGACGGGGCGGTAAGTGCAGATGGAAAAGTTACCGGAACCTATTTTCATGGCATATTTGACGAACCTGCTGTAAAACAATGGTTTCTCTCCCGTGTGGAACCGACATACAGAGCTGAAAAGCAGGAAAAAGGTCCTCAGGAAAGCTATGAACTCCTTGCAGCACACTTTTCCCAGCACCTTGATCTTGCTAAAGTTTATGACATTATTGATCAACCCCCACGTTCATGACTGACTTATATTATCATAAACATGGTGGAGCGGGGTTAAAAAGCTTCACAGAAGATGGCAGGGAGATCCTGGATTTCAGTGTCAATGTCAGCCCGATGTTTCCTCCGATTGGCAATCTTTCGCTTGACGACTTTGCTCTTCAGAAGTATCCTTCGATTGATGGCCGGGGCATAAAGGACTATTATCAGCAAAAGTTCAGTCTTACCGGCTCCATGCTCCTTTCACTCAATGGTGCTATTGAAGGTATCTATCTTATTCCAAGGGCGCTCGGACTTCAACGCATTATGGTGCTTTCACCCTCGTTTTATGAGTACGAAAGAGCCGCAATGATAGTCGGTGCGGAGATTGTTTCTCTTCCGCTTGAGGCTGAAACAGATTTCAGGTTGCCGGGGATTGAAGTGCTTACCCGTGCTCTGCGCAATGCTGATGCTTTTATTGCAGCAAATCCCAATAACCCTACAGGAACGGAAGTGCAGCCGGAGATAATCATGGCACTGGCAAGCCGCTTTCCTGATAAATGGTTTATTATTGATGAGGCATTTATACAGTTTACACCTGCTTTTCCTGATAACTCACTGATGGATAAGGTGATGGCGCTTAAAAATGTCATCGTGGTTCACTCGCTCACCAAATTTTATGCTCTTCCTGGTTTGCGTCTTGGAGCGATAATCGCTCACCCGGAGGTCATCAAACATTTTCTTGACTATAAAGAGCCCTGGACAGTTAATGCTATTGCCGAGTCTGTTGCTGTCAGGCTGCTTGAGTGCGGTGCTTATGAAGAGTCGCTTCGTGCTATGATTTTTTCTGAAAAAGAGAGAATGGAAGCATCATTATCTATGCTTGATGGTATGAACCTTGCCGGCGGTGCGGCAAATTTTTTTCTTGCTCAATGGAAGAGAGGTTGCTCTCTTGATGATTTGCTTGCCTATCTTAGAAGTAATGGAATTCATGTCAGAGATTGCCGGAATTTTTCCGGCCTTGAAATTAACTATTTCCGGTTTTCCATCAGGACGCCCATCGAGAACAGCTGTTTGCTTGACTCGCTGCACTCCGCCAACCGATCACTAAAATTGAGCTGAGTCGTTATGGCATTTATGGACGAGTTTATTCTCCCCCTGGCATTTACCCTTGATCTCACCTTTGGCGATCCCCGCGGGATTATTCATCCTGTCAAAGGGATCGGATGGCTTGCCCAGAGGACCGAAACATGGATACGCAGCACCACTTTGTCGCTTCGTCTGGCTGGTATACTGGTTGTGATTCTTGTTGTAGGAGGTTCTGCATTGTCGGCATGGCTCCTTATCACGCTCTTAACCCAACTGCATCGGGTTGCAGGCCTCGCCCTGAGCATCTACCTGCTGTACAGCTCGTTTGCTCTCCGGGATCTCGGCGATCATGCGACAGCAGTACAGTCCGCTCTTGAAGCGGGCGACACGGAGTTGGCACGCCAGAAAGTATCTCTGATGGTGGGTCGCGATACGGCCTCTCTCGACGAAGGCGGCATAGCTCTTGCGGCAACAGAAAGTGTGGCTGAAAACACAGTCGACGGTGTGACGGCACCTTTGTTTTATGCGCTATTGTTCGGCCCGGTTGGTGCTGTAACGTATAAGGCCATCAACACGCTCGACTCTATGTTCGGTTATCAAAATGAGCGTTATATGGAGTTCGGATGGGCCGCAGCAAAGCTTGATGACATTGCCAACTATCTTCCTGCGCGATTGACCGTGCTGACAATAGCAGTTGCGGCGGCTATCGGGAAGCTCAAGTTTTTTGATACGTTCAAGGCTGTTTTCCGGGGGGCGCGGCTTCATGCAAGTCCCAACTCAGGCTACCCCGAATCAGCATTTGCCGGTGCTCTCGGTGTGACCCTGGGTGGCGACCGAAGTTATGGTGGCGTTGTCAGTCAGGCACCCTTGCTCGGTGTAAAACCGGGCCAGTGCACGCCATTGATCATCCGGCAGAGCATTGCCCTGATGTGGATGACTGCCGTACTCTTTCTCGGAGCAGGTTTGAGCATCAGACATTTATTCTAATTGGTAAGGTGAACCATGGACATTAACACGCCAATGAAAAAACGCAGGATTCTTCTTTTTACAGGAAACGGTAAAGGAAAAAGCACTGCGGCATTCGGAATGCTGGCAAGGGCACTTGGACACGGCATGCGGGCAAGGGTGATTCAGTTTGTCAAATCCGATGATGCTGTGGGTGAACAGAAATTTTTCAGTCACCTTCAGGGAGTTGACTGGGAGCAGTTCGGCAAGGGGTTTCTTCCAAGGGATCCTGATAGCCCGGTTATGGAGCAGCACAGAATTGCAGCCCGAAAAGGATTGGAGGCCTCCATTGCAGCCCTTCTTTCACCGGATTACGACTTCGTGCTGCTTGACGAACTGTGCTTTGCTCTCAGCCACAATCTTATTCCCATCGAGCCTCTGCTTGAAGCGCTCTGTTCATCGGCGGACAGCAAAATTATAGTATTGACCGGGAGGAATGCTCCGGCAGGCCTTGTTGCTGTTGCCGATACAGTTACCGAGATGACAATGATGAAACATGGCTATGAACAGGGGATTCAAGCAATGAAAGGTGTTGAAAACTGATGGGTATGAAGGATGCAGAGTTCTGTGCTGATAACAGTTTCACCGGAAACAGACGTATAAAATCGTGGCTGAGATTTTTTCTCTTTTTTGCAGCAATTATTCTGCTGCTCGCACTCTCCATGCTCATCGGCCCTTCCGGTATAGGTATTCCCGATTCACACTCCTTCTCTGGCAGCGCAATTATGTCGCTCCGCTTCAGCCGTCTTCTGATGGGAATGATGACCGGAGCCGCCTTGTCCGCATCAGGAGTTGTTTTTCAGGCCCTTTTACGTAATCCACTTGCCGAGCCCTATGTTCTCGGCGTAAGCGGCGGAGCCGGTCTCGGGGCAACCATCAGCATTCTTGCGGGGTCGGGACTCTTTGTCTCCTTCGGTCTTCCTGTTGTTGCCTTTCTTTCAGCTGTATTGACATTGATGGTTGTTTACGGTATTGCCAGTCAGGGTTCAAGCGGTCATCCTTCAGTATACAGTCTTATACTCAGTGGTGTTATCGTAAGCTCTATCTGCTCGAGCGTTATCATGTTTCTTGTCTCTACGGCAAGCGTGGAAGGGATGCACAATGTTATCTGGTGGATGCTTGGCAGTCTGCAACCGGTCTCTTACAGTCAGCAGCTGCTATCGGCAGTCCTGATTATTGGCGGTCTTAGTGGTATCTGGTTGCTCTCCCCACGCCTCAACGCCCTTGCTCTCGGTCGTGAGGTGGCGCATTATCAGGGACTCCATGCCGATCTTTTGCTCGTTGTCGGCTTGCTTTTTGCAACACTGCTGGCCGCAACAGCTGTCTCTCTTTCCGGCATGATCGGGTTTGTCGGTCTTATTGTACCCCATGTCATGCGTGCTTTTATTGGACCCGATAACCGAAAGCTTGTGCCTTTTGCAGCTCTTGGCGGAGGGACATTTCTTGTTGTGTGCGATGCTCTGGCGCGCACCCTTCTTGCTCCGGTTGAGATTCCCGTCGGTGTTGTAACAGCTCTTGCAGGGGGTCCTTTTTTTCTGATCATTCTGCAGCGGAGAATGAAACAGGCCTGGATTGCATAATATGGAACAAAATGCGTTAACGTTCAGGAATGTTTCCTCCGGATACAAGCATCGGAAGGTGCTTGATAATGTCTCTTTCACTATCGGGACAGGGGAGTTTGTCTCCCTTATCGGCCCGAATGGTTGCGGAAAAAGTACCCTCCTGAAAACTGCTGCTGCGCTTCTGAAACCTTTGTCAGGAGTGGCTGAGCTGTTTGGTCGGGATGTGCACTGTATCAAACCCGCACTGCGTGCCTCGCTGCTTGGTGTTGTCCCGCAGAAAATCGAATCACCCATGGCCTTTACCGTCGGCCAGATTGTGATGAACGGCAGAATCAGCTCGATGGGTCGATGGGGCATCCCCTCTTCTCTCGATCAGGATCTTGTCGAGCGATCCATGATTTACACTGATGTGCTGGGGCTTCGGGAGCGCTATTTTACAGAACTGAGCGGAGGTGAGCAGCAGCGTGTTGCCCTTGCAATGGTGCTTGCGCAGGATCCAAAAATCATTATGCTTGACGAGTCAATATCTCATCTGGATATCAACCATCGTCAGGAAGTGCTTCAGATTCTAATGAATCTCAATCGCGAAAAACAGATGACCATTCTCCTTGTGAGCCATGACCTTACCCTTTCAGCGAGCATTTCTGACCGGTTTTTGCTCATGGACTCAGGTAAGTTGATAAAAACCGGTACGCCGGCTGAGGTGTTGCAGCCCAGGGTACTCAGCACTGTCTACAATTGCAATCTTCGGGTTCAGCAGGATCCCTATACCGGCTATCTGCAGGTATCTGGAGCAGTGGATAGTCTGCATAGACGGAAAAAGCTGAATCGGAGCATCCATGTAATTGCTGGAGGCGGATGCGGTATTGAGCTTTATCGCCGGCTGCTTATCGAAGGGTATGAAGTAACAACAGGTGTGCTCAATCGCCTTGATTCTGATGCTGAAGCAGCAAGGGCACTCAACATCAAGGCTGTGCTTGAACAGCCTTTTTCACCAGTTGGTAACGATGCAATCGCCGAAGCGCTGCAGATGATTGATAATGCTGACGCTGTTATTCTCAGTCAGGTTCCGTTCGGGTCGGGAAACCTTGTCAATCTTGAACTTGCCAGTAAAGCCCTGAAAAGAGGCAAAACCGTTCTGCTCGCCAAAGGCATAGCTGATCGTGATTATACCGATGGCAGGGCAGCCCTTAAGTTGGTAACCGGATTATTAAAGGATGGTGCTCTTGGCTGGGAATCCATGCAGGAGCTGATGCTGCAGCTCAGCAACACTCTCACAACTGATTTCGATGACCAGTAAAAATTGCTTTCCTTTTCGGTTCGGAACCACATCTTATATTATTCCGGCTGATATTCTGCCCAATGTGGAGTTTCTAAAAGATAAGGTGGATGATATCGAGCTGGTTTTGTTTGAGTCGGATGAATTCAGCAATCTTCCTTCTCTGCACGATATGCAGAAACTTGCAGATATGGCAAAGGAATTTTCGCTGACTTATTCTGTGCATCTGCCGCTCGATGTATATCTTGGTCATAGTGACAGGTCTGAGAGAGTGCAATCAGTCAGCAAGTGCCTGAGGATTATCGAGCTGACTCGCAATCTTCCGAAATCAGCCTATGTCATGCATTTCGAAGCAGGTCAGGGAATTGAGGTCAATGGGTTTTCATCCGTCCAGAAAAGCTGTTTTATCGATGCCCTGTGTGAGTCAATAGCTCAGTTCCTGGCTGGTACCGATGAAGATCCGTCAATGTTCTGTGTCGAAAATCTTAACTATCCATTCGAGCTTGTCTGGCCTGTGGTCGAAGAATCGGGCCTCTCCGTCACGCTTGATGTCGGTCATCTTGAGTATTACGGGTTTCCAACCGGGCTCTATCTTGAGCGATACCTCCACAAAGCAAAAGTGCTCCACATGCACGGAACTCTGAATGGGAAAGATCACCACTCTTTGGCGTCAATGAAGCCGGAGGTGCTGGATATGGTTATGAAGGCACTCTCGAAAGAGAGCGCACAAGAGAGGGTTATGACTCTGGAAATTTTTTCAAAGGATGATTTTGACTCTTCATGCATCTCTGTGAAGCAATTCCTGTGCTGAGAACTTCATGTCTGGCTAAAAAGAGTGAAAGGAAGAATTCAGGAATTCCGGCGTTTATTCAGGTAGACTGCAATTGTTATACAACCGACGAAGATGTACCAACCGGCAATTATCAACAAATCCCGAGGGATCGTGTCAAGTATATCAAAAGGCATTTAAGGACTTTAGGGGGTTTTGCATAGCCTCAAATGTATTGATTATTTCAAATCTTTCCAAAAAATCTGTCATGGCAGCAACACCAGTGCAGATGATTCGTCATAGTTGAAAAATGCGCAGCAGCCGGAGCAACAGATGCTTGCCTCATAAAAAAACAGATAAAATATCAAGCTGACAAAAAAGTCAGTATAAATTTTGTTCCAATGCTCGGGCTGCTTTGAACTGTTACAGTTATATGCTGCAGGTCGGCCAGTTTTTTTACAATAGAGAGTCCGACTCCAACTCCTCCGGTTTTTGAATTTCTCGATTCGTCGACACGATAAAACCTGTCAAAAATCTTAAGTAAATGTTTTTCAGGAATGCCGACACCCTTATCTGCAATACTGCAGATAAGGTCACTTCCATCGTGCTCAACAGCGATTGTGATGTCAGAATTGTTCGGAGAATATTTGATGGCATTCGAAAGAATATTCTCAAAAATCATTTCAAGCATAGCCGGATCAGCAGCAACGCGCTCATCTTTTGAACCTTCAACCGTAATTGAAATATCTTTTTCGACGGCAAACCTTTGCATTCTTGCAATAACATCGTCGATAAGTCCAGAAAGGACTATGTTTTCAACATTTGGACTGATTTTATTGCCATCATGAAGTGCCAGCACAAGAAGTTTATCAATTATTCTGCCCATCCGTTTTAATTCAAGCAGGCAGAACCTTATTCTGGTCTCATAATGGCTTGCCTCTCTTGGTTTGCTTATCAGAACTTCAAGCGTCCCTTTAACCACTGAAAGTGGTGTGTTCAACTCGTGGGATGCATCAGCCGTAAACTGCTGTTCGCGCTTGAACGCATCCTCCAGACGGTCAAGTAAAGCATTAATAGCCGCTGACAGCCGGTACAATTCATCATGATGATAGGGGAGAGGTATTCGCTGATTGAGATTTGTCTTGGAGATTTTTTCAGCTGAAGTAATAACACCATCAATAGGCTGAATACTTTTTCCAGCAATAAAGCGGGTCAGAACAAAGAGTATCAGAATAATAACTGGAAACGAAAAGAGAAATATTATCTGCAACTCATGCAAAAAAGTTAAGGCATTCATAAGAGAATGAGCGACAATAAGATATCCTTTCGTGACACCATCAGGATTTACAAGAGGTACTTGAAGATGGCGAAACATCTCGCCTTCAACTTTGCCGTTGAAGTATATTGTAACTGATTTTCCGGCCTGAAATTGTAAGGTTCTGCTGGAAAGATTTTCTGATTTTTTTAGAACCCTTCCTTGATAGTCGACAATTTGAATAAATTCAAGACCGATATCGAATTTTTTTTGTTTTATATTTTTTTCTTTATAGCCCGTGTCGTCATCATCAAATTTATTGGCATGCGCAAGATCTCTAAAATATCGGTCTTGTTGTTTCAAGTCTGAAATCGTTTCATCAACCTCGTATTGCAGTTCATCATCGTTATGACTGGATACAGCACGATCAACCAGAAATAAAATTCCGCTGAAAATGAGAGCGATCAGCAATGACGTTGCTGCTGTATAGTATATCGCAATGCGATTACGCAAACTCATCGCAGGCAGTTTTCTCTGGCGAAATCTTTTGATGTTGGATGTGTCCATTGGTTGTATGCTTATAAGAGATCCCGCTCACGCACGATGTATCCTACCCCATAGATTGTTTGTATAATTTTTCTTCCGCCCGCTTTTTCTAATTTTTTTCGTAGAAAGGTGACAAAAACGTCAACGACTGAAGTATCAGATTCAGATGGGGTTTCCCAGACCTTCTGAATAATGCGATTTCTCGTACACACACTGTCCATATTGCGGACAAGGAAGTCGAACAAGGCAAATTCTTTTGGGGTAAGAGTGATCTCTTTTGAATCGAAAAACACCTGATGACTTAGCGAATTAATGGTAAGTTTTCCTGCTCTGAGAATATGGTCACCCGTGAGGTTTTTTTTGAGCTGCGCTTTAATGCGCGCCAGCAGTTCTTCAAATTCAAAAGGTTTTTTTATGTAATCATTTGCGCCGGCTTCGAAGCCGAACACAAGGTCATCCAGCGTTTTTTTTGCCGTAAGAAATATTATCGGAACCATGTTTCCTGCCTTTCGAATCTGATGGCATACCTCAATGCCATTGATAACAGGTATCATCCAGTCAAGGATGATCAGGTCATAGGCATTGCTCAAAGCGAGATCAAGTCCGCTTTTCCCATCACTTGCCATATCAACGGAATATGATGCCTCTTCAAGTCCTTCTTTGAGCAAACTCAATATTCCAGGTTCGTCATCGACAATGAGCAGTTTAATATTTTGCATAAATGATGGAGTGTTGAAGTTGATAGTTTTTTTAATGGAGTTTGGTTATAGCAGTTGCAAATATACTCAATATGACCTCTATGTCGTAACTGTTATGGCGTATAAAGAAGGGGGGAGACAAAGCGGGCGGGTAATAAAAAAGCTTTTTTAAATCCTGATCAACGTCCAGTTGCTGTAACACCTTCTTCTTTTTTTCTGAAGTCGATCTTCAGCCATTGATCTTCATAGATTGCCTCTGCAACCCTCATTCCTGCAAGAAAAAGAGGGAGAATAACCCCTTTCTGGTAATTACCGATTCTCAGAGTAAGCGAGTCACCTAACTGCAGGACATTTGTTTCCATCTTGTTATCGAAAGCGAACGGCAGACGCACTTTCATGATATAATGACTGTCGCCGATTTTTGTAATGGCAGTATGCTCCTCCTGATAGAAAATTTCAAGAGGGTTTTTATTGCCATAGACCACCTCTCCAACCTTTTTCAGCATATCGAGTCCAAGTACCTCACGACGGAAAAGAGGTACTTTCGTAATCGGGATAGGGGCAAAAGAGCGTTCGATCTGCTCAATGTAGTTGTGCTGGATACTCTTCCATTCATTCATGTACTGACCGTCAATCTCATCGATGAAGACCCGGTTGATCACGACCTGGTCAACGGTGATGCCATAAAGGTTAAGGTAGGTGAGCGCCCGCATCGACTCCTTGATAACCATTTTTTCGGGGTTCATGACAAGCCTTACGGTTGTTTGTGTCCCATCAGACAGGAGAGCAATAATGCCCTCGACAGAAGAGAAAAGATGCTCAATCTGGTCATAGACCTCAGTTTCGGGCACAAGTTCATGAAGCCTGCCTATCTTTTTCGACAATGGTCGTATGACCGGTTTTACCACATATTTTTCCAGAGTCCTTATCATCTTTAGCATCCATCCGAACGTTTCCGGCAAGGAGAGCAGACGCAGAGTTTCACCGGTCGGGGCGCAATCGACCACAAGCAGGTCGTACTCCCTTGTTTCGCTGTATCGTTTGATATAGGAGAGCGAAAAAAGTTCCTCCATACCTGGCAGGACACCCATTTCCTCGACATAGATTCCCTTGATTCCCTGTACCTCCATGAGGTGGGCAAAGTGCGCCCTGACGACTTCCCAGTTCAGGGTGAGGTCGCCATAGACGCTTACTTCCTGTCCGAACAGATTTTCGGCGATTTTTACAGGAGATGGACCTAGCTCAAGGTCGAAAGAATCCCCGAGGCTGTGAGCCGGATCGGTAGAGATCACAAGCGTTTTAAAACCCATTGATGCCGCCTTGACTGCAGTTGCAGCAGCTATGGAGGTTTTTCCTACCCCTCCTTTACCTGTGAAAATAATGGTTCTCATGAAATAAAATCGTAATGGCAGTTGGAATTGAAAAGCCTGAAGAAAATAACGTTATCGATTTGCTGAAAATTCAATACATGCTATATAACCATTCTTGCAGACCTGACTGCCCGAATTTGAAACCTATGCAAGAACCCAATCCCAATAAGCACCCATGCTGGCTTCACCTCAATGTTTCAATGGTAGTGAAAAAGTAAACACCGAGCCTCCTTCAGGCAGACATTCAGCCGAAATGCTTCCCTGATGCTTATGGACCACAATGTCATAGCTGATGCTTAATCCAAGCCCCGTTCCTTTACCCAGTTCCTTGGTTGTAAAGAATGGTTCAAAGACACGCATCCTTACCTCTTCAGAGATTCCGGTTCCGTCATCAGTAATGGAGCAGAAGACGTTCTCACTGGTTGCCCATGTTTTGATCTCTATAGTGCCGGGAGATATTCTGTTTTGTGACTTGATGGCATGGACGCTGTTGATGATCAGGTTCAGTAACACCTGATTGATCATTGATGGATCACACATGACCTGCGGCAACTCTTCAAGATGCAAGACAACAGTGGCGACATCTTGGCATTCGTTCTTTGCGATGACCAGTGATTCTCTGATTGCATTATTGATATCAAAAAGCATTAAGTCGCCTTTCTCGTTCTTGAACGAGTAGTTTCGCATGCTTCGTGTGATAGCTGTTATGCGTTCCACACCATGCTTGGTCATGGCAAGAGTTTTGGGGATGTTGTCGAGCAGATAATCAACATCAAGTTCCCACTCTTTTTCACGCAGTCGCACAACCTCTTCGGCGACATCCGGAATGGCATCAACTTTTTCGATAATTCTACGGTAATGAGTGATGAGCTCCTGAAGATCGTTGAAATCACTCTCCTGGTTATGTTCATTGATTATTATATAATTAAGAGGGTTGTTGATTTCGTGGGCAATGCCTGCTGCAAGCTGCCCGATCATCTCCATTTTTGCGGCGTGCTGAAGCTGGGCGGCAAGTTTTTTCTTTTCTTCCTCTGCAATTTTCTTGGCAACAATATCCCAGACTTGATTGGATATTACCTCTAGCCATTCAATATCCTTTTCACTATAATCATTCTGCTTGTTGCCTACCCCAAAAATTGCCACTATTTTTCCGTCACGGGTAACCGGGATAACCAGTTCGCGTTTGATTTCTGCATGGCCCTCAGGTAAACCATGGCGATTTTCGAGTGAGGGATAATCATTATGGATAACTGCTTTTTTCATCCGTATTGCATCTGCCCACACACCAGCCTTGTTCAGAGGATAGTGCTGTCCCTTTCCTTCCGCCTTGCACATGTTCTGAAGGGTATTTGTTGAGACGGTCTGGAGCAGCAGGTTTTTTTGATCTTCATCGACAAAAAAGGCAAATCCGATTGAGCTTGCTGTTAGCGTTTCCGCTTCATCAAGTGTTGCCATCAGCAGTTCCTCTATTGAATGAACATCTGCCATCTGGAGTATGCGCAGTCGGAACGCATTGACCTGTTCATACAGCTTTCTATCGGTAACGTCATTAATTATGGCATTGAGCAAATCATTTCTGCCGTCATTAATTTTTGTACTGAACACCTCGACATCACGTATTGAGCCGTCTTTTCTGATATGACGGAATGAAAATTTTGCATTTCCTGTGGATCTGACTTTTTCCAGATTGCTTTTTATGATGTCGGATGGCGTTATGGAGTTGATTTGCGCTATGTTCATCTTCCTGAGTTCATCAATTGACCATCCATAAAAGTCTGCTGCAGACTGATTGGCATCAACAATATTGCCTGTTTCAGGATCAAGAAGAATCTTGATGGCGGCATTGCGTTCAAACAGGTTTCTGAATCGTTCTTCGCTTTTTTTGAGCGCATCACGACTTCGCAGCATCTTGATTCCATAGGCTATATTGTCGGCAAGCGAAGTAAGCTGTTTGATCTCAAAAGCATTAAAGGTGTCTGGTACTTCTGAATAAATTGTCAATGCTCCAAGCACTGTGTTATCAATAGCTAACGGTAAACCGAGGGCGGCAGCATAACCGTGCTTTAAGGCCTCGGTACGCCATATTTCGAACTCGGGATCAGTCAGAATATTATTTGCGGCAATTGGTTGGCCAGTGCGAATCGCCGTTCCGGCAGGTCCCTGTCCATATTTGTCATCTGCCCAGGATATTGTAATTGATTTCAAATAATCACCGGTAATACCTGCATAGGCGGCAGGGTGCAAACTTTTTGCCTCATCAAGCAATGGATATCCAACCCAGGCCATTCGGTAACCACCGGTTTCGACGATGATGCTGCAGATTTTTTGCAGTAGTTCCAGTTCATCTTGAGTACGAATCAACGCCTGATTGCAATTGTCCGTAACCATAAGTATACGAGTCACTCTATGGAGTTCAGCTTCTGCCTCCTTTTGTTCGGTGATGTCATGAGTAATGACGTGAATAACGGGTTTCCCATCCAACTCTATTTTGTTGCGGTAAATCTCTACATCCCGAACAGACCCGTCTGCCCTTCGGTGGCGACCAGTAAATTTATTGTGTTGACCGGCTTGTACGGTTTTCAGGCTTTGAATAATCTCATCCTGTGAAAGAGTATTGATATCTCTTGTATACATCTGCTTGAGTTCTTCAGCGGACCAGCCATACCACTCTACAGCCTTTTGATTGACGTCGAGCACTTTTCCGGTATCAGGATCAAGCAGAGCCTGAATTGCAGAATGGCTGTTGAAAAGTGTCTTGAACCGCTCCTCGCTTTTGAGTAATGCTTCTTCCACAAGTTTTTGTATGGCTGGAAGGGGCGGTTGACCTTGTTTGCCAGTGATTCCAGTGAGAGCTATCTTATCAAACGACATAGAGATGGCGCAATATGTTGAAGATTATGGCCAGCAATTTTACTGTTCTTAAAAGAGGCACTGTTCGACTCTTTATTATCTTATATTTCGGTTTCGAGTGACAATGTCTTTGTTGAATGTACGAATAAGTTATGGAAAGTGCTGATAAGCGGGCAAAGAGATGAAGAGATTAACTTTACAGGAAGTTCGGATAACAGACACAGCGGACTTTCTTTTCCGAGTGAACAGCTTTTTGATATCTCCCACTGATTCCTGGAGAATTGCGGAGATATAAAAAATACCGGTTTGATTTGGATTTGCCGAACAGAAGCTGTCTGATAAGATGAATTTTGTTACCCATACTCAAAATAAAACATACATTTATATTTTTACAGTATGATATACTTTTAAAAGGTTATATCACTTTACTTATACGTCGCAAGGCGGGTGTTGCAAAAATTGATTTCAATGCATTACAACCATTTCTTGAACAATTGTTAAGCTTAACCGGCAATATCGGAAGAAACATAACAACCAAAAAAAAATGAAGGAAATGTCAATAATAAGATCAGCAATCTTGTTCTTTTTAGGCATTTTTTCTACTAATATTGGATTTGCCGGAAATTTATCTGTACCAATTGGCACTTCGTCAATTTCAAATCAATCGGATGTTGCCATTCAGCTTGTAAAACGATATCAGCACTACAATGCTCATCCCAAAGACGCAGCTGACCAGTACGACCAGACAATCAATTCTCCAAAATCTGTTCATATTCTGGATATAAAGAAAAAATTTTATGTTAATTCTCTTGAAGGTTGTACTACATCGGTTTATAGTCAGGAAAGCTTCAAACTTATAAAAGTAATTAGGCACGAGTTCAATGATAAGAATCAATATTTGTTTGCGAAGAATTCGAATTTGAATTTTTTATTTAAAACAAAAGCAGATCACTTGAATTACTTTACCGGCAGACCGGTAGAGAGCTGTTTTTCACATAATGGTAAGTATTTGTGGATTCCCTATTACCGCCGATCTTACGATCACAATGCAGTCGATCCATCAGCGGTTTGCATCATTGATACTGATACTGACACTATTGTTCGTGTTTTGACCATAGCATCATTGCCGAAAATGATTGCTTGCTCACCCGATAATAATACAATAGCAGTAACGCATTGGGGTGATAATACCGTTACTCTCATTGATATATCATCAGGTAAACCAGAAAAATTTACCACTCTTGATAATATTGTTATAGATCATCGTTTATCGCTGAATTATGCTGCCAATGCGAAAATTGATCGAGATCATAACTGCGGGAATTGTTTACGCGGAACGGTGTTTACTCCTGATAGTAAATATATATTTGTTGGTAAAATGGGAGGAAATGGTATTGCTGTATTGGATGTTGTCAATAGAAAATATATTGGTACTGTAACTGGTATGAAAACAAATATGCGACATCTTGTGATTAAGAATTCAGAATTATATATCAGTATTAACAAAACCGGATTTGTTCAGAAAACAGCGCTTCAAGACTTTATTGACCATTTTTCAGCTCTATCTAAAGATGAGCCATACACAAAATGGGAAAGTGCTTATGTTGGCTTAGGCGCAAGAACCATAACTTTAGATAGAACTGGTAAATACCTTTTTGCCGCTGTTAACAGTGAAAGTAAAGTTGCAGTGGTTCGTACTTCAGATATGAAAGTGATTGCCGAATGCTCCGCCGATAGTTATCCGGTAGGGATGGATATGAGTGAAGATGGGCAATGGCTTATTGTAACAGCACAAGGAAAAGGTAGTGGAAAAGGCGGCGGTAACAGTGTGATGGTTTATAAAGTTAATTATAAGAAATGACAGGGCGGATGGATATTTAAATAGGCACTTGGGCCACCTGTATCGCCGTTACCGTTGCGCTGGTCATTCAGGCTCTTAAGAAAAGTCCATAACAAACGACAACACAGTTTAACTGGATAAGCATTCCGACCAGGATCAGAACTGTGATGGATCGGTTAGCTGCACTCATAACGTCATATTGGCATTCAGGAAATAGAATCAATTGTTCAAAAATTGGGCTTTTTATCAAAATTGTTAACAATCAACGAAATTTCCTTTGTTATTCGATAGCAACGGTGTAGAGAAAGGGCACATCCCTATAGGGAGCGTATCGAATATCGTTGGATCAGCAATGCGGGGATGTTCCCCGACTATTATTTAATCATGTCAGGTTGTTCACTATATTCCTCAATACATTACAATAGAGAAAAAACCTGGAAAAATATATTCGATAATTTTCAGGAAAGAAATTTGTGATATGTATTACAGTGATTTATTTAACTCACAAAAAAAAATAGACGATGAGTGATGTCTACCGTTTCGGGGTTTCTCTTGAAAAGCCTCTGATTGAGGCCTTTGATCTGCATATCAAAGCGCAGCAATACAGGAACCGATCAGAAGCAATCCGTGACTTGATTCGTGAGGAGCTGTTGAGAAAAAAATGGACGGAAGGAGGCTCTGTTGCCGGAGCAATTATCATGACCTACGATCATCATAAGCGGGAACTTGTAAGCAAACTCCTTGACATCCAGCACGACTTCCATGATATTATCATTTCTACACAACACGTGCACCTTGATCATGATCACTGCCTTGAAGTGATTGCTGTTAAAGGAAATGCCGCTGATGTAGAAAAGTTATCCACTGGCTTGAAAGTCCTTGTCGGGGTCAAACATGTAAGCCTCAGTGTTTCATCTGCCGAATAATCCACCAGAACAAAATTCCCCATAAGCCAATAATTATTTGTTTTATAGTAGCACAAATATTATTTTTGTGCTATTAGTGGTATTGTTATACGCCCTTTTATGAAAACCCTGTCTATAGTGTCAATTTTTTTCTCAACGGTAAAAACAAATTCCACCGTTCAATGGATAAAAAATATCTGGCGATTATTCTGGCTTTGTTGTGGTCAGTTCCTGCTTTTGCTGCGCACCCTCTTGTCACTGATGATACAGGATCTCAGGGGCAAGGTAAGTTTCAGTTGGAATTGAACGGTGAAAGTTCAAGAGATGAGGAACATGAAGCTGGTATTACACAAAAAGAAACAGGCGGAATTATTACTGCGGCACTGACCTATGGCATTGTTGATAACGTGGACATTATTGTTGGCTTCCCCTGGCAGTGGAGTACTATCAAGGAAGACGGCAATATGATTTCGGATTACAACGGGATAGGGGATACTTCAATCGATGTCAAATGGAGATTTTTTGAATGCAAAGAAGATGAGTGGAGTCTTGCCCTGAAACCAGGAGTAACTATCCCGACAGGCGATGCAGCAAAAGGGTTTGGCAACGGCAAGATTTCTGGAGGAATGATGCTGATTGCCACCAGACAGTGGCAGCATGGGGCAGTGCACTGTAATGTTGGTTATACTCATAATTCATACGGACCGGATCATGATAATGAAACCCTGAAACAGGATCTCTGGCATGCTTCACTCGCAACCGAGATTAAAATGACGGATAAACTTCGCTCTGTTGCTGACGTTGGCCTTGACACCAATAATGATAAAATACCGGATACAAATCCTGTTTATATCCTTGGAGGCTTGATCTACAGCGTTTCAGAAAACTTTGATCTTGATGTTGGTGTAAAAGCAGGCATGAACCATACCGAGAGGGACAAGACTGTTCTTGCTGGTCTTACTGCGAGATTTTAATGACTGTTTCTGAATAATTCGCAGGATTAAACAAGGTGGATAAGCATGCACATACCGGATGGATATTTAAGTCCTGCGACATGCGGGATATTTGGTGCCGTGATGATTCCAATATGGACGGTCGCCTCGAAAGCAGTCAAGAAGACATTGAACGTAAGACAGGTGCCGTTTCTGGCGATTGGTGCGGCGTTCAGCTTTGTGATCATGATGTTCAATGTGCCTATTCCCGGCGGTTCGACGGGTCATGCCGTTGGAGGTGTGCTTGTTGCCATTCTTATAGGGCCTTGGGCCGCCTGCATCGCCGTTACCGTTGCACTGGTCATTCAGGCTCTGTTGTTTGGAGATGGCGGTATTACAGCCATTGGAGCAAATTGTTTTAATATGGCGTTCGTGCTGCCTTTTGCCGGTTATTACGTTTATACATTGATCAGCTCCGGCAGCCCGTCAGGCTCCGGCAGGCGTGTCATTGCCGCTGGTGCTGGTGCGTACGCTGGTATTTGTGTGGCGGCTCTCTGTGCCGGCATTGAATTTGGTCTTCAACCTTTACTGTATCATACGGCAAATGGTCAGGCGTTGTACTGCCCTTATGGACTGAATGTTGCCGTTCCCGCAATGGTTGTGGGTCATCTTCTGGTCTTTGGATGGGTGGAGGTGATAGTGACCGCATTGGCTGTAAAATATTTACAGAAGCAGGATGCTGTTTTTTTCGAAGGAGGCAGATCATGACGCTTACCGGAAAATTATGGATAGGGATTGGCGCATTAATTGTACTGTCACCTCTTGGACTGATTTTACCGGATCAGTTTAAAGCAGGATCCGCTTGGGGAGAGTGGGGGGGGGAAGAGATTCAAAAAATGACAGGGTATATTCCCCGGGGGTTTCAGAGACTTTCAGAACTATGGAAAGCACCGTTGCCTGATTATGCGTTTCAGGGATGGGAGGGAAAAGATCTTTTTCATTTGAGTTTTGCGTACATAATTTCTGCTTTTTTTGGCATTGCAATTATAGCGGGAGTGGCATTATTAGTAGGAAAAGTGCTGCTGAAAGAGCATGAGTAACCCGTTACACAAAAGGCGTGATTTTATAGAGCGTTCAATGTTGAGCGCTCTTTCTTTTATAAAAGAGGCAACTCTTTCTGAAGAGTATGCCAATCGTAAAGGTTTTTTGCAGTCATTGGATCCCCGCTTCAAAACTATCTCCTTTCTGGCTTTTCTTGTGACTGCGGTCTCTTTGAAAAGTGCTGCATTGATAGGCACTCTCTACGGATTTTGTTTAATCCTTGCCTTCTTCTCGAAGATTCCAATCAGGAAATTCTTTGCAAGGACATTGCTTTTTATCCCGTTGTTTTCTCTCTGTATTGTGCTTCCAACCTTGTTCGGCATTGTAACGCCAGGAGAGCCGGTTTGGTCTTTCCATGTTTCGGGCATTAATGGCATCATTACCCGTCCTGGTCTGGACGGAGCTGTACTGTTTGTGGTCAGGATTGCAACCTCGGTGTCGCTGGTAGTTTTATTATCTTTGACGACACGACACTCTGAATTATTGAAGGTTTTACGGTTATTTGGTGTTCCGCAGATTTTTGTTTTAACCGTATCAATGTGTTACCGCTATCTCCATCTTTTTGCGACGATGGTCGAGAATATTTTTACCGCTGTTAAAAGTCGTGTCGGGGTGGTGTCTCAGCAGCGGCATGGCCAGAAAATTGTAGCGTGGAACATTGCCACTACATGGAACAGAACAACACACATGAGTGAAGAGGTCTATATGGCAATGCTATCGAGGGGCTACACTGGAGAGCCCCGGCTCCTTTCTGAATTTAATGCGACGCCTAAAGACTGGCTCTGGCTGTTGTGCGCCATTATCATCTGTTCGGGCCTTTTTTACAAAGGATATTTCCTATGAGTGACATTATTTTTGAAGTCAAGGATGTGCACTACTCGTACCTGGGCAAATTCCCTGCACTGTGTGGTGTGGAGATGACCATACGGTCGGGTGAAAAAATTGCGGTTATTGGCGCTAATGGAACAGGAAAGTCGACCTTATTGCAACTTCTGGATGGGCTGATTTTCCCTGATCATGGTCACGTGACAGCTTTCGGTGAGAGGCTGCTTGAAAATTCGCAGAATGATGAAAAGTCTGCACATCGCTTCAGACGAAGGGTCGGCCTTGTTTTTCAGAATGCCGATATCCAGTTGTTTTGCCCATCGGTGAAAGAGGATATTGCCTTTGGCCCCTTGCAGTTTGGCGTTGCCGAAGAAGAGGTTAACCGCCGTATCCTGGAGGTCGCAAAAGCTTTGGATATTCAGCACCTGCTGGACAGGGTTCCCCATCAATTAAGCATCGGAGAGAAAAGGCGGGTAGCAATTGCTTCAGTTCTTGCGATTGATCCTGATGTCTATTTATTCGATGAACCGACAGCAGGGCTCGATCCTTTAACTGTCCGGCATATTATTGATTTTATTGTCACTGCCAGCCAGCGGGGGAAGACCATTATAACCGCTACGCATGACCTGCATATTATCGGAGAGATAGCCGATACGGTCTATGTATTCGGGCGGAACAAAAGTATTGTCAGGGGTGGATCTTCAGAATCTGTTTTGAATGACAGAACACTCCTTGAGTCCAATAACCTTATTCATATTCATCGACATCACCATGGTGGCAGGGAACATGTTCATCAGCATCTGCCCTTGGAACCGCATGACTGAAAAAACGAAAATAATGTAAAAGTTACGCTGTTAAGTAGGTTGATTTTACTATTACTATCCTTTTTCTTATCGCAGGAACAGAATCAGACGCTTTTCCCGGGAATGGAGATGGGGGAGAATGCCTGGTTAGCAGATTGTGAAACTGCCTTGGGCAAGTCGTTGGGTGAAGCGGCTGATGTCGGCAAGCTCAACATCAACGATGCTGGCGACTGATTCTTGAATATCGCTTATTGACACTCCTGAGTCGGGGATGATTCTTACCGATGCTGTAAACGGCTGATCGATTGGTTTGCCGATTTGACTGCACAGAAAGAGTGATACCTCCTGTATACCTTCGACCTCCCTGTATATGCGTGCGGCGATCTCGCGTGCCAGTACATTATAGATTTTACCAACATGGTTGACCGGATTTTTGCCGGCAGCAGCTTCCAGGCTCAATGCTCTTCCGAATGATATAAGCCCGTTAACCCTGTTGCCCCGTCCTACCTCACCCCCATCAGCGCCATCGGCAGAAGTTCCGAGCACAGTCAGGTATATACCGCTCTCGCCGCGCGAAAGATCATCAAGCGTATTGATTTCTATGACAATCTTATCGAATGAAAGACCTTTTGCCGCGACAAATGCCTGCAGTGCTTCACGGACAGCCTCTTTGCGCTCAAAATAGACGGTTGTATCGGGGATATAACGGTCCACAAAAGCCATGGCAATGGTCAGTGTCAGAGTTTTGCCATCTCGGTATGCCATCACTTTCACATCTTCGCCAGTTTCAGGAAACGCCAGTTTAAAACTGGTGGAGTTCAAATACTGTTCGGTTTCAAGCACAAGGGATTCTGCGTTGCTGAGTGGCGCATACCCAACCCCGACAGAGGTATCGTTCGCCCCGATGACACTGCGGGAAAACAGATCGGTAAGTTCTACCGAACCCGGTTTGATCTCGTTCTGGAAAATGACATGAATGCGGGGATCAACAAAACGCAGATTCTTCCTGAGCCACTCTGTCGCCGCTGCTTCAGCAATTTCTGCGACTGGGATTCGGATTCCTTGGTACTCATAAGTTGCTCTGTCACCGAAAATGAATTTCATAGGTTCAATTAGAGTGCCTCCTCCAGGTTTTACAGCACTGATACCGGCAATCAGCAGCCCTTTGTCGATATTGTGATGCAGAATACATCCTGTAAGAGCAAGATAAGCCCTGCACAGGTCTATACAGACTGCCTCCATGACTGAGTCGCAGATGGTATCAGGATGACCCATACCCTTTCGCTCAATCAACTCGACCCTCTGCATGCCGGTGGAGGTGTTCCCCGCATGTTCGATAACAATGTTTCTTTTACCGTTCAAAGTCATCATGAAATGTTTTTGTTTATCGACAATGCTCTAAAAATATGGATTCCTCAGTTCATCGCCATCACAAAGAAGAAAGAAAGGCGAGGTGAGCGAGTGTCTCTTGTGAATTTATTTTGTTTATTAATGGCCTGAGTTTTTTGGGTGTTATGAGGCCAATTTTCAATAACGTGCATGAGGAATGTTATTTATGTGACTGGCGGGGCGCGAAGTGGAAAAAGTTCGTTTGCATTGCAGTTGGCAGCCCGCTATGAGAAAAAGGTTTTCTTGGCCACCGCCGAGCCGTTTGACGACGAAATGAAAAACCGTATCGGCAGGCACAGGGAGGAACGGGGCAAGCAGTTCATAACGATTGAGGAGCCTCTCTATCCTGAGCAGGCTCTCCTGAATCTTCCTGCTGGCAGTGAGGTTGTGCTGCTCGACTGTCTGACGGTCTGGGCAGGCAATCTTATGCACTTTTTTCAGGATGAGGGTGAAATCAGCACAAGGATTGATTGTTTTCTTGAAGCTCTGGATCATCCGCCTTGCGATATTATTCTTGTCTCAAATGAGGTTGGAATGGGTATAGTGCCGGAAAATGCCATGGCCAGGAGGTTTCGGGATATTGCAGGTATCGTTAATCAGAAAGTTGCTTCAAGAGCAACGGAGGCCTATCTTCTTTGCAGTGGTCTGCAGATCAGATTGAAGTAGTACCTTAAGAATGGAGTAGAGCGTCGTAATCGATAACTTTTTTTTTTGTGATCTTATTATGCAGAAAGAGTTGCAGCAGCTTATGAATCGCATTGAACCTGTTGACCGGTCGCTAAGTGCGGCTGCGCAGGCACATCTTGACGATCTTACCAAACCGCAGGGGAGTCTTGGCCGGTTGGAAGAAATTGCTTTAAAATATGTTCTGGCGACTGGTTTGCTGACACCCGTGCTCTCTAAAAAGAAAATCTGCTGTTTTGCCGCTGACCATGGTGTTGCGGCAGAAGGTGTCTCGGCTTTTCCGGCAGAGGTTACACCCCAGATGGTCTATAATATGCTCAATGGGGGTGCCGCAATCAACGTTCTGACTCGTCATGCTGGTGCAGATCTTGATGTTGTGGATATGGGGGTCAACCATGACTTTCCAGATCTGCCCGGACTTGTTAAAAGAAAGGTGAAGCCCGGAAGTGCAAATATAACCATTGGTCCTGCCATGAGCGAAGAGGATGCCTTGCAGGCCGTGTTGAGCGGTGCAGGGCTTGCGGTTGAGGCTTATAAGGCAGGCTACCATATTCTTGGAACGGGAGAGATGGGCATAGCCAATACCACTCCTGCCACAGCACTCTATTCGGTTATGCTTGATGTGCCGGTTGAGAGCATCACCGGAAGGGGTACCGGTATTGATGATGAACGTCTGAAGCATAAAATAGGAATTATCAAAAAGGCAATCGAGGTTAATGCTTCACGCTCAACCACACCCTTTGGTGCCCTTGCGGCGCTTGGCGGTTATGAAATTGCTGCAATAGCCGGCTTTGTGCTTGGCGCTGCCTCCTGCCGAGTTCCCGTCGTGGTTGACGGCTTTATCTCTTCCTCAGGAGCTGTTGTGGCTCTCAAGCTCTGTCCGGCAGTTGAAGACTATCTCTTTTTCAGCCATCTTTCCAATGAACAGGGTCACAGGGTGGTCATGCTGAAGCTTGGCGCCCGACCGATTCTTGATCTTGATCTCCGTCTTGGTGAGGGAACCGGAGCCGCACTCTCCATGCAGCTTATTGAGGGTGCGTTGAAAATTTATAATGAAATGGCAACCTTCAGCGGAGCACAGGTCAGTGAAAAAAGTGAAGAGTAACCGATGCTGAGCGGTTTGGTTACAGCCTTGAGAACATTAACGGTACTTCCTGTACCGGGAAAGGATACAAAAACCTTCAGCAGCTCTCTTTTCTGGTTTCCTGTAGTAGGCTTGCTGCTTGGACTCATTCAGGCTGCAATCAGCTATGCAGGGTATGCTGCAGGATGGAATGAACTTGCGGCTGCGCTTGTCGTGCTTGGCGGGATTATCTTGACCAGGGGAATGCATGTTGACGGTCTGGCTGATCTTGCTGACGGCTTCTGGGGTGGAAAGACGCGCGAGGCAGCCCTGAGGATCATGAAAGATCCGGACGTTGGTTCGTTCGGCGCAGTAGCTCTCTCAGGCATGATCCTGTTGAAATGGATTGCGGTTGTAAAGCTTGTTGCACTGGGAGCTTTCGGCTTTATTGCCGCCGGTGTGCTGCTTGCCCGCTGGGTGCAGGTTCTTCTTGCTTCAACACTGCCGTATGCCCGAAGCGAGGGAGGTACAGCCCGCTCTTTTGTGAAAGGAGCGGGATGGCTTCATACTCTTGTTACCTCGGCATTGACGCTTTCCTTTCTTTTTCCCCTTCTTCATTTTGAGTTTTATCCCTTTGCTGTCGCAGTTATTGCAGCGCTTGCCGCAGGATTGATTATCGGGATGTTGAGCTACAGAAAAATCGGAGGTGTTACTGGTGATGTGCTCGGAGCGGTCAGTGAGTTGACAGAGGTGTTCGTCTGGACTGCCTGTGCACTTTACGGAATCATTGGCGGGTAGTCCACCACTCTTCTCCGTAATTATAGTAAAGCTCTTCACCCTTCCGGATATTGCGAAGAGCATAGAGTACCATTTCCGGCCCCAGAGATGTTTCTTCGCGATAATAGGCGACATTAGGTGTCGATGAGTGGTTGAAGAGCATCCCATATCCCATGACCACCAGCCGGGCGGTTTCATAATTGCCGTAAAAAACATAATTAACCAGCTCACCGCCTATATCGCGATCACTTACCTCAATTGCAGGACAGCGCTCGATTATGGCTCCGTCTTTGATGTTTTCCGTTGCAAAGGCACCTCTTCCGCTGACTGTTGAAGCACTGATGACGATTGCTCCTCTTCTGATGGCCGGACGCTTTTTTTTGAGTAGGAAGCCGATGGCAACACCGACCGCTATGCCCGAGATAAGAACTAAAGAAAGGATGACGGGAAGGTTGGGCTCCATAAGTTTTTTCTATTGCTCAGATGCTCTCGATGCTGCGACAGAAAATGTAACATTTTCTCTGATTTTAGTGACAAGTGCAGAGGGATTGTCTCTTGGTTTTTCGGGAATGATGAATATGACTTTTTAGTTATATAACTTAAGGAGTTACAATTTTTTATCGTGAGGTTTTTGATTCTGGATAGTTTGATTGAAAGACGTAACAGGAGGAGGTTTATGCATGCAGGGCAATCCTTCAGGTAAAGGTCATGCTCAAACAGTTTTGAGAATCAGTGACCTTACGAAATCCTACATGATGGGCGAGGTGAGGGTTGAAGCACTGAAACATGTATCCCTTGATTTTTATTCGGGAGAACTTGCTGTTCTTCTGGGAGCATCCGGTAGTGGAAAGTCAACGCTTCTCAATATTATCGGGGGTCTTGATACTCCTTCATCAGGCAGCCTCTTTTTTCACGAACGCGAAATTACTGCCGCAACGGAAGCTGAGCTTACGGCCTACCGCCGTAGATCAATCGGTTTTGTTTTCCAGTTTTACAATTTGATATCAAGTCTTTCAGCGCTCGAAAATGTTCAGCTTGTTACCGAGATTGCTGAACATCCTATGCCACCTGAAGAAGCGCTCAAACTGGTCGGGCTTGCACATCGGCTCAACCATTTTCCAGCACAGCTTTCCGGAGGGGAGCAACAACGTGTGGCCATTGCCCGGGCGGTTGCGAAGCGGCCTGAACTGCTCTTGTGTGATGAGCCTACAGGAGCGCTTGATTTTCAGACGGGAAAACTTGTGCTTGATGTCATCGAGAAGGTCAATCGAGAGCTCGGCACGACAACGCTTATCATTACCCACAATGCTTCTATTGCAGGTATGGCTGACAGGGTTGTCCGTCTCAGCAGCGGAGAAATCTCTGAAGACCGGAGAAATCAGACACGGCTTTCACCTTCAGAACTGGTCTGGTAGGTAGAGCGATGAAACCACTTCGGAGAAAACTGCTGCGCGAGTTGCTGCGCCTCAAGGGTCAGATGCTTGCCGTTGCAGCTGTTGTTGCCTGTGGTATTTCAGTGTTTGTTTCCATGAGCAGCGTTCAATATTCACTTGAGGCTTCGCGTGCACGCTATTACAGCAGGTATCGGTTTGCGGATGTTTTTATGCAGGTTAAGCGTGCTCCGGAATTTTATCTTGAAACCGTTCGCAGCATTGCGGGGGTAGCTTCTGTTAATTCCCGCATTGTGGCTGATGTGACTCTCGATGTTCCGGGACTTGACGAACCGGCAACGGGAAGGCTGGTCTCAATACCCGACTATAGAACGCCGGTTTTGAACGATCTTTTTATCAGGAGCGGTCGTTATATCGATCCGGGTAAACCTGAAGAAGTCGTCGTCAGTAAACCTTTTCTTGAGGCCAACAGACTTGCCCCGGGCGACCATCTCACTGCAGTGATCAATGGAAGAAAAAAAGAGCTGCTCATTGTCGGTATGGGTCTCTCTCCGGAATATATTTATGAGGTCCAGCCTGGTGCTTTTTTCCCTGATAAGCGCCGGTTCGGGGTAATCTGGATGAGCCGGAGGGCGCTTGAGTCGGCGTTTGATATGAGCGGCGCCTTCAATGATCTCTCCTTGACGCTTGCTCATGGCGTATCGGAAAAGAATGTCATCGTGCAGCTTGATAACCTGTTCAGTCGCTACGGATCGCTTGGCGCCTACGGTCGGAGTGAGCAGCTTTCTGACCGCTTTATTGCTGATGAAATCAAGCAGGTGGGCATTCAGATTACCTTTCTGCCCGGAGTCTTTCTTGCTGTGGCGGTTTTTTTGCTCAATATTGTTCTTCGTCGTCTTGTTGCAACCCAGCGCGACCAGATTGCCGTACTCAAGGCGATAGGCTATTCCAATGAAGATGTCGGGCTTCACTATCTTGGTTTTGCGATGATTCCTACGGCAGTAGGAGCGGTTGTCGGGACTGCGCTTGGAGCCTGGCTTGGCCGAGGTATGATGAATATCTATGCCGATTTCTATAACTTTGCTGAGCTGGTGTACACGTTTCGTTTTGAAAATGTTGCACTTTCGGTTCTGTTAAGTTTTGCGGCAGCGCTTGTCGGAGCACTTGGTGCGGTACGCAAAGCGGTTGCACTCCCTCCGGCTGAAGCGATGCGTCCTGATTCACCCGTCATGTATAAACCTGGCGTGCTTGATCGCGCATCGTTGCGCAAAAAAATACCGGTGTCAATAAAAATTATTGTCCGTGACCTTGAACGTCGTCCATGGAAAGCTTCCATTACCGTGCTTATGATCTCTCTTGCCGTTGCCATTCTTATTGCTGGCCGCTATACCTATGATTCGGTTGATCGTATGGTTCAGGTAGAGTTTGCAGAGAAACATCGAGAGGATGTGACCCTGATTTTCAATGATCCCAAGCCTCCGTCAGTGGCCTATACAATAGCTTCGCTTGACGGAGTGCTTGAACATGAATATTACCGTGATGAGCCGGTCAGGATGCGCTTTGGTCATCGTTTCCGCCGGATCTCCATCAAAGGGATGCAGTCAGCAGAGGGCCTGCAGCGCCTGGTGGATAAAAATGGCCGTCAGTTCACCCTTCCCCCTGACGGGATCGTTCTGACCTCAGCTCTTGCAGACATTCTTGGAGTCCGTCCGGGTGAAAGGCTTCAGCTTGAGTTTCTTCAGGGCAGGCAGCTTCATCGCGAAGTGTTTGTAGGTGCTGCCATTGACGAAATTCTCGGGCTTTCAGCCTATATGAATCTTGCCCAGCTGAACCGTCTGGCAGGGGATGGAGGGGTGCTGAATGCAGCTTATTTGCGTATTGATCAATCAAAGGCAGGCGCGCTTTACACAACATTCAAGAAAATGCCTGGAGTGTCGGGAATTATGATGCTTAAGGCTATTAAAGAGAGTTTTGAGGAGCTGATAGCCCGAAGCATGACCACTTCAACACTTATTCTGACCTCTTTTGCCTGCGTTCTGGCTTTTGCCGTGGTCTATAACGGGGCTCGGATTTCGCTTTCTGAGCGGGCCCGTGAACTCTCAAGCCTCAGGGTTCTTGGAATGTCGAAAGGTGAAATTTCCTTTATTCTGCTTGGCGAACAGGCCCTGCTGACCCTGTGTGCCATACCGGTCGGATTTATGATTGGTATTGCCCTTTCCGCTCTTCTTGCGCATGCGCTCAGCTCAGAACTTTATCGCCTGCCGCTTGTCTTCAGTGCCTATAACTTTCTCTTTGCCTTTACGGTTATTGTTGTTGTATCGGTTGTGTCCGGCTTTGCTGTCCACAGACGTCTTTCAGGTCTTGATCTTGTCGAGGTTTTAAAAACCAGGGAGTAGATGATGGTACTATCGAAAACACAGCGCTTAGCTGCAATATCCCTTGCGGCGGTTGCTCTCATTCTTTTTTTTGTCTTTAAACCCTCTGCGCTTCCTGTTGATTCAGGCGACGTCCGGCGCGGCCCTCTGCAGATTACTCTTGATGCCGAAGGAATGACTCGGGTGAATGACCGTTATGTGATTGCTGCACCGGTAACAGGGAAGCTCATGAGAATAACACTCGAAGAGGGCGACCGTGTGCTGAAAGGAGAAGTAGTCGCGGCGGTGGTGCCTCCTGAACTGAATTCACGTGAGTATAAAGAAGCTTCTGCAAGAGCTCTCTCAGCCCGCGCATCGCTTGATGAAGCGATAGCCCGCGAGCGAAGGTCTCTTCTTGGTTTTTCACAGGCAGATCGTCGTTCAGAACGCTACCGTAAACTCTACACCGAGGGTGCGGTTTCAAAAGAGGCATTCGAAATTGCAGAGAATGAAGCAGGAGTGCTGAAAAGGGAGGTTGAGGCTGCCCGTTCAGCAGTTGAAGGAGCGCGTCAGGGTTATGAGGCTCTTCAGACACAGGTTGACCGGAAGATATCCGGGAAACCCGTTACTGCTCTCTCCCCTGTTGACGGGAAGGTTCTGCGGGTTCATGAAAAGAGCGAGCGGGTTATCAATTCGGGCTCTCCGGTTCTTGATATCGGCGATCCTTCTGCAATCGAAATAGTAATTGATGTGCTCTCTTCCGATGCCACAAAGGTTCGGCCTGGAAATCGGGTATTGATCCGTGATTGGGGTGGCGAAAAGGAGCTTGAGGGAGTTGTGAAAACCATCGATCCGGCTGCATTTACCAAGACATCGGCACTTGGTATCGAAGAAAAACGGGTGAATATCATCGCTCTCCTGAAAGAGTATGAACCTCTTCTTGGCGACAACTTCCGCGTTCAGGCAAAAATTGTTCTGCGTGAGGCCGGTAATGTACTGCAGGTACCTGTAAGCAGTCTGTTCAGAGGGAGAGATGATTGGCACCTTTTTGTGATCGAGAATGGCAAAGCTATAGAAAGAAGTGTAAAAATCGGGATGCGTGGAACCTTTCAGGCCGAGGTCCTGTCCGGAGTAAGTGCTGGTCAGAAAGTCGTAGTGCATCCGACCAATGAACTCAAGGATGGGGCGAGTGTAAAATTGCAGGAGTAAAAAGCCTCTTGTGTTTACTTGACAATCCCGATTTAAAATTTTTATCAAACCTGTTAACGGCTTATGTTAACACCATGGAATAGGATCTTGTATTGTTTGATAACTCAATCGGAGTTGCTATCGTTATTCAACAACCTCTATCGGTAGTTATTATCGGCGGGGGAGCCGCAGGAATGTCCGCAGCTGTTGCTGCACGACGGGGTGCTGAAAGTGCCTCTGTAGAGTGTTTCATAACTCTATTGGAGCGAAATGCCCGGCCAGGGACAAAAATCAGGATCTCAGGAGGGGGGAAGTGTAATGTAACCCATCAGGGAACTCCTGCCGAGATTCTGGAGCAGGGGTTTCTCCGAAAAAATGAACGGCGTTTTTTGCGCAATGCTCTTTACGGTTTTTCAAACACTGATCTTCTTGAACTGTTGCATTCCCGTGGAGTTGAAACAGAGGTGCGGCCGGACGGCAAGGTGTTTCCGCTGAGCGGAGATGCTTCTTCTGTAGCTGTGGCTTTTGAAGAGTTGCTGAAGGAGTTATCGGTTAAGATTATCTCCTCATGCAGGGTAAGGAACGTTGAGCTGAAGGATGGCATGTTTCTTATTACTGCTGCCGCTGAACCCTTGGCTGCTGATGTTGTTATTCTGGCTACAGGCGGTGTTTCCTACTCAAAAACAGGCACCACAGGTGACGGCCTCATCATTGCCCGAAAGTTGGGTCATTCCATCAAAGAGTCCTCGGCTGCGCTGGCACCGGTTTATACGCTCAAAGCTCCTCCAGCCTCTCTATCAGGCATTTCCCTTCGTTCGGCAGGCCTTGTCGCTTCTGCTGGCGGCAAAACTGCTGAGCGGCGCGGTGACCTGCTCTTTACGCATCGCGGTTTCAGCGGGCCTGCTGCGCTCTCGCTTTCGCGCGATATTGCCGGGCTCTGCCGTGAGTTTGGCAGCGCATCTCTATTTGCCGATCTCTTTCCAGAACACACTCCCGCTGAACTTGATCAACTACTGCTTCAGCATGCACGCAGACATGGAGCCCAGATGGTTCGAAAGTTCCTCCAGATATGTCCGATAGCTCCTCTTAAAAAAGGGCTCAGCGAGGCACCGCAGGGCACAATTCCCACCGCTCTTGTCCCGTTTATTATTCGTCACGCCCTCCTCGAAATCGACATAACCTGGAGCACCCTTCAAAAGGAGCAGAGGCACTCTCTCCTTACAGTCCTGAAGAGGTTTCCGCTCGGTGCGGTTCGCAGTGTGCCGATCGATCAGGGCGAAGTCTCTGCCGGAGGAGTTGACCTGGGAGAAGTGAATCCAAAAACCATGCAGTCAAGGATTGTACCGAACCTCTTTATATGCGGCGAACTGCTTGACTATGCAGGAGAAATAGGCGGCTATAACCTACAGGCCGCCTTCTCCACCGGCTGGACCGCCGGTACAAGCGCACTGAAAAAGGCCTGAATAAAAAAAGAGAAAGGCCTCCCTGTCTGTCATCCCGACCAACAAAGCTGTCATCCCGACCAACGGGAGGGATCCTATCCTCATTTCTCAGCACTCAAAACTAAGCACACTCCTCCCCTCTGTCATCCCGACCATCAAAGCTGTCATCCCGACCAACGGGAGGGATCTCTCCCCCTCACTTCTTCAAGAGCAAGAATACGCAGGCTCTTTCGTTGCCAAATTCATCGTTCTGATTTCAAACCTCGTATGTTCGAGGTCAAACGTGAACTTCGGGTTGTCGTGAAACATGACGAGCTTCTTTTTAAAGCGGACTTTCATCGGAACGCTCACCTTGCGTTCATCGCCGCAGACGTTGTTTTTAACGCCGGGATGAAAAAGTTCGGCTTCTTGTGCCTTGACGGTGACATGTACTGCATGGTCGACAGTACTGAGGGCCTCTATTGAGCCATCTTCGGAGAGCTGCACAGAGTTGATGTCCCCGTGTATTCCATTCGGCTCGTTATCCCAGGATGTTATGATGCCAATCGGTGTGTGGATGTCAATTTTTTTCTGAGGCTCAAACGAACGTATTGCGCCTGACTCATAAAAGGCAAGCCCTTTCCGCACGATAATCTCTCCCATCGGGGTCGTTACCGTGAGGGTCTGACCAGGCCAGAGTGTTATGCTTTTCAGTGCGCCGCTTTCGTAGAACTGCAGACCTATCAGCTTGGCAGTAAGTTTCCCAACCGGCGAGTTGAAGGTGATGTCCTGAGCGAGAGCAAATTCATTTTTCCACGACCAGAAGCCGCTCAGTTTACCATCAAGCGAAAATATCCTTTTAATGCTGCCGTTTTTATGAAATGTAACCAGTTCAGCGGGGATGCTGCCGACCGGCGTTTCAAGGATGGTTTGTGACTGCAGGGCAATTGATTTCAGTGAACCGTCCTTATAGAAATACATTGGCTTGACCGAACGTCGCCCCATGTCTTCGGCTTCGTACTGTGGAATCAGCGTGCCGTATGGGGTTTTAAGGCTGTTTTCTTCAGTGACAAGACAGCCGTCCATTTTGCCGTTCGAAAAGAGGCTGCGAAACTCAACTCCTGTAAGGTCGCCGTAGGGTGTGCTGACTGTAGACATGATTATTGCATTTATATTATGTGTTGAACAAGCCATTCCGCATATATCATAGCAATAACTATGCCGATAAAAATTATCCTATTTTAAGTTATTATATATTAATATTTTAATATTCTTTGTGGTGGGCGCGATTCAGGGTGGAATAGAGCCAATTTTGTAGGAATCAGATCGTGATCTACATTATTGTAGAAAAAAAAATCCACAGAACCCTTTTGAGACTCTGTGGATGAATGACGTAATGTGAGGTTGTGCTGGACGATCTTATTTGCCGTAGAGATGCATGGTATTGACTGGTTTCCCCTGCAGTTTCAGGTAATAGAAGAGCTGTGCCTTGTGCTGATTAAAATGATCAATCATGCTCAGCAGGCGTTTTCCCAGGTTGACAGGTGTCGGATCCCATGGTGCCGGTGCCAGCTTGGAAGAAAGATCCTCCTCGCTGCAGATGGTTACAGCCTCAAGAGCTGTTTGCCTGTCGGTCGCGAGCAGTGCAAGTGCCTCATCAAGAGTGGAGACACTCTTCAGCTTTTCAGCTGGAGGAAGATTTTTTTCAGTCGCTTTATCATGCATATCGCTGTGCGCAGGCATTGCCCACTGGCCGGTGGTAAAACCTTTTATGGGCATCCCGCACGACTGGGTGAGGTGGAAGAGCAGTTGTCCGGTTGTCATCCAGTTGTTCGTTTCAGATGGTTTCCAGGAAAGATCGTTTTCATCAAGAAGCTTTATAAGGCGCTCGGTGACGTTGAACGTTTCCGTGATTTGTTCCTGTAACAGTTCATGCCAGTTCATGTTCTTATATTTTAAAGGGTTATTTGCTCTTGAATAAATATCTCATACCAATGGTCATTTCAAGCTGTTTGGAGTTGAGGGTAAAAACCGAATCGTTGTATTTTGGTCCGCCCATGCCGATTTTGGGATTGGTTGATATGCCGCATCCCTCTGTAGGCAGGCCGAAAAAGTTTTTATCCATCTTGCCGTTGCCGTTTTCGTCATGCAGGACGCTGATGGCGTAGGTGCCATAAGGAACGTTTTCGAACACAAATGTATCTTCCGTAGCGGTGATTTTTTTTACAAGCGTAGCATACGAGCGTTCAGGCGTGTCGGGGAACCCCTTTTTTGAGGCGTACAGCGAAGCTCCAAGCATGCCATTAAGATTTCTCAGCCCTGTTATGTGAACGGTGATGCTGCCGGTCTGTGTAGGATCGACGGTTGCTTGCGAGGCGTTCTCAGCCAGCAGTGGGGCAGTTGCAGTAAACAAGAGTGCGACGACAAACATTACAAATTTATTCATAGCGTAAAACATGCTTTTCGGTTTCTGAAATCAGCGTAACCTTTCTCTGCTTTTTTTGCAGTACAACAATATCGATATTCCGAAATTCCCATACAACCCAAAGATTACAATCCACCACAACATCCTGCCTTTTCGCCTACCGCCCCTCTGAATAAATAGAGGTGTCCTTATGTTCATTTTATGTTACAATTAGGTTACTTTTACCATCTTTTGTATTTTTGAGCAACTTGATAGCCCCATTGCTTATCGAGTGATAAGCGATATCTTGGAGCTTTTTTATTCTTGGTTATGCCGTTTTAGTCTACAGCGCAAACCATCTACACTTCACCATTCATAATAGTCTCGCCATGGCGATGAGCGAAGAACATATACGTCAATTAAGGATTCATTTTGATGGGACAGCAACCCTTGATCATACGCTCCCCGCCTCAGTATTGGTGCAGGCGCTTGATAGGTTCCAAAGGGTTGTTCATCTTATCGCTATGGCTGAAGAAGGTAGGGAGGTCCAGCAGCGTGCAAGAGTCACTCGAGAGATCGAACGACGCTTCCCATTGGTTTGTAGTTTGCCAGAACAAGGCGGATATGCGCTCCCTATTACTATTGGAGGACCCTCGGCTCAATTATTTGATGAACAGGAATGCGAAAAAATAGCCCGCAATACTCGCCAAGCCATTGAGGCTGTTAATACCGGTGATGCAAGAATCCTTGGTCGTATTATCCCTGACATGTTTTATCGACGTAACGTCCTTAACGCATTAGAAGCAATGCAACCAGGCCGCCATTCTGGTCTGATTATAAACATCGAGGATTTCAATGAACAGAAAATTTTTGATGGGTCAACTGCTCCAGATAAAATCAGACAACTTTTAGCTCCGCAAAC